>DATJJP010000037.1:0-21749 GCA_035492075.1 Cyclobacteriaceae bacterium | reverse complement strand
TCATATAGTTGTACGTCATTGAACTGATGCCCTTGTTTTTGTCTTTGGTCAGGTTGCCGTTGTCATCATATTCATAGTCATCACTTGATGTGTTTAATTCCTTGAACCCGTCTTCTTCAGAAGTGGAGTTTGCGCTGTCATCGACTCTGAACAATTTGTTGCCCTGATAAGAGTAACCAAGGTTGTCCATTGCACCATACGTGTTCGAAAATGCAACCTCGCCTGTCTTTCCCTGACGAGTTGTTCCAATAATATTTCCGTTGCGATCGTAGCCTGTGATCTGCTCGTTGAAACGGTTATTGTTCAACGGATTGTTTGTATCAAAATATTTTGCTTGGGTGAGACGGTTGAGTGGATCATAACTGTATGCGTACGATTGTCGTCCACTCACCAAGTTACTCCACAGCACTTCACTTATATTGCCATTGAATTGTGCCGCACCACCATTTGTGGTTGGCGTGTTGTACCTCAGTTCGAAACCAAAGTAATCGTTGCCGTCATCGTTGGTGACACCGCTATCATCGGCAAGTGCTGCATTGTTGATGTGCGTAAGCCATCCTCGAATGTTATATCGATAATCAACTGATTGCTGATATGCGCCATCATTTCTTAGATGAAGGTTTTTTTCCACCAGCTGGCCAAGGGCATTATAGTTCTGCGATTTCAGATTCACCTTGGGGCCGTTGCCGACTTGATGATACTGCGCCTTCAATCGTCCAGCGTGATCAAAAGTAAATTCTTCAGCGACTGTAATGTCTGGATCACCAGGTTTGGTGTGGACGAGTATTTTTGTTAACACCCGACCAAGAAAATCATACACTACACTCGTTTTGTCAAAACCACTCAGATGATTGCTGCCGATGCTTTGGATGATGCGGTTCTTGTTGTCGTACCGGTTCACTGTTTTCAAAAACGTGTTTGTCTTACGTACTTTGGTTTGTGTACCTGTCACTTGGCCCTGTACAAAGTCCGTTTTCGTGGCGGTGCTTGGCAGCTGTGAGGCGTCATAGTCGAAGCCGGAACCAAAAAGACTTATGAAGTCATAATTGTCGTAGTAAGTGACCGAGAGAATTTCGATGTTGTCGGAAGGGAATGTTCTATAGGTGGTATAACCAAACGTTTGCGAGATGTCAAATACTTCGAAGAAGTTGTTTGTGCTAATTGATGCCGCAATGTCCTCGCGGCTGGCAATGCCAACGCGAGCCGTAGGATCACTGAATGTGTAAATACCCGCCATCACCGGTCGGTTTTGGTCATCGTATTTGGTGAACATCCATTGGTTGTTAGGGCGTTGGTTCGCATCCTGTGTCATGACCAATCGATCGCGGTTGTCGTAAACCATGTACACCCATCCGGCGCCTGGCACTTTCTTCTGGCTCATCCGTCTGAACTCATCGTAGCGATATTGAAACGCCCATTTATCGAGGAAGTCATCATCGGGATTTCCGCTCAAGTTGGCAACACCTTCAGGCTGCATCACTACACGCAGTTGATTGGCATCATCGTATACATAAACGGTCTCTACCAATGCATCGCCGTTCTGTGCCTTTTTGTTGATCAATTTTCCATTTTTGTCTTTGTACTGCTTAACTGCAGAACCATGCTCATCGATGGCGGTGTTTACTTCCAGAGTTCCAGCCGCGTAGTATCCGTCGTTCTCTGGTCTGTTAGTAGCCTCGTTCATTTTCCAGAGTACTACTTCATTGTCGATATTCGTTTCGTATTTGAATTTGGTAGTGTGCCCAAGCACCGGCTGCCAGTCTACACCGGGGGCTCCTTGTTCCGTGACGCGACTGAGCGGGCTTTGTTCATACACCTTCGCAGCGAATGGGTAATCGCTTGCTGTTACTTTGGGAGTTGGGTTGAGATAAAACTGCGCCTGTGCCGATACTGCATTCTTAACAAAATTTCCTGATCGACTCTGCGCTTCAAAGGGTAGATAGTCTTTGTCAGTCCGCCCAAATGCATCATAGGTAATCGGCACCACAATGTCATTTTGATTGGGGCTGGCCATGCGCTGCACTTGCTGAGCTGGACGCCCCAGACCATCGATGTAACTGTAGGTATTGGAGCGATCAAACGCGTTCAGGAAGTACACCTTATCGGGATCCGTGACCCCTTCCTTCAATATGGTTTGCTCCTGCACAAACGTTTTGTCGGTGGGCGGCAGGCTGTAACTGTCGTCCGTGAAAATGAAAAAATCCTGACCTGAATTTGCCATGAAGGTAAACCCATCAGCTAGGCTTATTCCAAATGCCGATGCGACTTTGTAGCTGTATCCCTGATACGAATCAAGAACAGTCCCTTCGGTGTCTACCACATCTCCCAAGAACGGTGCATTGACATACATCAATGCCGCACCCGAAAGCAGGGCATCACAATTCCCGTTTTTCACTTCGGCTCTAACCTCGATCGTGGTGATGACTGGCACCGTGATCGAGTTCGCATGAGAATTGATGACTTGCCCGTTGTTTACGTCGGGATAGAAGTATTCCCACCAATTTTGAATCAAGCCCGAGTACGAGTTGAGCGTAAACGTGGGATAGAAAGTCAAAGCACCGTTTACTACTTCGGCTTCTTTTGATTCTCCAACAAACGTAACGGCACCGGGAACCGTGGGTGAGCTAACATCAACCTGAACAACGTTGGAATACTGTGTGGCGCAGGTTGGCGATGTCCCGAACTTAACTGCAGCACGGTAGTACGTGACAGGATTTGAGGTGGCAAACTGCAAAACCGGAAACCCCGCACTGTTGGCCACTGCTTGCCATGTTTGGTTGTCAGTGGACCGCTCCCACTGTGTGATTGTTCCCGTGAAATTGCTGAGCGTAAGATTTCCGCTCGCTGTGCCGCACTGCTCCGTGCTGGTGGTTGATGCCGTACCAGGATGCGTGGAAGCTTGCAAGAAAAATTCACTTGAGTAAGATGCTGGACAGTTGAAGCCTGCTCGCTCCACTTTTACACGGTACCAAGTATCTGTCTGGGCGCTCACCGGGTTTTGTGGTCCCGTTAACTGTAGGTCAAACCAACTGGCATCGTTGGTAGACGCTTGCCATGTGAAAACATCGCCTTGATAGTTATTCAGGTTCAGGTTGGCCTGTGAATTTCCGCAATCCAATGTCGAAGATGTAGAGTTCAGGTTCCCTCCTGCCGTTACGATTGGATGCACCAAATAAGGAGAAGTGAACACCGCCTGGCACGTGCCCTGCTGTACTGCAACCTTGTAGTAAGTATCCGCAGATTCGTTGTAAGAAATCGAAACCAAGCCAGCCGAGTTGGGAACGGTCAGATAAGTATTTCCATTGTCGGTAGAGCGTTGCCAAAAAAGAATCGCACCCACATATCCCTGTAGTGAAAGATTACCCGTAGCTGTAAGACACGAGTTGGGGTCGGCAGCAGCACTTATTGATCCTGATTGTGCCGGGACAACTACCGCCTTGACAACATTCGAAAATTGATCAGGGCAGCCTCCAAGTGGGCCTGTAGTGACAGCTCTGAACCAAGTCTCTTGGGTTTCACTGTAATGATAACTCGTTGATGTTGCTCCGCTGATGGTGCTCCATGTGTTGCCGCTGTCATGTGACCTTTGCCATGATAAATTGCCAAGGCCACCGGAAAAACTTAAGTCTCCTGTCAACTGTCCGCACAAACTTGCTGTTGTAATGGAGGCTGTACCTGCAAGTGGGCCCGATACCGAGAGATAGAGAACATCTTGTGCGCCATCGGAGGTACGCGTGTACACGTAGCGATATCGGTTGTCCGATAGCTGGCCTATCAAAATAGTATTGTTCGAAATCGAAGGGCCACTCCAAGAGCCAGTGGTGAGGCTTTGCCCCCAACTATTCAAGTCGATGTTACCATCAGCACGACAGAAGGATTTGTCCGGGCCAACGTCAATGAGCTTAGTGACAGTCACGGTCGTGCTTGCACTTGCGCTGCAATTTGAGCCGCTCACCATGGAGCCATACACGGTATATGTATCAGGCCCACCGTTTTCGGGAGCTGCTGTGACCGGGGTTCCCGAATAGGAAATCATTCCATCGCCTGTCCAGAAATAATAATTTGCACCCGTGGCAGACAAACTGAATGTCTCCAAGAGAATGACGTTTGTTTTCGAGGGTGTGATTGTCACTGACGAGGGCACCGCAGAAAAATTGATGTCATATGTTGCTGTACCGCAGGTGAAGTTGGCTGTCAGCGTGCCGCTGGCTGGAAACTTGATTGAAGCAAACGGTGAGTTTTGTGTAGAACTTCCTTGATATGAAAGCTGACCATTGGAGAACGACCAGAAGCTGAACGTACAATCGGTGGGTGGATTTGCGATGAAGGTGTAGAAGCGGTCTTGACAAAATTCTGTTGCCCCCGACTGATTTGAAATCGTTGGCTTTGTTTGCGCATGCAACGAAAACCAGCACGCCAATAGAAAAGCAAATGCGAAAATATTTTTCATCATGGCGATTTACTTTTGTTGGATTTGATACTCGTATGCTTTCGTGATGTTCTTGTCCGTGTCGCGTTGCACTTTCAGTCGCCCAAACCCATCATACTCGTAGTAGACAGAATTGCCATTGATGTCGGTGTCGGTGATGAGGCCCTGGCCAGGGTTGAACTGTTTGGTAGTCATTCGCGCCCCTCTAGGAATCATTCTCACTTCATCGATCAATATTCCCGATCCTCCAATCGTTTGGTCGGTCGTGACGTTGTCGGAGATGATATAGGTCCACTTTCCGCTGCCATCCTTTTGCCAATAAGAAAGAACGTAGGTTCCAGGTTGCGGCAAAGTCACATTCAGAGCTGCTCCATAAGATTTCAGTCCCGTCTTTGCATCAGTTGATACATTGTTGTCGTTGAAACCTTCGAAGCCTTCGTAATACATCATTTCAGGTTCGCTGCCAACAACCCTCGCCACTACGTATGAGTTGTTGTATCCCCATTTGAAAGATGTGGTCAAGCCGTCAGAGCTTTTGATGGAAATCAGATTGGATTTATCATCGTATCGATAAGTGCTCTCACGCGAAGCGCTTGTTCCCGATGGATAGTGAATGGATTTTGTGAGATTGATTTTGGTGCCATTGGTGGATGTTTCAAAAATATTCTCATCCTTTGAAATGACATTGCCCGCCACAGACGTAGTGATTCGCAGAGGTTCGTAGATCAGGTTTTTGTAATTAGCGTCACTTGGATTGAACATGAGCGAAGGAGCACCGCTACCTGCGTCATCAGGATAGGTAATGTCAATGCGCTCAGTGTCACCTCTGCTGTTTGTTGTTTCAACAACGGAAGGTTTTATTTTTCCATTGGTGTACGTATACTGATGAGATGTTGACACACCCTGTTCGATCATTTCATCAGTTTGGGTATTAAAAGTGTAAGCTGGCAAGTCGTAGTCTTGATAGTAGGCTTGACCAAATAAGGGAACAGTTGGATAAACGCCACTACTGGGAGGAGTACCGTTGCTTGATGTGGAGATGCCTACTTTGCGTGCTGTAAGCACTGAACTCGATCCACTAGGAATTTTGTCATAAGTTTTAGTTGAAACTGCCAAGGAATTATTGTCCAGGAAGGTTTCCGATTTTTCCTCACCGGAACCAGGGAGCGTGATAACAGGGGTAATCGGATATTTAGGATAAGCAGGAAAGCTTGGAGCAAAACTATAATAGGTATAAACCTTTGATCCATTTCCACTTGTGCCGCTACCTATGCTTGTCTCGGTCACTTTATCGTATGCAATGTTGTAGCCTTGTGCAGAATAAAAGGGCACCACCGGTGCTAGCGCGTAGTACACAGCAAACCCACCTCTTATCCCTTCGTTGGTAATGTGATCGACATTGTTTTCATCTACCACCAAAGCAGTGTTGCTGTCATCAAAATACAATTTGGGCTGCTCATACTTGAACTCTCGAGTGATCTGAACACCGTCTTCATCCTTTTCGGTAATACGCTTTATTCTCAAGCCGCCAATCATTTTTAGGGGCGTGCGGTGGGCTTCGTAATCGAAATAAGTAACTCGTCCTAAAGGATAACGGATAACGGTCAACGTGCCGGCCTTCATGGAGCTTTCATCGGGCTGGTGGTCATCACCGGTATGTAAAGTATATGTGTAACCATTTGTCTTTACCAGCTTTCCATCCTGGAACCATCCGTCATTCGTATCCCGCCCGTTGTAAAAACCTTGCTCGTCTCTGGCCAGAGAGTAACGATCGGGGGGCGGAAAATACGAGTAGCCAAAATGATAGGGAGGCAATCTATTGTTGTCTTTATCAGACTCAACCAACTCGTCAAGACGGAGTCTCTTTCGATGCTGTGGTGCACTGTTATAATCCGACTGTAACAGAGACACGCAAGGATTGGAAACAAAATAGCTTTGGCTGAGGCTGAACTTTTTATACAATCCTGGAGAAGTAATTTCTATTGATGCTATTGTCTTCGCATCCGAATCCTTTCGTAAGTCGGTGAACCTGTCACTGGTGGCATGGTTCAAGTCTTCACGTCCCGTTTGTGAAGGATTAAAATCTATTGTTGTATTCCCCGATGATGTCGTGATTTTTCTTAAACGTCTGCCATTGACAAAACTGATTGCTGGAGTCGGGTCGGCTCTTGACGGATCGGGGTTTGCACCACTGCTTGCATTGGCTAAGGCATAAGTTTGGCCTCTTCTGTTCGCAAAGCAATAATATTCAATGTCATATTCAAGCTGTATCCATCGCTCACCGTTCATCGATTCTACGCGAGTAAGATACCAAGTAGTGTTCGCGACCAAATCCCAGAAGTTCGTGAACAATCCATCGGGATCTGCATATGATTTTTCCGTGCCATCCACGCCATTGTAATTCCCAAAAAAATACTTTGTACCATCGGGTGTGATCAGCATCCATTTGGAGAAATCGGCAGAGAGGGGTTTAACGAACACACCTGTTTCTTGAAGGAAGTGAGCATTTCGGTTCGCATCAAAAAAGAATTTTCCAGCGTATCCGTTCACGTTGAAATTATAAAGGTCCGGCTCGAGATCAATGGCACCAATGGCTGCATCTTGATAGTAGTAGCCACACGGTATGCACATACTTGTTACAATGTTGTCGCAACGCTTATCATCCTTTAATTGGCAACAAAAGCCACTGTTTCCATCTACAAGCCCCATGGAATTGTCGGCAGGGATATCCTGACAGCGCTTTATTTGGTCTGGAACTCCTCCGTCCTTGTAAAAACCCCAGCCATTCTGAGGTGTTGCTCCATAGAAATGCTTAAAGCCTTCATCGGGTCCTCCATTCACGGTGCGGCTGATCATTCCTCCTGCATTGAGGCTCCACCCAAGTCCAATTGAACTCGCTGTCTCATCCACTCTAATACCACCTGCATGATAGCTCAGGGAAATCGGAAGTTGAAGGCTTCCCTCGGTCACTGTATAAATCGGAATTGAGATGGAAGGAACTCCCGTATGGTATGACACGGGTATGTCACTGTATTTTCCCAGCGATGCAGCTGTGGGCGAAGGGTAAACGGGATTCTTGATTTTTTGCAGGCTCACATCGGATTGGCACAATGCCTTGATTGAGGCAACGCATGTGACAAGCACCAACAGTTGGGCGGAAAGCTTTTTCATAGACAAAGTAGTGATTTGGAAAAATAAAGTCGCTGTGTTTTCAGCTCAGTTCTTTTTCAACTGATCGATCTCTTTTTTCAGTTCAATGATGTACAGGGTGAGTTCCTCGATTTTTTCCAGAAGCTTCGAATCCATTTCACTGACGCTGTAGTTTTCCTTGGCTTGCATTTCTTTTGCGGAAAGAACACCAGGAAGATGACCATGCTCTTGAATGTAGCGATTAACTTCTTCGATCGACAGCAATTTGTGTCCATCCGTGAAAACATAGTCGGGCCACTTTTGCGGTATCTTGATATCGATTCCAGTAGCGATGATATTTCCACCTACGGCCATGGCATAGTTGGCGGGAACTTGTCTTGTTATGCCAACGGCCAGGGTTTGTGAGATGACTGTGTTATCGAGATTGATGAACGGAGTACCATCTGTCTTTCTGAAATCTGATCCGGTGATTACCCCTGCCGTCAAGTTTCCGCCCACGGAAAGATCAGTTGCGACCTGACCCGCACCAGTTGCATACAAGTTCTGCCCGCGCACATCTCCTGAGGCAGTGATACTTGTCATGGCCAGGTTCCCCGCAGTTAGAGTACCATTGACAGTTAGTGCATTTCCAATGTTGGCACTTCCAGTGACAGTGATGTCATTAAAAAAAGTCCCAGTGCCCGTTACGCTCAACCCCTGCCCTGCCGAAACACTTCCAGTGGTGGTCAGACTAGTGGCGCTGATTGCGTTGGACGCGAGTTGCCCCGTGATCTGGGTCACACCAAGTTTTGTGTTTCCATTTACTGTCAGGGTTTGATCTATAGTAAAATTTGTCGCTGAGGTTGGATTGATTGGTTGGCCGTTTACCAAGACAGAAGTAGCGTTTACGGTACCGTTGACATCAAGTGTGTAAGCTGCACTTTGTTTTCCGATGGCCACTTGGCCGTCCACAATTAGATTCTGACTGCCGTGAACATCTCCACTGAACGAGCCAGTACCCGACGTTATAGAATTTGATATCAGTCCTTGGCTTGATCTTATGTTGCCGCTGACTTCCAAACTTTCCGTTGGAGTTAGGCCTATACCCACTTTTCCAGCGACATTTAAGTTTTGTCCAACAGTCGCATTGCCACTTGTGGTCAAGTCGGACATTGAAATATTCTTTGCGTTCAACGCACCATTGATTTGAACATCATTGGCAGTAGTTGTCCCGCCGATGGTTGCGCCTGCAAGTGTACTTTGTCCCGTCACGTTCAGAGTTCCATTGACGGAAGTATTCCCTGCGGTCAAGCCTTGAGCAAAAGTTCCCTGGTTGATGTTCGCTGAAGATGCACTGATCGCCCCAGTCAATTTGACGTTGCCGTTAACGTCCAGGCTCTCCGTAGGGCTAGCAACACCAACGCCCAACTTCCCAGTCAAGGCTAGGTCATTACCTATTGATACTTTGCTGCCAAAAGACGTCGGCCCAGTGAAAGATGAGTTTTGTGATACAGATAAACTTGTTAACTGTGCTGCTCCAGTGGTGAGCGACTGAGACAATAAACTGCCAGTGCTCTTCATATTACCTCCTACTTCCAACACCTCGATGGGTTGTGCTACACCGATGCCGAGCTTTCCTCCTACTGAAATGTTCTTGGCGAACGTGGCATTTTCACTGAAAGTAGCTACACCTGCTATAAGTGTTTGAGTATTTAGTGATGTGCTGGTAATTCCGAGAGCAGAAAGATTATTCGTGAGGATGAGATTGCCGCCCACATTTACATTTTGATTTACAGTGAGAGATCCGAATGTTCCTGCATTTGCTGTTAGAGTTTGAAAATTTACTCCCTGCGCAGTTATATTTCCTGAGAGTTTTAAGTTTCCAAGGACATCCAACGCCTCCGTTGGATTGGGTACTCCTCCGACACCGAGCCGGCCGTTGATGATCGCATTATTTAAGTTCAAAAAAGTTCCGCTCTGCAGTGTGGTTGTTTGCACGCTGTTTGAAGTGGTTGTGCCTGTAACATTTAGGTCACCGATCACCTCCAGGTCTTTAGACGGCGCCCGGGTACCAATGCCAACGTTACCTTGATTTGGGAACCAGTTAAAGCGGCCAGTGTTACTAGTTTGCGCAAACATTGAAATTGAGCACATTGTAGCCAGTGCAGTGAGGTATAGTTTGTTTCTCATATCGTTTTTTTATATAGACAATGATTTGATTGTTCAGTTGAGTTTGTACAACGGCGTAAAATCGACGTAGCAGGTGTCGTCAAGAGGTCACCGAAATTTTGCGCAAACATAAACTTTGGGGATGTACTCGCAAGACGTAAATAAGCTGCTGTGAATAGTTTTTTATCACATCGCTGATTTATTGACTGTTGAAAGTTAATTGAGATAGGAGTTACTCCTATTGCAACGTTGACGTCATTTACAGGTGTTAAAGTTCTACTATAGATCATCGAACGGCCAAGAGTCATAGCGACTCGGAGCAAATGTGATGAAGGTGCGTCATCTTTCCGAAGTGATTTACTGAAAAAACTTACAGTCAGTCACGTAATCCTTTAGTGGTAGATGATTGCTTCTTTACCGACCTCCGTTTACGCCCCGGCTCCACACTGATTTCTTCACAGATATTAATCCATACAGTTTTGGTCTGAATAATCCAGTTTCATTTGGCGATCCAGACCATCCAGAATTCTTCGAAAAGGAGAGCCAGTCGAGATAAAGCACCGAGACGTTGGAGCTTTCAATTCTTTATCCGATTTCGGACATAACTTAAAATTTTAACGGATCAACCATCAACTCGTGTATTGCAAATTAGTTCATGTTCCGATATTCAAGTGGCGTCATACCAACAGGCACCGGCTACTGCAACGAGAAAATCAAAATTGCCGGTAATGGTTTGGATACACGGAGGTGGTTTCACAGGTGGTAGTGGCTCCGGGGCTGGCACGGCAGGAGATGCATTTGCGAAACAAGGCGTCATCCTGATGACCATCAATTATCGGCTTGGTCGTCTCGGTCATTTTGCGTTCCCGGCATTGAGCAAAGAACACCCTGAAGAATTTAAGGGCAGCTACGCTTACATGGACCAGATTGCAGCGTTGAATTGGATCAAGGAAAATATAGCTGAGTTTGGTGGTGACCCGAATAACGTAACGATTTTTGGCTTTTCTGCAGGCGGTGTATCAGTACATTCTCTGTTGACAATACCCGCTGCAAGAGGACTTTTCCACAAAGCAATCGGAGAATCCAGTGGTGGCCGGGATGGTGTTCTCACAGGCAGACCGATCAACAAAGAAAATGCAGACCCTCTCTATGCTGTTTCAGCAGAAACGATTGGAATAAACTTTGCGCGCAAACATAAAATTCAGAACACTGATGCATCTGCGTTGGTGAAGCTTCGCGCGTTGAGCGTGGAAGAAATTCTGGATGGAGGTCAGGAAAACGATAGCTCCGGTGTTCGGATTTACTCGGGGCCAATCCTCGATGGTAAACTGGTGGTAGAAACAGCAGAGAGTGCATACAAGGCTGGCAGACAAGCAAAGGTCCCTATCATCATCGGAAATTGCAGTGCAGAAATAGGCGGTGGTTTTGTTAACAATACTACGTCAAAGCAAGAACTGTTTTCACTCTTTGGAGAATTTGAAGCGGAAGCAAAAGCCGCATTCGATCCTGATGGCAACAAAGAATTCGCGGAGGTGCAAACAAAATTCAACACTGATTGGGTTTGGGGTGAGCCCGCACGAATGACGGCAAGAGCTTTCGTAACTAAGCGGGTACCAACTTACATGTTTCAATTTGGCTATGTCCCTACTGCAGCGAGAGAGCGATCACGCTATGGTGCCGGTCATGGATCTGAAGTCTCATTTGTATTCAACACCCTCAATGCTCGGTGGGGAAATCCAGGTGAGCCGACATCTGACGAAAAGGAATTAGCGAGAATCATGAACACCTATTGGACAAATTTCGCCAAGACAGGAAATCCAAATGGCAAGAATTTGCCGGCTTGGCCACTCTATGAAACTCAAAAAGAAGAAATACTTGACATTGATTTGAACGGCAAAGCAGTTGGCAAGCCCGATCCTCGGAAGGCGAGACTTAATGTTATTGAAAAAGTGTTCAAAATGAGAGATCGGATACAATCACGGGGTGGAATTTAATTAGGGAAGAAAACATCCCAATTACTCGGTATAACATTCGGGATTCTGAATTTTCCGCATGCGAAACCGAGCTACGAATTGTGAATTCCATCGGGTCTTTAGCCACTGGTCATGGGCTATCAGCTGTTCGAAACTTCCGTCTCCCTATTTTGAAGGAGTGATGTTAATTTTAGAATGGAAAACAGTTGCGTAAGGATTTGTAACGATCTGGTATGACTAGAAGTAAACCAAACACGCTTAGATGCGCATCACTGGCTCTCTACTTATTATCGGTAGCCAGTCTTAATTGCCTGCTGGCCATCGAATGGCTGACGGATTGGAAGGTAGTGAATGCCTTGGCACTAGCGTTTCTGACAAACTTGGCATTCTTTGCCGTGTTTTTTTTCATTCTTGTTGAACTCCCCAAAGTACTGACCTTGAAGATTGACGACAACAAAATTGTAATGAGAAACTTCTTGACCAGAAGGACCAAGGAATTCTGGCTTGAGGATATTCATAGTTTTAAGGTTTCCGTTGAGATCGGCATATTCAACGAGCTTGAAATTAATTTGATCCTGTTGCATCAGGGCAAAGCATTTGACTCTGTCTCACTACAATACATGGTTAACGTAGATCAAATCATAAATCAACTGGAAAAACATTTGTCAAATGAAACTGACGATGAGTATGGCTTCCTGCGACTGGTAAGAGGACAACGAAATAATTAGTGATCACACGGATTAAGCGCCAGCGTCAGTTGCCTGAGCGCTCAAGCAACTTTTTTACGATCAAATATTTCCGCATGATAGATGAGCTGCAACAGAAATTAGAAACATGACTGAAGCGCTGGGTTTTCCTTGGCAGGATAATAAACGCAAAAACTACTCTTTGGTCTTCTCCCGATTGCTGATGCATTTATTGTCTGGGGCATTGTGAAATAAATGTGAGCGAAACGAAATCTGATTTTACATTATTTCACATCCACTCGGACGTAAATGTTCCTAAGAATGGAGTCATGCTCGGAACCTATCTTTCTTGGTATGCAGGGATTGTATTATTCCATGGCGACCTGGTGTTTACATTGATGAATGTGGTAGCTCACGGTATTCCTTATATGGGTCTGGTTTGGCTTTACGGAACCAAGAAGGACTCATCGGGGTTTTCTTTTGGCTGGAGTGGTGTTGCCATCTTTGTGTCTACGCTGCTTTTGTTTGCCTACTTCGAGGAATCACTCTGGGACATATTAGTGTGGAAAGACCATCCGACTATTTTTCCTTTTTTCACCCTTGCCCATCCACTAACTAACTCTTGGATTCTTTCGTTTGTGGTCCCATTGCTTGTCTTGCCGCAACTTACACACTACGTTCTTGATGGTTTCATCTGGAGGTTTTCAAAAGACGGAAATGCCAGGATAGGGTGAGCTTAAATGGAATTGAGAGGCTGGGTTACGGGGTACAGTAAATGGTTGCCACAAATTCTGACGAAGCATTGTAGAAATGGGCGGAGTCACAGGAAATTTTGACTCCTAGTTGTTGGAACCTTCTATACAATCTCGACAGTGTTATCTTCCTACAGACCTGCCTTACCGGTTGCCAGTCAGAAACCGAATAGAATAAATCCACGAAACTTTGCCAAGAATAGCTTTGTTTCTAAAGGCCACCTATCTTCGGGTGGTGATTTAATCGATGACTAATTTTCTCGAATACATACGGACAAACTCGTCGTTCGACAAACTGGCTTATGATGAGCTCCTGTTTGCTGAATACAAATGCCCAATCAAGGAACACAAACTGCCCATTTGGTCAGATGCCAATTACTTGGCTTACGTTTTAAGTGGCAGAAAAACCTGGTCGTCAGAAAATGCGTCTTATGAGTTAAAAAAAGGAGATGCCATTTTTGTGGCTAAAGGAGCTCACCATATTGAACAAGTTCTTGACAAGGAATTTTGTCTATTGATTTTCTTTTTTCCAGATTACTTCATTGAAGACGTGCTTCAGTATGCAAATTTCCGCCAGCTAAAGTCATCCGAACAAACACCAAAGTTAATACCTGTAGATGTAAACGAGTCACTTGGGATTTACTTTCAATCGATGGCTTCCTTTTTTTCGCAAAAGCAAACGCCCTCTAAGCAGTTGCTTGATATCAAATTCAAAGAGTTGCTTTTACAACTTATCAATTTTCAAAGCAACGCTACATTATTTCATTTTTTTGGCTCCGCTACTTCTTCTCCGAAAAGAAAGTTTCGACAATTAATCGAAAATAACCTGCAATTCAACTTGGGAATTGAAGAGTATGCGAAATTGGCGGGCATGAGTGTATCTACTTTTAAACGCTTTTTTCAAAACGTCTTTGGAAGCTCCCCAGGAAAATATATCATAAACGCCAGGTTATCCTTTGCCGCCCTGCACCTGAAAAAGGAAGACAAAACGATTCAAGAAATCGCCTACGAAAGCGGCTTTGAAAGTCAAGCTCACTTTACCCGGATGTTTACCAAGAAATACAAAACCTCTCCCTCAAAGTTCAGGCAACGTAGTTTGAACTGAAGTATCAAACCTTTGAGCTAATCTGCAAATTCCGTTGGCAAGACCGCGCCTAATTTTGTAATCAGGTTCGCAACATCATTCGACTGTTAGGTAAGTTCTTCAGTGAGGATGAAAGGGCGCGACATCGATTTTTATGAATTTGTATAATCAATATCACAACATGAAGGTTAACACAAAAAAAATTCTAGATCGCTTTATCGGGAAGAGTGAGATCGCAGCAATCGTTTCAGTAGTTATTTTCCTATTAGCCACCGTTTACTGCCTCTCTTTATTATTCGTGAATGTTATCTGAAAGATTTTTATGAAAAATCAAATAAAGAGAAAGCTCCTGTGGTTAACAAGTTTTATTCTCATAGCAAAGGGAGGAATTACGCAGGATACAGTATCATTAAAATTGCAAGATGCACTGTATACAACGTTAAAAAATAATAAAGAAGTTGCGATAGCAATGCTGGATCAAGAAGGTGCAGTGGCCAGGTTTAATCAGACCAATGCTGTATTTCTTCCTCACATCACTCTGAGTTACGCGGCTGCAATTTCCAACAATCCATTAAACGCTTTCGGATTTAAACTTCAACAACAATCTGTTTCTCCAGCGGACTTCAGCCCACAGGTATTGAACAACCCTTCTTTTTCTCAAAACTATATGGCAAAGGCCGAGTGGACTCAGCCGCTCCTAAATCTAGACATGCTCTACCAACGCAGAGCCGCTAAACTCGACGTGGACTTCTATCGCTATAAAAAGGAAAGGACAAAAGAATACCTGACGTTTGAGGTTCAGAGAGCTTATGCTCAACTGCAGTTGTCACATCAAGCGTTTAATGTCCTCGAAGAGTCGCAAAGGACAATTAACTCAATTTTTGAAGCCTCCCGGAATTATTTTGAAAAAGGCTACTTACAAAAATCAGATCTGCTTTCTATTCAGGTTCAAGTAGCGTCTGTGGAAAGTAAACTGGCGGAAGCAAAAAGCAACGTGCGTAATTCTTCGGACTATCTAAGCCTGTTGATGGGGATCAAAATCGGAACAATCTACTTAGTGGAACGACTTGAGAAAAGTAATGACACCGAGAAACTAGAAACTCAGTTGCCTGAAAATAGAGCCGACTTAGAATCTATTAAAACGGCAATAAGCGCTCAAGATATCATGGTGAATGCAGGAAAAATGTCCATCCTACCCAAACTAAATGCATTTGCGAACTATATAATCAATGACAAAACGGCATTTGGCTTCGGATCCAATTCGTACCTGGTCGGTGCGCAATTCTCGTGGAATTTATTTAATGGAACGGCTTCCAGTCATCTCATCACAGAACGAAAAATAGCCTTTTCAAAAATGGAACAACAACTAATCTATCAAAAAGACCAAGGTCAATTGGAGCTTGACAAAACGCTTCGCCAGCTCAACGATAGTCAGTTTTCCCTCCACCAACATGAAACCGCGGTAATGCAGGCAGCTGAAGCCCTGAAGATTCGCCAAGATCGTTTGCTGCAAGGATTGGTTTCCACCAATGACCTGCTCCAGTCGCAATCTATTTTATCCGAACAAAGACTTATGCTCAGTGAGGCAATATTTAAATACAATACAACCCTTGCCTATATGAGGTTTCTTACATCGACATCCGAAAAATTAGAATGATACCATTATGAATATCCAGTTGAGTCAACGTGCCACGCTGATCTTAATAATCAGCGCCCTTGTTTTTTCTTGTTCCTATAATAAAAAAGATAAGGAAGTAAGTAAAGACATTCCCATTTCCGTTGAAGTTGCCAGGCCAATTCAACATCACGGTGAAGAAATCTCCATAAGCGGGCAAATCCAATCGAAGGAAACTGCCATCATCAGTACCCGCGTGATGGGGTTCGTTTCAAGCATCAAAGTAAAGCTTGGCGACAGAGTTCAGAAAGGTCAATTACTCATTTCGATTGACAACGGAGACATTCTCGCAAAACATGCGCAAGCTGAGGCAGTGATTTCAGAAGTTGCTGCAGCATTGACAGATGCACAAAAAGACTACGAACGATTTGAGGAGTTGTACAAAAGACAGAGTGCCTCATCAAAGGAATTCGAAAATGCAACGTTACACTACAACTCGATAAAAGCAAAAGCAGAAGCTGCCCGGCAAATGAAAAATGAGACTGACGCAATGCTCGCCTACACCAATATTGTGGCTCCCTTTTCCGGCGTGGTCACTCAAAAAAATGTTGATGAAGGAAGCATGGCGAATCCGGGCATGCCACTCATTACATTAGAACACCCACAAAGCTTCAACGTAAATGCGTTCGTTTTAGAAAGTGACGTAAGTAAGCTGAAAAACGGGATGGCAGCTGATATCCAGATAAAATCTTCGGGAGACAAAATGACGGGAGAAATTTCGGAGATCAGCCCATCTTCTCAATTTACGGGAGGAAAATTCCAAATAAAAATTGCATTGCTCGTGCCTGAAAATGTCGAGCTATTTTCCGGAATGCATGTTCACGTTAACATCCCATTAAAAGATGACTCAAGGATTCACAACTTGTCTGTTCCTTCTTCAGCGATAATCCACAAAGATCAATTGTCGGGAATATTCACCGTTAACGAGATAGAAAAAACGGCGCAACTGCGCTGGCTCAGGATTGGAAAAAAGAACGGCGATGTTGTAGAAGTTCTTTCCGGCTTGGGCCCTCAGGAAAAATTCATTACACAGAGCGAAGGCAGGTTGTACAATGGCGCTTCCGTGTTGATAAAGTAATACACGATCATAATTTTTAAAGAAATGAAAGAGGGATTATCCGGAAATATCGCGAAGGCGTTCATTCATTCCAAACTCACACCATTGTTGATGGTTGCGTTTCTTTTGATAGGTGGCTATAGTGCCATGTTCATACCGCGTGAAGAAGAGCCACAAATCAAAGTACCGATGGCAGACATTTTTGTTGGCTATCCAGGGGCATCGCCAAAAGAAGTCGAGGCGCGAGTTTCACAACCTCTTGAGAAAATCTTAGCAGGTATTCCTGGGGTTGAAAATGTATATACTACCTCTGTTCCTAACGGAGCCCTTATCATCGTTCAGTTTTATGTTGGCGAGGACAACGAACGATCATTGGTAAAACTGTACAACGAGCTGATGAAAAACATGGATAAAGTACCCCCTGGTATTTCCATGCCTTTAGTTAAGACAAGAACAATCGATGACGTGCCCGTGCTTGGATTAACCTTGTGGAGCGAGAAGTATAGTGATTACGAATTGAAGCAAATTGGGCAAGTAGTGTCGCACGAAATCAAAAAAGTATCCGATGTGGCTACGGTCTCAATTATTGGTGGGAGAAGTCGGCAGCTAAGCATCACATTGGACAAAGAAAAAATGGCGCTGAACCATGTTGACATCTTATCGATCGCTAAGCAAATCCAAGCGAGCAATGCGCAATTGCCAGCCGGTGATATGGTTCGTTTCGATGAAGCCATTTATGTAGAGGCCGGAAGTTTTATAACTGGCAGTGACGAAGTTGGGAATTTAATTGTTGGAGCAAATCAGAGTCATCCTGTTTACCTAAAGCAGGTGGCTACTATTGAAGATGGTCCTGAGAGCAATTCCCAATATGTTTTTTATGGCAATGGCCTTCTTCATGAGTCGGGTAAAGAGTATAGATCTCAGTACCCTGCAATTACCTTATCAATTGCCAAAAAGAAAGGTGCTGATGCGATGGGCCTTTCCAAACGCATTTTGGAAAAGGTCGAACACCTTAAGAAGGAATTAACTCCATCAGAAGTTCAAGTCACGGTAACAAGGAATTATGGAGAAACAGCCTCCGAAAAAGTCTCTGAACTTCTGTTCCATCTTCTGATCGCCATCATCGCCGTTACAGGTTTCGTTACTTTGGCGATGGGATGGCGTGGTGGCCTCGTGGTTTTTCTATCGGTGCCTGTCACCTTCGCTTTAACATTGTTCAGCTACTATTTATTGGACTACACACTTAACCGAATTACACTTTTCGCACTTGTATTTATTACCGGCATCGTAGTAGATGACTCTATCGTCATCGCAGAAAATATGCATCGGTATTTTAAAAAGAACCAGTTGCCATTTTTAGACGCAGCGATATTTGCAATCAACGAAGTCGGTGATCCTACAATATTGGCGACGTTCACAGTCATTGCAGCGGTATTGCCAATGGCATTCGTTTCCGGAATGTCTGGTCCTTATCTCAGCCCTATGCCCATCGGCGCGTCAATCGCTATGATGCTTTCGTTGATCGTGGCACTTACATTGACGCCTTACCTTGGCTACATTTTTCTGAAGGGGAAAGAACATGATGAAGAAAAGCAAGCTCCCCCACTGGAGCAATCTAAAATGCACAAAGTGTACAACACCTTTATTAGTCCTATGTTGGAGACACGTTGGAAACGCTGGGCATTCGTGGGAGGCACGATGATCGCTTTGCTTGGCTCGTTCTATTTTTTTTATGCAAAATGGGTGACTGTAAAGATGTTGCCCTTTGATAACAAAAGTGAATTTCAAGTGGTAATTGATATGCCCGAAGGAACAACACTGGAAAGAACCTATGTAGTAACGCAAGAAATTGCCCAGTACTTGTCCAAGCATGAACTGGTAAAAAATTATCAGGGATATGTAGGAACGGCAAGCCCCATAAGCTTTAATGGTCTGATGCGGCACTACGATTTGAGGAAAGGAGAACACCTGGCAGATATTCAGGTGAACCTTGTGCATAAAAAAGAACGAAATGCGCAAAGCCATGAAATCGTAAAGCAGATACGTTCCCCTTTGCAGTCAATTGCAAAAAAATATAATGCCAACATTAAGATGGTGGAGATTCCGCCAGGAACGCCTGTGCTTTCATCCATTGTTGCAGAAATCTACGGGCCCGATTACGAAGAGCAGATAAAAATTGCCGGTCAACTCAAGGAAATAATTGCAAAAACAGAAGGTGTGGTCGACGTAGACTGGATGGTAGAAGCAGACCAATCAAAATATTCATTTGAGGTTGACAAAGATAAAGCCATGCGACTTGGCGTTGCCCCTAGTCAAGTCACGATGGTGATAAATTCGGCTTTATCGAATATGGCAGTCGGCTTGCTTCATGATCCGAATTCCTTTGACCCAGTTAATATCGTTTTGAGATTAGATGATTTGGACAAGGGAAATATCGATAATATCAAGAATTTGGAAGTGTTGAACAACGCAGGAAATTCAATCTATGTGGGAGACCTCGTGCATGTAAAGAACCTTGTTAAAGACAAGCCCATATACCGGAAAAATCAAAAGCGGGTGGTTTTCGTATTAGCTGATCTGGCGGGAAGATTAGAAGGTCCCTCCTATGCAATGATGGACATTTCAGAAAAACTCAAAAATATTAAGTTGCCAAAAGACTATAGCTTAAAAGAGTCATACGCGGGGCAGCCTGAATTTGAAGACAACTACACCTTGTTATGGGACGGCGAGTGGCAAATTACATACATAATGTTTCGGGATTTAGGTATCGCCTTTGTTGTAGTTCTCGTGATCATTTATTTGCTGATTGTTGGATGGTTCCAAGACTTCAGGGTGCCGTTAGTTATGCTTGCAGCCATTCCGTTATCTATGATCGGAATTGTGCTTGGACATTGGTTGCTTGGTGCCTACTTCACAGCTACCTCCATGATAGGTTTCATAGCACTTGCCGGCGTGATGGTTCGCAATTCGGTTTTACTCATTGATTTTGTTAACGGGCGCTTGGCGGAAGGTATTCCACTAAAGCAGGCAATAATAGAAGCCGGTGCCGTTCGCATGACTCCGATTTTGCTGACGGCTGGAGCCGTGGCGGTAGGTGCAATCATCATTTTGTTTGATCCGATATTCCAGGGTCTTGCAATATCACTTATGGGAGGAACCATTACTTCAACCTTTCTTACGTTGCTAGTAGTGCCACTCGTTTACTTTAGAATGATGCGTAGCGAGCATAGCGAAAAAAGACGTAATCAAATGAACTAGCCGTTCTGCGACACGCATCATTTTTTAATCGCCAACCTGTAAATGAGAATGTTTTTGATCGATTTTAAACAGCAGATTTTAATAGTTTAATCCATTAATAATAAAAACAATTATATGACAATCAACTTGAACAAAGCATTGTGGGAAAAAGGTGATTTTACCCGAATCGCTGAGAGCATGCGCGAAAGTGGTGATCATCTTGTAGCCAGGATAGGCATCACGAAGGGTATGAAAGTATTGGATCTTGGTTGCGGAGATGGCACCACGGCAATACCGGCGGCCAAACTTGGAGCCCATGTTATAGGTGTCGATATCGCCAGCAATTTGGTTGAAGCAGGGAATATTCGTGCGAAAGCTCACGGCCTGAACAACTGTACTTTTCAAGTGGGCGACGCCTCTCATCTAATAGATGTACAAGGTCAATCATTTGATCTTGTCGTCAGCATTTTTGGAGCCATGTTTGCTCCAAGGCCATTTGATGTGGCCAAGGAAATGGTGCGGGTGACAAAACCCGGTGGCAGGATTGTGATGGGAAACTGGATTCCTGGCGACCCAACTCTAGTGGCGCAAATTTTGAAGATCAGTTCGTCTTACATGCCTCCACCACCGGAAGGTTTTGTAAGCCCAATGCTTTGGGGAATCAACGAGAATGTGATTGAGCGTTTCGGCAAGGTTGGTATTCCGCAGGACAAAATAGAGTTTGTTCGTGATACTTATGTTTTCAACTTTCCGGGAACACCCGTAGAACTTGTGAATACATTCCGTCAATATTATGGCCCAACCATGGGGGCATTTGAGGCCGCTGAAATAAATGGGAGCGCACAAGCTCTTCAGCAGGAACTGGAGACCCTATTCACCAGTCAGAATCAAAGTAAAGGATTGCCGACCACTACCATACCGGCCACCTATTTGCGCGTGACTGTAACTGTTTGAAAATCGCGACGGCAAGACGGAATAATTCTGCTTGTCGCCATTGGATGAAGCGGCAACAAGAGACGGCTCCCCGAAACTCCCATGGAAAGCGGGTGAAACTTATCTACTCATTTTTAAACAATTGATTGATGGATACTTAATTTGTTTTGCGATGCTTCTGTAGCAATAACAAAGCACCCCCCATAAAATCACCGGTTGAATTAATTGTTTAGATTTGGCCATACATGAAATCTTAACAATTCAAAGTCACGGGATGCGTAGAAGTTTGTTTATAGCCCTTGCTCAATTTGTTATTTGTGCTACTATCGCGCAGAAGAGACCTCTCAAGGACAGCTTGCTCTCCACCGTCAAACAAAATCAGGTGCCCGACACGTTGCGGGTTCGCGCTTTAAACGACTTGAGCAAAACCTATCGCTTAACGTTTCCCGATTCAACAATCTATTTTTCAAAACAGGCGTATGAATTGGCGGTGAAGATTTCGGACGTGCCAGGGATATCTACCTCATTGAATTTCATTGGCATCGGTTGTTTTTACAAAGGTGAATACCCCGAAGCTCTGAAATATCAGAAACAAGCGCTCGATTTTTCAGAACTGCATCACCTT
>DATJJP010000036.1:0-25696 GCA_035492075.1 Cyclobacteriaceae bacterium | reverse complement strand
CAAAAAAGGAGGACAAGTATGGAACGGAACGAAAGCCGCCTTGAATTATGCAGGTAGAAGTCAACAAACAGGCGAGCAGCGAAATATTTCCAACTATGTCTTTGATGGAGTCACGACCAATGGCGCAGTCAACACAGTGCCCGTCGATTTCTATAATCCCGCGCTGAATTTGCAACAGAACCGCTGGGTGAGATATGGTTCCAGTGGGGTGGGTGAAGAACACGTTGAAGATGCATCGTGGATCAGGCTTAACGAAATTTCACTTTCCTATAAAATATATCCGCGACTGAATGGAGTAAAGAAAGAATTAGCAATTTCTTTCATTGGCAAAAACCTTTTATTGATCACTCCTTACTCTGGTGTTGATCCTGGCACTGCTTTGTATGGGTACAGTTCAGGCAATGGACTGGACTTGTTCAATGCGCCATCACTCCGGTCATACAGTTTTCTCGTCACGTTTAAATTGTAAGTCATGAAGAAATTAATATACTCCTTAGCCACCCTTTTCATTTTATCGTCTTTATCAGTCGGATTCAAAATCTACGGAGATGATTTCCTTGAGGCATTAAAGACGAAACTCGCCAACTATAACCGTACCTATAGAGAAGAGCGGATATATCTGCAGTTCGACAAAACGCTTTATAAACCTGGTGAGGATATTTGGTACAAAGCCTATGTGCTGGATGGAGTCACACTGAAGCCGTCTTCCATCAGCACTGTTCTCTACGTTGAACTTATTGATCCACGAGGTTCAATTATAAAGAAATCCGAATTGCAAATCGAAGAAGGAGCCGCGCATGGAGATTTCGCGATAGACCAAAAGAAACCGGGCGGTTTGTACACAATACGCGCGTATACACGATGGATGGAAAATTTTTCGACTGAAAATTTCTTCTCGAGGCAAATCACGATACAGTCTATTTTGGCACCAAGGCTGTTACTCAAGTTGGATTTTGAAAAAAGGGCTTATGGCAAGAATGATTTTGTCAAGGCGCATTTGAAGGCGCGCAATCTGAAGGATGAACCGTTGGCGAGCGCTGAAGTGAAAGCTCAGCTAAAATTGAGTGGTGTTGACTATGCAACGAAAAATGTTCAAACCGATAAACGAGGAGAGATAGATTTGGAATTTCAATTACCCGATACGCTTAAAACTACAGATGGTATTTTACAGGCCGTTGTCTCATCTGACGGAATTGAAGAGTCAATTTTCCGGTCTGTACCCATAGTTTTTAATAAAATTCAAGTAAAGTTTTTTCCAGAAGGAGGCGAGGCAATTGTTGGCTCGAATGGAAGGGTTGCTTTTGAAGCAATCAATGAGTTTGGTAAAGGAGCTGATATAGGTGGGGTCATTACTGATGAGAGCGGAAAAACGGTTTCTACTTTTGAAAGTTTTCATTTGGGGATGGGGGCTTTCAACATCAATGCAGAAAACGGACATCACTATTCGGCAAAGATTACCAAACCAGAAGGTATAAGTGAAGTTTATCCTTTACCAGTTTTTACTTCAGATGGAATGGGGCTAGCGGTTAACCAACAATTTGATTCGATTCTTGTGGCTAAAGTTTTTTCATCGAAGGAGCGTCAGGCTTATCTCGTGGGCCATGTGCACAGCAAAGTTTTTGCGGCGGAAAAACTTCAGTTGCGAGCAGGATGGAATGAAGTTAAGTTTTCCACTTCTACAATGCCTGTTGGCATACTTACCTTAACGCTTTTCGATGCCGAAGGAAGCGAACGTTGTGAACGGCTTGTGTTTGTTAACCCCAACAAGACCCTTCAAATAAATTTAATTACAAACCGAACCGAGTATAGGCCTGGAGAGGAAGTTGAGCTTACTATAAGAACCTCAAATGGATCTGGAGCGGCCGTCCCGTCCAATCTTTCCCTGGCAGTTGTCGATGACCAGCTTTTGACCGCGATAGATGATAAACAAGATAACTTGCTAAGCTGGATGCTGTTGGGGGGCGAAGTGAAGGGAAGAATTGAAGAACCGTCGTTTTACTTTGATGAGACCGAGCCGAAGGCAAAGGAAGCCTTGAACTTGCTCTTGATGGTTCATGGGTGGAGAAGGTTTAGTTGGAAAGAAGTCATGATACCTGAAAACAGAATACTTTCTTACTTACCAGAGAACGAAAGCACGATCAGCGGGTGGGCTTTGAATGATCAGAATAAGAACTCAAAAGCCGAGGTTGTGCTAGTAGAACTTGCCAACCGTAAACGAATTGCAAAAATAAAAACAGATTCAAACGGACATTTTATTTTTAAAAATGTGGACGCGTCATCTCCTATGTTGCTACTGACAAAAAAACCTAACCTGATTGAGGTGAATGGGGTGCGTTCGGCATCGTTTGAACCGAGTGATAAAAATTACTACTACGAGCACCGTCGCTATCGTGTAAACCCTCTGATGGAGGTGGAAGATCAAGCAAGGATAGAAACGCCGGCACCAATTGTAGCCGAAGGTAATGAGGTAAATGTAGATTTGGCGAACGATGTAACGCAATTGTCGGAGATGGTAGTGACTAGCTTGGGTGTTTCAGAATCGCAAAGAGCATTAGCGTCTAGTGTTGTGAAAATTTCAGAAATGCCGCCCGCATTTTTTCTGAGTCAACCGATCGAGAATCAGTTGATGGGTCGAGTAAATGGACTTGTTATTTCTCCTTCTGTCCAGCCTGGTTCAAGCCCTAATTTGCAGATCAGAGGTGTGAGCACATTGGCAAATCGGTCGGAGCCACTTTGGGTGATCGATGGCGTGCCGATGGCTGCAAGCATCAATTCAAATTTTTCCAATGGATCTCAGCTAACGCCAGGAAATATTCGGAGTGTGACGGTATTGAAAGCAACCGAAGCTACCAGTTTGTTTGGAAGCGCAGCAGCTAACGGAGTCATTCTCGTCGAAACAAAGTCTAGAGCCGACTACTCTAACTTTAATTATGTGAAAAGTAAACCAAGGTATTCCGTCTTGTCAGTCAAGCCCAGAACTTTTTCAATGGCTCGTGAATTTTATACATCATCGAGCAAAGATGATAACCGATCAAACTTCAAATCAACAGTATTCTGGCAACATAGTGTTGTCACTGATAAAAACGGTGAAGCCAAAATTCAATTCCACACGAACGATTTGGTATCAACATTTCGGGTTACCGCAGAAGGTATGAGTGGCAACGGTTTGATTGGAAGAAAAGAAGTCACCTATCACGCACTGTTGCCATTCTCGCTGGATGCGAAACTTCCGGACTACATTGGATTTGAAGATACCCTAAAAATTCCCGTGCGAATCACCAACAATACAACCAGTCTATTGAACGGAAAAATCACCGTTGATCTGCCTGACCAACTGCGATCGCTGGATGAACTGAAACCATCAGTAGAGGTTGGCGCTAATCAAACTGTCACTATCTTCATTTCGATCATTCCTTCTGGCATAAGTGGAAATTTCCCAATTAAAATCAAGTTGGAAGGCGAGCGTTTCAAGGACGAGGTAAGCAAAACGATCAACATTCATGCTGTTGGCTTTCCAGCGAGGGTAAGCTATTCAGGAAAAGACTTGAACAAGACGTTCGATGTTGAAATGAACAATGTGGAAAAAGGCTCAGCAACGGGTGAACTTACTTTTGTTACGGACATTCTCGATGATTTGTTCGCCGGAGCTGAAGCAATGTTAAGAGAACCTCACGGTTGTTTCGAGCAAGTTTCCTCCAGTACATTTCCAAATATTCTCGCCCTTCAATTTCTGAAACAGACGGGAAGAAGTAATCCCGCCATTGAAAAAAAAGCTCTTGACTTTATCGACTCAGGTTACAAAATGCTGAAGGGGTACGAAATTAATTCAGGTGGATTTGAATGGTTTGGACACCCTCCGGCACATGAAGCACTGACCGCATATGGGCTGATTGAATTCACAGAAATGCAAAAAATATATTCGAGCGTGGATGCCGACATGCTAGAGCGGACTAAAAATTGGTTGTTGAAGCGCAGGAATGGCGACGGTACTTTCAAGCAAAACCATGGGAAATATGGTTTTTCATCCGCTCCAGCTGAAATCAACAATGCCTATATAGTTTATGCGCTGTCCGAAGCAGGGGTGAAGGAAGTGGAACTGGAATATAACTACAGTCTCAACGGATTTAGAGGGAATAGCGACATGTACATTGGAGCGCTCTTGGCAAATGCTGCGATTAACTACAATAAACTTGACGACTACAAATTTCTCGTCTCCACTTTTTCTGATGTTGTTGCCACGCGAGGTGTTGCCTCAATGAAAATGAAAAATTCCGTTACTTATAGTTATGGAGATGCGCTTGCAACGGAGACTGTCGCGTTGTGGGTACTTGCGTTGTTGAAAAGCCGGTCTCCGGATTATAAACTAATAACCGACTGCATCGAATTCATTGGAGCCAGGAAGAAGTCTGGAATGTACGGGTCAACCCAGGCGACATTTTTGGCACTGAAAGCGGTCACCGAATATCATAAGCTTGTACAAAGCGCACGCACCGACGGAGAGATTGTGTTCTCGGTCAATCACGAAATTCCGTCCGTCAAATCGTTTACTAAAGAAAACAAAGGGAAAATTCTTTTCAATGAATTCGGTCAATTCTTGAAAGAGGGTAACAATAAGTTATCATTCGCCTACGCCGGCACAAAGGAAGCACTTCCCTTTTCGCTTGACATCGGTTGGAACACGAAAACACCGCAAAGCAGCGAAGAATGCAAACTTAAAATTGATACCGAATTGAAAAGTAATTCTGTTAGGATGAATGAAACTGTTCGTCTCTCTATAAAATTAGTAAACAAGACAAACACTGGTCTACCGATGAGTATGGCATTGATCGGCATACCCGCTGGCCTGAGTTTGCAACCTTGGCAGTTAAAGGAATTGAAGGAAAAAGAAGCGTTCGATTTTTACGAAATCATGGGGGATAAACTTGCGGTTTATTATAGGGAGCTTGGCCCTTTACAAACTAAAGTGATCAACTTGGATATGAAAGCTGATTTACCAGGCAGTTTTTTGTCAACTGCAAGCTGCGCTTATCTATATTATTCAAGTGAATTCAAAAATTGGGTAGCAGGGAGCAAGGTAACAGTGACCCCATAACGCGTAACTGGCTTCGTCCCTTTATTTGCCAATTGTAAAATCTAATCGCCTGTCGGCTGAATGGTGCTCGTCTCCATCATCAACATGACTGTCTTTTTCAGAGCACGTGGTCGGTGCATAACCCCCTTGGAGATCGTCGTTCCCTGATTTGGGTTTAACTCGATGGTACGATCCTCTAGGTCGATCAGCAATTGACCTTCCAGTACAAAGAAAAATTCATCGTCATTATCGTGTTTGTGCCAATGATATTCACCCTCCACAATTCCAATACGCACCACGCTGTCATTCACCTTGGTCAATGTTTGGTTAAACCATTTATCGGTGCAGGCTTTTACTAATTTAGCAATATCGATTTTTTCTAGGTGCTCAAACTTGACATCAAGTTTAGTGACGTAGTCGAATTGTTTTTCGTTTTGCATGGCTGACTATTTTAAATAATCGGGAATTTTTATGCCTGGCTTTAAGAGGGAATCGGCAATAGGTTGCTGTCGTTGGATCTTCAATGGAACAACGCCTGCCCAAACATCCATGGTATAATCTTCTTCATCGTCCTTTGGTGGACCGGTTCTGATTTTTGCGGAAACTTCGGTCAGGTCAAACGACAAGACCATGGTTTCTTTCCATTCATTGTCCGATGGCTTTCGCACGTCGCTCCATCGTCCTTTGCATACTTTTTCAGTAAAGACCTCCAATGCCTGATAAATATCTTCTTTATCGACTACCAAGCTTGGCTCAGCAAACATCACAACAGAGCGATAGTTCATCGAATGATGCATGGCTGCTCTGGCCAGCACTAGCCCATCCATCAGTGTGACACTGATGGAGCATGGATATTTTTTGTCACGCAACTCGCGCATGTAAAAACTCCCAACAGAACCATGGATATATATTTTGTTGCCCACCCGTGCGAAGCCCGTAGGAATTTGGAATGGCTGACCGTCGCGCACGTAGGCAAGCGTACAAACAAGGGCCTCATCTAAAATGGTGTATACCGTTTCTTTATCGTAAGCCCCGCGTTTTGCCAAACGGGTGATCTCCGTTTTTTCGGTAATAGGAAATTTTTCCATAATGGAAAGATGAAGGGATTTGAAGAGAAAAATGATAGGAATAGAATGCGAGAACGGGTGATTTGACTTTATTCAATCCTTCTCGCATTCATTCGATAACAGCTTGGTTATTTTACGGGATAATTCCATTCATGTACATCGGCTTCGATACCCAAACGGATGTCGTTGAGCTTTTTCTTTGCACGTAACTGGAAACTTTCGGCGTTGGCCACGGGAAGCTGGTAGTTTCTTCCTTGAATACTGATTGATGCGATTGGGCTAACTACAGCGGCTGTACCTACGCCAAATGCTTCAGTCAATTTTCCATTTTTGAACCCTTCTTCGATCTCAGCAACACTGATTCGGCGCTGCTCCACTTCAATTCCCAACGAGGGGGCAAGCGTCAAAATGGAATCGCGAGTCACGCCGTCAAGCAAAGAAGAAACCAACTTCGGAGTCACCAGTTTGCCGTTCAATACAAACATCACGTTCATAGCACCTGACTCTTCGATGTATTTATGTTCTTTCGCGTCGGTCCAAAATACTTGATCAAAACCTTGTTTTTGTGCAAGCATCGTGGGGTAGAAGGCCCCGCCATAATTTCCTGCGCACTTGGCAAAGCCGGTGCCGCCTTCTGCTGCACGAACATATTCTTCTTCCACTTTAATACGGACGGGTTTACTGAAATAAGGAGCGACCGGCCCTGTCAGAATCACGAAACGATATTCATCCGAAATTTTGACGCCCAACCTCGCCTCATTGGCAAACATAAAAGGACGTATATATAACGACGATCCTTCGGCCGCCGGAATCCACGCTTTGTCAACCTCAAGTAGCGCGGCCAAACTGTTTACAAACAATTCTTCGTTGACGGCCGGCATGCACATGCGCTCCAGTGATATATTGAAACGCTTTAGGTGACGCTGCGGACGGAAAATAGTGATTTCGCCTTTGCTGTTCTTGAAAGCTTTCATGCCTTCGAAAACGGATTGGCCATAGTGCAATGCAAGAATGGCGGGCGACATCAGCATTTCTCCATAAGGGACAATCTTAGGCTCTTGCCATTCTCCTTTTTTGTAATCGGCTACCACCATGTGGTCACTGATATAGGTACCGAATCCAAGATTTGAAAAATCAACCGTGGACAGGCGTGATTTTTTCGTACGCTCGGTGTGAATAGGTGCAGTCATTACGGCCATAAATCTGGGTTTTAATTGTTACAAAAATACTCGTTTTAAATCAAAGTTTCTTCGGTTTTTAGTTCAGCGGCAGCATGAATTAACGATTCAAATGAAATTCTAATATCCTTGTCCTCTGTTTGCCAGTTGCTTACCGCAGCGCGAATTGCCGGGACATTTTTATAAACAGTAGGTGTAAAAAAAGCTTTACCCTCTTCCGCGACTTTGTTTAAAAATATTTGAATCTGAGATGACGACACTGACTCTTGGTTTAACGTAAAACACACCACGTTCATACGCACGGGGGCCAGCAATTTAAACAAGGATGACTCCTCGATCAGTTGGCCAAGCAATTTTGCCGAATCACAGTTCCGATCCACAATTTCGCGGTGGCCATCTCTGCCGTAAGCCATCAACGTAAACCAGGCGGGCAGAGCGCGAAATCGTCTTGAGTTTTCAGGTGTGTAGTGAAAGAAGTCAGGACTTTTTTCCGGATCGCCCAAATAGGCTGCACTATTCTGAAATACCTTCAGCTGTAGATCTTTGTGCCGAGTGAATTGCATCGCCGCATCATAAGGTACATTTAGCCATTTATGCGCGTCTACGGTGATACTGTCGGCATAATTGATGCCTTTCGTCAAATGCGCAAATCGATCTGACGCAGCCGCAAATCCGCCGAAAGCGGCATCTACATGTAGCCAGAATTTATATTTGGATTTTAGTTTGCCGATGGCTTCAAGATCATCAAAATCCACGGTATTGACCGTTCCTGCATTAGCGACCACGATGACAGGAAGGGACGCGTTCTCCCACAGGTAGCATTCGAGTTTTTCGACGTCGACGGCCTCGCGTTCAGGTGATGTATCGATCCTCACTAACGCTTTTCGTCCCAAGCCAAGCATCGACATCGATTTGATAATGCTCGAGTGCGGAGTGCCGCTCACTATTTTTATTTTAGGAAGGTCATCGAGCCCTTCATTGCTTATGTCCACATTCATTTGTTCACCTACCCATTGACGGCCCAGCGCAAGACCAACAAAATTAGAGAGCGTTGCCCCCGACGTGAACGAACCAAAGTACGACTCATCTATGCCAAAAAGCTGTTTCAGGAAATGAATGGTCTGCTTTTCAAGCTGAGGAGCCATTGAATCATTGCTGCCGCCCGCGTTTTGATCAAAGGCGCTCACCAACCAGTCACCTGCAACTGAGGCAGGGGTTGAACCTCCAGTTACAAATCCAAAATACCTCGAGCCTGCACTCGCGTTCATTTTACCGGCAAAGTATTTTTCAAAAAAATCGATGGATGCCTTCGCTCCAATTCCTCGTTCAGGAAGGGGCTGAAGATGAATGTCTTCTACGCGAACACCGGGTGCAAGGTCGTCCACGTGGGTCAAACGTTTTTCGGCAACTTCTTTGGTTTTTTCCAGAATCGCAGAAAACTCTTTTCGATCTGAATATAGTATTCCGTTCATGATTCAATTTTTTGAAGCCACGAGTCTTCTGTGGTAATTGATTTGACCTAAGTGATATCCCAAATGAGCAGCCAAATGAAAAAGGAAATAACCCGTACTCGTTTTTTCCTTGAGTACGAGCAAAGGGTATTCGTCATTCAATTGATCGTCTTTCACATTCGACAGCGTCGAGGAAACTGCGTCAATGGTTTCATCTACCATTTTTATCAATTCTTTTTGAGGAACATTCTTCAATGCAAACTCCTGCTCGCGATTTCTGACGTACCCCGTGTCGCCCATGGTCGCGCCAATGAAGTGCTTTAAGTTTCCGACCAGATGTAGACATAGATTACCCGCTGAGTTCGCGATTTCTTTCTCTATTAGCCAAAGTCTTTGCTCATCGCTATAAAGCGAAATTTCTTCTTTCAATTTAGCGAGGTCCTTGACAAAAACCTTTTTCAATTCTTGCACGATCATTTGATTAGTGATTTAATTTATGGCTATAGGAACGTGATGTACTGGAAAGTTTACTGACCGCGCGATAAAGCACAGTTCAGATGCCTTGTGATGCAGGCCATTTGCTTTTTCAATCATAGAGGGGTCTTTCACTTTCACCGTTGGATGGAGCGTTACCTCGACAAATTGTCCGCTTCCGTCTGAATTCTCCTTCATCGTTCCAGTGGCATTGTCGGTATATTCTAATACGACTACGCCATTCATTACGCAGACGTGTAAGTAAGATAGCATGTGGCATGACGAAAGCGCTGCCACCAGCATTTCTTCGGGATTGTAACGACTCTTGTCTCCGCGAAACGCTGGATCAGACGAGGCGAGAAGTTGAGGTTTGCCTTCGGAAGAAACAGTGTGATTGCGTGTATAGGCGCGGTAGTCGGACGTGCCAGTTCCCAAATTTCCGGTCCACTCGAGGAGCAACTTGTAATGATGTTCTTTGTTCATGAAAGTTGAGTTTGAATAAGGGTATGGATGGTCACCAGGTGATGATCGTCATGTTCCGCTACGAACAGGAAATGATCCATCGTTCGCATAGGTGTTTTTAATCTGGGGTGTAACGCAGACATGTAGATTTGCTCTATCGTTAGCGGCTCAATCATTTTGATCGTCGCTGAGCGCACTGCGCGAAATTCCTTTAAGAGGTCTTTTATTTTTCGACGATTGTGATCGGCCTCGTCAGTTTTGGTATTTGCGAGGTCAGCAGCACGGAGATCTGTTTTTCCAGCGAGGATATCGTCCAAACGGCCCATCCACAAGGGCTCGAGGTCAATCAAGTGACCAATATTTTCTTTTATCGACCAGGCCGCATTAATTTTTTTGTTGGCCAGATCGTCGGATACGTTTTGCAATTTTTCGTCCAGGCGGGCAGGAGCCCCTCGCAATCGATCGATGATCGAGGGAAAGATGTTTTGAGTAAAGTCAAAATCAAATTTTCGATCAAACCATTTTGTTCGCTCCATCGCTAGCGTTTTGAAAATTGAGCAAGGATTTCATTGATCTTTACCAAATGGTGATCGTCGTGCTCGGCATCAAACCAAGCAAGGTCTACCGGGGTCATCATCACCTTCAGTCGTGGATGCAGAGATGGCTTTAACAAATCCGTGTCTTTTATTGATCGGTATTTTTTGATGTTGCCGAGACGATTTCTGGAAAACAGCGCGAGAACTTCTTCGATTGGCCAAGTCGAGTAATCTTTCGGCTCAAAGACGGCGGGAGACATCACTTCCGCGCCGATGATCATTTCATCAATACGTTTGTTCGCGATCTCATCCACCTCGGCAAGATGGCCAATGTTTTCCTTGATCGACCATTTTCCATTCGACTTTGAAGAGAGTGTCTTATCGTTGATTCCCTTTACTTTTTGTTCGATGCGGATGATCGTACCTTCTAACCTCTCGAGAAAAAAAGGAAGCATCTCTTTGGGGTAACCAAATTTCAAATTTCGTTCGAACCAAGGCATTGCCATTGAAAATGTGGTTAGTTGTTCGTTATTCGTTGTGCCTGTGCAAGCATTTTAATTCCAGTTTTTAATGCAGTGAGCCATCGCTTTTGCAAATGTTTGTGCCGATCCATTTCCTTTTTCCAGGAAAAGCACCGGCTCAATCAATTCCAACTCCATTAGCAGGAACTTATTTTCAGAGACAACACCATCTACACGGGAAAAAAGCAGTGGTTCTTTAATCAACTCAAGAATTTGTTGGGCCTGTTGCAGCACAAATGAAGGCGGCTTTGCTTGTGCGGTCGTTCCCCCAAAATCAGACTGCACCCGAAAGTCTTTTGGCGCTGGTCGTTTGATCACAGCATGGCTAAAGATTTTATTGAAAAAGATGAGTGACCACTCGCCATGCTCTTGAACTTCGGGCATGAATTTCTGGATAAGCATATCACCTTGCACAAGCAGTGCATCGAATTTTGCCTGTTGCAGCCCTGCGTCGGAGGATGAAAACAAAAATGTGTTTAGCGCGTTGGCTGAGATAGCGGGTTTGACTACCGCTTTGCTCCATTGCCTTGTGTTTATCAATGACGAAAGGTCGCAGGTGCTTTCTTTAGCAACCCAAATTGTTTCCGGTGTGTGAACTCCTTGTTCACAAAGTTCTTTGAGATAACCCTTATGCAGGTTCCACTTTGCGGTCTTGCCAGAGTTGGCGAGGTTTACCTGGTCGCGCTCCAGGTGATCTATCCAGCGCCGGAATTTTTCAGGATGGGCCTGGTAGTTCCAGCAGGAGCGAAGCACTACCAAGTCAAATGCCGTCCACTCCACACCATCATCGTCCCAAGGAAGGGGATGCACTTCTGCACCGGACAACTTCAATGATTCAACGGCGTGGAGGTCATCAACGGCAAAATCCGGTTTTACCGAGCTAGTGACAAAAGCAATTTTTTTTTGCATTACGTGCTTATTTATTAACCACTCACTCCGGTCATTTAAACAATACCTTGGTGATCTGTTGCAAAACCCAAGAATCCAACGTCTAGCTTACAACCTCCAATTTCAATTCCATTTTAATATCGCTTCTCTTATAAGGTCCATCCAACGGTACTTCGACGAACCCGAGCTTTCGGTACATTTTGATGGCGGTTTCAAGTTTCGTGTTACTATATAAAATAATTTTATGCGCTCTCGATTTTTGGCACCACGCGATCGCTGCTTTTGCTAGGGCCTTGCCGATCTTTTTCCCCTGAAACTTATTGTCAACAGCCATCTTCGTAAACTCGTAAACGTCGGGCTTCACATATTTCACGGCAGCAGTACCGGCAATTTCTTTTTCATAAATGCCCATGAATATCGTTCCACCAGGTTTCAAAATATGTTCGTCAGGATATTGCAGCACCTCAAAGTCGATGGGCTCCATCCAGAAGTATTTTTCAATCCAGTGCCGGTTGAGCTTCTCGAACCACGGCTGGTGCTCGGGGCGGAAGCCTACGACTTCGATAGCTGTGCTCTCCATTCTCTTCTGAGTTGGTATCCTTTGTTCACAAGGTAAACACCCAGCAACGTTATTACGATTGCCATCCAGATTTTTATGTTCAGTTTTTCACTCAATATTATCCATCCCAAGATCACAGCGATGACAGGGTTGATGTAGGCGTATAAGGACACAATGGTGACGGGCAATTTCCCAAGCGCATAAGAGTAGCACGCAAATGCAGCTACAGAGCCGATCAGCGCAAGGTAGAGGAGCGCGAATATAGTAGGGCCTGTGAATTGGATCTGAGAATAGTCGTCGAAAGCCAAGCTGAGCGGAATCAGAAAGACGGCTCCAAAAAACATTTGCAATCCCGCGTTCATGAACGGATCCGTGCCTGCATTCTTTTTCTTCATGAAATAAGTGCCGAGTGCCCAACTCAAATTGGCAAGGAAAATGGCAACAATGGCGTTGGTGTATGTCGGATTATAAAACTCTACGATATGTTCACTGAATATCAAAATAATGCCACTCAGCCCGACGAGCAGACCAACGATTACCATCGGCGTAGGACGTTCTTCCTTGTTGGCAAAAAGATTGATGACCACGGTCCATATTGGCATCATGGAACAGATGATTGCGGCTACTCCGCTGGAGACGTTCACTTCCGCCCAACCCACGATGCTGATGCCCAACGTGCACATCAAAACTCCACCAATCGCTTGGTTGATAATCACATTTTTAGCAGGAAGCTTTTTACCGAAGGCCAAGAGTACCCCAATCAAGAGGGGGCCTGCGATGATGAATCGCAGAAAGGAAAAAAGGAACGGCGGGAATTGCGTCACTCCCACCCGAAGGGCGAGGTAGGTGGTTCCCCACAATATACATACCGCACCGAGGGCAAGAATGGCTTTGAGGTTTTTGTTTTCCATGGGTTAAAATGTCTGAGCTGTGATCTTAAAAAATCATTATATATACGTTACCTGTTTGTCCTTCGACTTGACTCTGTTCAACTGATTCCCTGATTCTTTGTCACGAGTTCATCAGCGAAATCATGTAATCACCTTAGCGAATTCTCTCGCCAATGATCTTGTGGTTGTCTTGGCCCAAAATCATCGGCGGTCAAAATTTCCAGAGGTTTGTGTAAAAATTTGCTTTTCGTTTTCTCCGCCTGTACTCCGAGTACCTCCAGTTGACTAACGAGTGGATTGACTCTTTGACAAACTTGATTACTTCTGCTCCTGCTGAAAAATTCATACTCAAATTTTCCAGTTTCAACGGAAACATAACAGTTTCAGTTTCTGATATGTGTGCCATATCAGTTTGCGAGCTCGAAAATTTCGAGAAAAAAGAAAAAGCAGAAGTTATTTCTGCTTTACATCAAAAAAGAAAATTTTTTTTGGGATTGAGCCCTAGGGAACTAAAAAAAATAAAGTTATTGCCTCAAGACAAGTCAGGCAGTCTTCTTCAAGCCGTTGACCAACATATCTGCAAGTTGCTGACCCAGTGAGAGCGGATCGATGTTACTGCCTGGATCATACCACAGGGGCATCCAATTGAGGGAGGAGAACAGCGTCATCACAGCCAGCTTTCTGTCGATGTTGGCTTTGAACTCGCCCTTTGCTACACCTTCTTCAATAATGTCTTTAAAGCGATTGATATAATTGATCCTTAATAGGAGAAACTCGCGAAGGTGGGGTTGACTTAAGTGACGGTGCTCGTTCATGAAGACAGCCGAGGCTGTTAGATCTTTCGCCATGACCTGAATATGACCGATGATGCCGCTTTTCAATTTCTCACTGGCCGATACTTTTTGCTTCTCAACTTCATCCAGCGATTTGCGAAATTCTGTTGCCATGTCAAAGCACAAGTTCTGAAGAATCTCCTCCTTTGATTTGATATGTGAGTACAAGCTCGCTGCTTCAATGCCCAACTTCTGTGCAAGGTCGCGCATGCTGGCAGCCGCATAGCCTTTTTCGCGAAACAGTTCGGCAGCACTGCGTATCACCTGTTCTTTGCGAGATAAATTTTCAGTAGCGCTTATCATAGTAGGTCCAACTAGGTAGCAAAGATATTTTATAATTAGCTTTGAAACTATTACCGCTATGAATTTCACGCTCAAAGACTACTTTTATAAGCTGTATAACCGCAGCATGCTCATGATGCTGCTGCCCATCGCTGAGTTTCTCGGCATCTACTATTTGATATTGTCCGGCGTTCTGCTACCGATTGTTTACGATGAGATCCTCATAATTATACTGCTCATCCTGTTGCCAATCGTAGTTTTGAGCATGCTAACGATTGTTCAGTTGGAGGTCAACAAGCGACTAAAAAAAATTTCCGAGGAGCAAAGCTTGGGTCGAAAACTGGATCTCTACTTCCCCTTGGCCAAGCGAAAAATAAATTCGCTAGTGGGGGTATCTTTTTTGTTGGGCGTAGGCTTTTTCTTTACCACCGACGAGAGATTCAGTATTTATTTTGGAGGAATCATCTTGTGGTGTGCCTGGCAGTGGCCTTCTCCTCGCAAAGTGGCCCGCGATCTGAAGCTAAAAGGAGACGAACGTGAGATGGTGATTTCCCGAGGAGATTCTTTTCCTGGATACTAGATGCTGGATCCCTGATTCCGGTAGGAAGTGACGACCACCGAGAACCTGGGATCCAGTATCAAACCACTAGAAGGTTACCCCAAAACTGAACGCATTCAAATTTGGATTTGCTGATTTGTTGGTAGAGAAGAGTGTGTTTAGGTCATAGTTGAAGAAAAAATCGATGTCGTTGAAGCCCACTTGAGCGCGCAAGCCGTAGCGGAGGTTGTTCAAGTAGAAATTATCGTGATGACGTTCTTTCTTCTTGCTATTGTCTATATCGTACACCTGTTTTGAATAGCTGTCGATGAGGTAGCCGACGTAAGGACCAACTCCAAATCGAAACCCGGACGAGCGATGTCCATCCAAAATGCTCGGCTTGTATTTGTTGCCGCCAAAGTCAATCATTGGAACTGCTGATATATTCACATATGCTGCTGTCAGCTTGCTTTTGTGATAATCGTAACCCCTGGTGTCAGGATTGAAATAAACACCTTGGTCATCTTTGGTCATTTGCGTCTGCGCATTTTGAAACTTGAAGTTGTACCAGCTGAATCCATAGCCCCACTCGAGAAAAAAGCGACTGGCCATTCGCGTGCGGTAAACGGAATTCAATCCTACATACCACGAACCCCAGGGCTTCACCGAATAATTGGAGTTGTCGTTGCTGGGAAAATTTCCTTTGCTCAAGAAATTGTTGGTGCCAAGGTCAAGATTCAGGGTGTGCCTCGTTCTCTTTCCACGGTAAGTGGCCCTCGTGGCGTAGCGCACGTCAGCGTTGTCTCTTTCGCGTACTATTTCAGAGCTTCGATTTTCTTCGCTTTGAGCTACCGCTGTTTCTTTAACGGTATCCTTTTTCAAAAACTCAGACGACATTTTCTTTAGCTCGGTGGAATCACGCATCTGAAGTTTGTAAATCATCTCGTCCATCAGTTTTTGGAAGTCGTATTTTTTCATCGTCTCCAAATCTTTTTTGTCTTTGATGGCGAATATCACTTTGCTTCCGTCACCCACCTTGATCGTTACCGTATCAACTTGCTGTGCTAACAGAGGCGTTGCCAGGATTGTAAGTATGTAAATCAGTTTTGTTTTCATTTTCGATGTCAAGTTCATTTATTGATTCCGTTCGCGTTTAGTGAGGAAGTTGTGGGCGAGGAGTTCATCTTTCTTTTCTCTGAGGCTGCTGAGCCCTTCGCCTTGCTTCATCTCACGAGCCAGATTCAATACTTTCTTTATCCCTGTCGATTTTTCTTCGGTAGTCGTGGCCACTGTTTCTTCCGAAGGCAAAGCTTCCAGTGTAAATTCCAGTTTGATCGGCTTCTGTCTGGTAGATGCGACTTCAGGCCCTGGAGTTGCTTTGTCATTTATTTTTTCTTCGTTGGTCACACCTGATTTATCACGGCCGTTTAATTTGATGCTATAGTTTTGTGCTATTTCTTTTTCTATCTCCATCATGTTTTTTCTCGACGCTGACAGCGGAGCATCAGGTGCCACTTCTTTTTTACCAACGCTTTCTTGTTTCACGGTTTGATTTCCGGTCGCTTTTTGCCGGATGTCATTTTTATTTCGTGGCGCTGCTACGGTGTTGCCACTCCTTGCTGTGGAAGTTTTTTCTGGCTCGTTCTTCTTTTCATTCAACGCAGGTTCTGTCTTTGCAAGCACTTTTTCGGCTCCGTTATCGGTTCGTGTCCAATAAAATACGGACAGCAAAGCCCCCATCAATAAAACCGCCGCTGCGGCTCGCCAGAACACGACCGTTCTAGTAGCGCCTAGCCACAGATTATTTTTTTTTGAAAGCCCTGCCTCCACTCTTGCCCAAGCATTTTCTGATGGGCCCATCGTGTGGTCGTCCAATTTGTTTTTGAACACCTGGTCGACTTTCTCAATTCGTTTTTCTGACGACTTCATTTTCAAGTTCGTTTAATTTCTTTTGTAATAAAGTGCGGGCTCTGCTCAGCTGTGACTTCGATGTATTCTCACTGATACCCAGCTGGTCTGCAATTTCTTGATGATTGTACCCATCGATGGCATACATGTTAAATACCGTGCGGTAGCCTACGGGCAGGCTTTCAATCAATTTCATTAGATCATTGGCCTCAAGTTCGTTTTCCAACCGCTGGTAGTCCGGCTCGTAGGCGGCATCTTCAATGTCTGTTTCGAGGTACATGTTTTTGTGCTTGCGCAAGTAGGTGAGCGATTCGTTCACCACCACGCGCCTGATCCAGCCTTCAAAGCTTCCGTCTCCTTTGTATTGACCGATGCGGTCAAATATCTTCGTGAAAGACATGACGAGCACGTCCTCTGCCTCCATACGGTCTTTTATATAACGGCAGCAAAGAGCATACATTTTACCGGAATAGCGCTGGTAAAGCTGCTGCTGGGCCTGTCGGTTTTGCCGAAGGCAGCCATCAATTAGTTCGTTTTCTTTCGCGCGGTAAATTTGGAATCCCATTGAGACTATACATCAACGGAGATGCAAAGTTAACGGAAGAGGTTGCACGGGGTTGAGATAATATTATTGGCAAATCAGCCTATTGGAGGGTTTTAACGCAGATTTTAGATCAAAGACCAACGATTATTGATTTGGTTGCTTCTAGAATCCGAGTCGGTAATCCTTGTTCTGGGTGCAATTTTGATGTTAGGCGATTTTACCCAATCATGTCAAACTTTAATAAAAATCTTCTTCCGATACATCCACCAAAGGATCAAAAGGAAAAAAGAGACTAGCGTCAATGCGAATGCCAACGAAGCCACTTTTGGAGGCAGCCAAGAGTCGTAGACATTCTTAAAGATGTATCCCCACAGCGAAGTTTTGTCATCCCCTTCACCGATTTTAATTCGGATCAATGTTTTCGCCAGCATACCTGATGCTACAAAAACAAAAATGGCGTTCATTCCATAGTAAGTAAATGGCGTGGCCCATTTTTTCCAGCCCTGCACGTCGATCAGCCAATAGCAGAAAGCGAAAAACTGCATTGCAATTCCTGCGGTGTACAGCACAAAACTGCTTGTCCAAAGGGATTTGTTGAGAGGAAATGCCAACCCCCATGTTGATCCGGCAACTATTAAAACAACTCCAATGAAAAACAACCACGTCGTTCTTAATTCCGGTTTATCAATTTTTGAAAACAACTGTCCGGTGAGCATGCCGATGATTCCCGTTCCAATCGCGGGGAGCGTACTCAGCAGACCTTCTGGGTCCCACGTTTTGCTTTGTGCCCACATATGCCCATCCAGAAGAAGGCGATCGAGCCACGCGCCCAGGTTTGTTCCAGGTTCCAAATTTGGATCACCAAAATCAGGCACAGGCACCACCGTCATCAGTAAAAAGTATCCAACCAATAGGATCGAAGCAATTCTGATCTGTGCGAGCCAACTGGTTTTGAAATAAATGATCGAGCAAAAAAAGAACACGATGCTAATTCTCTGCAACACACCCGGAATTCTCAAAGTAGAAAGTCTTTCCAACGCGAAGGTGGGAAACCAGGCGAGCAAAATTCCTAGACTGAAAATGATCAGTGCTCGTTTCAATATCTTCAAAAATATTTTTTGATGAAGCCCATCACTCAATTTTTGCGCATAGGCGAAATGAATGGACATACCAACAATAAAAAGAAAGAACGGGAAAATAAGATCGGTAGGCGTGCAGCCATTCCAATGGGCGTGGAGAAAGGGAGGATATACCGCTCCCCAATTGCCTGGGTTGTTCACCAAAATCATAGCGGCAACCGTCATTCCTCGAAATACATCAAGTGAAAGTATACGTTCCTTCATATGCCTGAGAAAAGTTCGACCGACTGAAGATACTCTGGGATGGTAGTACTCCAATTCAATTTTTGTTGGATAATTTTTGAAAATGCAATCGCCGTGGCTTCCTCTCCGTGCACGATAAATGTAGTCTTTGGTGCTTTTTTGAAATTGGAGAGCCAGCGCAGCAACTCACTCTGATCGGCGTGGGCAGAAAGCCCATGAACTTCCCTCACTTTGCAACGCACAGGCACATCTTCTCCGAAGATTTTGATGTTTTTCTCACCTTCCAAAATATCTCGACCGCGCGAACCTTCCGCCTGATATCCGGCAAATAAAACGGTGTCATTTTCATTTCGCAAGCGATGATATAAATGGTGAAGTACACGACCGCCCGTGGCCATACCACTCGCCGAAACAATAACAGCAGGTTTTTTCATCGTGTTGAGGGCTTTCGAACTTTCATTGGTGTTGCAGAAATGAATGTTAGGCGCATCAAAAATACTGATGAGCTCATGTCGGGTTTCTGCCACTTTGATCTTGTGCTGGCCGCCGTGTTTTTCATAAAGATTGGTGACACTGATCGCCATCGGGCTGTCTACATAAATGGGAAGTGATGGGATTTTCTTTGATTCAATCAATCGATGCAAATAATAAATGAGACTTTGCGTACGCCCGACAGCAAAAGCAGGAATCACTACAATACCTTCATTGGCGTATGTCTCGTTGATGATTGCCGCTAATTGACCCTCAACATTTGTCATTGGGTTGAGTCGATCGCCGTAGGTGGATTCGGTAAGAAGGACATCAGCCTCATTGAGTGCGGTCGGATCAAACATGATTGGATCGTCATAGCGGCCCAGGTCTCCCGAAAAAACAATCTTCTTTTGTTGTTCTTTGCCTGTGATCTTTAGCTCGACAATAGCTGCCCCCAGAATGTGGCCTGCGATGTGAAATTTCGCCGAAACATTGGGCAACAGATTGAACTCGGAGTTAAAAGAGTGACTTTCCACCAACTGCATGACCAGCCTTGCATCATCCATAGTGAAAAGAGGTTTAGGGTTTTCGTGCTTGGAATACCCTTTCCGCGCGGCAAACAAAGCTTCTTCTTCTTGTAGCTTGCCCGCATCCAGTAACATAATCTGCATCAAGTCCTCCGTGGCCGCCGTGCAGATGATTTTTCCCGAGTAGCCGTCTTTCACCAGTCTTGGCAAATAACCGGTGTGGTCGATATGCGCGTGAGTGATTACAACCACATCGATTTGCTGAGGGTCGATGGGAAGTTTGTCCCAGTTTCGGAGGCGGAGTTCCTTTTGGCCTTGAAACATGCCGCAATCGACCAAGATTTTCTTGTCATCTATTTGCAGCAAATACTTTGAGCCGGTAACACTTTTGGCGGCTCCGAGAAACCTGATTTTCACATCCACGCAGATTCGCTTTTCTGAAATGTAATTATTGTTTGACTGGCTACCAACCTTTTTCTTATAGACAAAAAATCCCGTGCTTCTCTCAAAACACGGGATAGACACGCTGAACACCCAATTTTACAGCGCTGCTTTTCTGAGCGACTCTTTCGCCCGTGCAAAATACGAGTCCAAAGATTTTATACCCGCGCCCTCAATGAGTAGAAACACGCAAGTCAGCAACTGCGCATAGTCAGATCTGATTTCGTGAAGCACTGCCCAAAAACCGATCTTGGGAGGAGCAGCGGGGAGTGGCAAAGGGCTGGTGCCATAATACAGGGCGATTTTCGTGGCGAGAATGGCCACGATCATTTCAGCGATGAAAAAGAACGCAGTGAAACGAGTGAGTAGACCAAACATCAGAAAAAGGCCGCCTATGATTTCGGCAGTCGCTATGAAATTCGCCGTCATCTCGGGGAAGGGAAATCCAAGTTTGGTGAACCGTCCTACACCTTGGTTGACATAAACAAATTTCAGAAAGCCTTCCCAAAAGAAAACCCCTCCAACCATCAATCGGAGGAATAGGGTGGTGGCTGGGCCATCTGCAGGTGGACTGTTGAACCATTCCAATAATTTTTTCATTTTTTTAACATTTATGTGAGTAATTCCCCAAAAGAACCTGGCATAGAACCCGCCGCCAATTTTTTTACGTTACCTATCGTATTTTCTTGATGAACGCCCACTTTGGTCAAGGTCTTTTGGTGGTTCGTGTAAAAAAAAACCAAATGCATGAAGTTGAAATTACCTTTGCCCTATGTTTCGTAAGCGACATCTGCTTTTGTGGGTCGGTGTGTATTTGATTTGGGTGATGGTCTTCCAGAAAAGGTCGTTCGCCCTGTCGACTACCGCGAGCATTGAATTTTGTTATCTCCTTTTTGTGGCAGCCAATTACTATTTCAATATTGGATTTATTGTTCCACGCTTGCTCTATCGGCAGAAGTACGTCGAGTACATTTTGTTATTTGGATTGGGGGTGGTTATTACTGCTCTGCTGCGTGTTCCCCTCGCCTCGTTTCTCAATGCCACTTATTTTTTTCCAGGTGAGCCGCAACCGAGTTTGACAGCCATTTTTATTGCGTCGCTGTTAAATATTTTTGTTTGGACAGCACTCCTTTGTGCGGGAAAAATTGCCATAGACCGCTACCGATTGCAAAAGCATGTGGAGGAAATCCAAAAAGAGAAGTCGCAGGCCGAACTGGATTTTTTAAATGCCCAACTCAACCCTCATTTTCTTTTTAACTCGCTGAATTCAATTTATGGTCAAATTGATAAGGGCAACACCTCGGCAAAAAATATGGTCCTCAGTTTTTCGGAAATGTTGCGCTATCAACTCTACGATTGCAACAAAAATCAAATCGATATACAACAGGAAATAGATTACCTCAAGAACTACATTGCGTTGCAGCAGGTGAGAAGAGGAGATCGGATCAAGATTGATTTCTCGGTAGCTGATGAAGTAAGGAATTGTTTTGTTGCGCCGTTATTGTTCATCGCATTTGTTGAGAATGCTTTTAAGCACGTTAGCATCGACGAACAGGAAAATCGAATTGACATCTCCCTGCAGAAGCACAGCGATACATTGTGGTTCCGATGTAGGAATTCCAAGGAGGACCGCAGTAGGGGAAGTATCGATCACAAAGGCATTGGCATTGAAAACGCGAAAAGAAGGTTGTCCCTTCACTATGGAGACAAACATCAGTTAAAGATTACCAATGACTGTTCTTATTACGAAGTAGATCTTAAAATACAATTATGATGAAGCTCAACTGCTTGGTGATAGATGATGAGCCAGTGGCCCAGGACATATTGAAGGATTACATCGCCGATGTTGATTTTCTGAATTTCGTTGCTGCGTCGGAGAACCCGATAAAGGCGACTCAAATCCTCAACACGACGTCGATTGATTTGATCTTCCTCGATATAAATATGCCCAAGCAAAACGGAATTGATTTCTTGCGCATCGCAAAGTCGTTGCCGCTAACAATAATGACAACGGCGTACAGCGAATATGCGATCGAGGGATACGAGCTAAATGTGTTGGATTACTTGCTTAAACCTTTTTCATTTAATCGGTTTCTGCAATCTGCCTACAAGGCAAAAGATGTAATTGAAAAAACTCGAGCTAACTCAACGGCACTCGTGGAGGATTATTTCTTTGTAAAATCCGAAAGCCGAATCGAAAAGATATTTTACCACGAATTGATTTGTGTAGAGGCCATGCAGAACTATGTGACACTACACACAACGTCCGGAAAAAAAATCGCCTATCTCACGCTTAGGTTGATGGAAGAACAATTGCCGAAATTATCGTTCGTCAAGATACACAAGTCGACTATCGTCAATCTCAACAAAATAAAAAGTATTAATGGCAAAGTCGTGGACCTGGGCTCTATGGAAAGGGCAATCAGCCAAAATCTATATGACGAGGTGATGCCGCAAATCACGAAAGATCGATTGCTGAAAAGGTAAAAAAAGCGTGGGCAATGCCCACGCTTCCATACCATTATTTCACCCTATCGACTAGTCTTTTCTAACAACTTCGGGGCTTCCGTTGTATTTCACGGATCCTGTCACATCGGTTTCAATTTCCACGCGCTCGCTCGCATTCACACGTGCTCGTCCGAGTTCACGCGCGTTCACAATAGCGTGGCGAACTTCGTAGCCGCTGGCTTTCAGCTGAGCGACTTTATTAACTTCAGCTTCCAGGAAATCCCCGTTTCCGTCCAGTTCAAAGACCATTGGACCTGACAAGTCGAGCTGAAGATTTTGTGCGTGTAGATTGACCTCGCATGACATCGCGCCTAGCAAGGAAATATTTACATCGTCTTCTCTAAAACCTTCGATTTTTATTTTGCCCGCTCCTTTTACTTTTAATTTTTTCAAGCTGGGCATAGTGATGCTGATTCTAAAAGGATCGTCGCGCTCATCGTTGTTCATCCAAAATGTTTTGTTGCGCGAGTTATAGTCGATCTCAACCGTGTTGCCTGCCTGATCGACTTTATAGCGACTGCGCTCATTCTCAGCTCCACTCATTTCGATAGAGTAAGTGTCGCTTTGGCGGATGTCCAGATTAAATACACCTTTGATATCCAGTTCATCGAAATCTTTAAGCCCGAATTGATCTTGCTCTCCTAAACCCTGTTGACTTTTTGGCAACTCGGGGCACGTGGAGCATTCAAGGCCTTTTTTTGTAATGGCCCAGGTTTGTGACTTGTTTGTTTCAGAATAGCTCCAACGACCTGCGTTGTCGATAAGCCTCCACATGTCGCCGTCAATGATGAATTTCTGATTATAGGGGACGAGAAGTTCCATCTCCAGTCGTTGCGCATGGAAGGTTGCATCCTTGTTGAAGATGATGTTTGAATCGAACGTCAGTACGCTGTCTCCCTGTTGCACATTGTAGGTGACCGTCTGAGCGTTTTCAATAGCCTGTTTGCGCGTGCGACCCTGTGCGATAAATTTTTCATTCAATTTAATTTCTTTGCCATCATATCCTTTGATGTAAAGGTCGGTGACATGATAGTCGTCGAGGCCAGTTTCGTTTACTTTGAGCACAGCTGTTTTTCCATTCAGATTGAAAATCTTTTCCACTTTGTGTTCACCTTCTTCTTTGAATGAAAGAATGATGCGAGGTAACGTGAAGCTGACAATGATCACACTCACAAAAAATACCGCGAACATCGACCAACCCATCATGCCACGGAAAACAATTCTTTTGGCAATAATTGAGCTGCCCAGCATTTGAACGAACAAGGCAGGAACGAAGACCACGAAGAAAGCAGCGATCACCGTCCATGTTGGAAAGCTGGCCTTAATGGCTTCGACAGGGAAATTGCCTCCGTCGAAATGGGCGACGTTCCACGAATCGGGTAGGGATGACGCGGAGACAAAACCCAGCAACAACCCGAATCCAAGCAATACCGAGAACACCATGGCGATCCCGGTCAATAGAATCACCATACCGATGATCACGCGTAGGGCTTCTACACCGCCGCGCAGCACGGGCCCCAGTATTTCGCCCAAGAATTTGATTACGGCCGCTAGTGCACGAAATGGGAATAAGACAATTTTCGCAAAAGCACTTTCTTCGGCACCCTTTTCGTTCAGACTCTTCTTGACGCTGGATTCAATGTTTGAAAGGGTGACAGGCTCGCCTTGCATTTCCATTTTTTCAGTGATGGTTTTGGCTTCGGGAATGGAGAACCAAAGGATGAGGTAAAGAATGATGCCGAATCCTCCAAGGAAACAAGCGAGGACGAACAACACGCGCACCAGAACCAAATCGATTCCAAAAAAAGCAGCGATACCTCCGGCTACACCACCCAATACTTTCTTTTCTCGATCGCGGAACATTTTTTTCACACTGGATTGATCTTCCAGGTTCCCTTCCACGGGAAGAGCAATCCACAAGATGATGTACAAAATGAGTCCACCACCGTAGCCAAGCGTGAGCAACGCAAAGATCAAGCGAGTCCACACGGGGTCTACACCGAAATAGTAGGCGAGCCCCGCGCAAACGCCACCCAACACTTTTCTGCGGCTGTCGCGCACTAATTTTTTGTCGATAGGAGGTGTGTAGGCGCGGGATTGTTCTTTGGCCGAAGGTTCACTGGCAAACTCATTTTCTTCGGCGGCCCTGAAATCGCTCACATTACCCATGGTGGCAATGAGGTGCTGCACATCCTCAGCGGTGATCACTTGCTTGCCTTCGTTAAGTTTGACCAGGAAGATTTCTGCAATGCGACTTTCAATGTCGGAGAGAATCTCACTGCTGTCTTCAAAAGAGCCAAAGTATTTATTGATGGAATCAAGGTATTTGCGGAGAGTGTCATAACCGTCTTCCTCGATGTGGAAGATGATGCCGCTAATGTTGATGCTTAAAGTCTTTTTCATATGATAGGAGTGGAGTGGATTATACGTTAGAGGTTGTCTTCTTGCGGATCATTTCGGTAGAGTTCACCAGGTCGTCCCAGGTTTCGGTGAGCCCGCTCAAAAATTTCTCACCAATGTTAGTGAGCTTGTAATACTTGCGCGGTGGCCCCGATTTGGATTCGACCCACTTGTATTCAAGTAGGCCTGAATTTTTCAATCGTGTGAGCAATGGATAAAGTGTTCCTTCCACCACAATCATTTTTGCGGCCGTCAGTTCGTCGAGCATGTCGGAGGCGTAGGTCTCTCCGCGGGCGATGATGTGGAGTATGCAGTACTCCAAGATGCCCTTTCGCATCTGCACTTGTGTGTTTTCGAGGTTCATAGGTAGTAGTTAAGACAATGACTTAACGCTTTATACGCAAAGGTACTATGTATGGCCAAGTACTTTTGAAAATTGTTTAATGTTTTAAGGTAACTTGTTGATAAACAGTAGCAAAATTTTAAACGAGAGTGAAAAGACAGATATATGCCCAGTGATAGTAATATTTCAATATTACCAATATTTCTTTATGTAATAAAATAGTATTACTTTTATATATTGTTTGTAATAATATGATATTACCATGAGGAGTTTACAAATTCAGCAACTGGACAATAGAATGTCAGACCTGAGTGCACTGGCAAAAGCCGGCAAGCCTCCTATTGGATGGGTCAAAGCCGTTCGAACTACTATTGGGATGTCCTTAGAGCAGTTGGGTCGAAGACTTTCGATAACAAAACAGAGTGCCCGAGCTATTGAGAAACGCGAAGCTGATGGCGCCATAACAATTAAATCTTTGCAAG
>DATJJP010000035.1:0-31694 GCA_035492075.1 Cyclobacteriaceae bacterium | reverse complement strand
TTCCTCTACGGGTTTGTTCTGCAACAATTTGATCAGTGAGTGTGTTTTGCTCTGGGTGTAGTGGAGATGGTTGCTCGTTGCCCTGCTTTTGTGCACAACCTCGTAGTCCGGCGATTTTACAAGATTGATATTGAGGCAACGATTCAATTCCCACGCAAGTTTGTACGGTTTTAACGTGGAACGGATACCATACATCTCGAAGTCGAACGTGTACTCTATGTCAAGTCGTTTTTTCTTCATGTTGTGAAAGGAATATAGGAGTCAGAATATAGTGTTTAGAATCAGAACTTCTTTTGAGCAGCTTGTAGTAATCCAGGTCGTTGCGTGCAAATCCTAGTTCATTTTCAAGCATCATTCTATATTCTACGTTCTTAATTCCTCCCTTTTTTGCGCCAATTTTAGCAAATTCAGTCCTTGCAAAGGCAAATGCAAAAAGTTTGTCAATATCCCCCTAAATCCCTTTCTTTGCATCGTTTTTTGAATCTCTAAACCTTAAAATCATGTCTGAAATTGCACAAAAAGTAAAGCAGATCATCATCGACAAGCTTGGCGTTGAAGAGTCAGAAGTTACCCCAGAGGCGAGCTTCACCAACGACCTAGGCGCAGACAGTCTTGACACTGTAGAACTCATTATGGAGTTCGAAAAAGAATTCAACATCTCTATTCCTGATGATCAAGCTGAGAACATCGCCACCGTAGGTCAAGCGATTTCTTACTTAGAAGAGAACGTGAAGAAATAATCATTTACAGTACGGCAACGCATGACTTTCAAACGGGTGGTAATAACGGGCGCGGGCGCGCTTACAGCTATTGGCAATACGCTCAATGAATATTGGGACGGATTGAGAAATGGCAAGAGTGGTGCTGCACCGATCACCAAGTTTGATACCTCTAAATTCAAGACCAAGTTTGCCTGTGAGGTAAAGGGTTTTGATCCAGAAAAATTCGTCGACCGCAAAGAGTCGCGAAAGATGGACCCTTTCACGCAGTATGCGATGGCCGTGGTGGATGAAGCCATAAAAAACGCCAACCTTCCGCTGGCCGAATTAAATCCCGATCGCGTTGGAGTGATCTGGGGCTCGGGCATCGGAGGGTTGCTTACTTTTCAAGAGGAGATGCGCTCGTTCGCCGCCGGCGATGGCACTCCACGCTTCAATCCTTTCTTCATTCCAAAAATGATTCCCGACCTCAGTGCAGGTCATATCTCCATCAAATACGGTTTTCGCGGACCTAACTACGTTACGGTTTCGGCATGTGCCTCTTCCACCAATGCCATTTATGATGCCTATACTTATCTCAAGCTGGGTAAAGCCGATATTATTGTGTCAGGTGGATCAGAAGCGGCCGTATGTATCGCCGGTGTAGGTGGCTTCAATGCACTGAAAGCGTTGTCGGAAAGAAATGATTCTCCGCAAACGGCCTCACGCCCTTACGACAAAGACCGAGACGGCTTTGTGCTGGGCGAGGGAGCTGGTGCGTTGATCCTAGAGGAGTATGAACATGCAAAAAAACGCGGGGCAAAAATATTAGGTGAAATCATCGGTGGCGGCATGAGCGCTGATGCGTATCATATTACGGCACCCCATCCTGAGGGTGCGGGCATCATCAAAGTGATGGAATACGCCCTGGAAGAAGCGGGGATAAAGCCCGATCAAGTCGATTACGTGAATACGCATGGCACGTCAACCCCACTTGGCGATGTGGGAGAAATCAAAGCTATTCAGAACGTTTTTGGTCCTCATGCGTACAAAATGAACATTAGTTCAACGAAAAGCATGACCGGTCATTTGCTGGGCGCAGCGGGTGCGGTCGAAACCATTGCATGCTTACTTGCATTGAATGAAGGAATCGTCCCTCCAACGATCAATCACTTTACGGACGATCCCGAGATTGATCCCAAACTCAACCTTACCTATAACAAAGCTCAACAACGCAAAGTAAATATTGCGTTGAGCAACACCTTTGGCTTTGGTGGACATAACTTCTCGATCATTATCAAAAAAGCTGAATAGTTTCTTGTGTGGAAATTATTGACTTTCCCCAAGTCCAGCACCAAAGAAGATAAGAAGATCATTGCCGCCATCCAGACCATCGCTGGATTTACACCCTCCAATCTCGCCATTTATAGGCTGGCTACCATTCATAGCAGCAAAGCAAAAGACGTATCCGGATTTAGGGAATCCAACGAACGCCTGGAATACCTGGGTGACGCTATTTTAGGCGCCGCCGTTGCAGATTATCTTTTTAAAAAATATCCTTTCAAAGACGAGGGCTTTCTCACCGAAATAAGATCGCGTATAGTCAACCGAGAGTCGTTAAATAATCTGGCGCGAAAAATCGGCATCGGCACAATCGTTCAATATGATCACCGCAACACACAACTGCAGAAAGTAATTTTGGGAAATACGCTGGAGGCCTTGGTCGGTGCCGTTTACCTGGACAGAGGATATTTACGCTGCAAGAAATTTGTGATCGACAAACTGATCAAGCCAAATTTTGACTTGGAATTGGTTGTCAGCTCCGACACGAATCATAAAAGCAAGGTGATCGAGTGGGCTCAACGTAATACGAAGGAAATTAAATTTGAAATCACCGAGAAACGCCAGGGCAGGCAGCGCGAGTTCACGGCGCAAGTCCTTTTGGACGGACAGGCTCATGGCCTGGGTTTCGGCCTGACTAAGAAAAAAGCCGAACAAGATGCGGCAGAAAAGACCTGCGCCATGCTCAGCATTTGATTGGTGATCGTTGGCGAGTGCATTATTGATTTATAGTACTGTAAAATTCTAGTGAAGGTCTTTTCTTGGTCCAGTTTCAGAATTCTCGATTTTTGCATGCAACCTTTTCATTCGAAATAGAATCTCCTGCGAGCTATGGGCCGAATTCTTTTCATCGTATTCACCCTCATCTCACTTCAAGCCCGGTCGTGCTTTATTTTATTCTTGTCTGACGGCAAGAGCGTGTTGGTAGGCAATCATGAAGATTGGTTTGCCAAGGACGCAGCTATAAAAGTCAATCCACCACAAGCGGGGAAATTTGGGTCCGTCATTTTTACATTTATGAGCGAAGGGTGGGCGCAAGGGGGAATGAATGAAAAAGGCCTATTCTTCGACGCCGCACACACGCCTTTGCAGGAAATCGAATTTGACAAAAACGCGGAAAAACCTCCTTCCTACATCTGGCAAACTATCCTTGATAAATTCGAAACGGTAGAGGAGGCCGTTCAATTCTTGCGCACGTACCAACTGCCCGAACTTCGTGAAATGCACGTCATGTTGGCGGATGCTAAAGGTCATGCCGTAATCATCGGAGTGCAAAATGGCCGACTTGCAGTTCAACCTTTTGTTCAAACTTATCTGATGCAAACGAATTTCAATCCCTGGCATCCGGAACTCAGTGAAGAACCTGTTTGCTGGCGATATGAAAAAACAAAGAAGAGTTTATCTGTCAACGCTGGGGCAAGTGTTGAGAACATGAGATCGATTCTTGAGCAAACACATCAGGATTCCCTGACGGTCTATTCGAATATTTATGATTTAAAAAATAAAGTAATCTATACGTACAACAAGCGGGATTTTTCCAAAGCTATGGTTGTTCGGCTGCCCGAACTTTTCGGGGTAGGTCGTTGCACACGGTTATTGGATTCCCTATACGCCGACAGCACCTATTGGAAAAAGTGCAATGATAGGGGATCATCAAAATTGCATCTGACGGCAAAAGTTGTTGATGCTAACACGAAGCAACCCGTTGCATTTGCGAACATTGGAATTTTTGAAAAGAATATTGGAACGCTGTCTGATCCCGATGGCAGTTTTGAATTGGATGTGCCCCCAATCCTGGCAGACGATTCGATTATTTTGTCGTCGATTGGATATGATCGACGGAAAATTCCGATTCAATCGGTAGTTCGCTTCAGGGCCATTGAACTGACGCCGTCGGGTCAACTGTTGAAGGAAGCAGTCATCACGGCAAAGAAAATTCACAACAAAGTAGCACGCCTCGGGTGGATGGGAGGAAAAGATGGAGTGTTGCCCTTTGATACGATTCAGGGCGGAGGTGCAGTGGCATTGTTGATAGAGTCGCCGTCAACGCCGTGTCAAATTGAGAGACTTCAAGTGAGATTGATGTATAATTCTAAAAAGGAACTTATGCTGAGGCTCCATTTTTTTTCGTTCGATTCGACTCGCCAAATGCCCGGGGAGGAATTGCTGAAGCGGGAAATAATCCTAACAGAGACACAACGATTTGGCTGGCTGCGATTTGATTTGTCCAAAGATGACATTGTAGTATATGAGAAAAGATTTTTCGTTGCCTTCGAATGGATCGATGATCGGCAGACGAGAAATTCTTTGCTGACGGGCTTTCGGGCTTGGGAGAATTGGAAGCGCAATGAATACCAAGCGGGTAATCAAAAGGTTGAAAAGATCATTGTTAAAACTTCGCAAGGAGATAAGGAAACATACAAGTACCACGGCAACATGATGAGCTGGCCAGGGTTCAAATACCTTCCACCATTCACGGGTTTGATGGTTCAGACAGGTAAGGATGAAACGACTAAGGCGTTGAGAACCTTTGAGCGCAAGACGAGTATGGGAAAGTGGGAGGAACTCAACTCAACCCTGAATGCGGTAATAACCATTAGGCATTAGATGTTTAGTTAGTGATTATAGATTTGTGATTGATTCGTGATTTGACTTTTTTACCTGATCGGGTAAATCACGACTCAAGTTTCTATCCGATCTTAATCCCCACGGGACAATGATCTGAACCATGGTACTCGTTGTAGATCATTGCGTCATTGACCTTCGGTAAAAATTTTTGGTTGACCAGGAAATGGTCGATACGCCAGCCCACATTTTTGGTCCGCCCATCGAATATGAAATTCCAATATGTGTATTTCACCTCTGTTGGATAAAAGTGACGAAAGGTGTCGACAAATCCCGCATTCAGTAAATTTCCGAAGCCGTCGATCTCCTGTTGTGTGTAGCCAGCGCTCTTATTGTAATTTTCTTTGGGTCGAGCCAGGTCGATGGGTTGGTATGCCACGTTGAAGTCGCCGCACGCAATGACCGGTTTTCTGCGCACAAGCCATTGTAAGTATTCACGGAAAACAACATCCCAAGTTTGGCGGTAGTCGAGGCGTTTCAGGCCTTCACCACCGTTCGGCGTGTAGACGGTCACCAAAAAATAGTTTGGATATTCCGCTGTAATTACGCGCCCTTCTTGATCATGTTCTTCGAAACCTAAATCATAAGAGACATTGATCGGCTCCTCTTTTGTCAGAATAGCGGTACCACTGTATCCTTTGCGCGCTTTTGACGAATTGGCGTAAACTTTATATTCTGGAAGGAGCTGGCAACTTTCAAAAACATCTTCCAAGGAAGCTTTCGTCTCTTGCAAACACAAGATATCCGGGGCCATGGCGCGCACATTGTTGACAAATTCCTTTTTGATGATGGCGCGAATGCCGTTCACGTTCCAAGAGACGAGGTGCATGAGATGTCTATTTCAGCTTGTAAATTATAAAAAGTAGTGTAGAATACTGAATAAAGTAACGGTAATACCAGATAAAGAGAAAGCGCAACGAATAAGTAGTGAGATGCGAAATTCAGTTAAATAGTATATTACGTTCTATGGAATGGAGAACGGAATTACAGGTGAAGCCAGTGAAAAACAAGATTTCTCTTGGACATACAATTTTTACGATTGGCTCGTGCTTTTCTGACGAGATCGGGCACCTTCTTTTGCAAAACAAGTTCACCGTCAGCAAAAATCCGTTTGGCACGATTTATAACCCACTGTCGATCCATCAACTGCTGCATTTTGGCCTCGATAACCAGTTTCCGAAAAAAGACACTTATTCAACCAACAAAGAAATTCACTTCAATTACCATTTTCATTCTTCTTTTTCATCCTTGAGTAAGGATGATTTAAAAGATAAAGTCGAAAAATCGATAGGTGATTCGCATAGTTTTTTGAAAAGCGCCGACCGAATTATAATCACCTACGGAACTGCCTTTGGCCACTACCTGCGCGGAACCACAAACGTCGTGGCAAACTGCCACAAAATGCCATCGATTAATTTCGACAAGAGTTATATAGACCAGTCGACCATAGTTCAGTCGTTTCAGGAATTTTATAATAAAATAAAATCGATAAATCCGTCAGTGAAATTTGTTGTTACAGTCAGTCCGGTTCGTCATCTAAAGGACACATTAGAATCGAATGCCGTAAGCAAGTCTCTTTTGCGTGTATCATGTGAGTCTTTAGCAAATGCATACACTGATGTAGACTACTTTCCGGCTTACGAAATTATGTTGGACGACCTTCGCGACTATCGGTTTTACAAAAGTGACTTACTTCATCCCAGCGACGATGCCGTCGGATATATCTGGGAAAAGTTTGTGAATGCTTATTTCGATGAGCCTGCGAAGAAATTTATTGCCGATTGGAAGAAAATAACGAACGACTTGGCCCACCGACCTTTTCAACCACGATCAGAAGGCCACGTAAAGTTTTTGAAATCGATTTTAGATGAGTTGGACAAATGGGAAGGCGCGGTGGATGTGAACCGAGAAAGGAGCGAAGTGCTTCAACGCATACGGCAGTCTTCCGAATAACACGCGAAATAAAAATGCGACGAAATATGATTCTCAAGTCCTTGGTCATTACTGTTGTTGTCCTTTTTGCCATCGTGAAATGGGGTCGGCAATTCATCAATCTTTTGGACAAGCTAGTGCTAAGCAAACCAGAAGTCATACAACTTGATATGGATCATTCGCATGTTTCGTTCGGAGATAAATTAATGCTGGGGTCAGGCTACTTTCCAAGCTTAGGACGTGTTGAACTTGATAGTGCCGCGAATGTCTGGCTTACATCAGGTGAAAGAAAATTTATTTTGGGAAAGGCAAAGCCAAACCAAACTTCAGACTACCCCTTCGATTTTGTTGTGCAGGAAGGGGATAGCGTTCAATTTTCATATCGCCACAGTTTTTTGCCCTGGCATACTCTTTTTGAATTTAATTTTATGACGGGCCACTCGCCAAGCAAAAAACGAAACGCCTATTATTCTTTGATCTGGCGTAAAAGCGATGGGACATTACTACGCGCACGATGGAAGTTTGAGCAGTGGAAATATAACAGCGAGGATGGTTGGGGCAGATGGAACCGCGTGTATGTCATCGACGGAGGAAAAGACGATTTGATCGATTTGGTCATTGAGAGAAAATAATCCAAGATTTGTGGAGTTATACCACAAAATGCCAAACAAACTCATCCACTCCACGTCTCCATATTTATTGCAACATGCTCATAATCCTGTCGATTGGCAGGAGTGGGGGCGTGAAGCGCTGGACGCGGCAAAAAAATCAGACAAGCCTATCATTGTCAGTATCGGATATTCGTCTTGCCACTGGTGTCATGTGATGGAGCGCGAGTCGTTTGAGAGTGCAGACGTGGCTGCTCTCATGAACGAACATTTTGTATGCATCAAAGTAGATCGTGAAGAGCGACCCGATATCGACCAGATCTACATGGAGTCGGTGCAGGCGCTTGGTGGACATGGGGGGTGGCCGCTAAATGTTTTCCTCACACCGGATCAAAAACCGTTTTATGGAGGTACTTATTTCCCACCACAACAGTGGTCAAGGTTATTGATTCAGATTGCGCAAACGTTCAAGATCAAACGGGCTGAGATAAATCAGTCGGCGGAGGAGCTGGTAAATCATTTACAAACGAGTGACCTTCAGAGATTTGCTCGGGTGGCGGGAGACGAGGTCTTTTCACGAAGAAATCTGGATGCGATGTTTTCGGTGCTCGAAAAAAAATTTGATTCAAAATGGGGCGGCATAGACAAGGCGCCAAAATTTGTAATGCCGACTGTTTGGCTGTGGCTTTTGCGATATCATTTCCTGTCAAAAAATAACGTGGCGCTTGACATGGTGTTGCTCACCTTGCGACAAATGACCCGGGCCGGTTTGTACGATCAACTCGGCGGAGGGTTTTCACGCTACTCGGTCGACGGAGAATGGTTTGCTCCTCATTTTGAAAAAATGTTGTACGACAATGCGCAATTGCTCAGCCTTTATGCGGAGGCATTTGCAATTACAAAAGATGAAGAATTTAAGGGTATCGCTTACAAGACGGTAGGCTGGATTCAACGCGAGATGACCAATGCCGAAGGTGGTTTTTATTCGGCACTCGACGCCGACAGTGAAGGTGTGGAGGGCAAATTCTACACCTGGACTTGGCGCGAGCTGAGTGACGCTCTAGGTGAAGACGTCACGGCTTTGGCGAATGATTTCCACTGTTCTGCGGAAGGAAATTGGGAGCATGGATATAACATCCTGGTTCGAGAGCTTGGCGAAAGAAAACCTGCCGCGAGGGCCTTAAAGGCGATGGAAAAAATGTTCGCCTACCGAGAAACGAAAGTGAGGCCATTGCTGGATGACAAGATATTGACGAGTTGGAACGCAATGACGGTGCAAGGGCTGGTCGATTGCTACAAAGCCTTCGGCGATTCGATGTTTCTAGATACTGGCCTAAAAAACATTTCTTTTATCGAAGCGAAACTGATCGATCAGGGTCAAGTCTTTCGCGCATTCAGAAACAAACGCTCCAATACCGAGGGGTTTTTGGAAGATTACGCTTTTTTAATTCAAGCGTACACGTCGCTTTATCAAGTCACGTTTAATGAAGATCTTCTAGGCAGGGCGGAAAAATGGACGAATTATGTGATTGATAATTTTTATGACGAAAAAGAAAATTATTTTCACTTCGCTTCGTCGGCCTCAGAAAAATTGATTGCCCGGAAGAAGGAAATCTTCGATAATGTGATCCCGGCTTCAAACTCAGTGATGGCGCGTTGTCTTTTCCATTTGGGAACAATTCTCGACAAAGAAGAATGGAAGCTGATAGCAATAAAAATGTGTTCAAAATTATCTTCTATCATTTCTTCCGAGCCAACGTACATGTCCAATTGGGGAATTTTATTTAGCGAAATCTCTGAACGCCTCAATGAAATTGTGATCTCGGGTACGGAGTTGGAGAAAATGCAAAGAGAAATTCAAGCGGTGTATTTACCGTTTGCTATATATGCTGGCACTAAATCATCCAGTAGGTTGGCCCTGCTCGAAGGGAGGGAACACAAAGGGGGCAAGACAAAAATCTACGTTTGCCGAAACAAGGTCTGCCACGTTCCTGTCGAAAGTTCGGCTGCGGCCATTGATCTTGTCAAAGAGGATAATCATTATTAAGTATTTCTTGAAGAGCTAAGGGATTAGATCAATGTCGGCACATGGTTTTAACGAAGAAATAATTCTCTTCAAATTTGCAGATCCATACTGCGTCTTATGAAAAAAATTCTACTGTTAGTGGCGGTCAGCACCTTTTCCTGTGCAAGGAAAGAAGTCTTGCCACCCACTCTCCTTCTACCTGTCCCTACCGAGGTGCAGACCGCGTGGCATGACATGGAGCTGAATGCATTCATCCATTTTACAATCAATACGTTCACTGACAAGGAATGGGGCTATGGCGATGAAGGCGAGAGGATGTTTAATCCCACCGCTTTCAATCCGTCACAATGGGTTTCGGTGTTGAAAGCGGCCGGGTTCAAAGGACTCATTCTTACGTGCAAGCACCACGATGGTTTTTGTTTGTGGCCGAGCAAATACACCGAGCATTCAGTGAAAAACAGCCCTTGGAAAAATGGCGGCGGCGACGTGGTACGTGAAGTGGCAGCTGCGTGCAAGCGAGCCGGATTGAAATTTGGAATTTACCTGTCGCCCTGGGATAGAAACCACAAAGACTATGGTTCGCAGTTGTATATCGATTATTATCGCAATCAGTTGAAAGAGTTATTCACCTTGTATCCTGATGTATTCGAAATGTGGTTTGACGGGGCCAATGGAGGTGATGGATTTTATGGAGGTAGGCGCGAGAAGCGCAAGATCGACGGACAGAATTATTACGATTGGCCTGCGACGTTGAACTTGGTGAGAGAATTCAATCCCAATGTGATTTTTTTCAGTGACGCGGGCCCTGGGGTGCGATGGGTTGGAAATGAAAAGGGATTTGCCGGCGAAACAAATTGGAACACGATCAGTACGGACACCCTTTACGCGGGCAAGGGCGGTATCGAAAAACTCCTGAATGAAGGAAATGAGAAAGGCACAAAATGGATTCCGGCAGAATGCGATGTCTCAATTCGGCCAGGATGGTTTTATCACGCGAGCGAAGATACTCTCGTAAAAACACCGGAGCAGCTCTTTGAAATTTATTTGAAGTCGGTAGGAAGAGGGTCGCTGATGTTGTTGAACATCCCTCCCGACAGGCGCGGACTGTTTCATGAGAATGACGTGTTGTCCCTGCAAGGATTTCGCCGGCTGCTGGATGAGAGGTTTGCTACCAACTTGGCGAAAAAAGCAAAAGCCGCAGGGGAGTTTCGTGGAGGAGATGACATGTACCAGCCTTCAAATTTGACTGATGGTAGCAATGAAACGTATTGGTCCCTCGACGACGACAAAACGTCGGGTTCGGTCGACGTAGATTTCGGCAAAGTAGTCACGGTAAAATACATCCTGCTACAAGAATATATAAAACTTGGTCAGCGGGTGAAATCTTTTTCAGTCGATATTTGGAAAGACGGCAAATGGATAACGACGGCCACGGCAACCACCATCGGCCGTAAAAGAATCTTGAAAATTGACCCTGTCGAGACAGACAAAATAAGGGTGAATATTTTGGAATCGCGAGCGTGCCCTGTAATTTCAAACCTGGAAATATTTTGACGCTTAACGGAGTCATTTTTTTTTACCTACGACTTGCCCGAACAAAAACACAAAGCCCTAAGATGCAAGATCAATACAGGCGAACTGCATTCCTACTAGTATTCGTGTCGGCTTTGGTGCGGTTGTTTCTGGCAACGCAGTTGGAATTGGGAAACGATGAAGTTTATTATTGGACTTATGCCCTTTATCCCGACTGGAGCCACTTCGATCACCCACCAATGGTTGGCCTACTCGCTCAGTTTTTTTCGGCTAACCTACTTTTCACAGATGATTTCTTTATGCGACTGGGGCCGATTGCCCTGTCAGCCGCCAATACCTGGCACGTCTTCTTGATTGGTGCGAAACTGAAAAACGAAAAAACGGGCCTTTATGCCTCCTTCCTTTTTACTGGATCAATCTATTGCTCGATCATCAGTGGTTTTTCCCTGACCCCGGATGCGCCACTTATTTTCTTTTGGTTGCTTGCCACGAGCTTGATGCTTGATTTCTTGTCGGTCGAGAAGATCACGCGAGTGGAGCGAAAAAAGATTTTGTGGTTCGGACTGGTTGCCGGCTTGGCGATGCTTTCAAAGTATCAAGGTGCTTTTTTATGGATTGCTGTTTTTGTTTGTGTCGGATTATGCAACCGAACTTGGCTCAAGGAGCTTGCGTTTTGGTTGGCGGGAATCATTTCTGCCGTTTGTTTGCTGCCTTTGGTGATATGGAATGTGCAAAATGAATTTATCAGCTTTACTTTTCACACGGCCCGCGTTGCACCCGCGTGGGAATTTCGATGGGATTATTTTCTGACTGAAATCTTTGGACAGGCCGCCTACAACAACCCCGTCAATTATGTGCTCATCGCCATCGCTCTTATTGCGTTAAAGAAAAATAAAAAATTTTTACGGCCCGATCAGGCGAGGATCTTGTTGGCTTTGGCTATTCCGCTATGGGGCGTGTTCACGGGTTTCTCCTTGTTCAGATCAACATTACCTCATTGGACGGCGCCCGCATTTTTGCCATTGATTTTGCTCGCTGCCGCATTTTGGAGCGACCAATCTGAACGGAAATTTTTTTGGATAAAGTTTCCAGCCTTTTTCCTGGCTGGACTGCTTGCGATCGCCCTTTGGCTAATAAATTTTTCATCACTGCAGTTGGGTAAGAAATCGGAAACCAAGAATTTCGGAGAGGACGATTTTACCCAAGATATGTATGGGTGGGACCAGGTGTCGAAAGGTTTTGCCAAATTGGCCCAGAGAATGGAAACCACGGGCGAGATCCCGAAAGGAACCAACATTATTTCCTACAAGTGGTTTCCCGCCGCGCACATCGATTTTTACATTGCTCATCCATTGAACAAAAAACTGTTCGTGGTCGGCGAGATGAACGACATTCACAAATATGCATGGATCAATAATTATCGGGGAGGCTTGACAAGGGGTGAAGATTATTATCACATAGCCATAAGCAATGTGTACAAAGACCCAAATGACCTTTTCGGAAGTTATTTTGAAAAAATTGAACCGCTGGATACCGTTGAAATAAAACGCGGGGGGAAAACCATGCGCTATGCTTTTTTTTATCGATTGAAAAACTACAACGGAAGTTTCATTAATCCGATGCCATGAATGAAATCAATGAAGCTTTTCTTTTAAAGTTGGTGAAGTTTGGCGCTGTCGGTGTGTCGGGCACGTTGATCGATTTTGGAATCACCTATTTGTTTAGAGAGAAAATAAAAATCAACGAGTACCTGGCCAACACGCTTGGTTTTTTTTCCGCGGCGAGCAGTAACTTTATCCTCAATCGAATGTGGACCTTTCAAAGTGACGATCCGGAGATTTCCTCGCAATATTTCAGGTTTTTATTGATTGCAACGATTGGCGTCTTGTTCAGCAACGCAATCATTTATGTGCTACACGGCCGTTTCAAGTGGAATTTTTATCTGGCAAAGCTAATTTCCATCGGCGTGGTTCTGTTCTGGAATTTCTTTGCGAATTACTTTTTCACGTTCAAATAAAAAAGCCCCGACAGAACGAGGCTTCGACCTTTTCAATTTTGGAAACTCATTTCGTAGCTGGCTCAGTGGCCGCAGATGGTGACGTCGGTTGCGGTGCACTTTCAGCCAACGATTTCAAGTTGTTAAGTCCTTGCTCATAGTCTTTGCCAAGGGCATTGTTTATAAAAAGCCCCATGAATTTGCCCATCACAGAAGTAGCCATGCCAGTGTTACTTACATCGCCATCGTAAGTCCATGTCACTTTTGTTCCTCCCGCCGCAGGCTCAAGGTTGATTTCCCCCGTATAGGTTCCATCGAAGGCGGCAAACTGCATCCCTACCTTCACGTGTTTGTCTGGAGTGCTTTCAATGATCCATTGTGAGCCGTTTCCAAGTTTTTCACTTACCCAACTCATTTTTGCACCCACGCCTGACTCGGGTCCTTCATAATTCACTTTTAAGTTTGGATCTGTCATACCCCACGGCTGCCACTTATTGGTGTTCTTAATCGTATTTACCTGTTCGAAAACAGTGGAGGCAGCCGCATTTATTACAGATGATCTCTCCAAGTGCGACTTGGGCGACAGAAATGCCGAAACAATGCCGATCAGCGCAACGAGGGCAACCAAGGAAATACCCAGCACTTTCAAGGCTCTTGTCATCATAATGATTATGGTTTTGGTGAGGATGACTAAGGTAAGGATAAAGAGGGACTATTTGACTTGTGGATTTAACTGTCGGCGGGCCAAGTTTTTTGACGTGGGGATTGTCATTGCACAAATCATCATTTAAATTAGAGCAAGCTAAACCCATTCATATCATGAGCTTATTCAATAACCCGAATCGAATTCCCGAAAATTATGGATTGCGCATCTCTGCTGGATTGATCGTGTTTTTCTTGATCATGCGCTTAATCGGCCTTCATCATCACGTGGAGCTGCGTCTTGCCAATCTGTTGATCTTGATGGCTGGCATTTATTTCGGCTTGAAAAAATTCAAAGAGTTGCACGGCAATCAGATCAACTATTTCAGGGCACTGATTACCGGCGTGGGTATCGGCGCTGTAGGCTCAGTGGTGTTCGGAGTATTCATGTTCATTTACATGAAGCTTGACAGCGGCTTGATGCAGTCGATTATAGAAAATGAACCCATGGGACACTATCTCAATGCGTATATGGCTTCATTTATCGTTGCATTGGAGGGTTTGTTCTCCGGAATGCTGGTGACGTTCTTGCTGTGCAACTACATCGCATCGGACGAAGTGGAATCCTGAACCCTTGAAAAAATTTTGGATTCTGTTTTTATGGATTGGGTTGAGCCAATCCATTTTTCTTTTTGGACAAACGGATCTTGAAAAGAAAAAGATTGATTTTCTGTTGCATCAGATCGAGCAATTGAAGGCGGCTAAGTTTTGGCGAAACGGGATTTCTTACTCTCCCGTGGAAGCAGTGGATTACCTGCGAATGAAAATGAACTGGAACGACAGGGCCAGGCCGATTAAATCGGCAAAAGATTTCATTGAAAGAATTGCTTCAAAATCGACCATTTCGGGAAAGCCGTATTTCATTCAAATGGCGGATGGAAAGAGGATTGAAACGAAAGTTTTTTTGGAGCAAAAGCTGAGCGAATGGAAGGAGTGAACAAGAAGCTGACGCACCACGGTGTCTGGAGACAGAAAGGTGATTTTTCTCCTCACGCAGGACGCCAAAATTCGGATTTTAAGGAGGTTTTTGGTTGCGCATCGTTGGTTGATGGGGTGAAGTGAAATCCTTAACTTGCGCCCTCATTTTTTGAAATTGTGGGCAAATACAGCGAATTCAAGGAACTCAACTTATCCAAGTCGGCTACCGAAATATTGGAATTTTGGAAGCGTGAAGAGATTTTCGAAAAGTCGGTGACCAACCGCGCCGGCAAGCAGCCTTTTACCTTTTATGAAGGCCCTCCTTCCGCCAATGGAACACCGGGTATTCACCATGTGATGGCGCGCACCGTAAAAGACATTTTTTGCCGCTACAAAACACTGCAAGGGTTTCAGGTAAAGCGCAAAGGCGGCTGGGATACACACGGCCTGCCCGTCGAGTTGCAAGTAGAAAAACAGCTGGGCATCACCAAAGACGATATCGGCAAAACGATCTCTATCGAAGAGTACAATCAAAAGTGCCGCGAGACAGTGATGATGTACAAAGATCAGTGGGACGATCTCACTGAAAAGATGGGCTACTGGGTAGACCTTCAAAACCCATACATCACTTACAATAATGACTACATTGAAACGGTGTGGTGGATACTGAAACAGTTCTATCAAAAAGGGTTGCTGTACAAAGGCTACACCATTCAGCCATATTCACCATCGGATGGCACAGGTTTAAGTTCTCACGAGTTGAATCAACCTGGCTGCTACAAGAATGTAAAAGATACTTCTGTCGTGGCGCAGTTCAAGGTAACACGCAACGCGAACTCGGAGTTTTTGTTTGATAAGGCGAAGGGTGACTTGTTCATCCTCGCATGGACAACCACGCCGTGGACATTACCATCCAACACGGCACTGAGTATTGGAGAAAAAATAAGTTATGTTCAGGTAAATACTTTCAATCCTTACACATTCAAACCGGCCAGTGTAGTTCTCGCCAAAGATTTGGTTGGGAAATATTTTTCAGAGAAAAACAAGGAATTGAAAATCGTAGACTATAAGTCTGGCGACAAGGCAATTCCTTTTGAAGTAGTTCGAGAGTTTACAGGAAAACAATTAGTGGGCATTCGCTACGAACAGTTAATGCCGTACTTGAAACCGCTGTACGATGCGGACAAAGCATTCCAAGTGGTCGCGGGTGATTTTGTTACTACCGAAGACGGAACGGGCGTGGTACACACATCGCCCACTTTTGGAGCAGACGACTTCCGGGTAGCAAAACAAAATGGAATTCCGGCGCTCACACTGAAAGACGAAACAGGGAACGAAGTCCCCACGGTTGACAAGAAAGGGAAATTTGTCAAAGAGATCGGCGCAAAGTTGAAAGAAGGAGTGGAGCGCTTCAAGATCAAAACACACAAACCTCTTTCTGAAAATGATTTCTATGTGAAGAACTACACGGATGAAGATGAAAACAACCCCGATTACAAAAACACGGATGTCATCATCTCCATCATTCTGAAAGAAGAGAACAAAGCATTTAAGGTAGAAAAGTACGAACACACCTATCCACACTCCTGGCGTACAGACAAGCCCGTGCTATATTATCCACTGGATGCTTGGTTCATCAAAACGACAGCTTTGAAAGACCGATTGGTCGCGTTGAACAAGACCATCAACTGGAAACCTGAAAGCACAGGCACAGGCCGTTTTGGAAATTGGTTGGAAAATTTGGTGGACTGGAATTTATCTCGATCTCGTTTTTGGGGAACACCGCTTCCGATTTGGAGGACCAAAGATGGCAAGGAAGAAATCTGCATCGGCTCCGTCGAGGAATTGAAGGCAGAGATGGAGAAAGCAAAAAAGCTCAACAGCCAATGGTCTACGGTCGATGGCAAAACCATGGACAATGGGCTATCGACCATGGACCTCCACCGGCCTTTTGTAGATAACATCGTATTGGTGAGCAAAGCCGGCCAGCCCATGTATCGCGAACCTGATTTGATCGACGTCTGGTTCGACTCGGGCGCCATGCCTTACGCACAATGGGGACTGAACAAGGAAAAATTAAAAGCAAATCATCCACAGCCATTCAATGATGGATGGAACGGTGCTTACCCTGCCGACTACATCGCCGAGGGCGTTGACCAAACACGCGGATGGTTCTTCACGCTTCATGCCATTGCAGGATTATTGTACGACAGCGTTGCGTTCAAAAATGTAATTTCCAACGGACTGGTGCTCGACAAGTTTGGTGAGAAAATGAGCAAGCGCAAAGGCAATGTCATCAATCCATTCGAGACACTGGAAAAGTACGGCCCCGATGTTGTGCGCTGGTACATGATCGAAAACGCACCTCCTTGGGACAACCTCAAATTTGATATTGCCGGCATTGAAGAAACACAGCGTAGGTTTTTTGGAACGTTGCAAAATACCTATTCATTCTTTGTATTGTATGCCAACATCGATGGTTATCTGAAAGATGAAATGAATGTGGTGCCCTACGAGAAACTCACTCATTTGGACAAATGGATCATCTCCAAACTCCAGTCATTGATCGTAGAGGTAACAGCAGCCTACGAAGACTATGAACCCACAAAGGCCGCCCGCGCCATTCAGGAATTTGTGAATGATCACCTGAGCAATTGGTATGTTCGCTTGAACCGCAAAAGATTCTGGCAACCCAACCTGCGCGGCGAGCTGCCAGAAAATAAAAAAGGAGCGTATGAGACCTTGTACGAGTGCTTGTTGGTGACCGCGCAACTAATGTCGCCGATCGCACCGTTCTTCAGCGATTGGTTGTATAAAAACCTTACGGATAATATTCGCGACCTCGCAAAGAAAAATAATACACCACTGAAAGTGGAGTCCATCCATTTGACGGATATGGTGAAACCGGAAACCAATCGGATGGACAAAGAATTGGAGCTTTCGATGGAATACGCGCAACGAATATGTTCGCTCGTGCATTCCATTCGCAAGAACAGCAAAATCAAAGTTCGGACGCCTCTTCAACGTGTCCTGCTCCCTGTACTGGATGAAAAATTCTCCATTCGAATCAAGGGAGTGGAAGATATTATCAAATCTGAGGTAAACGTAAAGGCGATCGAATACATCGATGACGCGTCGGGGTTGCTCGTGAAAAGTGTGAAGCCAAATTTTGCCAAACTTGGAAAGCAGTATGGCCCGAAGATGAAAGAAGTTTCGGCGGTGATCAATTCGTTTTCAAAGGAGGAAATCAACCAAATCGAAAAAACAGGGGCACTTTCGAAAGCAGGGTATGACCTTGTGTTGGAAGATGTATTGATTTCGTCGCAGGATATTCCAGGCTGGTCGGTGGCAAGCGAGGCCGGTGTCACCGTTGCGCTGGATGTGACGATCTCGCCAGAATTAAAACGCGAGGGAGTAGCCCGTGATTTTGTCAATCGGGTGCAGAATTTGAGAAAGGATATTGGGTTGGAGGTGCTTGATAAAATTGGAATTGAAGTTGAAAAAGACGGTGAATTGGCAACGTCTTCCCTTACGGAGTTTAAAGAATATATTTGCACCGAAACCCAGGCCCTGAGTTTAGAGTTAAAGGATAAGCTGCCGGGTGCCACCGAAGTGGATATGGATGAATTCGTGCTGAAAGTGAAAATCAAAAAAATTTAATAGAATCCGAGGATGAAATTGGCTAGATATTTTATAATCGCATTGATTGTTATCGTTGTTGATCAAACTTGTAAACTGCTTGTGTACAACAGCATGCAGATCCATGAAGAAGTCAATGTGATGGGGCAGTGGTTTCGCTTGCATTATTTGCTGAACCCAGGCATGGCATTTGGCATTCGCTGGGAAAATGAATTCGGCAAATTGGCGCTCACCGTTTTCCGCATCGGCGCCATGGCAGGAATTGGTTATTACTTAATGAGGTCAATTAAGCGTGAGGCGCACACTGGCTTTTTAATTTGCCTTTCGTTGATCTTAGGGGGAGCTATTGGAAACGTAATCGATAGTACATTCTATGGCGTGTTTCTCGACAACGCACCGCTTGGATCACCCACCAAATGGTTTCATGGCCAAGTAATAGACATGCTCTTCTTCCCCATTTTTGAATTTAGCTGGCCGGATTGGATGCCAATGGTTGGCGGAGACTACTTTTTGTTTTTTAGCCCCGTTTTCAATATCGCTGATTCTTCAATTTTCGTCGGCGTTGTATCTATCCTCATCTTTCAACGCAGGTTTTTTCCGCATCACGGAGACTTGGATGCGTCAGAGCCTGTGCCTACTGACATTACCAATGTGAATACTGAAAACTCCCCTTCGGTGGTTGTAACCGAGGCCACCGACCCGGCGCCGGACGGAGGGAACAATTCTGCCAGCACGTCCGTTTAGTTGCCATGGCTGAAAATTTGATAGTAGCTTCATCAACAGAAAAAGCGGAACGGTATGAAACCTTGGTTCCGCAAATTGAATCGTTGATCGCTGGCGAACCTGACCTCGTTGCAAACCTTTCCAATATTGCCGCTGCCTTAAAGCAAACTTTTAATTTTTTCTGGGTTGGATTTTACCTCGTCAAAGACAACGTATTGGTACTGGGCCCTTTTCAGGGACCGATCGCTTGTACGCGTATTGGTTTTGGTAAAGGCGTGTGTGGCACATCGTGGAAAGAAGGGAAAACAATTGTTGTTCCCAATGTGGATGAATTCCCGGGTCATATCGCCTGCAGTTCCGATTCAAAATCAGAAATCGTTCTTCCCGCTTTCAAAAATGGAAAAGTCTTTCTGGTCCTCGATGTCGACAGCGACAAATTGAATGATTTTGATGACACCGACGCCCTGTTCTTGGGCAAATTGATGAAACTCATCGAGGCCTCCGCTTAAGTAAAGCCGCTTTTAAAACGACGATGGATTTTGTACTTTCAACGTATAAAATTCAACCGCCATGAAAACTTCATTTTCGCGCAGAGATTGGTTCAAGTCAACCGTAGCACTTTCGGCAGGATTTGCATTTTCAACATCGATGGTCGATCGATTGATGGCTGCGCCGATGAGTGTGGCGGAAACGGATTTTTATCTGAAGCCTTACAACGGAAAAATTCGCTTGAATGCGAACGAAAACCCCTATGGCCCGTCCGAGAAAGCAAAGAAGGCAATCCTTGACATTTTATCAGAAGCAAATCGTTACCCTTTTGCAACGGCGGATGAATTCAAATCGGTGCTGGCGGCGAAAGAAGGAGTGTCGAAAGAATACATTCATCTGGGCGCCGGTTCAGGCGATTTACTCTGCCAGTCGGCAACTGCCTTTGGAATCGAGGGCGGAAGGATTCTGTCTTGTTACCCGACCTTCACGTTGTTGATGAACTATGCGCAAGTATTCAACGCTACGTGGGACAAAGTAAACCTGAACGAAAAACTGGAATATGATTATGAGTCATTGGCTTCGGCCATAAAGTCAGAAACCAAACTGGTATTTATTTGTAATCCTAACAACCCAACAGGTACGTTGGTGGATCCAGGAAAAGTCAAAGCGTTCAGTGAAGACGTTTCGAAGAAAGTGCCGGTATATTCGGACGAAGCCTACTTGGAATTCCTGGAACCCGCACAGCAAATATCGATGGTTGAATTGGTAAAAAAGGACATGAACGTGGTGGTGTCTCGCACCTTCTCCAAAGTGTATGGCCTTGCCGGCTTGCGCATTGGTTATATCGTGGCAAAACCGGATTTGATCAAAAAGATTTCAAAATACGGCGGAGATTTTCCGATGAGCCAAACCGCCATTGCAGCCGCAACGGCTAGCCTAGGAGATGAACCGTTCATGGCAATGGTACGTGGGAAAAATGCAGCTGCACGCAAAGTCATGACTGACTATTTAGATCAGCGTAAATACACATACGGAAAGTCGCTGACGAATTTCGTTTTCTTCCCTGCGCCCAAAGACGGAAAGACCATTTTGAAAAAAATGGAAGAAGCGGGGTATCTCATGCGCATCTGGGACTACCAACAAAAAGAGTGGTGCCGCGTAAGTATTGGTACCGAAGAAGAAATGAAAGGTTTTGTAAAAGCATTTGGAGACTTTGTCTCTTGATTTTTTAAATCCCCCACCAAACTAGATTCCATGAAAATTTTATTTTCGGCCGCCGCACTATTGTCGTTCTTGTGCGGGTGGAGCCAACCTACGCGTCTCGTAAGACAGCCCGACATCAGCGAGACACAGATCGTATTTGGGTATGCCAACGACCTTTGGATTGTTGCCAAAGGAGGAGGAACAGCGCAACGACTCACGAGTTTTCAAGGTCAGGAAAGTCAACCAAAGTTTTCACCCGATGGGAAGCTGATTGCTTTTAGTGGTCAGTATGGTGGCAATACCGATGTGTATGTGGTAGCGGCATCGGGCGGTGAACCACGTCGACTCACGTGGCATCCTTCTGCAGATATCGTGAGAGGTTGGACGCCCGACGGCAAAGTAATCTTCACGTCAAATAGCGAGAGCGTACCCAATGGCTCTACTAAGATGTGGACGATCGGATTGAATGATGGACTTCCGCAATCGCTGCCCATGCCCCGTGCTTTTCGTGGAGATATGTCGCCCGATGGAAAAAATATTGCTTACGAATTTGTGTTGCCGTGGGACGAGGAGTGGAGAAACTATCGAGGTGGTCAGAATCGTCCAATCTGGTGGATGAACCTTGCAGACCTCAGCATAAAAAAACTTCCATGGCAGAACAGTCATGATGTGCAGCCGGCGTGGCTAAACAGCAAAATTTATTTCCTCTCAGATCGCGACCTCGCCATGAACGTTTATGGCTATGATCCTCAGACTAACGCTCTTGAGCAAATAACTACGTTTTCAGAATACGATGTAAAGTATTTGAGTAGTGGAGGAGGCTCCCTCGTGTTTGAATATGGCGGAGATATTTTTACGCTCGACCCCGCCTCAAAAAAATTTCAAAAAGTGAGCATCGAGGTCAAAGGGGATTTTCCTTGGTTAATGCCTCAATGGAAAAACGCGTCTGATTGGCTTACCAATGCTTCGCTGTCTCCAAATGCCAAGCGCGTTGTTTTTGAAGCCCGCGGAGAAATTATCACCGTGCCGGTTGAAAAAGGAGATTTTCGAAACATGACCCGCTCTCCGGGCGCACATGATCACGATGCGGTTTGGTCGCCCAACGGAAAAAATATCGCGTGGTTCTCCGATGCGTCGGGCGAATACAGTTTAATGATTGCAGATCAAGATGGTTTGGGCACTCCTCGTGAAATCAAAATTCCTTCGCCAACATATTATTATTCCCCAACGTGGTCACCAGATTCAAAATACATTGCTTTTACTGACCACCTACAAGCATTGTGGATAGTCGATATAGCACTTGGAAAAACCATTCAAGTAGACAAAGACGCCTACTTGCATCCGGAGAGAACAGTAAATCCGGTTTGGTCCCCGGATTCAAAATGGTTGGCCTATGCTAAAAGGTTGGCTAATCAATATCATGCGATTCACGCCTGGTCAGTAGATCAATCAAAGTCCTTTCAGTTGACGGACGGAATGTCGGATGCCCTTTCACCGGCGTGGGACGCCAATGGAAAATACCTTTATTTCTTGGCAAGTACCAATCTCGCACTTGCATCGGGTTGGCTCGACATGAGCTCATTGGAGAGACAAGTAAGAAGGTCAGCCTATTTTCTTATTCTGAAAAAAGGAGAAGCATCGCCGCTTTTACCTGAAAGCGATGAAGAATCGACCGAGAAAAGAGAAGAACCTAAACCTGCAGACACGAAAGCAATAGACAAAAACAAGAAACCGACCGAACCGGAAAAACCGAAATCGACGGTCACTATCGATATGGATGGGTTGAGCCAACGCATTTTGGCGATTGAAGCTCCTTCTCGCGAATACGCTTCCATCAAAGCGGGCGCCGAGGGAGAAATATATTTGGCTGAAGCGGTTCAAAACCAAAATGGTTTGACAGTACACAAATTCACGCTGAAAGGAAGAAAACTGGAAAAGTTCATGTCACCTATCCATGAATTTACTTTTTCCAGCGATGGAAAGAAAATGCTTTACCGTTCGGATAGACAATGGGGCGTGGTGGAAACCGCCGGCAAACAAAATGTGGGCGACGGCTTACTGAAAACATCATCCGTTCAAATAAAAATAGATCAACGAAAAGAGTGGAAACAAATTTTCAGAGAAGCTTGGCGTTTCCAGCGCGACTACCTCTACGTAAAAAATATTCACGGCGCGGATTGGGATAAGGTGTACCAAATGTACGCCCCTTTGGTTGATTACGTTTCGCACCGCAGCGATCTCACTTACCTCCTTGATATTTTGGGCGGGGAAGTTTCAATCGGCCATTCCTTTACCGGTGGCGGCGATAACCCGAGCATCAATCCGGTGAGGATTGGTTTGCTTGGCGCTGACTTGGAGCTGAGCAACGGACGTTATCGGATCAAGAAAATTTATTCCGGTGAAAATTGGAATCCCGAACTACGGGCTCCCCTCAGTTCACCCGGAGTAAATGTTTCAGAAGGCGACTACATCATTTCAGTGGATGGCCGGGAGCTGACTGCACCGGCAAGCCCTTACGAGTTTTTTGAAAACAAGGCGGATAAGCAAGTGGCCCTTCGCGTAAGCAAATCAGCCGATGGAAAAGATTCAAGATCAGTTACCGTGGTGCCTATTGATAATGAAAATGCATTGCGCACTTTCGCTTGGGTGGAAGGCAATCGCAAAAAAGTGGATCAGTTGTCGGGAGGACAAATAGCTTATGTGTGGTTACCTAATACAGCAGAATCCGGATACGAGTATTTCAACCGTTATTACTTCGCACAGCAAGATAAGTCGGGGGTGATCTTGGACGAACGCTTCAACGGCGGCGGTTTCATTGCCGATTATTTTGTGGATATCATCAGTCGCAAGCTGCGCGGGTATTTCAATAACCCAGCGGGTGACCGTAAACCCTGGACCGAACCCTTGACAGGGATACTCGGACCAAAGGTGATGATCATAAATGAGATGGCGGGTTCTGGTGGAGATATGTTGCCCTACATGTTTAAGCAAATGAAAATCGGAACGCTGGTCGGTACAAAGACATGGGGTGGACTTGTTGGAATTTGGGATACACCCAATTTGATTGATGGAGGCTATATCACGGCGCCCCGAGGAGGTTTTTTCGATGTGAACGGGAAGTGGGAAGTAGAAAATGTTGGCATCACACCCGACGTGGAGGTTGAGATGGAGCCTTCCATCGTGGCGGCAGGCCATGACCCTCAACTTGAAAAAGCGGTAGAAGAAGCGATGAAGTTGCTGAAGGACAACCCTGTGAAATTGCAAGCTGAACCAGCGGCGCCTGTAAGAGCGCTCCGACCTCAAAAAAAATAAATTCGCCTGTTTGAAAATGAGGTTACTAGTAAATTCAATCTGTCGATATTTATTTAATATGAAAATAATTCTTTCAACGATGCTGCTTGCTTGCGTCGCCTGTTCACCCAAGAATAAAACCAACATCGAAATGCCCGATTCACTAAAACTATATTCACTTTCAAATGCCCATGGACTGAAAATGGATGTTACCAACTATGGCGGAAGAATTGTAACCCTTTTCACACCGGATAAGTTGGGAACGTTCGGAGACATCGTACTCGGTTATGATTCTTTGAAAGAGTATCTGACGGGCAACCTGTATTTCGGCTCCCTGATCGGTCGGTATGGGAACCGAATTGCAAAAGGAAAATTTTCGTTGAAGGGAAAGGAATACCAATTGTCATTGAACAACGGAGTAAATGCGTTGCATGGCGGCCCGAAAGGCTTTCATCAGGTGTATTGGAACGTAACCTCATCGACAGGAAATTCGGTTCGCATGACCTATCGAAGTGCCGACGGTGAAGAAAATTATCCAGGTAATTTGGAGGCAACAGTGACATACACCCTCACCGATGCCAACGAACTGGTGATTGAGTACGAAGCAAAAACAGACCAGGAGACCGTAGTCAATTTAACGCACCACTCTTTTTTTAATCTGACAGGTGCTGGCAACGGCGATATTTTGAACCATGAAATGACGATCAATGCGGATGAATTTACGCCCGTAGATTCAACGTTGATCCCGACAGGTGAACTGCGAAAAGTAAAAGGAACCCCCTTCGATTTCACCTCGCCTCATTTGATTGGCGAGCGAATCAACCTAAGCGATGAACAATTAAAATTCGGCAAAGGCTATGACCACAACTTCGTCCTTCGGAAGAAAGCGGGTGAATTCTCACTGGCTGCGTCAGTAGTTGAACCAACGAGCGGACGCACTATGGAAGTATGGACAACCGAGCCAGGCTTGCAATTTTATTCTGGAAATTTCTTGACCGGAAAGGACGTTGGCAAAGGCGCTAAGGCGTACTCCTTTCGATCGGCATTTTGCTTGGAGACGCAACATTTCCCCGACTCACCAAATCATTCCAATTTCCCATCGACGGTCTTAGGCCCAAGGGATACCTACAAACAGAAGACCGTTTATAAATTCGGTGTAAAGAAATAATGATTGGCAAGTAATCACTCGATAGTTCCGCTCAATGAGACAACTGCACTGGTTTCGTTTGGAGATAATATCGACTTAGACGTCAACGAAAGGATCATCGCCCTTCATCACACGGTGACTAATAATCCGTTTCAAGGTTTTGTTGAGTCGGCTCCAGCCTACTCTTCTTTAGCCGTTTTCTTTCGACTTCCAATCCGCTTCGGCACCGTGAAGAAAATTTTGGAAACGCACATAAAATCATCGGAATCTTTGGAATCACACGGGTCGGCAATCGAGGTGCCCGTGCTCTATGATGGAGATGATCTGGATGTTGTAGCTCAACAACATCAACTTTCACGTGAGGAAGTAATTTCAATTCATGCCGCTAAGCTTTATCGTGTATTCATGCTCGGGTTCTTACCTGGGTTTCCATATATGGGAACGGTAGATCAACGCATCGCTACAGCAAGAAAAAATTCACCGCGCACGTTGGTTCCAGCAGGAAGTGTTGGAATTGCAGGAATCCAAACAGGAATATATCCGCAGTCGTCTCCGGGTGGCTGGCAATTGATCGGGCGTACGCCATTGAAGATTTTTAATGCAAAGAAAGAATTGCCCTGCTTGCTGAAACCTGGTGACTCGGTGAAGTTTTACTCGATCACGAGACTCGAATTTGAAAAACTGAATGAGTATTAAAATCGTCAAACCGGCAGTGGTGACCACTTTGGTGAGCGACGGCAGAGAAGGCTTTCGTAGTTTAGGAATCGGGCCAGGTGGAGCAATGGATTATTTCGCGATGAAGACGGCCAATTTTTTGGTTGGAAACGATCGAGAGGCGGTCTTGGAGATGGGGTATTCATCAGTTGAAATATTGTTTCATGAAGGTGGTTTAATCTCTATCACAGGTAAGGGCTTCGATGCATTTGTGAATGACGAAGTTGCTACCATGTGGAGGCCCTTCAAAATCAAACCCAACGCCCGATTAATATTTAAAAAAAAATCAAAAGGAGCCTGGATTTATCTCGCGATACATGGTGGATGGAAAGCGCAGGAGTGGTTGCATAGTTTTACGACGAATTTACATGCTGAGACAGGAGGTTTTAACGGACGAACTCTTCAGAAAGGAGATATTCTCGAAAGGAACAAAACAGAGGTCATCGCTACGGACGAACGCTCAATGCCTTGGGGGATTTCTACGAATGAATTGAGCGAAGTTTACTCATCACCGGACATTATTAGATGCATTTCTTCGGCCGAGACGGATTTGATGCATGGCACGTCCAAGGAGAAATTTGTTTCAAGTGGATTTACATTGACCAGCCAATGCAACCGAATGGGATATCGGCTGACCGGCGACCCTCTTTTTCTAGGTGAGAAGGTGGAGTTGGTTTCTTCGCCAGTTGATTTTGGAACTGTGCAACTTTTGCCTGATGGAAATCCAATTGTCTTGATGGCCGATCATCAAACGACAGGCGGCTATCCACGTATCGCGTCGGTGGTGAAGGCTGACCTCTGTAAACTTTCGCAAAAGATGCCGGGCGATAAAATAAATTTTAAGATGATTCCTTTTCAGGAAGCGGAAGAGGGCTTAGTTTCAAGGGAACAAAAATTGAAAGAAATTAAAGAAAGCTGCCACTTGCGTATCAAAAAACATTTTCGGCAATGACCATTGATCTCAATTGCGATATGGCGGAAGGCATTGGCAACGAGCCGGAACTGATGCCATGGATTACTTCAGCCAATATCGCTTGTGGGTATCACGCGGGAAGTGATGAGGAGATGAAGCGTACCATAGACCTCTGTGTAGTGCATAATGTGGCGGTGGGAGCCCATCCCTCATTTCCAGACCGAAAGAATTTTGGAAGGACAAACATGAACTTGCCGCCGGAACAAGTTTATGAAATCGTGGTCGAGCAACTTCAAATTATAAAAAAGATAGCAATGTCCGTCGGAGCGGAACTCCATCATGTCAAACCACATGGAGCCCTTTACAATATGGCGGCCAAGGATAAAGCGTTAGCCAATTCCCTCGCCAAGGCGGTAAATGATTTTGATAGCAGATTGATTCTTTATGGCCTTTCGCAAAGTGCGATGATCGAGGAGGCAAGAAAGTTGAACTTGAAAACCGCGCACGAAGTCTTCGCCGACCGCACCTACCAAAGCGATGGGTCGCTTACGCCTCGCGTGCAACCGAATGCTCTGATAACCGATGAAAGTAAGGCATTGCATCAGGCGATTTTATTTGTGAAAAAAAATAAAGTAAGTAGTACGTCGGGAGAAGAGATTTCAATGATAGCAGACACCCTTTGTCTTCACGGGGATGGGCCGCACGCCGTTGCCTTCGCGAAATTGATTTATCAGAAGCTCCTTAAAGAGCAAGTCAAAATTCAAACGATCCGATGAAAAGATCCTTTCTTTCTGGTCCATTGGTTGGCGCGGCGTTTCTCATGGCGACTTCTGCAATAGGGCCAGGGTTCATCACCCAAACCACCAAGTTCACGGAGCAACTGAAAGCGAGTTTCGGATTTGTGATTTTGATTTCGGTATTGCTTGATATCGGCGCACAGCTCAACATTTGGCGGTTGGTAAGTGTGAGCAAAATGTATGCACAGGATTTGGCCAACAAAGTCGTTCCGGGCGCTGGACATTTTTTAACCGCACTAATTTTCATCGGCGGAATCGCCTTCAACATCGGCAACATTGCAGGCGCGGGCTTGGGTTTGCAAGTGCTAACAGGCTGCACAGTGGAAACTGGGGCAATTATCAGTTGTGTTGTTGCGGCAATCATTTTTTCAGTCAAAGAAGCAGGTACTGCGATGGATATGTTTGCAAAGGCGCTGGGCTTTGTGATGATTGGACTTACACTTTACGTGGCCTTCAAATCCAATCCCCCCATCGTTGAGGCTGCCATTAAAACTTTTGTGCCCGATCAGATCAACGAAATGATGATCCTTACCATTGTGGGAGGCACTGTGGGCGGCTACATTAGTTTTGCCGGCGTTCATCGTCTATTAGACGCGGGGATCTCAGGAAAAGAAAACATAGAGCGGGTTTCGTCGAGTTCAGTTTCTGCTATTCTCATTGCGTCGGTAATGCGAACCTTGTTATTTATCGCGGCACTAGGTGTGGTGTGGAGCGGTGTTGTTCTTGGCAGCGAAAATCCTGCAGCCGTCGTTTTTGAAAGTGCCGCAGGGAAAGTTGGATATAAGATTTTTGGATTAGTGTTGTGGAGCGCCGCAATTACTTCGGTAGTGGGTTCCGCTTTTACTTCAGTTTCATTTGCACGCTCTATTCACGTCTCGATAGAAAAGTACTTCAAGCAAATCATTGTGGGCTTTATCGTTTTCTCAACTGCAATTTTCTTGATCGTGGGTGAGCCTGTGAAAGTGTTGATCACGGTAGGAGCCATTAATGGGTTGATTTTGCCCTTTGCTCTTGGAATAATCCTGTCGGCGGCGGGGAAAAAAAATATTTACGTCGGCTACAGCCATCCAAAATGGCTTTTGGTGGTGGGATGGATAGTCGTTCTTGTGATGACCTACATGGGCGCGAAAGGGATTTTGTCCTGGCTTTAGAAGCCGAGGCTGGAAGCTATTTGGTTTTATTTACCAAACCCTTTCGGTTTCCCATAACGTACGATACTTCATGCTTTATTTGGTCTTCCAATCCCTCTTTTTTCGGTACGGATTATTGCTTGACGCGACGTCAGTGGAGTAGGCCAATAGCTCAATAATCAAGTCAAAAAAGGAGATAAACCACTATCAAAACGACGTTACTTAAACTCCACAACTCTCTTTCCTTTTTCCCTTTTTTGGGTTACATTCATTTAACGATTCATTCCAGCTGGTGAAGCTCACTTCCAGCAATTTTGCCGTCCGCAGTAATTCAACAGGAAGTGCAAATGAGTTGAAAAATCATTGCCCTAACCTTTTAAAAACTTTACTGCCATGAAAATCTACGACGACAAACACATCAAGAACATTGTCCTGCTGGGCGCCCCGAAAACCGGCAAAACGCTGTTGGCCGAAGACATGCTCTTCGAAGCCGGCATAACCCACCGCAGGGGTACCATCGAAGGAAAAAATACAGTAAGTGATTGCCACGAGATCGAACAAGAGCGTGGCAATTCTGTTTTTGCGACTGTCTTACATACGGAATGGCGCGATTATAAAATCAATATCATCGATACTCCCGGCTTTGATGACTTCGCCGGCGAGATGATTTCTTCGCTTCGTGTAGCCGACACGTGCGTGGTTGCCATCAACGCACAGCATGGCGCCGAAGTGGGCACCGACTTGATCTGGAACTATGTGCAGCAATTCAACAAGCCCGTGATTTTCGCGGTGAACCAGATGGACCATCCAAAAGCGGAATTCGACGGTGCACTTGCTTCGCTAAAGGAACACTATGGAAATGCGATCACGCAAATGCAATATCCTGTCAACCAAGGCGAAGGATTCAATTCGATTATTGACCTGTTGAAAATGGTGATGTACAAATTTCCCGCCACGGGAGGAAAGCCGGAAAAACTTGAAATCCCTAATGCGGAAAAAGAAAAAGCAAATCAGCTTCACAACGAGTTGGTAGAGAAGGCGGCGGAGAATGACGAGAAGTTGATGGAAAAGTATTTCGAAAAAGGCACATTGGATGAAGATGAGATGCGCGAAGGTTTGAAGAAAGGAATGGTGCACCATGATGTCTTTCCTGTATTTGTCATGTCGGCAAAGAAAAATATGGGTACTGGCCGAATGATGGGATTCATAGACAATGTTGCTCCATCCCCTTGCGATGCAAAGCCAGAGAGAACAACATCAGGGAAAGAACTAGCCTACGACCGTACCAAGCCGGCCGTTTTATTTGTTTTCAAATCACACCTCGAGCCGAATCTAGGAAAACTTTCCTTCTTCAAAGTAATTTCAGGGGAAGTGACCGCAAATTCCGAGTTGGTCAATGAACAGACGGGAGCCGTGGAAAGATTTCATCAACTGTTTATTGTGGATGGAAAGACGCGCAATCCTGTTGATAAATTAGTAGCCGGTGATATTGGCGCAACTTTGAAATTGAAAGACACCTATACAAATCAGACTCTTCATGCGAAAAATGTTGACGTGGCCGTTGAGCCCATTGTGTTTCCCAATGCCCGTATGCAAGTGGCCGTGATCGCCAAAAGCAAAAACGATGACGAGAAGATAGGTGAAGTGCTTGGTAAGATTCATCAGGAAGATCCGACGTTGCAAGTTGCTTTCTCCAAAGAATTGAAACAGCTTATCATTTCGGCGCAAGGTGAATTGCACCTAACAGTATGCAAATGGTTTTTGGAAAACATGTATAGACTTCATGTCGATTTTATCACCCCCCGAATTTCTTACCGTGAAACCATTCGAAAACCATTTAGCTCGAGCTATCGCCATAAAAAACAATCGGGTGGCGCAGGGCAGTTTGGCGAAGTATATCTGCAGGTCGAACCTTACTATGAAGGGATGCCTGAACCAACTGAATTCAGTGTGCGTGGTAAGGAATTCATCGACCTCGAGTGGGGTGGCAAACTGGTGTTCTACAACTGCATCGTTGGCGGCGTGATTGACACGCGATTCATCCCTTCGATCTTGAAAGGCGTGATGGAAAAGATGGAAGAGGGACCCATTACCGGCTCCTACGTGAGAGATGTGCGCGTGTTGGTATACGATGGCAAAATGCATCCCGTGGATTCAAATGACATTTCCTTCAAAATTGCCGGGATGATGGCATTCAAAGATGCATTTATGAAAGCCGAGCCTCAGCTCCTTGAGCCCATCTGTGATTTAGAAGTAAAGGTACCTGAAGAAATCATGGGCGACGTCATGGGCGATCTGCAAACGCGAAGGGCTTTGATCATGGGCATCGACACAAGCGGAAATTACCAAGTGATCAAAGCCAGAGCTCCACTCGCTGAACTTGACAAGTATTCAACCGCGCTTCGATCGATATCGCAGGGCCGTGCCAGTTTCACACAACGATTTTCCGACTATGTTCCGGTTCCGTTCGACCTGCAACAGAAATTGGCCAAAGCGGCGGTAACAGAGATGGTGAGTGTTTAAGCGGATGCTTAATCTTGCTACTGGATGCTGGGCTGAATTGTGTAGAATCGAGCGTAAGGAATCTAGAATCAGTCGAACAAAACAGCTTGATATTTTTTCGGTTCGCGAAGCACCTGCACGATTCCTTTGCTCACTGCCAACAAAGGTTCATCATCGAGGTGAATGGGCAGTCGAATGTTTTTGCTTAGGCGTTCCTTCATACCACGAAGTAATGCGCTTCCGCCAGTGAGGTGAATTCCGTTTTGGTAAATATCAGCAGCCAGTTCCGGTGGACAAATCTCAAGTGTGTGAACAATGCTTTCCTCGATCGATCTAATCCCTTGGTCCAGCACAAACGCCACTTCTGAGTGGGCAACTTCGAGCGTCGTTGGAATTCCTTCCTTGAGGTCTTTACCTTTGACGATCATAGGTGCGGGTGGATTGGCGATGGAGGGCAAGGCGGATCCTACTTGAATCTTGATTTGTTCAGCAGTTTTCCAACCGATCAATAAATTGTGATTTCTACGGAAGTGATCTTGAATATCTGTGGTGAAAGTGTCTCCGGCAATTTTTAAAGATTGAAAGACTGCAACACCCGACAGAGAGATAATCACAATCTCTGTAATTCCACCTCCAATGTCGATGATCATCTTCCCCTCTGGCTCGCGAATATTCAACCCCAAACCGACAGCGGCGGCCAGCGGCTCTACGATCAAATGGTTTTTCTTCGAATGGAATTGATCAAGCACATCGCGATGCGCGCGTCT
>DATJJP010000034.1:0-35089 GCA_035492075.1 Cyclobacteriaceae bacterium | reverse complement strand
GGGTATGGTTCACAATAATCTCGCGGACATCTACACACAACTATCAAAATATGATAGCGCCCTGGTCAACATCAAACGCGCCCTTGAGATACGGAAGTCGATCAATGACTACCAAGGAATTGTTTCGTCTTTGAATAGCCTGGGCCAACTCGAGATGCGCCTCAACCATTTTGATAATGCCGAACGTTTTTTATTGCAGGCACGCGATTCTGCCAATGCAAAAAAACTTGTCGTCGAACAAAAAAAAATCTATTACAGTCTTTACGAATTATACCGTGAAAAAGGAAACACAGTGAAGGCACTTGACAACTATGTCAAATTCACTGCGGTGAAAGATTCGCTGCTGAATGAATCCAGCCATAAACAGATCACAGAGTTGCAGGTACAATACGAGACAGAAAAGAAAGAACAACAGATTGCATTACAGCATTCACAGTTGGGCGAAAGCCAAGCGAGGCTTCAGGTCACGTATATCGTGATTGCATTGCTGGCGGTGTCGGTCGTTGCGGCGATTGTCATTTACGTGTTGGCTAGAAGCAGGCACCGGAGAACTCATGCGCTGCTGCTGAAAGACAAAGAGTTGTCGGTCCGCGAAGCATTTATCCAGGCTTCGATTGCCTCTCAAGAGAATGAGAGAAAACGATTTGCGCAAGACTTGCACGATGGCATGGGGCAGTTGATATCGTCGTTGAAGCTCTTGCTCCGTCGACCGGACAAACTTACTACCACAGAAGATCGTGTGAACATGATGAACGAAGCGGAGGGTTTGTTGGACGACATGCATCGTGAGATCAGAAGCATCGCTTTCAACCTCATGCCTCAGACGCTCATCGAGTATGGCTTGGCCCCCGCATTAAAGGAAATGGCCGATCGTCTTACTTCTTCGGGACGAATTATTATTCGAGTGGAAGCATTCGATCTACCCGAGCGACTGAGTGAGCTCCAGGAAGTCTCGCTGTACCGAATCATTCAGGAATGGATCAATAATGTGATCAAATATGCCCATGCCACAGTGATCGAAGTTCAACTCGTGGGTCATGAAGAAGAAATCAGCCTGACCGTACAAGACAACGGCAATGGATTTGATCCGTCGGTGCTAGAAAACACAAGTGGCAATGGTTGGAAAAATGTTCGTTCACGGAGCAACTTGATCAAAGGTTCATTAGATCTCGACTCGCGCGAGGGGAGGGCAGGCACCACATTACTGCTGACAATACCCTTGATGAAATCAGAATCGCCGTTTGCCGAAAAGAACGTTGCACCAATAAGACCGTAATAAAACGGAAGTGCAAAATACCCACCGGCACGGATGGTAAATGGACATGTCCGTATCTATTTTGCGAGGCATGAGCGATTCAGGTATCTTTAATTTCTTTAAATCGAAACCCGGCACGCCGTTGAAGACGCGCATCCTCCTTGTTGACGACCACGCTATTCTGATGGACGGAATCAAGAGCCTATTGCAGAGGGAGGATGACTTGGAGGTGGTCGCACAAACAGGAACCGCAGAAGAAGCGCTGGAGTACATGAAGTACAATGAAGTTGACATCGTCGTCACAGATTATCATATGCCTGGCATGGACGGTCTGGCTTTGGTAAATACCATAAAACGGATACGACCTGATGTTAAAACGATCGTGCTGAGTATGCATGACGAATCCCATTTGGCCAAAGAAATCCTTCGCACCGGCGTGAATGGGTATGTGCTAAAAAAAGACAGCCATAAGGAATTACTGAAAGCGATCGGCGAAGTGCGCAAGGGGAATGTCTACGTAAGCAACGATATCAACAAATTGCTTATCACCAACCTCCAAAACCCCGACGAAGGCCGTTTGCTTACCGACCGCGAGCGTGAGATTCTGAAACTCATCGCCAAAGAATACTCCAACAAACAAATTGCGGAAGAACTTTTCATCAGCGAACGTACCGTTGAAACCCACCGTAAAAATATCTTTCGTAAGACGGCGACAAACTCTCTTGTAGGTCTAATCAAATTTGCCTACGCCAACAACCTAATATAGTGTTTTGGTAGTGGAGCAAAGAAAGAAAAGCCGCCCTCGCGGACGGCTCTCCTCAATAAACCAACTAACAAACTATGCGTCAGTTCTTGCGCATCTGCACCGCTCTTGCCACGAATGCATCCACCCATTTCTCGACGGCTTGAGTGGCGGCCGACATATATTTTTCACGAGTGGTTTGAATAAGGACAGGGGTCAGTTCCTTGCGGAAGGCGAATTGTTTCGCAAGACCGCCCCTGGCTTTTGAAACGTCTTCGGTCAGGGACGTAGAATAGTTGTTGGCAACGGGAATGTCACTCCACTGGAATAAAAATTCAGGCCATCCTTTCGCACCCCAGATGTATGTCCACTGTTTGTTGTCTTGATCTCCTACCATCATCTGCGCGTGGACGGCCCAGGTGTATCGTTGTGTAGTCCTTTCAGGGTAATACCAGCCGTCGAATAAATCCTTTCTTGCCGTGGTCTTGATATCGAGGTTTACCACAACATCGGCGAAATCAACATTTACTTTGAACGAAGCAGCAACACCGAAATCCTTAGCAAAGTCCATGGCGCGCTTTCCTTTTCCTCCCGCAAAGCCCGCCTGGCCGGAATGAACGACCTTCCCTTTGTTTGCCGTGCATACCACCCATTCGTTGCCACCGCCTTCTTTTTTAGAATCATCTTTGTCGTCGTCTCCAATTTTTTGATAGAAATCCGATGCCGCCATATCATTCCAACCGACGGTGTCGATGCCGTTCGCCTTTAGTGTCTTCTGAAAATACCGATAGAAATGGTTGGTGATTCCCTGAAAGTCATCGCTCGTCGGTTCGCTGTCGGTAAATTCGAGATAGGCAGTTACTCGGGCACCGGCTATTTTTCCCGTGCCTCTTTCCTGTGCAATGGTCTTTGCTGTTGTGGTGAGCTTGTAGTTAACTGTCAGCTCCGTAATCGCTAACTTTTTCAAGTTGGGTATCAATTTCGATCGATCCCAATTAAATCGGCTTGCGTCCGTTTTCTCCGCCACTGCTTCTTTCTTTTTTTGTGCCAATACGGTTCCGCAAAGGATCGCGAAGCCGAGTATAAGCACCGTTAATTTTTTGTTGGTTTTAGTTTCCATTAGTTTGAGTTTAGAGGTGTCAATTATGGAAGTAAAAGTAGATGGAGTGGAAAGGCCCTGACAATACCCACCAGCACGGATAAATGGCTCAGTAGCAGTACTTAACCTTCTCCACTGATCGCGACTTACTTACCTGTGGGCCGTGAACTTCAAGTTATCCAGCATCCTGCAGCTAGTTCCCACACGCGGCGAGAGGAATGAAATTTTTCTTCATGATGGTGCAACCTTTTCCTATTCCTGTGGTATCTTAGGCAAAGGTGAAACAAATAACACGCTATGAAAGGTACATACCTTGGAGAATTTGAAGAACTGGTATTGCTTACCGTGGGAATCCTTTTTGAAGATGCCTACGGCCTGGCAATCACTGACGAGCTCGAGCAACAGACGGGCCGCACTATGATGATCAGCTCGGTGCACAAAGCCTTGGTCAGGCTAGAAGAAAAGGGATATCTCAAATCGCGCATGGGCGGGGCCACCGAGACACGAGGGGGGAGAGACAAACGGCTTTATTCACTTACACAAACGGGAATAAAAGTGCTCGGTCAAACCCGGGAACTGAGGAACTCGATGTATAAACAAGTACCAAAAATAGTTTGGGAGGGATGACAAAGATGAAAGATACAGGTAGGAGAAATGGTCCGCCGAGTTGGGCCGTTCGTTTTTTTCGTTGGTACTGCAATGATCACTTGTTTGAGGCAGTGTCGGGAGACATGGAGGAACTTTATCAACGACGGAAAAAAAAGCTAGGAGAGAGGAGAGCTGACTTCCTATTTCTTTGGAACGTACTCAGTTTCATTCAACCATTTGCATTTAGAAAATCTACTTACATAAATAATATTGCCATGCTCGAAAACTATTTGAAAATATCGTGGCGCACCATGACGCGCCAAAAAATGTACACTGCCATTAAGGTGGGCGGATTTGCTGTCGGTTTGGCAACGTGTATTCTCATTTTTCTTTTTATTAGAAATGAGATGGATTACGACCAACAATACGTAGGGAAGAATGTGTACCGTATTTACAATGAGTGGCGCGGCCCTGATGGTGGCAAGTGGACATCGTTTCCCGCCAATATCCACTCTATCCTGAAAAATGATTATCCCGAAGTGGAAAAATCGGCCAGATTGATTCCATTCAAATGGTTCAATGCAGGAAGCAATTTAATGCGGCGAGACGATCGGGTAGAGAATACCTATGAAGAAGGCTTTGCTTATGCCGACAATGACCTGCTTGATATTCTTGATATCCCAATGGTGCTCGGAAATCGGGAGAATGCATTAACCAAACCGATGTCCATCGTGCTCTCAAAGAAAATGGCCGACAAATATTTTCCACATGAAGATCCCGTAGGAAAGATCATCATCCTCAACGAAGAAAAAGCAAAGCCTTTTTTTGTAGGTGGTGTGATGAAAGACTTTCCAGCCAACTCGCATCTCCATTATGAGTTCTTCATTACCCTGGCGAACGTAGAATTTTGGCCAGGCGAACAAACCAGCTGGTGCTGCTGGAACTATAATGCCTACGTACGGCTCCGCCCGAATACAGATGTCGCGGCATTTTCCAAGAAACTTACTTCCATGAAAGACACCTATCTTCTGACCCACCTGGAGAAGCAAGGCGACCAGTCCTTAGCCGATGTCAAGAAATATCATTTCTTCGGAGCACAACCGGTGCAGGACATCTATCTAAAATCGGATGGGATCGGTGATGAAGAGCAACATGGTGACTTGCGATATATCTGGCTCTTTGGCGGAATTGCGTGTTTTATTTTGCTTCTCGCTTGTATCAATTTTGTAAACCTAGCCACGGCACGCTCGGCCAATCGAGCGAAGGAGGTGGGGTTGCGAAAAGTGGTCGGTTCTTTTAGAGGTTACCTGGTAAGGCAATTTCTCACCGAATCTCTCCTCTATAGTTTTGTTTCGTTTAGTCTCGCGTTGGTGATCGTGGTCTTGTCGCTTCCATTTTTCAATCAATTGGCGGGGAAGCAACTTTCTTTGCCCTGGACATTGTGGTGGTTTTTACCAAGTTTGGTGGGCGTGGCCTTCGTCGTAGGCATGTTGGCGGGAATTTATCCGGCCTTTTATTTATCTGCTTTCAAACCAGTAGATGTGCTCAAGGGGAGTGCCAGCAGAGGTAGCAAAAGCTCAACACTGCGTAGCGCGATGGTGGTGTTTCAATTCACCACTTCTATTATCCTGATCATTGGAACGATTGTCATCTACCAACAAATGAATTTCATTCTTCATACGAAGATCGGATTCGATAAAGAGCGAATCATTATGGTACAGGGTGCCAATACCTTGGAGAAAAAACATGATTCATTTAAGAACGAACTGAAGCAACTCGCAGGTGTGGAAAATGTGACGGCAAACAATTACTTACCTGTAGCGGGCACCCACCGAGACCAAAATGGGTTTTGGAAAAAAGGCAGGGAAAAATTGGATAAAGGCGTCTACGGCCAAGCTTGGTATGTGGATGAAGACTACATAAGCACCCTAGGCATGAAATTGGTTTCCGGAAGAAATTTTGACGAGAAACTCAGATCCGATACTGCATCGATAATCATCAACCAAAAAATGGCAAAAGAATTTGGTTTTACGAAACCCCTTGGTGAACAAATTGGAAACTGGCGAAGTTACACCGTGATCGGCGTCGTCGAGGACTTTCACTTTGAATCCATGAAAGGAGAGATCAGACCCCTGTGCTTGAAGTTGGGGGACGGAGGGGAGATCGTTTCCGTCAAAGTAAAATCAGGAAACATTCCAGAAGTACTCGCATCGGTACAAAAAGTGTGGAACAAATTTATGCCGAATCAGCCCTTCCGCTACACGTTCATGGACCAAAGCTATGCTCGGATGTACGAAGATGTTGACCGCACTGGCAAAATCTTTGCCAGCTTTGCGGGGCTAGCCATTTTCGTAGCGTGCTTGGGTCTGTTTGCCCTTTCTGCTTTCATGGTAGAACAACGCGGCAAAGAAATCAGCATTCGTTTGGTGATGGGTGCATCCGTGCGGAATATCTTTCGCCTACTGACACAAAATTTTGTCTCACTAGTGATCGTGTCGTTTGTGCTTGCAGCGCCGTTGGCTTGGTACCTCATGAGCACTTGGTTGCAGGATTATAAATACAAGATCGAGCTGTCGTGGGATATGTTTGCCCTGGCGGGGGCGGTCTCTGTATTGATTGCAGTGACAACAATAAGTTATCAAACAATAAGTGCGGCGTTGGCAAAGCCCGCCGATCGTTTGAGATCTGAATAAGGTTCACAATCTATAAAAGTGGCCCGTCCGTCGAAGTTCGCCTGGAAGGTTGGTTTTTCTTCCTGTACTTTTAGCATATTTACAAAAACCAAAACAGCTATTATGAAAAGACAAACTTACCTCATGGCCTTGGTCGCCACTCTGGTCCTGGCTGCCTTCACGTCGGCCCGATCACAAGACTGGAAGATCGCTGAAGGATATTCGATCAAATTCGACGGTGGCGATCCTTCGGGGGAATTCACAGGGTTGAAAGGAACCATCAAATTCGATGAGAAAAATCTCGCCGCCTCTAAATTTGACGTCACTATCGATGTGGCAACGATCAATACCGGAAACGGCATGAAAAATACCCACGCGAAAGGGGCCAACTGGTTTGATGTTGAGAAATATCCAAACATCATCTTCACTTCCAGCGCGATCACCAAGACGGCTGCCGGTTTCGAGGCCAAAGGAACTTTGGAATTGCACGGTGTCAAGAAAGAAATCACTCTCCCCTTTACTTTCACTAACAACACGTTTGCAGCAAACATGGAAGTCAGCCGTATGGATTTCAATCTTGACGACGGCAAGCATCCGCGCATGGCACCTACATTGAAAGTGACGATCTCCGTGCCGGTCACAAAATAAACGGTGACAAGAGCATTATTTTTTCAATCACTGGTTGCTGGGATATTGGCTGCCATGGCGGCCAATATCTACCACCGGATTTATTTCTTTGCCACGCAGGTAGATTACTCCGCTATCGTCAATGTGGGAAGCATCACCGCAGTAAATGTTGTTGTCTCTTTTCTCGCAGCGCTGCTCTACTTAGTACTTATTAAAAGTTTCAAACGAAAAGGGGCGGTCATCTTTAATTTTGTTTATAGTGTCGGTTCTTTCGCGTGCGTGATCATTCCCATTGCAATGACGCTTCCGCTGTCCACTCCGTTTCCTGAATTATTTCCGGGCCTCACCGTGCCGATGGTCTTCTTTCCTGTCATCGCCTGGATGACGGTTGATCCGTTGTTTAAAAAAGAGAAGAATTAGTATGATCCTTCAAAATTTCATTCTAACAAACCGATACCGAACATTCTATACCGATTGCGGACATGACAATTTTATATATAGGCCTAAAAAGAAGCATTTTACAGGCCGGCATAGGAGTTGTAAATCGATCTGAGCAATAAATCAACCTAGCTATGTTTCAGCGAGCGATCACATTGGCCTGCCTGGCCTTTTTGTCTACAGTTAGCATAAACGCGCAGACTCCCACCAAGCCCATCTCGATAGAAGTTTTAGTGGATAGCATCGAAAATTCTTTGCTTCATAACTATGTTTTTCTGGAGAAGGCGAGATTAATGGTCGACAAAATAAAAAGTCAATATAAGAATGGTGCTTATAAATCGTTGAGCGATCCATTTCAAATCAGGCATGCTATCGAAAATGACATTAAATCCGTCCACCAAGATGGGCATCTGCATCTTAATTACGATCCTATCTTTGCTGAGCGTCTCTCGATGCCAGGCCGTGGAGCAAGATCAGCGCATGAAGATAGTGTTGCGCTACGTCGAATGAAGTATGACAACTTCCTGTTTAACAAAGTTGAAATTCTGAATGGCAATATTGGGTATGTTTTGTTCCGCGGATTTAGCGGCTTTGTTGAAGAAGCAAAGCCGACGATTAGCGCTGCTTTTGCATTCGTAAAAAATACAGATGCGGTGATTATCGATCTAAGGAAAAACGGGGGTGGAAGTCCGTGGATGGTGAAGCAAATTGCGAGCTACTTTTTTAAAGAGCGAGCGCATCTAAATGACATCTATAAACGCAAGCAGGACGAAACCAAGGAGTTTTGGGCTGATCCCAAAGATGCGGATGGTGTCAGCCTCTTGATGCCTGTCTATATTTTAACCAGCAAGAATACATTTTCAGCTGCCGAAGATTTCACTTATGCTATGCAAGTAAACAAACGAGCTTTGATTGTGGGCGACACTACCGGTGGTGGTGCTCATCCTGTCGACTCGTATCCCATGGGGCAAGGATACGTAATGGATATTCCTATCGCCAGATCCATCAATCCGATTACAAAAACGGATTGGGAGGGAACAGGTGTTTTTCCAAATGTACCTGTTCGAGCCGACGAAGCATTAGCAAAAGCTCAAGAATTGATATTGCGTGGCAAGCTCGCCACTCTGTTGAACGATAGAGATAAGGAGCAAGTGAAATTGTACATAGAAGCACTAAAGCCAACGGTCACTTTAACGGCCAAGCAATGGCAAGCGTTGGACGGCCGCTATCAGGCAGAAGGCAATAACAAGTTTCATTTGCAAATAACTTCTAAGGGCGACAAACTAATTCTTAAGCAAGATTGGGACGGCGCTGAGGTTGTGTTCGAAGCCAAATCCGACGTCGATTTTTTCTGTAGTGAATTGTCATTCCCTCTCAAATTCACTAAGAATGCCCAAGGAAACTGCACACAGGTTTTAGCATTCGGTCGTGACGTGTGGGTACGTGTAAAGGGCAACTGATGAAGTTTGCAACAACTCCCATCAAAATTGTTTGAGTTGGAAAAAAGCGCGTTTAAGAAATTTTCAGAGACACATCAAATTGTATCTTAGCGTTCAGCCGAAGTAAAACAACCTGGCAGTTAGCCAGAAATTTACATTCTTAGAAATTAATTATTATCATTGCCGCTTCAATGCGAAACCCTTGCGCTGGATTGTTTTTAGTGCTATTTGTCTATTTGGACGCGTTCTTTTTGCTCAACCCAATTTTAGGGAAGAAGCCACCCGTTTAGCTACCCGGATATCCGCCAATCATGTGGCGCCTAAACCTATTGACGACGCTTTGTCAAAATCACTTTTCGATTCCTTTCTCGAGAAAATAGATCCTGAGAAAATATATTTTACCGAGGAAGAAATTACTCAACTGCGCCATTTTCAATTGGAGCTGGACGACGAATTCACCGGGAAGAAATGGGATTTTCTAGCGCGTTTTATCCCTGTATTAAAAAAGAACTTGGCCCGTAGCTTTGGCTACATCACAGACGCCAAAATGCGGCCGATCCTTCCCACACTAAAACAGCCTTTGACATTTTCTTATTCGCCCAGTGAATGGGCAAGAAACGAAGATCAGCTCAAACAAAGGTGGCGGAACATGTTCGTCAATGAGGTTTATGAAAGTGTTTTTGACCTTGCACCTGTTGATTCGATTAAGCCCGGGCAAATGGATGATTCGTATTTCATCGCCCGTGAACCAGCGGCGCGCACGCGGACAGGTCAGGCAAAGGAACGAAGGATCCGCTACCTACAGAATCCATCCGAAGGATTTGAAGCTCATATTGCATCTGTTTTCCTGAATTCGTTCGCCAGCTGTTTTGACCCGCACTCAAGTTATCTATCCAGTGGTGATATGGAGAAATTCACTGCTTCATTTGCTGCCGAAGGATACTTCTTCGGGTTCAGCTTGGAAGAAAGCAAAAATGGAAAAGTACAGGTGGCTCACCTCATACCTGGCAGTCCCGCTTGGCGAAGCGGTCAACTTAATGTGTCCGATCAAATCATTGCGGTTAAGAACGGAAATAAAAAAATAGACCTGACGGAGTACGGCGCACAGGAAGCAGAGCAGTTAATCAATCAGTCGGGAAATGAACCGGTAGAAATTACTGTAAAGAAGCCAAGCGGAGCGTACAGGTCTGTGACATTAAAAAAAGAGAAAATTGAGCTGCAAGAAAATGTAGTGAGAGGCTATGTGCTCAAGGAAGAAAAAAAAGTGGGATATATCGCGCTACCTGGATTTTACACGGCATCCGGCGAGAAAACGGAAGGCGTACGATGCGCCAATGATGTAGCGAAAGAGATCATCAAACTTGGGAAAGAAAACATTGAAGGACTGATTTTCGATTTGAGAAATAACGGGGGAGGCTCGCTTCAGGAAGCTCTTTCCATGGCGGGCATTTTTATTGAAGAGGGCCCGCTCGGCATGATCAAAGACAAGAGCGGCGTTGCACACGTTGTAAAAGATATCAATCGCGGCACGGTGTACGACGGTCCATTGCTCATTCTCATCAATAAATTAAGTGCTTCTGCTTCCGAATTTTTAGCTGCCGCCCTGCAAGATTACAATAGAGCGCTGGTGGTTGGATCTAACTCATTCGGCAAGGCGACTGCACAGATCATCCTCTCGCTGGGAGATGAGAAGAGCACGCCTGCACCTGCGCTCGTCGGATTTTCCAAAGTAACCATTGACAAAGTCTATAGGGTCACGGGGAAGACGATACAAGGCAGGGGGCTAACACCAGACATTGCGCTGCCTGACCTGTTGCAACCACTGATGCTCGGCGAATCCATGGAAAAAAATTACCTGGCACCTGATTCGGTAAATAGGAAACTGAATTTTGCTAAGCTCGCACCTCTCAACGTAGCCTTATTAAAGGAAAAAAGCGCCAAACGACTTTCGGCCCTAGAGACATTTCGCTCCACACAAAGTTTCATCGACTGGTTCAACCAACAGAGAACTAAAACTTTTGCGATTGGTTCATGGAAGGACTATGTCCAATTTGCGGCGGACTTCAGGGCCGGGTTAATGCAATTTCAGGGGAACAAGGCAACGGTCAAATTTCAAGTATTGAATTCAGCAATTGATCAACGCGTGCTTACTGCCGACGCCTACCGAGAGGAAACTAATCGCCACTATGTAGAGGATCTAAAAAATGATGTCACCTTACAGGAGTGCTATGAGATTCTAAAAGACTTTATTTCACTAACCGCTAAAAAATGAGACGCCTTGTTTTACCTCTTACATTTATTTTTATTTCAACACTAAGCGCATTTAGTCAGAATGCTTCACCCGCTGCCAATTACCTTGACAACATCAGTAAGCAAGGGCAACTCATCTCAAAAAAGTACCTAAGTTATATGAGTGAGGCAGCGCACGGCAGTAAACTTAAGAAGCTGGAGCAGAAAAGGAAGGAGATGCTTACCACGCTACGCGGCGTGCAGGCCAATGCCACGAAACTCAAGCCATTCAAGGGAGATACTACCTTAAAGAAAAGTTATGAGCGATACATTACCATTTTGAATTCCGTATTCAATGAAGATTATGGAAAGATCGTGAACATGGAAGAAATTGCGGAAGAGTCATATGATCAGATGGAAGCGTATTTGCTCGCACAGGAACGAGCAGAAGAGAAATTGAACGAGGCGTTTGGTCAGTTCGATGACGCCTACGATAAATTTGCGGCCAACAACAAAATCAACTTGATCCAGTCCGACGACAAGATGTCCAGGAAAATGAAAAAAATTGGCGAGGCCAATCAGTATTACCATCGCAAATACCTTGTGTTCTTTAAAGTATTCAAGCAAGAAGCGTATTTAATCGATGCTGTTTCAAAAAAAGACGTCAACGGTATCGAACAGAACAAGAATACACTTTTGAAATATGCGACTGAGGCCGTCGCAAAGCTGGATACCGCCAAGCCATTCCGGAGAGATCAATCACTGATCGCAGCCGGAAAAAAGTATGCTCAGTTTGCAAAAACCGAAAGCGAGAGACTCGGTTTTGTGTCAGACTATGTTCTAAAGATGGACGAATTTGAAAAAATCAAGAAGGCCTTTGAAGCCAAGTCTTCTAAATCGCAGGCGGAAGTCAAAGAATTCAACCAGCGTATTGATCAGACCAACAAACTGATCGATCAGTACAACCAACAAATACAACAATTAGACAAAGGCAGAAATCAAGCGCTGAATGGTTGGAATGGCAGCGTCAAAGAATTCTTTGAATCGTATATCCCCAAAGAGAAATAAACAATGAATCTCGATTCAAAAAGCGAGGGTAAGTGGTGGATGCAATGCCCTTCAGCTCTTTCGAATCTTTCGAAGTCCGAGAAAAAATTTGTTTTCACCTGGTGATTCGCTAATCGAGACCGGGGCAAGAAAATCGGCGACAACGGCTTCGTTCCGCAGTTGGGTTAGCCAATGCTTTGATCGGGTTAAGCGTCTCTCTAGTGAGACTCCCGGTCGTAAAAAATCACGGGTTTTCAGCGGCCCCAAACATCGTGGTGAACAACTCGACTCTCTTACGTTTGTATTTACCTTCTTTATACTTGTCCGTCCATTGATGACTTGGATCGAGAAAAGCGGGGCTATCCGCGAGCGTACCGGCTTTGCTGAGTTTATTGATGATCCACCGAAAGTAGTAGTGATTGAATAACCTCATGAATTCTGTGAAGTATATATCAGCCACTCTTCGGTTGCCTTTGATCACCATCATGTTTTCGTCATTTGTTTCCGTAGCCGCTTTGCTGAAGTTGGCAGAACCCGTCACGACCACCGGCACCTCGCTCAGTGGATCACGGAGGAGAAATTTTGTATGTATGTACATCACATGTTTGTTGATCTTGAGTCCCAGCGTATTGGTTTCGCCGACCCACTTTGTAAGCTCATCGTTTCCGATATATGACCCCACGGCTTTTACAACGTTACTTTTGTAAACGTAATCGGAAATATCGGGCGCATCTTTTTCCAACAAAAGAAACGTGAGGGGGCTTTCGCTATTGTTATCGCTCAGTTTTGTTACAAATTTTTCATTGGCGCCGAAAGCCAGCGTGATGCAGCCGCAGTGTTTTGCGCTGTCTAGTAGATCCGCATAAAATTCAAGCATGCCGGAGTCGGACCGTGGGCTGAAAAAACAAGTGATGCCATCGGGAATATCTTCTAGCGTAATGTCTTCCTGGATTTCAACAGTGCTCTTCTTAAGATTCTTTCCCTCGGGGTCGGTCTGCAGTATCTTCCAATAGGCAAGGTATTTTTCAGCAGCCTCTATGCTTTTGATGGCGTGCCCCACGTTGGCTTGCCCAAAAATCCCGCCTTCGGAGATATTGGTAGAGCCTGTCCAAACATATTTTTCAGCTTCCGATTTCTCTAGCACCATAAACTTGTTATGGCTCAGATAGCTTTTGTTCGTCTCCCGTGGAAAGAGAGAGACGTTTTCTTCCTTATTGAGTTTTGTTCTTTTTATGGCCTTCCCATTTTCCACTTTAGGAAAGCTCTCCACTTGTTTTTTTGCTTTCTTGTCGTAGTGCTCGTTGTCTTTGGCGTCATAGATAATATTTACGGTTACGCCACGCTGGGCCGCTGATTTCAATGCCAGCAGCACCTCATCATAATGGAATTCGTAAAAGCAGCCGTAGAGTGTGTCTCCTTTTTTTGCATTGCCGATAAAAGCAATAATCGCTTCTTCGAGGCCCCGCGACAGCCATTTGTACGCTTCCTCTCCGATTTTCGATGGTGCTTTGTTCCCAAACTTAACTGCGTACGCCTGGCTGGAAGCGACGCCTCTGTTGAAGAAAACATTGTGATCTTCCGCCGACCATGCAGGTTCGGTTTTTACTTTAATCGCACTGGTGGTGCCACGCTCAATGTTTGACGGGTTCCCTTTCAACGGGGTAAAATAATAGGTGTATTCCGTATCTGGGTATGCTGTGAAATCATCCCAGGTGAAAGCTTGGATCGGATTGTCATAAGAGGAGTACAGGGCGCCGGCCACAGGATTGGCTATCCGTTCTTTGAAGACCTTAAAGCCCATGACAGTGACGCGCATCTTATCATTTCCTTTTTTATATTCCTTCTCAACGGTAAAACCCAGGAGGTTTTTCATATCCGTGTCTGCACAGTCGATGGCAAAAGAAATGGCGTGTGTTCCTGTAACTGCATACAACTGGTACTTGCCTTTTGTGTTCTTGAATCGCATAAAATATTTTTTGGGGTTAAAACATTATTTATTCTGAGCCTTTAAGTAGCTAATGACCATATCAACAATATCATTTTTGATTCCCGGTTTCACACCTGAATTTTGAAAAGGCAAAGCCGCAAGAAAATCCAAGCCCGCCTCCTTGCCATTGGCTACGAACTGAGGCATGGCAATTTTATATGTTTTTGTCGCTTCTATCTTCTGGTTATTGATGTAACCGTTGCCATTGCTGTAGGTCATGTTGGCCAACTGCAAGTAACCACCGGAACCACGGTTGCTCACCGTGCCAACCTCCAATGCTTTAAGGAGATCCCTTCCCTGAATAGTAAGAATGCCGACAGCTCCTCCGAAAGGAAGTGAGCGCAGAACGTCGTACTCTGTGACATCACCCGTCAATTGGTCATCCAGCCGCAACGAACCACTATTATATAAAGCAGCGTCGGCAGTTGGAAAGGAGTACAACAATGCTTCCGCGATAAGTTGGGTATAGAGTGTGGGGTGGTTTCTGATTTCCTTTTCACGGCCATCCAATACTTGTGAGGCTTTGTAAATTTTATTGTCGGGTTGATATCCCTTTCTGAGGATTAGTTCATGTGCAATGGACGTCCATTTTTTTACCGTACGATCAACTGCCTCTTGTGACTTCACCTTGCTGTCAATTGCGATGAGTTGAGATTGTACCGCCGTCTTCTTAGCGTTCGGGTGATACACCAAACGGTGATAATACACCGTCTTTGCATTTGCATCTGCTTTGGCGATAACAACATCGCCGATGATTCTATAGTTGTGTTCATGTTCGTGCCCTCCGATGATGAGGTTCAGTTGGGGGACAGTTCTAGCGAGGACCGAGTCCATGGCAAAGTCAAGATGAGTAACGGCAATAAAAACGTCGCAACTGTCTTTCAAGCTTAGATACGTTTCTTTTACTGACGAAAAGACATCCTTGTATATGATTGAATCCGCTTTATTGAAATCTAAAGTTGCGCCGATAAATCCAACTCTGACCTTTTTGTTGTTTCCGGCGTCGATCGATTTGATGAAGTAAGGGCTGATCGATTCCCTTTGGGTTCCCCGCCGCTTTACAAAAGCTTGAGGCCCTGATTTAGTGTGCCGTATTACATTCGACGAGATCCAAGTGAAACGAGACTCATCTATTCTTTTTTGAAGATCGGCAATCGGTATATCGAATTCGTGATTTCCGAATGTAACAAGGTCAACACCGAGGTCATTCATCACTTGCACCATTTGCCGACCTAGTATGCGGTTCGATTTTTTTGTCACGGAGTCGGTCACGGTAAGAGTTCCTATGAAAGAAGGGCTGACAAAATCTCCTGCCAGCACTGTCAAGAGACGGGGATCCTTCGTGCGCAATTGATCACGGATAGTTGCTACGCGCGCCATACCTCCTTCATCCGTTCCCGATAGCGGAGCAATTTCATACACGTCGTTAAGTTGAAGGACGGAAAAATAAACCGGCTTCTCGTCGCACCTTGAACAACCACTTTGTAAGAAAAAATACAACGGTGCGATGGCGAGTGCGAGAAGGGAAACGACTCTTGTTTTTTTATGATTCATGAGTGACGATCATTTAGAATAATCCAGAGCCAAAAAAATCGGTTTCGCTCGCGGGCTTTGGAGGGCAAAAATAATATCCACCATCCACCGTCGACAGAATTTTGTGTTCATAGAGTGCATCAAATCCGGTTCCTGGGCTGGGGAAATCTCTATTCATCTGCCACATATTTGTGACGTGCTCAAACTGGTGTTGTATGCTTTTCATGAAGGCAACAAAGTGAAGTCCGTTTACAAATTGCCCGTCTTTGTTGATGCCTTCAAAATAAGGGTATGGTCTTCTAAGAAAGCGTCTTTCCAGATCGGGCATACCGAAGAGGTCAAGCCCTTCGCGTCGCGGTTGCACTTTCCGGATGTGCGCATTGAATGGAGTGTTGCCTGCACCTTTTCCGTGGAACGACGGTGCTTCGTCTTTGGGATAATTTGGCGAAGGCGAAAGAGGCTTGCCTGTTTGCTTTTCGCGCCCGATCATTTTCTCTTGGCCGTTATCATCCATGCTCTCCCAGGTGGGCAGGTTCTCACGGATTTTTCGATAAACCATATAGCTTCCATTGATGCACCAGCGAGGCTCGGGGTCTTTTTCCGAAACGTAGACGAGTTGCTCAAGGTCTTGCCCTACACGAATGTTGTCGATGCCGTCATCAAAACGAAGAAACTCTCTTTTGTCGGGCCTGCCGAATCCCTGTTCTACGCCAAGCATCTGTAAGACTGGATAATTCCGGTGATATATGGACCTGAAATCGGTGTTGAATTTTTCTGCGAGGTTTCTCACAATTGCGGTGTTGACGTACGGATGATCGCTGCAAACCATCACCACCAAGTCGCTTTGCTTTTCGCTGGCAATAAATTCAGGGGCACCGCCGGGAAACTCAGGCATCACTTTTAAGAATCGCGGCTTCCCCGACGAAATACCAAACCTGTCGAATCCCGTTTTGTCCAGAAAAAGTGACGCACCAAAGCCCACGGTAACTGTAACACGGTAAGTACTCGGGATTTCCTTGGACGACATCGGCATCACATGGTGATCTGAAGGCGTCGTTTGCAAATACCACTCCACCCGTTCAGAAAGCAATCGAAGCAGATGGATAAGGTCTTCCTTATTTTTGGCCTTTACGTCTGCCCGCAACAAAGAAAAGAATTTCTGTGGGTCGACCCGGCCAACATACGAATGCGTATATATTTCTCTCTCTTCCGCCGAAAGGGTATTGGTTTGTGATGCAGGCCAATAAGGGTCGCTGATTCCATTTTGGTAGCGCCATTCGGGAGACCTATTAGGAAGAGGATGTTCCAGCGTGATCGTTTTGTTAATTGTTTTCATAGATTGTGCGCTCATTGAGAAAAAAAGATCGGCCTACGTTGATGTTGTGATTTATGATTGGGGAATAAAGTGATAAAGAATTCTGTCCACCCACCCATGCGAACCCGCACCAGTTCATATTGATCGGGATGTGCGGCGGCCAGTTTATAGGTCTCAGGACTTCCGGTGGTCACTGTCATCACGTTGCTCCCTTTGCCGTCAGCAAAGTCTTGCAAGACTTCTACCAGCTTGCCGATCGGGAAATCTTCGCGGATATTAAAATCGGAAGGTGCCCCGTCGGATAACTTCTCGATAGCGGCATCGGCATAACTTCTCAAACTATCTTTAAGCAAAGTCCTGTTGATAGAAGCACCATTGGGAGTAGTCGTGGCAAATGGGTCTTGGTCGGAAAAGAGTGGAGATGGAGAGAGATCAGAAGAGATGGGATCGAAGGCGGGCCTGCCGTCCGGCGTTGCACCGGCGAAAGATCCACCGAAAATGTATTGCTCAAAAGTACCCACACCGGGAGCAATCAGTATTTCAAAATCTTTTCCGTATCGTTTCCGCAAGTCGTTCCACTGCGCATCGTACATCGGAGAATTTCTTACTTCCTCCATGCACTCACTGAATGCATTGATCAAATCCCACGCCATCTGGTCAACGACCTTGATGCCGTGGCCAAACTTAGGCTGACTCATACAGAGGTTTCTGATTTCAAGAATGCGGTCACTTGACAGTTTCAATCCTATGATTTCCGAATTCTGTCCCCAATTGCTTCGGAGACAACTGACGAGTTCTTCGAGTGAAAACAATTGCTTGCCAAAAACCAGTTCTCGGATGGCATACAGTGAGTCGACGGCCGTGCTGATGCCCGTCATCAGGGGAGAGAACAAATGATACCTGGCGCCGCCGCCCGACAAATCCCTTCCGCTTTCAACGCAGCCTTCGATCAAGGCCGAAAGGAGGGGAGAAGGAGAAACGTTTTCTTTAATGCCATACTGTGAAAGTATGCCGTTGAAGAATTTATGACAGCCAATCAGAATGTGTCGACGCATGATTTTTTGAAGCTGATCAAAGTCTTTGATCTCTGCCGCAGGAAGCGTGCGATAACTCCCTTTGTTACCACGCAAGTAGGTTGACCCCGACGATCCAAAGCCAGCACCGCTATTGAGTGCCTTCTCCAGTACATCAAGTGCTGCCACAAAACCGAAACTGAATTCGGTCTCGCCGGCAAAAAGCGTTTCATAACATCCATCGCAGGCATAGTTTCGGGCGCTCTTCAACTCTACCTTCTTTCCGCTGGTGTGCAAAGCGGGAATAATCTTATCGTCATTCAGGAGCACGGGATGTGCACCGCCACTGAGTAAGGCTTCGGCGGCGGCTTCCAAAAGGAGGCGCGGTGTATTCTTGTGAACGCGCAAATCCAAAGTGGGGCTGTTCATTGGAAGTCGCCTGGCCGTCTCCAGGCACATCAGCGTCAGATCGTTAGACGCATCCTTTGGCTCTACATCGTTGGTCGCTAAAACTCCTCCAATCGTTACTTGTTGCATCCACTGATTCGCGAGAGCACCCTGATCAAAATTACTGGCCGCTCCAGTGCCCAGCAGCGCTCCATCGGAAGAAGTAAATCGATCCTCCAAATGGCGCCGATTGAGAACCACTTTCTCGTCGAGCTTGATCCAAAAACATTCTAGAAGTTCACTTGCCTGTGCCTTCGAGAGTGTGCCGTCTTTGATGTCTTTCTCATAGTATTTGATCAGCAGCTGATCGAGTCTACCAATCGGTACGATTTCACCCGTGTAGTGCAACGCACAATGAACAATATAAATGCACTGCACTGCTTCATGGAGGTTGGCGGCGGGTTTTCGCGGCGAATTGCGCAATCGCTTTGCAACTTCGCTGAGGTCGCTGAATCTCTGAGGGTCACTGGTTTTATAGATCGCTGCCTTTTGTTCCACTGCGGATGCATAATTCTCCGCATACAGCAGCACTCCTTCAAGTGCGTGAATTACTGACGCATAAAAATTCTTCTGTTGCTCGGTGGCCGCCTCGCTTTTTTGTCTGCAGCGTGCAATGATCGTATCAATGCCTTCCTCTAATACTCTGGCATGATTTGGAACAATATGGCCAAATGGAGACCATTCATTCAAGTAACGGATTTCATAAAATAAAGACTCCTCTTCCGTCAGGTACCGCATCAGCTCCTTTCCTTGGCCTACCGAGTAGGGTGGAAGTGTTCCGACGATGATCTCATCGGGATGAATGAACATAATACCTTTTTTTTCTGCCGTGGCGGGATCAGAAATGATCTTCAGCATGTGCTTAATGGCCAATCCCTTTCGGATAGCAACGGGTAAAGACTTTACTTTTTCCAATTCTTTACCTCCGTAATGTTCAAAAAGATGGCCCATTTCATTCCAGGCAAGCCACGAGGGTTTTGTTTTCCATTGCTCAAATAAGAATTGAAGCAGACGGTTAACCCGAGGACTCAATTTGTTTTTATGATTCGCGGGGATATTTTCCTGATGTTGCCAAAAGGAAAGAATGCTGTGGTGCATAGACGAGTAAAAATTTGTCGTGAAGTGCCTTTAGGTGATTTATAGTTTCTGGCTCAGCGATACGGCCAGTCTCATTCCCGCAAGCGTTACTTGCTTGGAACAGATTTTCTTCGCGTCTTTGCCATAGGTAGAGGGAAGTTTCTTGCCCGCAGCGCCACCCTTCACACCCGGCGTCAATAATGTTCCTTTGCTTTTATACACTGAGGCTTGTGCTATTGTCACGCCTTCGTCCGAAATCGCACTTACGTCGATCGTGATGTTTTTATCGAAAGCGACAGAAGGATTTTTTTTGATCGCTGCATCTGCGGCGGTGTTGACGTTTGCAAACCAATCGGCTTGATTGTAGTTGACGTCGCGATCAGACAGAAATGCCCCATCCCAATAGCCATGGAGTTCTTTAGAAGGGTCCTTGATCAGGAAGCTATTGCCACCGCGATCACCATCGGGAAAAACGGACGAGAAGAGCGTTACGTTATGCAACGGCTGATGTAGATCGCCCATCAGATGAAACACCCAACACATTGCCACCGCTCTGTCACCCGCATCGGCAGAAGCATCGGTGACGATGGCGAGGTTTTTTTCAATCTCTGATACACTATTGTCAGGCTTAGGTTGCTGCGTAGGTGAAGAATCGAACGTAACAGGATGGTCACAAAAATGCCACTCGGGATGATCGTAAGAAGTCTTTCGTGCGTCGTCTGGCCATCGTGCAGCCATCATAAACAAAAAGAGGTCTTGATCTGCCGCCGGTACCGACTGGTACTGCGGTGTCCATCTGTTGAACTCCGGATGCTTTTTCAAGATGGCAATGATCTTGGGAATAGTAGAAGGGCTGTTCTGCTTTAAGTATTTGTAGGCCGCAGCCCCAGTGGCCATGTGCCCGCCATGATTCCATGCAAATGTGGGGAAGGATAACAACAGCACCATTAGAATGGTTGAGGTTATCTTATCATAGTTAAAGGATTTCATTAGGGTAAGTGTTTAAGTGGTACGATTAATTTGTTGCGCTTGGGAAGAAGTTTATGTTCATTGTTTGAAATCAAAGTTGCTTCCATGAACGAGCCCTCACGCTTCATGTTTTCCTGCCGCGTGGAAACACAATTCAACCTTTAGTGAAAAGGGTTAGCTAGAGTAAGGAGGGTACCAGCTACAAATATTAGCCGACCGCGATTTCAGCGAGAAATGGGAAATATTGCCTTTGTCGAGGTGCCAACTATTCTACCTTTTTTCATGGACCACAAAAATTTCGTGGTCCCGTGATTAAATGAAATAATATGTATTCTATGTATCCTCTGCTTCCTAGGAGTAAATCCCATATTTGTCGCGGTCATGTCGTCATGGGTGATGATCCATTTCAAGAAGTAAAAAATAATAACCCACCATCCGAGTATATCAGGAATAGTGTTTCATAAAATACGCATGAAACATAGTACTTACTCCCATGTCGTTACCTACTGTAGAATAGGTATGTATTACTTCAATACACCGACGACGCGGCACCGAAAAAAAATGCTGACGTTGCAACACCCCTTAACCAAAAACAAAAATGGAAAAGAAACTAGAAAATGTCGCAGCGACCAAGGTCGAGCCATCAAACAACCCACATAATCTCAAGTTCCCGGAGATTGTGACGGTCACTGAGTCAAACGAAAAAACGGAAGTCACCGAAGAGCATAAGCTGACGTATAAAAGCGGCGCTCCTAAAGGAACAATGTTAGTCAAAAAAATTTCGCTCATAAATAAAACTGTTCGCACCACCACGCCATATACGGGGACAGTCTAGTTTCGATGAGAAGTGCATTGCTCTTCGGTCACTGAATCAATGACCGATTTTCAGGGAATGCAGGCGCAAATGTATCCCCTGTAAAAACTCCTCGCTTGCAAGTCGCTCATTCTTTGCTCAGACAGGTGCCGTCGGCAACGAATCATACATCTATTTTGGGCACCACTCATTTTGGACGAACCCACCCTTAGCTGTAGCCTATGTTCATCGATCCGACGCGGCTTAACCTCGCAAAGCAAATAAGTCAGGTAATAGCGCAAAACCAGATGGTTATTGTTGGGGGGCAAAGAGGGTTAGGGCAGAAATCAGTGGTTGCTGCGGGGTTAGTAAACTATGTGGAGTGGGAGCATCTCCGCGTTGATGGAAATGGGTTGACCGGTGGATACCTCGCCGGATTTCAAGAAATAATTGATACTGCTTTTCGATGGTGTGATAAGAACCGACCTGAAATCATTTCGCGTCATGAGCAATCGATAAAGCGGATGTTTCCGTTAATTGACTCTCCTCGTTTCACGGTTCCCAAGGACCTGACCAATACTTCCAGCAGCGAGGAGAGAACAAGATTTTATCATCACGAGTATCAAAACAAACTGCTGGTAGGTTTATCTAGGTTTTTGATCGAATATCTCGAAGCAGCAGCGAAGCCCGTCTTGTTGATTATTGACAATGCTTCCTCCATGTCGCCAACGGCGCTTGCTCTATTACAAGTCTTCCTGCGCAATCGCACCAGTTTCCCGCTGATTAAATTTATCCTCCTCGACTACGAACGACAGATATTCAACCCTGACGTGACGCGAATAGACGTCCCTGAGTACTGTTACCCTGAAATGGCTGAGTTGCTGAAACTGGAACAAGAATACGCTCGTGAAAAAGCGCAGCGGATTTATACATCCAGTCATGGAAACCCGATGATGGCACGTGCCATCATAGCATGTGAGCGTCAGGGGCTTCCCGTAACCGGCTATATTAACTACAACGCCATGGTGGATCTTTATTTGGCGACGCTCCAGAATCAGGAGCGTGAGGAGTTAGTTACAAGGTTCATCGCACAAAACTGCGAATCGGATGATTATATCGAAAAAAGGAACTACGAGACTTTCGACACAGAGTTTAAAGACAGCGAGCACTTAAAACGCCACTCCGTTTGCATGGCGGAATACAAAGCGGGCATTTCTCCGCTCAACACGTTTCATGCACAAGCAATCAAAAATAAGTTCACGCGGCTCGCAGCACTTGTTGAGCCCAGCGAGATTCTCAAGAGCATTGGACTATACGATACATGGTTTTCCTATTTTGGTGAGCTATTCTCAGATCAAAAATTGCGTCAATTTGGCTCAGGGGATGATCCGGCCAATGCGGCATTTATTAATGCGGCATTTGTTCTTTACTCGTTGGGTTGTGCCAGGGCTTCGGCCCCGTTTCTGGATGAATTTTATGAGGCGTTCCCAAAAAGTAAATTCATACCGACCGTCCTTTATGCTCAAGCAATGACCTACGGAAGATATCGGCAACCGGTAGATCTGCCAAAAGCAGAACGATATGCCTTATTGAACATTCGAAAAATAGAAGAAAACTTTCACCACCATAGCAAGTACCATTACATCAAAGTGTTTGCAGAAAACGCATATGCCTACATCAAAGCGAGACAGGGAAAGTATCAGGAAGCCCTTACCTTGTGCATGAATGGCAACCGGAAAATGTTGGAGGTTTATGGTGACCATAAGTTCAAGCTGCATCAGTCGATTCTGATTTACAATACCAGTCAAGTTTATGAAATCGTGAAAGATTACGAGCTTGCGGAGACCCAACTGCGCTTAGCCATTTCATATGATCCATACTATGGTGAATACCACAATGACCTTGGCAATTTGCTTTCACAAATAGTTGGGCGGGCAGAAGAGGCACTTTCTTCTTACGATACAGCAATTGCTCTTTGCCCCCCGTATTACGAGGCCTATCTAAACAGGGGCGTGCTGAACAGAAATCTCGGCAACCGTGCTGAGGCAAAAAAAGATTTTGAGCTGGCGCTGGAGATAAAACCGAAAGAGTGGCGCGCATTTTTGGAGCTCGGCAACATGCATCTCGCCCAAGGCCAATATGAAACTGCGATACAGATGTATGACAACGCGATCGCCATCGAGCCACTCAATGTGGAGCTTCAGAATAACAGCGGGCTGGCCTGCTCGGAATGTGGCAACTCGGAAAGGAGTATCATCCATTATCGCAGGGCAATCGCCCTTAATCCACGACATGCGGATTCCCACAACAATCTCGCCGTCGAATTGTTCAGAACTAACCAAAGAGATGAGTCGCTGGAACATGCAATCATCGCCACTGAAATTGGCGGGGACCCGGACTTTGAAACCAATCTGTCAACGATAAGAGAATTTTTTGCAACTGCAAGAATCACGTAGTCGACGATTCAAATGCACTAAAAAAATACAGAGGTAAATGGCGGCGGAAATTCAATTCCAAAAGGAAGGTTGAGAGGTAGAAGAGTTCGCGTATGTGGTACAAGGTTTTGGTATAGCAACTGGAGGCACTTCGTAGGGAAGATCGCTTTTCTGGATATAAACAGATTTACTATTGATGGATGTTGCCCAAAAAAGTCCAACGACAGACTGCGTGGAATTCATCGCCGTTATATTCCCCCTGGCTTGACCGGGCGGTGGTTGAAACAAACTTGTGGCATCTGATTTTAATGAACGGATCAGGCCAAAGAAATCATAAGCCGCTTTTGAAAGACTCATCTGGTCGACTTGTACGAGATACTTATCCGCAAACGTCACTCCGTTAATAGGCACTTCGCCGACTTTCACACCTCGAAATTCATTGTTGAGAACCAACTCGCCATTCGAGATGGTCGGCATTACCTCAGGCTGAGTTACCCAGCAAACACAACACGTGCACTCGCTAACTTGATGTAGAGGGCTGGCCCTAGCGACCCAGCCACTGCACGGATAAGGATCAGGTACAGTATTTGGAGGGGGTGTAAAGTACACAAACACGTTGAGTTCGGGATGCGTGGTCACTTTGTAGGTCCCCGTGAAACGAAATCTAACATAATTGTCGCTGCCCAGCGCTGCAGCCTTCGCATTGACACTTATGTTGAAAACATCGACGGAGGCCTCGGCGTGATTGACTTCCGTAGTGCGAGCTTCGTAAGAATAATTGATCTGTTCGAGGCTTCCCACCGGATTTATTCTATCAGGAGCTGACTTAAAAACCTTACCGTCTTTGGTCTCAATTTCGATGTAGTAGGAGTGTCCCACCTTACCCTGCATCAAGCCGCCAGTGGTGTAAACACCCGGGGCTGTTTCTGTCAGCGCTTCGACGTTGCCCTCGTCATCAAAGAGCTTTATGCTTGCCTGCTGTACCGGGTTGTTGAAGGAAGTGTCGGCGAGGACACTCACACCGTTCGATAATTTCACGGTGTAAGGGCCAGGCCCATCATTGATCATTCCCTCCACCACAAGTAGGGAATTTGGTGAAGGGATGGCAAAATCAATTCGGTCCACGCACGCGCACAAACACAAAAACGCTACCCACCATCTGATCCGCCAAACCGAAGAGCTCATTTTCACCATGCAGAAAAATAAAGCTAAAACAAATCACTTGGCAATGCAACGTAATTGGGATGGAATACCTGACATCAGGTATTGAGACCAGAAGGAGCGCTGTCTATCTTCGTCGAGTCACCCTTGGCCCCATTCTCTGAGAGCACAACAACGACCCAAATGAAAATACTCTACGCTATTATCCGTCTGGCTTTTTTCTTAATCCTTTCATTTACGTCTACCGCATTACGAGAGGAAGATCCAAACGAGCGCCAATCATTATCCAAGAAAATCGCCGAGCAACTCACTGCTATGGCTTCGGTGGCGCCTTCCGGCAATGCGTTTACCGAAGTGGCCTCGTTAGCAGGTATCCACTACGGAGATATGGCCTGGGGCGACTATGACAATGATGGAGACTATGACGTCATTGTCACCGGTGATCTGGGAACCTACACTTCCTCTTCTCCCTTTACAAAGCTTTTTAAAAACACCGCAGGGGTTTTCGCCGAAGACATTAGTAATCCCTTGCCACAATGGTATGAAGCCTCTTGCGACTGGGGCGACTATGACAATGATGGCGACATCGACTTATTAATTACCGGTTTTTCTGACACGGCTCCATCAGCGTCAGCCGCCACTTCGATTTACAACAACAACAACGGGGTATTGACGCTCATTAGTACTCCCGCGATCCCGGGAGCAGGGCGAGGCAGTTGCAACTGGATTGACTATGACAACGATGGAGACCTTGACGTATACGTGGAAGGAACTCATATCGTCGGTGTCAATACAGTGAGTGACCAAGGCCATTTGTACAGGAATGATGGTAACCACGTTTTCACTGCTTCTTCATTGAGTGTGACGGGTGGGAGTCAAGGCGATGGCGTGTGGGCAGATTATGACAACGATAAAGACATGGACTTGTTGACCACGGGTGTGGGAGCAACGAATACTTGGTTGCAGACAAATAACGGAACAGCAGGGTTTACATTTTCGGGGTTGTTTGGTCTAGCGTTTTCGGGCGCCGTGTGGGGAGATTTTGATGCGGATGGCGATCCCGATCTGATTGTGAGCGGCGAGGTGTACAACAGTAACGCAGGGACTCTCAATTACTATAAAAACACGGGGGGTGTTCTAGCGTCAATTGGAACAGCCGGGCTTACCGCGCATTACGGAACATCTATCACCTCAGGTGACTATGACAATGATGGCGACCTTGATATTTTAATCACAGGTTTTACCTCACCTTACACTTCTACCAACACGGATTTATATGCCAATGACGGAACTGGATACTTTACTCAAGTTTCAAATCCTGGTTTTGACCCCGTATTGGCAGGAGAAGCGAAGTGGGCAGACATCGACAATGATGGTGACCTCGATTTGATTTTGTCTGGCGGCACCGATGCCAACTACACCGGAATAACCAAAATCTATCGTAACGACCTCAATCCGGCCAACGCAAAACCTTCTGCCCCTTCGGGCTTGTCGTTGAGTCAATCAGGATCAACGCTGACATTCAATTGGAATGCTGCCACTGATGCACAAGGAGGGAAGCTGACTTATAATTTGCGGGTGGGTACCACTCCCCATGGGTCTGAGCTGATGTCTTCAGGAAGCGATTTGTCAACAGGCTATCATTTGATTGCCCAACCTGGAAACGTGCAAGGAGCCATCAGTTGGAAAATTCAAAACAACAGTGCCACCAATATTTATTGGTCAGTACAGGCCATCGACAACTCATTGGTCGCCGGCGGTTTCGCCTCGGAAGCTAGTTATAGTCACCTCGTCCCACTCGCTAACTTCGCCACCGATCCTGGATATCACAAAGTGAAGTTGACTTGGACCAATCCGAATTCAAATGGATTAGTAACGATCTACCGAGAGACGGCATCCACTCCTTCACCATCCAATGCAATCGCTACTTCAATAAGTGGCACCAACTACGTGGACAATACAATTACCGACGGTAATACATATTACTATTACGCTCAAGCTGTAGATAGCAATAACAACTACAGTACCCTTGTTTCAGCTACCGCAACTCCTGGAATGTTCACCGAGATGCAATCCCTTGTCGGAATAGGATCTGCACAGGGGAGAAACCTTTGGGGCGACTATGATCACGACGGCGACTACGATATCTTGGTCACAGGATCCGACGGCAGCGCCCCTACCACCAAGCTCTATTCTAACAACAACGGCACGTTTACCGAAACGGCGAGTCCTCTTGCTGCTCTTGGCTACAGTTGGGCATCGTGGAATGACTTTGACAATGACAATGACCTCGATGTCTTGATCACTTCGAGCGCCGACTACAGTCTTCGCACTTTGTATAACAATACCAACGGAGCTTTTTCCGACGTGACAACTTCAACTAAACTGCAACCCAATGGCGGATTTCACGGATGGGCAGACTGGGACAATGATGGCGACATGGACTTAGTCGTCAGTCAAAATAATTCTTCGTTCTCCACACGCAACGACGGAACCGCGGGTTTCTCACCGGGCTTTCAATTGGAAGGAGGAAACAACGTGAGGTTCGCTGATTACGACAATGACGGTGATCAAGACTTTGTCATGTTTGGTCAAGCCAATTCATACATCATCTTCAACAACAACAAAGGAATCTTTACCAAGGTTCAAGCATCAAACTTGACAGTGTCTTTTGGTTTTGATTGTGCGTGGGTAGATGTGGACAGCGACGGCAAGCTGGATCTCATTGGCACTGGCAACTACACTGACGGTTGCCTTAAAGTCTATAAGAACACAGGTTCAAGCTTTTCACTTCTTAGCACGGCGGGTGGTCTAGGCCTTATGTTCACTTCTATAGCAGTGGGAGACTATGATAGTGATGGAGACCCGGATATTGCCCTTACAGGCATATCGTACGTGTCTTTCAACTCGTTTACTAAACTGCTTTCAAACGATGGGGCGGGACATTTTTCGGAAGTAATTAACAGCACCTCATTGCCTAATGTGTCGGAGTCAACGTTGGCATGGTGTGATTACGATCACGACGGTGACCTTGATCTACTCCTTAGCGGCGGCGTTGATAACAGCAACCAACTTATCACGAAGGTGTATAGAAACAATCTTAACATAAATAATACTGCACCCACGGTACCTAATGGATTGCAAGGATCTGTGGGCAACTCTTCAGCTACTTTCAAGTGGGATGCATCTACCGATGCACAAGGCGGATCGATCACCTACAATTTGCGCGTAGGCACGACCCCGAATGGATCAGAAATACTTTCTCCGATGGCTGACATTGCCACTGGCATGCTGCTGACGCCCAACATGGGCAACGTGCAACTCAATCGCTCATGGACATTAAGCCTTCCTCCCGGTACCTATTACTGGTCGGTACAATCTGTGGATGGCGCGTTTGCTTCAAGCCATTTTGCAGCAGAACAACAACTCGTGGTCGATTATCCCGCAACGAAGGGAATCGCTGATCAAACATTGACATACGGTGATACCAAGAGCATCGATGTTGGCAGTTCTTTTAGTAGCGCCTCTGCGCTTACCTACAGTGTCGCGTTTAGCACCGGCACCATCGCCACTGCGACAATTCAGGGTACTTCGCTGACCATGGCCACTCTCAGTGTGGGGACCACCACGGCTACGGTCACAGCGATGGCACCCTCGGGCGGGTCAAATTCAGCATCGTTTGCTATCAAGGTGAACAAAGCGCCACTCCAAATCACTGCCGATGACAAGACGATGGTGTATCAAGAATCATTTCCTACCTACACTTACAAAGTAACAGGTCTGAAACTGGCCGACAGCGAAGCCGTGATAACCCCTGCACCTACGGTGACCGGCCCATCTACTTCAACAAATGCAGGTGCATATCCGCTCGTTGTTCATTCAGGAACAGCATCAAATTATGATATTGCTACGACCAACGGAACACTGACGATCAACAAAGCGGTTGGCCATGTGACGCTCAGTGCGCTCGCCCAAAACTTCAATAATTCACCACGATCAATAACAGTAGCGGTGACACCTCCTGGCCTTGAAGTCGATGTCACTTATAGCGGATCATCCACTGCCCCGTCTGCCGTAGGTAGTTATGACGTCGTAGCCACCATCAACGACGTAAACTATGAAGGGTCGGCCACGGGCACTTTAGTGATCTCGGCGGTCACTGCCGTGGAAGACATCGGTAAATCGATCAGTGTATATCCGAATCCGATAAAAGACGAACTCTATGTCGATGGATCTGCATTTGAAAATGCGCGCGTGTCGATCGTGGATATGCTGGGGCAGGAAGTAAAAATGCAGCGCCTTCATAATACTTTGACCGCGGTAGATTGCAGAACTTTGCCGGCGGGTATGTTCTTAGTGATCGTCTATGACGCAAGCGATCGCAAGGCGGTGATTACGAGAGTAGTGAAGATGTAAGTTTGCGTTTACGTTTCTCTCAAACGACCGTCATTCCCTCATTTTGAACCAAGCTATTCTGCTGGATCTGCGCTTGCCTCCTAAAGTTGCCCTTTCATGGGGATACCCGGTTCAGGGGAATTGATTTCGAATTGAAACGTCTTCAAAAATCGTGAAGAGGACGAACTACGAACTCACCACATCAATTTCTCTGTTGCGGTTGTAACCATTGCACACATCAGCAGTTACTGTATAGGCGTAGAGACCGAATATTTTCTACCGTTACAACATGCTGAAAAACTACTTCAAACTCGCCCTCCGCAATTTGCAACGTACAAAAGGGTACTCCTTTATCAACCTGTTCGGACTGACCCTGGGATTGACATGTTGCTTTTTTCTTTATTTCTATGTTGCCGATGAGCTGTCTTATGACTTGTTCCATGCTAACAAAGAAAGAATTTATCGTGTAACCTTTGCGACAGACGGAGATGGACGCGCCACCAACGCGAATGGATCTTTTGGTCCCGGTGCTACCATGACCAATGATTTTCCCGAAGTTGAAAAATCGACAAGGGTCAACAAATCAAATGAGAAAGTGTTGATCGTCAGCGGCGAGAAAAAAATTTCTGAATCAGGGTTTATCTTCGCCGACTCTACTTTTTTCCAGATATTTTCATTCCCCTTAGTAATGGGCGACCCCGCCCGTGTGTTACGGCGGCCCAATACCATCGTTATCAGCGAAACCATGGCCCAGAAATACTTTCACGGGCGAGAAGCATTCGGCAAAACCATTGAAGCGGATTTTGAGAACAATGGCAATCTCATACCGATGGAGATCACTGGCATCATGAAAGACATCCCATCGAATTCGCACATCAAAGCCAATATGATAGCCTCACTTTATTCGAGAAAAATCGAGCTCGGCAACTGGGGCGGCTTTCAACCCGTCTATACGTATGTCTTATTGCATGATGCATCGCAGGTGCCGACGTTGACGGGCAAACTCAGGGGATACTCAAAAAAATACATGGGCCCCGAGGCATGGTACGAAGTGGGAATTCAACCACTCACCGATATTCATTTGAAGTCAGCTTTGCGTTCAGAGTTCGAAGCTAATGGAAGCATGGGTTCGGTTTATGTTTTTTCTGCCATTGCTGCAATTGTGTTACTGATCGCATGTATCAATTTCATGATGCTCTCCACGGCTCGTTCATTGCGCCGTGCCAAAGAAGTTGGTTTGCGAAAAACAATGGGCGCACAAAGACGGGAACTGGTCCTGCAATTTATGGGCGAGTCATTTCTTTACACGCTCTCTGCCACGGCGGCGTCAATCGCGTTGTTGCTATTGCTCCTTCCTTATTTCAATAACTTCACGGGTAAGGCGATTGACCTGGGTATTAGCCAATGGCTGGATTTGCTGTCGTTCGGGTTAATCATTGTAATCCTCACGACCTTATGCTCAGGTCTGTACCCATCCTTTTTCCTTTCTTCGTTCAAGCCGTCGTCCGCAATGAAAAGTAGCTCGGACAGTCGTAGTTCTTTGGGGCGGCTTCGCAAAGGCCTGGTGGTAGTTCAGTTCACCATTTCAATAGTGCTGCTGACTGCAACTTTGATCGTATTTCAGCAAATGGATTATGTCCAGCAATCTTCAGGGGCGGTGGGAAACGGCGTTATCGTTCTTCCGCTCAACAAAGAGATTAAAACTAAGTACCAGGCGTTCCGCCAACGAGTAGGAGCGATCCAAGGGGTTCAAAATGCGGCCGGCGAATCGATCCTTCCGTCAAAAGGTTCGGCTACCTACTGTTTCACCACTCCCAAGTTGAAAGACAACTATTGCGCCTACACCTATGTCGCCGATCCCGAATTTCTTTCCACCCATGGGTATAGAATAGTAGCGGGACGTGATCTTGATCGGCGATTTGCAACAGATACAGCGTCCTCATTTATTGTGAACCAAGCTGCCGTAAAAGAAATGGGCTTCAAAGACAACGAAGAGGCCATAGGCTCTGACCTTGCGCTTGATAAAATCAAAGGCAAGATCGTCGGTGTTGTGGAAAACTTCAATACCTGGTCATTGCGCGATTCCGTTGCCGGGACGGTATTGCTCGGTTGGAAACCCAATGAGTTTTCATTCTTTTCAGTGAAAGCAGAGCGTGCACAGATTGAACAAGTGCTCAGCAGTCTCAAATCCATTTGGGGTGAGTTTTCAGATTATCCTTTCGATTATTTTTTCCTCGATGAATCTTTTGCCGCACTTCACCGACAGGACCAAAAAATGGGGCAAACCCTAGGCCTATTTGCCTGTCTTGCAATCTTGATATCATGCCTCGGAATGATAGGCCTGGTTTCATACACCACCGAGCAACGAACAAAGGAGATTGGCATCCGCAAGGCGCTCGGGGCAACCGCGCGCAGCATCGTGGGCCTGGTTACAAAAGATTTTATCTTGCTAGTACTGATTGCGTTTCTCATTGCAGCACCCATTGTGTGGAAAGTGATGGCGCTATGGCTGCAAGGTTTTGCCTACCATGTTGCGTTGTCGCCCATAGTGATCGCCTGGGGTGGAGTTTCAGCATTGATACTTGCATTGTTATCTGTTCTCTTTAACTCCCTCAAAGCGGCATCTGCCAACCCCGTGAACGCGCTACGGGATGAATAAAGATTGTTCGGTTTTGATACAACCAATGATCTAACTCGGACTACTTCGCTTACCGCTGACAGAAATTTCTTCTTGTTTCTCACGATTGATCTTGTGGCATGGTTTTTATTCCTACATTTAGAGTATAACATCCTAGCATGAAGAAATACCAATTGGGGGAGTTCGAGGAAATCGTTATCCTCACTATCGCCGTCCTCAACAATGAAGCCTACAGCGTGGCCATCAAAGATGAAATCGAATCGCGACTGAAACGCAGCGTGAGCATGGGCGCATTGCACACGGCATTGAAACGATTGGAAGACAAGGGCTATCTCCGCTCATTTACCGGCGAATCATCTACGGAGAGGCAAGGCCGGCCAAAATGCTTTTTTGAAATCACCGCCCTTGGCAAAAAAGCCATGCAACATGCGAAGTCGACACGCGATGAACTCTGGCAAGCCATTCCAAAAACGGTGCTGCAAATGGAACACCTCCTCGCACGATGAAAGAAAGCGTCCCTCCACAACTATTCCTTCGCTTCTTTCGATGGTACTGCCATCCAAAGATGCGCGGCTACATCGAGGGTGACTTGCTGGAAGTTTACGAACGAAGGCAACGATTGTCCAGCCCTCGGGTAGCGAACGTACGGTTCATCATCGATGTGCTTCTGTTGTTCAGGCCCGGCATCGTGAGGTCTCCAAAATTATCGGTTAACATAAACAAGTATTCAATGATCAAAAGTTATTTCACTATCGGTTGGAGGAACATGCTGCGAAACAAAGGGTACTCCCTTATCAACATTGGTGGCCTTGCGGTAGGCATGACGGTGGCCATGTTGATTGCGCTATGGATCTACGACGAACTGTCTTTTGATCGTTACAATCGCAACTATGATCGGGCGGCACAAGTGATCCAAAATTTGACCAACAATGGAGAGGTCGACACTTGGTGGGGCTTGCCCTATCCGATGTCCGAAGAATTGCGTGCCAACTATGGCAGCGACTTCAAATACATCGCCATGGCTGTTGGCTGGGGCGAGCACATGCTCAGCTACAACGACAAAGTGTGGAAGGAAAGGGGCTTCTATATCGAGAGGGAGGGACCTGAGATTCTCGGCCTTACCATGACACAAGGAACATTTGATATGAAGGATCCTGCATCCATTCTACTTTCATCCTCTGCAGCCAATTCCTATTTCGGCAATGACGATCCGATTAACAAACTGATGAAGATCGACAATCACCCCTTGATGAAGGTGATCGGCGTGTACCAAGATTTTCCCGACAATTCACGCTTCAAAGGTCTCCACTTTATTGCTCCCTGGGAATTTACGTACAACAACGACGCCGGATACAAAGACATGGAAGATCCTTGGCGGCCGAATTTTGTATCACTATTTGTGGTGATCAACGACAACGCAGATTTCGGCGCGGTATCGGCAAAAATAAAAGATGCCAAGCTCAAGAAACTCAATGCGCATCTGGCCAAGAAGAAGCCTGCCCTTTTTCTTCAACCGATGACCAAATGGCACTTGTATTCGGAATTTAAAAATGGAGTGAACACCGGCGGCGCTATTCAGTACGTCTGGATATTCGGTACCATCGGCGTTTTTGTGCTGCTACTGGCCTGCATCAATTTCATGAACCTGAGTACGGCACGAAATGAAAAGCGGGCCAAGGAAGTGGGTATTCGTAAAACGATAGGCTCTGTCAAGTCACAATTGATTATGCAATTTTTCAGCGAATCATTTTTGACGGTGCTCTTCGCCTTCGCGTTGGCGATGCTATTCACACAGCTGACATTGCCGAGTTTTAATTTGATAGCAGACAAGCAAATCGCATTTCCGTGGACCAACCCGCAGCTTTGGGCCGGGGCCTTGGTATTTGTTTCATTTACGGCCCTGGTGGCAGGAAGCTACCCTGCGTTTTATCTGTCGTCGTTCAAGGCCGTGAAAGTGTTGAAAGGAACTTTCAAGGCGGGGCGCTTCGCTACTCTTCCACGTAAAGTTTTAGTCACGGTACAGTTCACTGTTTCGATCACGCTCATCATCGGCACCATTGGGGTGTATCGTCAAATTCAATTTGTGGCAAATCGGCCCGTAGGATACTCACGTGAAAGCCTGGTCAATATCACTACGCGCAATGAAAACATTCATCGCCATTTTGAAGCCGTTCGCCACGAGCTCCTGCAGGCAAATGTGGTGGTGTCAATGGCGGAATCCGAAAGCCCTACCACGGGCATCTGGAACAGCACCAGTGGATTCAGCTGGCCAGGAAAAGACCCAAACCTGTCGACCGATTTTGGAGTGGTGCTCGCTTCCTATGAATATGGAAATACAATCCGTTGGCACGTGAAGGAAGGAAGAGGTTTTTCAAAAGACTTCGCCTCAGACACCGCAGCATTTGTTTTGAATGAGGCGGCAGTGCACTACATGGATCTCAAAAACCCGGTCGGCCAATCCGTTACCTGGTGGGGTAAGACGTTTACCGTGATTGGTGTCATTGAAGACATGGTCATGGAGTCTCCCTATGATGAACCAAGACCTACCATATACGGCGAGGTCACCGGCCCAGGGAATATGGTGCTCGCACGGCTCAATCCTGCCACTGATGCAAAGAGCGCACTCGTAAAAATCGAAGAAGTATTTAAGAAGTTTAATACCGAGCATCCGTTTGAATTTCAATTTGTGGACGACGCGTACGCTATGAAGTTTGGCAACGAAGAGCGTGTCGGCACGCTGGCCTCTCTATTTTCTGCCCTGGCCGTTTTCATCTCGTGCCTCGGCCTCTTTGGCTTGGCATCCTTTGTGGCAGAGCAACGAACCAAGGAAATAGGGGTGAGGAAAGTAATGGGTGCTTCCACTTTTAACTTGTGGGGCATGCTCTCACGTGATTTCGTCTCTCTCGTCATTATATCCGTTGTCATTGCTATACCCGTGGGCTACTATTTCATGAACAATTGGCTGACGAAATACCAGTACCGTACTCAAGTAGAGTGGTGGATCTTTGCGCTATCAGGCGTGAGTGCGTTGTTGATTACGCTCCTTACAGTGAGTTACCAATCGGTAAAGGCGGCTTTGGCAAATCCAGTCAGAAGCCTCCGTTCGGAGTAGGATTGGGGATCAGGTGTGAGGCGCCGTGGCGAGTAGTAGGCACTGAGCTCAGTAAGTTGCAAGACAGATTACACCGAA
>DATJJP010000033.1:0-27891 GCA_035492075.1 Cyclobacteriaceae bacterium | reverse complement strand
GGCACTGTGTTGACTGCGCCATTGGTCGTGACTCCATCAAAGACATAGTTGGAAATATTTCGCTGCTCGCCTGTTTGTTGACTTCTACCTGCATAATTCAAGGCGGCTTTCGTTCCGTTCCATACTTGTCCTCCTTTTTTGAAGTCAATGATAAAATCAAACTTCCATCTTTTATTTAATGTGATGTAAGGCTCAAGAGAAATCATAAACTTCGGAATAGGGCTACCTAAGTAACTGAGCTGCGAATTGACTAATGGAAATCCATCTGCACCGATAATTGTCCTACCATGGTCATCATGAAGAAATGTAGTTCCATATATCGCCCCTAGAGGTTGATCTTTAGCGGCTACCGTTTGAATTGAATTAAAACCAGCGAGAGGTACTGTCGAATTTGGCACATCAAGTCCCTTGACAACACTGTTGTATTTTGTCCACCGGAGACTGATTCCCCAATTGATTTTATCCTGATAGTATGACCATGGATTAAAAGACGCGGAAACGTTTGTTCCACGATTGTTGACAGTTGCTACATTCTGTAAAATAAACTGATTGGTATTCCAAACCGGCATGATCATCCCGAACGTCGTGTTGTTGTAGTAACTAAAATCAAATTGAAGATTGAAATTGGTATGCGCGCGCAGGCCAGTTTCAAATTTCAATTCCGTTTCTGGTTTTAGTTGACTATGCCAAGTCAGTTCCTGGTTTTCAAAATATCGATTGTATTGGGTCGGAGCAAGTTGTGTAGAGAGTGATGAATTGTTTCCGAAAAGAAGCGGCGATTCACGAATCGACCTTCCGATAGAGACATAAGGTTTCAACTCATTGAGAAAGTCGATATAAACCAGATTATGCAGATCAACTTTGAAGGTTAGTGATGGGAAGAGGTTAACAAAAGAGGAATTGATTGTGTTAGAAAAATAGCTTCTGTTGCCCAACTGCATATTGTAAGGGCCGGATTCAAATTGTAAACGTGTGGCCACCTCGTGGATGTCGCGCGTTTTGGAGAAATCAAATCGATGAATTGAGTCGGCGGCCACTACTGAATTGAAATTCGCAGGCATGTAGCCAAATCCATCGGTCCGTGAAATGCTCCTGTTCTCCTGTCGAAAATGATAACCGAATGACAAAGTCCAAGAATTGTAATAGTTGTTGCTAAACTTGTATGACGACAATAGATTCAGAGCGGCGTCATTTCTCTCTTCGTGCCTCTCCATTCTTCTGCCTTGCAAAAAGCCCGAGTAACCTGGAAAAGTCCCATTGGTAATGTCGTTGGTCTGATTATCCACCGAACCGTTGAGGCTTACTTGAAGCTTCTGCTGTTCATAAGTAAGCCCGAATGAAGAATTCAGCCGTTGATTTTTTTCTCTATCGGGAAGTTGGTTGACCAAACCATAAGGATTATCGATCAAGCCCGGAGCGGTCGACCGAATCGATCCGTCTGGCAATAGGTACGATAGCGAATTTCCAACAGCCCCGCTACTGCCATAACCATTGGTCAGATCAAAAGTAGGTGAAGTTATCATTAACGATCCTATCAGGTTACTAATGTTGGACCCTCTGTTCAATAATCGTCCATTAGAAGAATTCAAAAGCAGTGACAGGTCCGCTTTCAAACGCTGGGACAAATTCATGCGTTTCATTGACAAGGAAAAGTTATTTGACTCAAGCCGATTGTTTGGGATGACCCCCTGATGACTCTTCCGTGCGAAATCGACAGATAATGTGCTTTGTTTTATTCCAGGAATCCAAAGGATGATTTCATCGCTGTTCGTCAATGCAGTTCTGAAAAAGTCAAAAGGATTGTGCGCATTCACTGGCTTGCCATCACCGTTGCCTGCTGTGGTGATCGTTCCGTTTCTATCGTAAGGGTAATTGCTCCCTGTATATTCAAGCGTCTTGACTTGGGGCCCCCAACTCATTGTTTCGGACTGATCAGGTCCTTGCCATGTCGGCATCCCATTTACATTGCGGCCCTGAGCATACGAAGATTGCAACACGGGAAGCTTTCCAGCGACTTCAAAATTGATCGCATGCGAGTATTGAATTCGAATTCCTTTTGGTCGATACTGATCGCTGTTTGTGTTGATTACAAATTTATTTTTGTTTCCTTTGAAGATACGGGCGTTCAGCAGCAGCTCACGGATTGACACGATGTCAGAGGGGTTCAGTTGATTGTTCCGAATTTTGTAAGAAGGGGTTTTGTCATTGAGTGTTGCAACTCCTGGTAGCTCGACTGTATCTTGCAAAATGGATGGGTTCCAGGTTTGCTTTCTTGATTTCACATGAATCGCAAAATCACCGCGCACTGGCTGTAGCCCTGTTTCAGTAACAAGTACTTCGCGGGTTTGCATACCGACAAAGGAAAACACCAAGACAGAACCGATCGGCACGGACAAAGAATATCTTCCGTCTGAATCTGTCACCGTCCCATCGGTTGTTCCTTTGATCACCACATTCACTCCAGGTAAGGGGCTTCCATCATCGGTGGACTTTAGTTGTCCACTGATCACGCGGTCGCGTGTTTGAGCAAAAAGAATGGAACTTATTAAGCAGAGGCAAAGGCAGACGTATAATTTCTTCATAGAGGTCGGTCAGTCGAATACATGATCCAAATGCTGTCATGATTCCACAAGATAAGTGGAAATATTTTTCGGGTTTACCCAACGCCGGGGGACAAGAACTCGCTCGCTAATTGTCTGGCGGTCAAGCCCGAAACCTGAGAGGGACTGCTTTAAAACAAAAAGCTCATTGTATATCTTCGGACGGCATGGGCAAGGTTATGGTGAAACTTAGAGTGAAATTTTATGTCCTGGCAATCTTATTACTGACACCTGTATTGACAGCCAGGGGCCAAGGGAAAAATGGAAAACCACTTTATTACTTGGGACTACTTCGTTGAGAGTTTTGGAAAAGAAATGGTATCCGCTGAAGATGTTTTTAATCGCATGGGCAACAGCGGGCTAAAAGAAATTGCTTGACAAAAATGGATTTCACGTTTATCTGAGATAAGAAGGAGAACTTGATAAAACTTGGAATATTTCTAAAGGTGCACTACCCATATCTGGTTCAGGAGGTCAGGCATACCATGATATTTGGGAAATAAACGGTGAGACTAATGAAATCCCAATGACCGATGACAATATGCTTTATTGGGCGTTGGACATGTATAAAAGAGGCTATGAACATGATGAAAGGCTTGATGCATAGGGCGGGCCCGACAGGCGATTAATTGTTTGAACGCAGCAACGCCTTCATGTCCCTCAACCGTCTAAAGCCCACGTTATTTCCAAAAGACCATTTTTGCTCCGAGAATAATAATGAGGACCCCAAAGATTTTTTTTATTTGAGTCGGAGAAATAGAGAGTGCAATCTTGCTTCCAAAAAAACTGCCCACGACGAAACTGATGCAAAGGATAGCGGCCACTCTGAAATCCACATGGCCCGCTTTGTAGTAGTTATAGACCGCGATTGCTCCTATGGGTGGCAGCATCATTGCAAGTGAAGTACCTTGGGCAGCGTGTTGGCTCATGCCAAGAATATAAACAAGGCATGGAACTACAATCAATCCCCCACCTACGCCGATGAAGCCGCTTAGCATACCCGCAAATATTCCAATGACCAGAATGATGACGACCGTTTCCATGTTGAGTTTTTTGTTGGGTTGAAGTGAATTCATTTCGGCTTTAAGAATTAGTGTCTTTTGTTGTGCTTTGAGATCACTAATCTATAAACTTTTCACGTACCCTCGGAAATTTCCTGGTCCTTTCCCTTTATTTAGAAAAGGTTTGGTCAAGATCAGTCAGAACTTTTACATTGGTCGAGAAGGCGACCAAAATGCACTCCATTTTTGAACGATCTTATCACCCCTTTATGGTTCATCAAAATTGTACCACTGAACTGCGGCTACACCAGACTGAAAAAAACCGCCAAGTATTCGTTCAATACAAATGTTTCATCAACGAAAACCCTAGGGAAGTCACGTCTGTCGCGGAATTGGAAAGCACAATCAAAGCTTTGCCGCTTTTGGGATCAATTCCAATAAAACTTCTGTATCCCACTGTTCCACCGTTGTGGAAATACACGGCTCCCTCCGCGGTATCCCTGATCAGCCAAGATAACCCAATGTGGATTTTGTTGACGTCGGTGAAAGTTATTTTTTCAACTAATGGAATTGGGCTGCCTGCCTTATGAAAGAACAACTGTGCATACTTGGCCATGTCAGAAGCACTTGATTTCAGAATTCCCGCCGGCGCCATGGCATCAAGCAGTATATAATCTACCGATTGCCCTCTTGCAAATCCTTGGGTTTGGTTGGTTTTGTTGATCATAGCGGGATCAACCGATGTGGAACTAAGTCTTGCTGAGGCGATAAATTCCCCTAACGTTGATTTGAATGGCTTGCCCGTTATTTTCTCTATCACCAAACCAAGGGTCGCAAAACCCAAGTTCGAGTAGCTGAATTTTTCGCCTGGCTTACTCTGTAGTTGTATCTTGCGCAGATCGTCCAAGAGGTTATCATGACCGTATTTTTCGAACGCATCTCTTCCCGGTACTACCTCCTTGGGAGGACTGGGCATGGAAGGCAGTCCAGACGTGTGGTTCAACAGCTGCTCAATTTTAATCGTGCTTATCAATGGCGGTAAACCCGCGACAAAAATCCCAAGACTATCTGTCAATTTTAATTTTCCTCGTTCGAAAAGTTGTACTATCAACGACGCAGTGAACGTCTTTGTAATCGAGCCGATATCGTACACTGAATTTTCTGAAGGAAGGTTGCTCACTCCAGATTGTGTCTGGCCGTAGTTGTAATAGTCGGTGGCTGCTCCATTGACGACGGCAATACTCAGACCGGGGCATTCGCTACCGTTCAGGAATTTTTGCACGTCCACATCCATTTTTTTATCGAGGGTTGTTTTTCCAGTGTTGTTGCTAGGAAATACTTTGGATGGCGCGCTGGTTTTCTTTTGTGCCGGAGTCAAGCTAAAGCCACCGACGAAATCCTTAGCGTCGATGGCGAGCATTGCCTCAAAAGCTCCGCGTTCACAAGACATCAAGTAAGTGTATTTACGATTTTCGGATTTTACAAGTTCATAGGATTCCGCCTTCCCATTCAAATTGAACACGTGGCCCACCAGGGCTTCGAGTGCCATCGGCGGAAACTTGGCCTTAAATGATTCACTAAATAACCCGTAAATCGAATCGTGTTGCTGAGTGTTGTAGTACTTTTTGAATTGCTGAATGGCCTTCTCCTCTTTAGAGAGAGATTGAGCACTCAAGCTCAAATAAAATAAGATGAAGAGAGCAGTAAGTAGGTTTTTCATTTTCGTTTTTTTTTCACGCAAATGAACCAGCCGCGCGCCAAGAAAAACAACGAATTGGGTTAATTAATGTTAATCGGCAGGTCGCAGACAGCAAAATCACATGAACATGCGGCAGTAAGATCAAGAAATTTGGGGCGCACTCGATCGCGCCAACATCTCTTACTTCAATTTTATTGACTTCATAATTTCGTGAGCAGCGCTTTGCCACCTGGCACGCTGATCCCTGGGGCAATTGAACGTAAAAACCAGAGTTCGACCTTTCTCTATATAATACTGAATATAGGTGTAACGCAATACGGGCTCGCGCTCCGCTTGCTTCATTCTGTTGCCATTGATGCGAGATTCAAATTCGTAGAAAATGAATTTCTTTTTGTTGATCGTTTGAATACCTGAGCTAATGATGTCCACACGATCATAGAGATTGTAGATGCCCGATTTAAAAAACTGCGCGGCCATCTCAATGTCTTGTTGAACCCACTCCGTAGCCGAAATATTCACGGTGAAATCCGTGTCTCTGTCACGATTGGTGAAAGCACCCAAAGGCGCCCGCACAGAGGGATAGCGTTGCGCAATGTCTTCGTTGGTCATTGCCGTCAGCGTTGTGGGGAGCGACACCGTGATACCCTCTCCCACCTTCGTCTTCACCAACTTAGCGGGAGCAAACGCAAACAGCACTAGGCTGCATAGAATACTTATCTTTTTCATAGTCAACTACGACACAAAATTCCGCAAACAGATAGTAAGATTCAAGGGATTAAGAAAACTTAAAGTTATTGTTGGTTTTGTCTTAGGTGCGCACGGTAACGAGGTTTAAGGGAGCATTCCTAACTGAGGCAAGTTCCCAAACGAGGGACAGGCCCTTTCGCCAAGGCATCTTTGAGCTAGCAAAATATTGCATTTCCGTTAGCCAACTTCTTCTAAATTTGCGACTTCAAAATTAACGCTAAACGGATGCTACGGACACATACTTGCGGCGAACTGCGGATAAGCGACGTGAACAAACAAATTACCCTTACGGGATGGGTGCAACGCCTACGCGACAAGGGGAGCCTGCTTTGGATCGACTTGCGAGATCGCTATGGCATAACACAGCTCTTCCTAGAAGAAGGGAAAAGTGACGCCGCATTGTTGCAGGTGGCACGCGGATTAGGCAGGGAGTTTGTTGTCAGCGTCTCAGGTATGGTAGTGGAACGTCATTCCAAGAATGCAAATATCCCCACGGGAGACATTGAAATAAGAGTGGCTAGAATAGAAGTCCTTAATCAATCGAAGACACCTCCGTTTACAATCGAAGATGAAACGGATGGTGGTGACGATCTGCGGATGAAATACCGGTATCTGGATCTCCGCCGAAACGTAGTAAGAGAAAGCTTACAGTTGCGCCACAAAATGGCCCAGCAAACAAGGGTATATATGGATGCTCAGGGGTTCATAGAAGTGGAAACCCCTGTGCTGATAAAAAGTACTCCGGAGGGCGCCCGTGATTTTGTCGTGCCTTCGCGGATGAATCAAGGAGAATTTTATGCATTGCCTCAGTCACCGCAAACGTTTAAGCAGTTGCTGATGGTGTCGGGATTCGACCGCTACTATCAAATCGTGAAATGTTTTCGCGACGAGGATCTACGCGCCGACCGCCAACCCGAGTTTACACAGATCGACTGTGAGATGAGTTTTGTAAATCAAGAGGACATTCTAAAAATGTTTGAAGGTCTGGTGAAGCATTTATTCAAGTCGGTAAAGGGAATCGAACTGCCTGAAGTGCCGCGGATAACGTATGCCGATGCCATGAAATATTACGGCTCTGATAAGCCCGATACCCGATTTGACATGAAATTTGTTGAGCTGAACGACGTGGCTCAAGGCAAAGGTTTTGGTGTATTTGACAGTGCCGAACTGGTGGTGGGGATTTGCGCCAAAGGGTGTGCCACCTACACTCGTAAGCAAATTGATGAACTGACGGAGTATGTCAAGCGACCTCAGATCGGCGCCAAGGGATTGGTGTACGTGCGTTGCGAAACAAATGGCACCTACAAATCGTCGGTGGATAAATTCTTCGACGAAATTGAATTAAGTCGATTTGCACAAAAGTGCAATGCCGAACCGGGCGATTTGATCTTGATTTTGGCCGGTGAAAAAGAAAAAACCAGAAAAGCACTCAGCGAACTTCGTTTGTACGTAGGTGGTTTGCTCGGGCTGCGGGATAAGAATAAATTTTCTGCCCTTTGGGTGTTGGATTTCCCTTTGTTTGAATACGATGACGAAGGTAAACGATGGAATGCCATGCACCATCCATTCACATCGCCCAAGCGCGAGGATATCCCGCTACTTGAAACGGATCTAGGGAAAGTTCGCGCGAATGCGTACGATATGGTGCTGAACGGAACGGAGATCGGCGGTGGCTCCATACGTATCCATGATCGACCAACACAACAGCTGATGTTCAGTAAACTTGGTTTCTCTGAAGAAGAAGCAAAAAAACAATTCGGCTTCTTAATGGAAGCTTTTGAATACGGCGCACCTCCTCATGGCGGTATTGCTTTTGGCTTTGATCGCCTGTGTTCTCTTTTTGGAGGCGCTGATTCCATCCGCGACTTCATTGCTTTCCCGAAAAACAACGCCGGCCGCGACATGATGATCGACTCTCCCTCCACGATCTCTCCGGAACAATTGAAGGAACTCGGTATTGATGTGAAGAAGTAAGCACAGATCCTCGCTCCACTTCCCTAGCGTCGGGCTATTCGGATTTCAGTGTTTCAGCGGGATTGATTTGAGCGGTCTTAATTGTAAGGAAGCTTAACGTCAACCACGAAATCGCGATCAATCCCAAGCCGGTAAACACAAACACTAACGGGCTCACGTTTATTCGATACGAGAAATTCTCCAGCCACCCGTTCATGATCCACCAAACAAGGGGAACAGCAAGCACCACCGCAATCAAAACGAGTTTCGTAAAATCCCTGACGAGCAACAATACCAGGTTCGCCCAACTCGCGCCTAACACTTTGCGCACGCTGATTTCTTTGGTTCTTTGACGGAATGCCAACGCCGCAATGCCCAACAATCCTAGACTTGCAATAATCACTCCGAGCAACGAAAAAATCTTCAACACGCTCACCACATTCTGTTCTTCAATATAAAGCTGATTCAATTGATCATTCAGAAATGAAAATTCAAATTGAAAACGGTCATCAAATTTGCGCCAGCTTTTTTCAATGGCACCAATAGTCGATTTAAAATCGGAGGTATTTACTTTGACTACAGCAAAATTGAATCTAGGTTCCATGAACATGAGTAGTGGCCTCATCGGCTCATGCAGTGACTGAAAATTAAAATCCTGCACCACTCCGAGAATTGGGCCCTTGACAATAGGGCCATCGCGTTCCCACACGATTTCCTTGCCTACAGGATCTTTTATACCTAACTGGTTGACGGCGGTTTGGTTGAGCACGAAACCACCCGAATCGACAAGGCTGCCGCTGGAAAAGAAGCGTCCCTCGGCTACCTTAATATTCATCACGTTGGCAAAATCAGCATCCACCATTACTTCTGATGCGTCCCTCCGCTCTTCGGGATTTCGTATGGTAAAAATTGAGTTTTGGTTGAACGACTTTCCAGGAATATTGGATGTTGCCGACACCCCCGTTACACCTGCTGTCTTCAAAAGTTCATTCCGCAGCTCAGGCAATCGGCGGTTCATGGAGCGATCTTTGATCGGAATCACCAGCACCTCCTCGGGTTGGAAGCCAAGGTCCTTGTGCTGAAGAAAATCCAATTGTTGTGAGATGATGGCACTTGCTGAGATCAGTCCCATCGAGGTCACGAATTGAAAAACAATAAAGACTCTTCTTGTGCCAATGCCTTTGGTCTGAAACATTTTGTTTTTTAGAATCAGCGCCGGCTTTGCAGCTGACATAAAAAGAGCCGGGTAAATTCCCGTAATCAATGCCACCACTATTCCGAGAGACAAAAGAGCGACAAAGAAAACACCTCTGTCGATGGTCAGGGTCTTTCCAGTTAGACCGTAAAACAACGGAATCGATATTTCGATCAATACAACCGAAAGGGCAACGGCCATTAAGGTGACCAGCACCGATTCACCAAGAAACTGAGAAATCAGCTGTTGTCTGAATGCCCCCAATGATTTTCTCAATCCAATTTCTTTTGCGCGCTCGGAAGCTTGAGCTATGTTGAGGTTTACAAAATTCACTGCACCAATAATCAAAATCAACAACGCTGCAGCTGTCATCAGATAAACGTAGGCGATATTTCCGTTGGGCTCCAACTCCCAGCGAAGGTGCGATTGCAAATGTATGCTGGTGATGGGTTGCAATTGAAACCCATAATGGTGATCGCTCAGCCAGCGAAAATCTTCGTCAGAAAAATTGACATATTTCCTCGACCACGCAAGAAGTTTTTTTTCAAGTTCTTTTGCATCGGTACCTGGCTTTAAACGAACATAATTGAAGTGTCCAAAATCCGTCCACTGATAATAGGGGTCATTCGGACTTGATTTTTCGCGCACATAGGATGTCAGAAAATCAAAATGAAAATGAGAAGTTGATGGCACGTCCTTGAACACGCCAACCACCTCAATCAACGATTTCTCTTCATTCGCTTCCAGCTGCTTACCCAAACAATCGACGGTGCCAAAATACTTCAATGCCGTTTTTTCCGAGATCAAAACACCTCCCGGGTCTCTCAACGCAGCCTTGGGATTGCCCTTGATCAAAGGGAAAGAAAACACTTGAAAAAAGGTACTGTCAACCGCGAGAACACTTGATTCGTCATACCTCACATTTTTCTCGGGGTTCCTAACGGTGAAAACCTGGCGCGTCAATCCTGGCCCCCAGATGGGTGTCAAACTAACGGCCTGCTCCACTTCGGGAAAATCGCGCACCATTGCCTGCGCCATCGGGTGCGGCGTGCGTGTCTGAGGGTTGGTATTGATCCAGGCTACGCGATAAATATTTTCGGCCCCCTCATGAAAACGATCATAGCTCAGCTCCGACTTCAAATATTGGATAATCAAAAAGACGGAAGTGATTCCAAAAGCCAAACCAACGACAGTGATCGTTGTATAAAATTTGTTGCGTAAAAAATTACGAAATGCGGTGGTTAGGTAATGTCGGAGCATAGTCAAAGGTTGAAATTATGGTTCACTCATTCCTCAGGCTGTTGACTGGATTCATTAGTCCTGCCTTAATGGTTTGAAAACTAACTGCAATAGCTGTAATCACTATCTTCGCTGTCGCTATAACAACAAATATATCCATCGTCAACTCCATTCGGTAGGCAAATTTCTCAAGCTGGCTTTTCATGAGGTACCACGCCTGCTCACCATGTCCAGTTGAGTCGTTTCATTCGCTTCTCAAACTGTCCACAGGGTTGGCAGACGCCGCCCGCAAAACTTGATAGCTGATAGTGGCAGACACGATCATCAGCACCAACAAAAAACTGACCGCATAGATAATCGCATCGATCGTCGTGTGATAAACAAAGTTATTGAGCCAACGCTGCAACAAATAATAGGAGAACGGAGCCGCCACCATAAATCCAATCATTGTAAGCAAAATGAAATCCTTATAGACCAACATCAAGACCGACTGAACGCTCGCGCCAAGCACTTTTCTCACCCCGATTTCTTTCACCTTCTGTCGTACCGTAAACATCACCAAACCGTACACCCCCAGGCAAGAAATCAAAATGGCAATGATGCTAAACGATTGAACTATCGATCCGAAATGTTGAAAGCTGGCATATTGTTCGTGCAAGTCTTCATCGAGAAACGAAAACTCAAAAGACTTCTCAGGAAAAATATTGTTCCATTCAGCTTCAAGTCTTTTTACGATCTCACTGCTGTTTTCTCCCTCAAATTTTATCGACAACGTATTGAATTGCGTAGGGTCGATAGAAAGAACCAGTGAGGCAATCGGCGTAGTGAGCGACATGAAATTGAAATCCTTGACAACCCCTATCACTTTCCCTTTTTTGCCCTCTCGGTTGATCGTTTTACCAAGGGCTTGTTCGGCCGTCCCCCATTTGTATTCGCGAACGGCTGTTTCGTTTATAATGAATGCTTCCTTCGCATCAGTTGGATAATCCCGGCTAAATGTCCTCCCTGCCACGAGCTCCATTCCGTAGGCAGGTAAGAAATCATACTCGACAGCGATGTTAGCTGCAAGTAAATTACTCTCCGCGGTGAATCCTTCAGGAATGATTCCTCGATATAATGCGTCCGTGCCCAACACTACTGACGTGAGGGTAGTTGACTTTATTCCGCTTTGTGCTTCAATAGCGGTCCGGAAATTCTGTAAGCGTTGTGTAAATGTGGTATCGGCCTGACGAAAAACACCATTGAAATTTTGGCTGAACAACGGAACATTGATGACATGTTCTTTGGTAAAACCCAGCGGTCGCTCTTCCAAATAATTCAATTGCTTTACGATCAGCATCGTCCCCGACAAGAGCACACAAGCGATAGTGAGCTGCACGACCACCAGCGACTTCCGTAGCACTTGATTACCGTGTCCTCTCGTACCAGAGCCCTTGAGCGCACTTACAGATTCAAATTTGGTGACAAAATAAGCGGGGTAACCGCCGGCAAGTACAGTGACTGCCAGCAATAGCCCGATGGAAATAAAAACAAGCGTACTATCAACCACCTCGGCGAACACGAGGTGCTTTCCTGTAAACATGTTCAATAGCGGCAAGGTAAAATCAAATGCCAGGAAGCTAATGAGCAGCGCAATCAAACAAAATAAAAAACTCTCGGCCAGGAATTGACTGATGAGTTGATATTTCATGGAACCTAAAATCTTCCGAATGCCAATCTCTTTGATCCGCGTCAACGACTGTGCAGTGCTCAAATTAATATAGTTGATACAAGCGATGAGGAGGGTCAGAATTCCGGCGCAGATAAACACATAGATATTGGTCATTGAATTCGTGGTCGATGGTTCGTCCAGGAAAGTGCTTTTCAAATGAATGTCAGTGACTGGCATCAAAGTAAAAATCTGGCCCATCAGCAAGCGGGGATGTGCGTATTTCTTTAGGAAATCTCCCATCTTTTCGTTGATGGAAGACGGATTGGCCCCTTCCTTTAACAAGACATAGGTGTACGAATGGCTGATGACGAAATTCTGTGCAAGATTTCTCCTGAGCACGTCCTCTGTCTTTTGGTCCTCGAGTTCGAACATATCATCATAAGGCACCAACATATTAAAACGAATGTGGGAGTTCTCGGGAAAATTTTTCACAACACCCACCACTTTGAACAGGTGCTTCCCGGAAAAAAGCAATGATTCACCAATTGGATTTTTGTTTCCAAAATACTTCGTCGCCATTTCCTGATTTAGTACGACCGTATATTTCTCTTTCAACGCTCGTTCGGGGTTTCCTGATATAAACTCCAGGGTGAACATCTTGGTGAAAGCAGAGTCTGCAAAAAAAACATTGCTCTCCTCAAACGCCTGGCTATTTTCGGGAAGCTTGACGCTGACGTTTCTGCGGAACAAACGAGCTGCTTCTTCAACTTGCGGAAAATATTCTTTCAACAACGGAGCAATGGGTGGCGGAGTATCCGCGAGCTTCAGTCCATTGGACACCAGGTACCAAAAGCGATAAAGCCGGGGTGCCTTTTCGTGAAAGCCATCATAGCTTAGCTCGCTGCGCGTGTAGGAAAAAATCAGGAGGGCTACAGTCAAGCCACAAGTAAGGCCGATGAAGTTAATGGCGGAATAGGCCTTGTACCTTAAAATATTTCGCCAGGCGGTTTTGATAAAATTAATCAGCATATGGTTGATAATACTTTTAAAAAAAAGAAACGTTACTCAGCATTTCATTCCGAACGCAAACTGTCCACCGGATTTCCCATCGCCGATTTGATCGACTCAAAGCTTACTGTTACGAGGGCTATTGCAAGAGCGACTAATCCAGCAAAAGCAAACACCGCCCAGCCGATTTCCGTACGGAACGCAAAAGTTTCAAGCCATTTCGTCATCCCCCACCAAGCTACCGGTGTCGCGATAACAAACGCGATCAGCACCAGTTTCACAAACTCGGTCGACATCATCGCCACGATCTGCTGCACATTGGCACCCATCACTTTCCTTATACCGATTTCCTTGAACCTTCTCTCAGCCATATACGATGAGAGGCCATAAAGCCCCAGACTACAAATAATCATGGCGATAATCGCAAAACTGCTAATGATTTTGGAGACCCTTTTGTCTTCCTCATACTGCTTTTGAATGGTTTGGTCAAGAAAAGAATATTCAAAAGGGGTATCGCTGATCAATGACTTCCAAGTCTGCTCTACCGACTTTACTGTTTCTTCAAAATTGGCGGAAGCCATGGAGGCGATGATATAATCGTAACGCTTGGTGCTATCGGGCATTTCAAACAACGTGGGGTAGACCTCCGTGTGCAGTGACGTTTGATTGAAGTCTTCCATTACCCCAATCACTTCAAAGTCATATTTCTTTCCTTGCCAGTCAAAATGAAGATTCTCTCCCACAATTTTTTCAGGCGTAAATCCAAGTTTGGTTACTGCGGTGCGGTTTAAAATCAATTTGAAATCCTTTTCCATCTCGCGGTTGTCAGTAAACGACCTACCCGCGATCAATTTCATGTTCAGCAGCTCAAGGTACCCCACATCAACACGGTTGCGTCTGATGTCAACGGCTTTATCCATATTGCCCCCGTCAGGGTAAAACATCATGTCGTTAAATATTTGTGTACCCGGCACATACTTCGCTCCAGAAACTGATTTCATTTGCGCATTCTTCTCCAATTCCTTTTTCAACGCATCATATTGACGATGCGCCTCATCCGTGCGCAACGGCAACACAATCTTAGCTTGCGAATTAAACCCCAAGTCCTTGCTCAGCATGAAATCCATTTGGTTCGAAATCACAAATATTCCGCATACTAAAGCAATGGCGATCATGAACTGAAATACCACCAGCCCTTGACGCAGTCTTCCACCTGAGTTCCCAAGGTTCAGTTTTCCTTTCAACACCCGTGCTGGTTCAAACGAGGACAGGTAAAACGCGGGATAACTTCCTGCTACCAGTCCGGTGATCACGGTAATCAAGACCGCCGCCGAAACGAAGTAAATGAGATTATCCGAATTGAATGAAATCCTCTTGTCGGTGAGCTGATTGAAAAACGGGAGAATCCATTGTACGAGCACGAGACTAATAACAATCGATAGCACTACGATAACCATGGCCTCTCCCAAGATTTGCGATATCAGGGAAGAGCGATAGGCACCGAGGGTCTTTCGGATTCCAATCTCAGGAGCGCGTTTGGTCGCCTTCGCCGTCGATAAATTCATAAAATTGATGCAGGCAATCAATAATATAAATGCGGCAATGGACCCCACGACATACAGATAGGTAATCCGTGGGCTTTGTCCGACATCCGATTTGAGGTAAACGTCTCTTAGTAATTCCAAGGAAAGCGTCTTATGAATGCCCAGGGCTTTCATTTGCTCGGCGCCGTGCTTGAGTAACACTTCGTTCATTTTTTTCTCCACAGAAGCTTTGTCGTGGCCGTGAACCAATTTTAAGTACGATGGCACAAAATTCTGCCCGGCCCATTGCTTTGCTGTCTCATCGTCTTTCGTGACATATTCCCCCAACCCCGTGCTGGTCATCGATGTAAAAAAATTGGCATCGATGACGCTTTTATTTTTTTCACTGAATACACCTGTCACTTTATATTCAACCGGCCGGCCACCTTGACTGATGGAGATAAATTTGTCGAGCGCCGGCTCACTTCCAAAAAGCTTCTTCTTCAATCGCTCCGAAAGTACAATGGAGTTCGCTTGAACGAGGGCTAACTTGGGATTCCCCTCTATCAAATCATAGGTTAAAACATCAAACAAAGTAGAGTCAGCCAGGTAGGCGTCTTCTTCATAAAAAAGATTATCGCGATAGCGAATCAGGCTTTGTGCAAAAGAATGCAGTACTCGAACGGCCCCTTCCACTTCTGGAATTTCGGCCTTCATCGTCATGGCAATCGGCGGCGAAACAGCGCCGTTTTTGTTAAGCCCTGGAACGTCCGTTTGAAACGTAGTAACAATGCGATAAATATCTTCAGACCTTTGATGATGCTTATCGTAGCTCATCTCGTCCTGAATATATAAGGACAGCAGTAGACAACAGGCCACCCCCAGCGCGAGCCCGAAAATATTGATACCAGAATAAACTTTGTTTCGCGCGAGGTTGCGAAATGCGATTTTGATGTAGTTCTTAAACATGACTGTTAATTATGTTGGCCCGGTTTCGTTTGCAATCGGTGTGCGGTCACATTTTCAAGGATAGTGCCACTCGTTAATCCCACAAAAAGCAGTGAAATCTTGGTTTTCCTAATTCAAAATCGATAAAAACGAACGGGAACGTCCGAATACGGGCGATATCCAGTAAAGGAATTTTATGCCAGTCTGCCCTTCGATTTAGCTATTTTGGTTAGTTTTGCAGCCGCTTTTTACGAAGCATAAATTAGATTATTCATTAAACCTATAAGTCCTGTGAATCTCGTACTCTTTTTAATTCCCGCGATCGGCGTCCTCGGATTGATCGTCACTGCAATAAAGTCGTCTTGGGTAGTAAAGCAAGATGCCGGTGAGCAAAAAATGCAAGAATTGGCCGGCTACATCGCGCGCGGAGCCATGGCGTTCCTCAAGGCCGAGTGGCGTATCCTTGGTGTATTTGCATTGATTGCGGCCGTCCTTCTCGGATGGTCGGGTACACTGATTGAAGAATCGAGCCCGGTCATTGCAATTTCCTTCTTAATTGGCGCGATGCTGTCGGGCACCGCTGGATTCATTGGAATGCGCATCGCAACGAAAGCCAACGTTCGAACCACTCAGGCGGCCCGTACTTCGCTCGCAAAAGCGTTGAACGTTTCTTTTACCGGCGGATCTGTGATGGGAATTGGGGTCGCTGCACTCGCAGTGCTGGGTCTTGGCGGTCTATTTATCATCTTCTTTAAAATGTTTGTCCCGGAAGGGGCAAGCATTACAGGCGTAGAAATGCGCAAAGCCATTGAAGTCTTGGCCGGGTTTTCTCTCGGTGCAGAATCAATCGCGCTGTTCGCACGTGTGGGTGGAGGAATTTATACCAAGGCCGCTGACGTAGGAGCTGACTTGGTAGGTAAGGTAGAAGCAGGGATCCCTGAGGACGATGTTCGCAACCCAGCTACCATCGCAGATAACGTCGGTGACAACGTGGGTGACGTGGCGGGTATGGGCGCTGACCTATTCGGTTCCTATGTGGCCACCATATTGGCAACGATGGTTCTTGGACAGGAGATCTCATCGGCAGACAATTTTGGCGGTCTCTCTCCTATTTTGTTACCTATGGTGACGGCCGGATTAGGTCTGATATTTTCTATCGTCGCTACTTGGTTCGTCAGAATCAAAAACGAAACGGATAGCGTACAAACAGCCTTAAACATTGGTAACTGGTCGTCGATAGTAATGACTGCCATCGCCTCTTATTTTGCGGTAAAGTACTTACTTCCAGAAAATCTTGTGCACCGCGGAGTGGCGTTTACTTCTAATGACGTTTTCACCGCAATCATTATTGGTTTGGTGGTAGGTACACTCATGAGCATGATCACAGAGTACTACACCGCGATGGGCAAACGTCCCGTCTTGTCAATTATCAAGAGGTCGGGCACGGGCCATGCCACTAATATTATAGGTGGCCTTTCAGTGGGGATGGAATCAACGCTTTTGCCCACACTGGTTCTAGCAGCCGGTATTTTAGGTTCATATTCATTTGCGGGATTGTATGGTGTATCAATTGCAGCCGCTGGTATGATGGCAACAACAGCAATGCAGTTGGCCATCGACGCGTTTGGTCCGATTGCTGACAACGCGGGGGGTATTGCTGAAATGAGCCAACTCCCGGAAGAAGTTCGCCACCGCACAGACAACTTGGACGCAGTAGGAAATACCACCGCCGCCACGGGAAAAGGTTTTGCGATCGCATCTGCTGCATTGACTTCTCTCGCTTTATTCGCCGCTTTCGTTGGCGTTTCTGGAATTACTGCTATTGATATTTATAAGGCACCCGTGCTTGCAGGACTTTTTGTGGGAGGTATGATTCCTTTCATCTTTTCATCATTGGCGATCGCTGCCGTGGGACGTGCAGCCATGGATATGGTGAACGAAGTACGTAGACAATTCAGGGAGATTCCCGGAATCATGGAGTACAAAGCGCAACCCGAATATGAAAAATGTGTTGCCATCTCTACTAAAGCATCGTTGAGAGAGATGATCGCCCCTGGAGCCATCGCATTGATCACTCCGGTAATCGTTGGATTCACGTTCGGCCCCGAAGTTTTGGGTGGAATGTTGGCGGGTATTACCGTATCTGGCGTGTTGATGGGGATTTTCCAATCGAATGCAGGTGGCGCTTGGGATAACGCTAAGAAATCGTTCGAAAAAGGTGTGGAAATCAACGGCCAGATGTATTTCAAAAAATCCGAGCCGCACAAAGCTTCGGTTACCGGGGATACCGTTGGTGATCCTTTCAAAGACACCTCAGGGCCTTCAATGAATATCTTGATCAAGCTGTCGTCCATCGTTGCGTTGATTATTGCACCCCATATCTCAACGGTAAAACACGTTGCTGAAACCAAGCAACCAAAAATGGAAATTGAAAAAGTGGAGAAAGTAACTCCCGGAGTGGAGCAGAAATAAGGCATTATACCCATTCAATAAAAGGCTGGTCTGTGTGATCCGCCTTTTTTGTTAGTTACATCCATTCAAAAAATGGATCGCTAACATGTCTCAAGACCGTCTCTCTTTTCTTGCACTCCACTTCATTTCGGGGATTGGTGACCAACTGCTCAAGCAATTAATCAGTTATTGCGGATCAGCAGAACAGGTTTTCAAAACACCGAAAGGAAAACTCTTGAAAGTACCGGGTATTGGGCCCGTCACCGCCGAATCGATACGTACCGGCATAACCTTCGCTCGCGCCGAAAAAGAATTTAATAAAGCCGAAAAAGAAGACACAGAAATTCTCTTTTACATTGACAAGCAGTACCCCGACCGATTGAAAACAATTGAAGATGCCCCAGCTCTACTTTATTATAAGGGGACCGTCAATCTAAATGTCAGAAAGTCGGTCGCTATCGTTGGAACCCGCCAAGCCACCGACTATGGAAAAGAAAGGGTAGCCAAAATCGTGGAGGGACTGAAACCCCACGATCCGCTAATTGTGAGCGGCCTGGCATACGGCATAGATATTCAAGCACACAAACAAGCGCTGAAACACAATTTGCCAACTATCGGCGTTATGGGCAGCGGTATGGATGTGATTTATCCAGCAGCCCACAAGGACACCGCAAAAAAAATAACCGGCCAAGGAGCACTGCTCACGGAAAATCCTTTTGGAACAAAACCTGATGCGCATAATTTTCCAGCTCGTAATCGTATCATTGCGGGTATGTGTGATGCACTCATTGTAGTCGAGGCGGCAGAAAAAGGTGGCGCGCTCATTACGGCGGAAATTGCCAACAGTTACAATAGGGATGTATTGGCCGTGCCCGGTTCTCTCGACCAGACCTATTCTGAAGGATGTAATAAACTGATTCGCAATAATAAAGCGTCCATTTTCACCTCCATTAAAGACTTGGAGTATTTGATGAATTGGTCCACCGATACGTCATCCACAAGGGAAATCAAGCCCGTCGACTTTGAGTCCTTCAGTGCCGATGAACAAAAGGTCCTCCACATTCTACAACAAAAAAATGCGCCCGTCATGATTGACGAACTCACTATAAAAACAGCGCTGTCACCAAGCCAGTTGGCTTCTTTGTTGTTAACCTTGGAATTCAACAACGTCGTAAAATCATTACCCGGAAAACAATTTGCCCTTATAAAGAACTGATTAATAAACCCTCTGCATGAAAAATTCCCTACTTATCGCCCTGGTCCTTGTCTCGTTCTCGGCATTTTCGCAAAAGCGCATCAACCCGGTCATCAAAACGTACGGTACCATCTTCGATATCCCTTTCGCCGAAGAAAAACCCGACCCCAACCTCGATTATAAAATAATTGTGGAGATTGAGCGTGAAAGTGAGCGACCCGACTCCGTGAGCTGGGCACTGAACAACGTGGCTCGATTGATTAACCTCCACGTGATGGCGGGAGTTAAACTAGACCAACTTCATGTGGTGATTGCCATTCACAGCGGTGCTATCTACACCGTAATGAATAACGAGACCTACAGAAATAAATACAAAGTCGACAATCCCAACCTTGGTCTGTTTGAAGAGCTTGATAAGGCGGGAGTTCGGATTGTAGCCTGCGGTCAATCCATTATGTTCAGAAAAGTGGATCGATTCAAAATGGCACCTCAGGTAAAAGTCGCCTCTTCCATGATCACCACACTCACTAGCTACCAAATGAAAGGATACGCGGTTTTGAGATTCTAGCCTCAATGTAGAGGAAACACTCCATCTGCCATTAGCAACGCCTTCGCGAACTCTTCTTGGTTCAACGCAAGCGACGCATTTTTGCCGATCAAGTAATGGAGTATGGTCTCGGTCGCTAGGTTGCCGACAAGTTCATCTTCGGCCATCGGGCAGCCACCAAAGCCTTTAATGGCTCCATCAAAACGTTGGCAACCCGAAAGAAAAGCTGCCTCGATCTTTTCAACTGACTTCATCGGGTTAGAATGCAGATGCGCGCCAAATTCGACTCTTGGAAATTTCGGGACGAGCGTCTTAAAAAGGTACTTGATTTGTTCCGGTTGCGATACCCCGATGGTATCTGCCAGTGAAATGATTTCTATTTGCAATGTCGCAAGTTGTTCGGTGAATTTTTCAACCACATCCACATCATACGGATCGCCGTAAGGGTTGCCAAAACCCATGCTGATGTAGGTGACCAACGTTTTGCCGTGCCTTTTACAAAGCGACTGAATTTCCTCGACCGTCCTCAGGGCCTCCACGATCGACTTATTGGTGTTTCGCTGCTGAAAGGCTTCGGAGATAGACAACGGGAACCCCAAATAAGAAATCTCTTCAAATTTAATGGCGTCCTCCGCTCCTCTTGAATTCGCCACAATGGCCAGCAATTTTGATTTCGAAGTTGACAGATCCAGTTTTTTCAAAACGTCAGCGGTATCGCGGAGCTGGGGTATCGCTTTTGGTGAAACAAAACTTCCAAAGTCGATAGTATCAAAACCAACCTTCAACAGCTGGTTGATATACGCCGCTTTCTTTTCGGTAGGAATGAATTCCTCCAAGCCTTGCATGGCATCTCGTGGGCACTCAATTAATTTCATCCCTGAAATTTACGAATTACCGTTTTTGATTTACGATTTTTTCAATCGCTCCTTTAAATAGCTCCCGTCTGCTAAAAAATCATACTTCATCCCCTGATGATTGTCAGGGCTGAAATGTAAATTGCCCCCATGGTAGCTATTCAGGAAAACATAAGCCTCAAGCGCTTCAACACCTTTGGCATCGATGCGAAGGCTAACTATTTCTGCGAAGTCAAATCGATCGAAGACCTTATCAGTCTGGTTCAATCCGAATTCTTTAAAAGCCATCGAAGCTTAATTCTTGGCAGCGGTAGCAACGTACTTTTCAGGCAAGACTTTAAAGGCCTTGTCGTTCACAATTCTATTTTTGGGAGAAACATCGTTCACCAAAACGATGAATCGATATATCTAAAAATAAATTCTGGCGAGTTGTGGCACGACGCTGTGATGCATTGCGTACAAAACAATTGGGGAGGAATTGAAAATCTTTCGTTGATTCCAGGAACGATGGGCGCCGCACCCATGCAAAACATCGGTGCATACGGTGTTGAGGTGCGCGAGGTGATTGAAAGTGTTGATGCTGTAGAGCTCTCAACCGGTCGAATCAAGACATTTTCCAACCTTGAATGCAAGTTTGGCTACCGCGAGAGCATTTTTAAAAATGAGTTGCGGGAAAAGTTTTTTATCTCAAGTGTTACTTTAACGTTGACCAAAAAAAATCATCGTGTTACCACCTCTTATGGTGCAATTGCAGACACATTGAGCAAGATGAACATCGCACAACCAACGATTAAAAACATTAGCGATGCAGTGATCAAAATCAGAACTGAAAAGTTGCCCGATTTCAATTCTCTTGGCAATGCCGGAAGCTTTTTTAAAAACCCGGAGATCACCGAAGCGCATTTTTTAGAACTCACTAGCAATTTTGAATCAGTCCCTCATTATCCTGCAAATCAAGGAGTTAAAGTCCCCGCAGGGTGGCTGATTGAGCAGTGCGGATGGAAAGGAAAAACGTTTGGCAACGCCGGTGTGCACGACAAGCAAGCGCTGGTGTTGGTGAATCGCGGTGGAGCTACAGGCGATGAAATTTTTTCACTCGCGATGAAAATTATTTCATCTGTCAGTGAAAAATTTTCAATCACACTCACACCTGAAGTGAATATTTTTTGAAGTGAAGTGAACGTGATTTTCGATTGAAGTGAGTGCTGATTTTGATGTGGATAATTTTTTCTTCGCCTGAAAATTTTTTTGACAACTAAAAATTTTTTGCTGAAAATTTTTGAAGATTAATTTTTTATTATACCTTTCGAACAGTTTTAAACTAAAATATTAAAACGCTATGGCAAAAAAACCCGCTAAGAAAGCAGCTAAGAAGGCTAAGAAAGCTGCTAAGAAGAAGAAGTAATCAGCAAAGCTGATACTTTCAGAAGGGAAGCAATCTAGGATCGCTTCCCTTTTTCTTTTTCATCGCTTTCCATTTCTCTTTCCAGCAAATCACTCAAATCAATTTTCGCTCAGCTTCATCATGCAATGAAAATTGACTTCTCACTTGTCGAAAAAGATAACTCGTTACTTCTTGTCTTGGTAGTTCTGAAACGTGTACAACACACCGAGCGAGAAGGCTTGGCTTACTTGCACACTGTTGTCCTGGTTGTGATCATAAAGTAGAATCGTCCCGAAGCTTGCGTTCATGAATCGTCCCAGCTTCGCGGTGAGATTGAGGTCCAATCGATGGTACAGGTTTTCAGCCGATAGCTTCTCATAGTTGGCAAAAAAGATGTAACGCCATTTCAGATTCACATTCTTGGCGATGTCTTTGTCAAACTCAGCAAGCATTTGAAAAGCAAGCCAGTCCATACGCGAAGTGCGATTGACTGAAACGCCGTAGGGTTGTGGGTTGTCGGTCGTAACGAACTTGGTCACGTCGTTGACGATCGTCAATCGTGGAGCTACTGGAGACAGACGTAGCTTGAAGTACTTGACCGGGTGATATTCAAATCCAAGACCAGCGGTTAAGAACGCGGGCGCCAAGAAATCGGAAAGTGCCACCAAAGAGTCGGCACCTGAAACAGATTTCAAGTATTTATATCCGGGTGCGAATTGCGTAAGAAAGTTCACCGAAGCAGACAAGTCCCAATGTTTACTCAATTCGTGACCATATCGCGTGTCGAGAAAAATCCGATCCAGCGTCTTGCGATAACCGAGCCCTTGATTGTTGACCATCCCGTATAACAGGTCAATCTCGCTGTCCCACGAGTTGTGTTCACCTTTGTAGTTGGCTTTGTAATTCAAAAATGCGGTGATACCTAGTGAGTTCACGCCTCCCGCCTTCCAGTTGGAAGTGAATGAGGCTTGATTGACGTTAAGCCCGGCCTTAAAGGCTTTTCTCCATTTGCTGGTAGAATCTATTTTAACGATTTGCGAAAAGCAGGTCGTTACAGATGCAACCAGGGCTGCAAAAAATAAAGTATGATGGGGTAATTGTTTCATCGTGCAGGTTTATATTCCAAAATACAAACCCTACACGAAAGCTCAAATATTGCTGAGCTTGATCTCTTCGAGAGCCACTTCGGTAAGCGGCTTGGTGATGAACTTGATGACGTGATTGTTGTTCACAATTTTATCAATGTCACGCTTATTGTCAGAGCTTGACAAAATAATCACCTTGCATTTATTGCGAACCAGTTCGTTGAATTTCTCAAACTCATACAGGAAAACAAACCCGTCCACAACGGGCATATTGATGTCGAGGAAAATGATGCTGGGAAGGTTTTCGGCTTGATTTTCGTGTTCTTTCAGATAGTCCAGGGCGCTTTTTCCAGAGCTCTTTACTTCCACCCGATTTGAGAATTTAGTAATCTCAATGATACGCTTGCTGATAAAATTGTCGGTGTCATTGTCATCCACCAACATCACAAGGTCCAAAGTTTTGAGTTCAGTATCCATCAACATCATCGCTTGAGATTAGAAATTAGTTTTTAGGTGCTGGCAAAATTATTGTTTTTTACGAATCCACCTTCATCGGAGCAGAATTTAAAGGCCTCAAAGTAAGGATTTTGAGTAAAATGCTGAAAACCGCGGCTTACCTTTTGACGATTTTCAATTTTTCTCCGGGATTGATCGTTAAAGTCGACTTGTTATTCCACTCCATGATGTCTTTAATGGTGGCTCCAAATTGACGAGCAATGCTATACAGTGTATCGGACGCCTTCACCTCATACACGATGGTTTCTGGTTGAGTGCTGGCGTGTTGGCTTTTGGCAACGAGAGTCGTGTCGATGGTCACTTCATTTTCAGGGATCTGTGGCTTAATCACGCTTGGTGCTTCTTTAGGAACAACTTTCTTCTTCTCAACGGGTTGAATTGACCAAGCAAACGGTTCTTCGCCCACCTCCGCAATCTCCATATCTTCGTCAACGGATGTAGTTTTCACGGATTTGTTGTTGTTTAGCTTCACCAGTGTGCCTAATGGAAGGGCGCGCTCCGCAAGGCTCGGGTTATACCGCTTCAGGTATTTCAACTGAATGCCTTGTTGTTGACTGATCTGCCAAAGGTCATCGCCTTCTTTGGTTTGATACACCGTGAAAGCGCTTTTCTTCTTTTTCTTCTTGACAAAATAATAGGCGCCGGATTTTATACGTGCGTCAATCGGGATGTCGTTGAGCGCGATGAATTTCGCTGGATCAAGATCAGCGCGTTTTGAAATTGAGGAAACGACTTCGCCAGGAAGTGCTTTGATGACCAACACACCGTTGACGTGAAATTTGATGTCATCGGCATAGGTGCCTTTTACTGTAGAAGTCGTGACGATGGGTGTCTTGGGTGAATTCAGCACCAGCATATTGAAGTCTTCTGGAATAGACCCACCAGGGATCGACACGAAATAGGTCTTGTCTTCGGGAATGGTACCGTTCTTGATCCACTTGTTGTATTCTTTTAACGTAGCCACGTCGACGGCCACTTCTTCAGCGATATCAGCTAGTTTTTTTCTCCCTTTTGGCTCATACAAACCCACTTTCGTTTGCGGCTTGCCATCGCAGGCGTCCTGAAAAGCGATTTTGTGAGCCAAAAATTTCTTTACGTACCAATATGTTTCGGAATTGATTTCCATGTGACTGTCCCCATTGTATTTATCGCCGAGCGCTTCGATCACACCGCCCTTTCCCATTTGATACGCCTGAAGGGCCAGCACCCAATTGTTAAAGTACCAATTGTTGGCTTTGATGTATTTGGCGGCGCCACGCGAAGACGAAACAATGTTCATGCGCTCGTCCACCTCGCGATCTACGCGCATTCCCATCTCTTGGGCGGTGAAATCTTTGAACTGCCAGAATCCCACCGCATCCGACGGAGACACCGCATCGGATACTAGCGAACTCTCCTGCAGCACGAGGTATTTAAAATCTTCCGGAAGTTGTTCCTCCTTGAAAATTTTCTCGATGATTGGAAAATAAGTTCTTGCCCGATCCACCTTAACGTTGAAATAGCGTTGGCTTTTGGTGAGCGCATCGACATCCTTTTGTATTTCGCGTTTGGCATCATCGCGGATGACCAGCGACATTCCAGCGAAATGGAGCTTGTGTGGCACTTGCGGAGTCTGTGCGTATGAGGCAGCAACTCCGAAAACAATGAGTGCGGCTGCAAAAAATCTCATATCGGAACAAATGTAAAGAATATGCCACAGATTACACAGGTGGCAAGGATAAATAGACGGCGCCTATTTTTTCAATAGCATCATCACCCCATCGCGTAAGGGCATCAGAAGATTTTCCACGCGATTATCAGCATGGACCTTATCATTGAAAGCAATAATGGCCATGGTGTCCTTATCCGGTTTCGCATCGAGCACTTTGCCACTCCACAAAACATTATCCGCAAGGATCAAACCTCCACTCGGCACTTTGTCAATCACCAGATCGAAGTAGTTGGAGTAGTTTTCTTTGTCGGCATCGATGAAGACTAAGTCAAAGTTTTCTCTCAGTGTGGGGATAATTTTTCGCGCATCTCCAATTCTAAAATCGATTCGATCGCCGTAGTTTGAATCTTTAAAATAGGACCTCACGCGGGCTTCCAATTCCTCATTGACATCAATGGTGGTCAACCTTCCATTTTGCTGCAGGCCTTCCGCCAAGCACAACGCGGAATACCCCGTATATGTACCAATCTCCAAAATATTTTTAGGCCTCACCAATTTACTCATCATCGATAGAAAACGACCTTGCACCTGACCCGACAGCATGCGTGACATTAAAACTTGTGCATGCGTATCACGATTGATTTTTTTCAGCAAAGCGTTTTCATCGCCGGTATGATTCTCGATGTAGGCCTGGAGTTGTTCGGGGAGAAAATCCACAAGATGATTGATTATTGATTAGCGATTATTGATTCCGATTCTGGCCAACGCCGCAGTTCGTCATTCGTCATTCCAAAATTCGTACTTCTTACCCGTGCATCCTCAATACGCTCATTTTTTCTTCGTCAAACATTTCATTGGCCAAGTTTTGCAATTCCGCGGCGGTCGTTGTCTTTACGCGTTCAAATATTTCATCCAATGATGTAATTCTATTTAAATCCAAAAGATTGCGTGCCATCATCATCATGAAGCCGATGTTGTTTTCCTCGGCCATGGCTATCTGCCCCAAGATTTGCTCTTTGGAAGCGGCCAGTTGTTTTACGCCCAATTTAGAATCTTGAAGTTTTTTCAACTCCTGTTTCACGAGCTCTATGCTTTTCTTCAATTGTGTCGGTTCTGTCCCAAATGAAATCACGAATAACCCCGTATCGGTAAAAGGCACGAATTGCGCGCCGATGCTGTACACAAACCCATGCTTTTCTCTCAACGCCATGTTGAGGCGAGAATTCATGCCTCCACCTCCCAAAATATTGGTGAGCATAAAAAACGGGGTTCGTTTTTCATGAGAGGAATGAAATGCAGTTCGACCAATCGCACATCGCGCCTGCTTCACATCACGCTTTAGTGAAATGTCTTTGGGTTTGTATCCCAAGAACTTTTTTCGGGAGGTACGCGAAGTCAACCGTGGCACCTTCCCCAAGTATTTTTCGGCGTAAGCAACTACCGTTTCCATAGGAACATTGCCCACGGAGGAGAACACCACTCGTCGGGTATCCAAATGTTTTTTTACGAATACCCTGAAGTCCTTTCGCTGAAATGCCTTCACCGTTTTTTGAGTTCCCAGGATATTCATACCAAGGGAATGCCCCGAAAACACCACGCTATCAAATTCATCTTGAAGAGAATCATCGGGGTCATCGTAATACATCGACATCTCTTCCAGGATCACATTGCGTTCTCGATTGATTTGACTCGAAGGGAAGATAGAATCAAAAGTGATGTCGGTGAGCAACTCCAACGCGCGTTCAAAATACTCGTCGCGCAACGAGGCGTAGAACAAGATCTTTTCTTTGTCTGTGAACGCATTAAGCTCCCCTCCCAACGATTCCAGTCGATTTAAGATGTGAAAGGCTTTGCGTTTGCGCGTACCCTTGAAAGCCATGTGCTCCCAAAAATGGGCAATGCCCTGGTTCGTCAATGTCTCATCCCGACTACCGATGTCCAGCATGATGCCGCAGTGCACAATTTTAGTCGTAGTGATGCGGTTATGCACCACTCGGATTCCATTCTTTAAGGTATAGATTTCGTAGTCTCTCATGCCTGATCAACACTTTTTCAAGTCCAAAAATTACTGAATGAAGGTGGAAAAAACCTCTCAAAATATGCCTCATTTTAGCACCTTTTGAGACAACTTTTGGGGCTTTTTGCCACCCCCGGGATCGAATCCAGTTTCGGAACTAGTGGTCAGTATTCTCTTTCCTCCAATCCTATCCCCAATTGCTTCAATTCGGCCAAAATTGGGTTGTAAAATTCGGGGGTAACAGGGATCGCCACGCCCCTACTCCTGAACTTGTCTTGCAATAGAAGTTTGGTGGCAATTCCTACCGGAATTCCAACCGTCTTGGCCATCGCGGTGTATGTTTCATCCTCGCCAATCGTTGATAGCCATGCTTGGATTTCTTTTTCCTTGCCACCAATGGAATATTTCAACCGGTGCCACATCACAATAAAATCCTTGTCACCGGCATTGAGCTTCCATCTCTTGTTGAGAATATGTTCCAGGACTTGAGCCGGCGTTGCTTTTTCCAAACCAATTTTTTCGCCGGAGAAAAGCCCGCTCCAAGTCAGTCGCTTCATTTCTTCGCCGTCGCGTGAAACTCCAAAACGCTTGCAAATTTCTTCTTGTGCATCTATCCCTGAATCAATG
>DATJJP010000032.1:0-56644 GCA_035492075.1 Cyclobacteriaceae bacterium | reverse complement strand
CTGAGAATGCCGAGCGCCTCGGAAAAATTTTCCGCGACAGACTAAATGCGCTCATGAAGAAAACCAAATTGATTACTCTGGTGAGAGGCAAAGGATTGCTCAACGCAATAGTCATCAACGATACTCCTGAAAGTGAAACCGCTTGGAATCTTTGCTTGAAATTTGCCCAGAACGGTCTGTTGGCCAAACCTACACATGGCAATATCATTCGATTGGCCCCTCCACTAGTCATTAACGAAGAACAAATTCACGAGTGCTGCGACATCATTGAAAAGAGTGTGTTATCAATGTAACCCGTGATGTTCGGCCGTTCGAAAATGAAGAAGGGTTTGGGTCGATTCATTTTTGAATTTGCACTGCTATTTCTAGCAATCACGGCTGGATTTTTTGTTGAGAACCTGCGAGAGAACTGGAGCGAGAAAAGGCAAGAACGAGAATTGATCAAAACAATGGTGCAAGACCTTGAGATCGACATCCATAGCCTTGACTCTGCGATCAACTTGCGCACTAATCGCGTAGCCATGCTCGACTCGCTCACTCAATTGATCAATTCAGCTGACGCAAACCACTGGACACATCGCTTATATATCTTTGGCAGAAAGGTGACACGGATTTTGGATTTCTCATTTCTACCAACCGACCGCACATTCGAGCAACTAAAAAACGCCAACGGATTTAGGCTCATCGAAAACCAAAAAGTGGCTGTGCGAATTTCCAAATATTACGAACAAGTCAACCAAATCAAACAATTACAAATAGTGGAGAGCGATTTCACAAAAATATACCTTCCAATTTCTTACAAGATTTTTGATGGATTGGTGTTTGACAAAATCGTGGACAAAAAGGGAAAAGTGACTTCATTCTCAACGAGCGAAAACCCATTGCTGCTAAAAGGATATGAAAATCACTTAAATGATTTCAATGGCAACCTCAACAACATCAAGTCAGCAAACAAATACATCAGAGAAAGTGAAACGAAGTTGATCACCCATGCTCAGAAGCTGATTGACTTCATCAAAAAAGAATATAAACTGAATTAGTTAAGTTCTAACTTCGCCTAAATCAAATTTTATGAAACCTCTCATTAGTTTCATTTTGGTTTGCCTCGTAGGAAATTCTGTCGCGCAAACCATCCCATCTGTTGAAGTCCAAATCAAAACCGCATTACTTGCCGCGCCAGCAGAATCAAAAGACAAGGCCATGGTGTACGGTTACTCACCTAATGGCGAATTAGTTGTTCTCCGCAAAGGCGAAAATGAATTGGTGTGCTTAGCAGATGACCCAGCACAACCTGGCTTGAGTGTAGCCTGCTACCACAAAAGCCTTGATCCGTTTATGTCGCGAGGCAGAGACCTGAAGAAAGAAGGAAAAAGCTATCAGGAAAGGTTTGATATCCGTGACCAGGAGGTCAAAAGTGGCAAACTAGTTATGCCTAAGCAGCCAACAACATTGTTCGTCTACACAGCTGACAAAGAAAAATATAATCCTACAACTGGGGAAGCACAAGATGGCTATATGAGATCAGTGGTTTACATTCCTTACGCTACACCTGAGAGCACCGGTTTGCCCACAAAACCCGTTGGCCCAGGACTGCCATGGATCATGGATGCAGGAACTTACCGAGCGCATATCATGATCGATCCGCCAAGAAAATAATTCAGCCGTGGCAAACGCTGCACACAGGTGCAAATCAATCGAGGATTATGCGTATTGCTAATCAAACTTGATTTAAGCAATCTTGGGGCACCTACGTCTCATTCCAATCAAAAACTAAATATGAAAACCAAATTCTTGCTTACAAGTGCTTTTCTGGCATTTGCCTTTTTGTCGCGTTGCCAAAACAAGAACCCGTTGATAACAGAAATCGTCACTTCCGATCTTGATAATTTCTGGGTGGCCCTTGAAAAAGCCGGTGCCGAAGTGCAAGCTGACGCTCTTGACAAATATTATCTGAAACCAGGCTCGAAAGGAATCAAAGGTTTTATGCCAGGTCGAATCAAGAGCGCTGAAAACCTAGCAAAAGTCGTTAAGTCTCATAGTCGGTACTATCATTCCATCAAACCAAGTGTTGACAGTATTTCTGAAATGAAAACCCAAATCAAGCTGGCACTAGTCAAATTAAAGGATTATTACCCCGATGCTATTTTCCCACCTGTTTATTTTGTCATTGGAGCGCTGAATTCTGGAGGCACGTCCTCCAGCGATGGACTTATCATTGGAGCAGAGATGTACGGACTAACAGAGCAGACACCGAGTGAAGAGCTCAGTAAATGGCTAAAAACAGTTTTGAAACCTGTCAATCAGGTGCCACACATTGTTGCGCATGAATTGATACACTTTCAACAAAACTACGATGGTGGTTCTCTGCTTGCAGCCTCTATCAAAGAAGGGTCGGCCGACTTTATTGCTGAATTGATCTCGGGCAAGCACATCAATCAACACGTTCACGAGTTTGCCAACCCAAAAGAGAAAGAGTTATGGGAAGAGTTCCAGGCGAAAATGGATAAAAAAGATTTCAAGGGATGGCTGTACAGCACCTCGGAAGGTAGACCCAATGACCTTGGCTATTGGATGGGTTACAAAATAACCAAGGCATATTACGATCAATCAATGGATAAGAAAGCTGCCGTGAAAGACATCTTAAATATCAAAGACTTTCGCAAGTTTCTTGAGAAAAGTGGCTACGCTACAAAATTCGATTAGAAGATTTATCGCATATTCCAGCTAAATTACCCGTTGAGAAAAATTGCTAGGTGGAATGAAAACACTCGGCCGCTCCGACCGCGTAGACTTGCCCGGCTTAGGGCTAGAAAACATCCATGCCAAAATAGACACAGGTGCTTACACCTGCAGCTTGCATTGTTCGACCACAGAAGTGGTTAATGGAAAACTGCAATTTGTATTGCTCGATGAAGAACACCCCGAATTCACAGGGCGTGTCTACCGTTTCAAAAAATTTGAGCAGCGCGAAATAAAAAATTCGTTTGGCGAGGCTGAGCTGCGTTATGTGATCAAGACAAAAATAAAAATCTTTGAGCATCTGATTCGGGCCGAATTTTCATTAAGCAATCGCGGAAACTTGAAATTCCCTGTTTTGTTGGGAAGAAAAATTTTACGCAAACGCTTCCTCATCGATGTAACTAAAAAAGACTTATCTTACCTTGAGAAGGTTAATCGTTAATCGCTGTCAGGTAATAGTAATTTAATTCGATTAACTGTTAACTACTAATTGTTAACGACTTATCATGAACATCGCCATACTCTCTCGCGATCCAAAACTCTACTCCACACGCAGACTCAAGGAAGCCGGTGAGAAGCACGGTCATAAAGTGGAGATCATCGACCACATGAAGTGCGTACTGCTGATCGAAAAGAAAAACCCGATGGTCTGGTACAATGGCCGCAAGCTCGATTATTTTGACGCGATCATTCCTAGGATTGGAGCATCGGTCACCTTTTATGGGGCTGCGGTAGTGCGCCAATTCGAGATGATGAAAGTGTTCACAGCGATCGAGTCGCAAGCGCTCATTCGTTCGCGCGATAAGCTTCGTAGTATGCAAATTCTTTCTCGAGCAGGCTTGGGGTTGCCAAAAACAGTTTTCATGGACTACACCAAAGACGCGGAGGGAATCATCGAGGCAGTGGGAGGTGCGCCCGTGGTCATTAAATTATTGGAAGGAACTCAAGGCCTTGGCGTAGTGCTGGCCGAAAATAAAAAAGCTGCACAATCGGTGATCGAAGCATTTCATGGAGTGAAGACTCGCATCATCGTTCAAGAATTTATCAAAGAAGCCAAAGGTGCAGACATCCGTGCGTTTGTTGTCAATGGTGAAGTAGTGGGCGCCATGCGAAGGCAAGCAAGAGATGGAGAATTTCGGTCGAACCTGCACCGTGGTGGCCATGCCTCAGTAGTGAAGTTAGACCGCTACCAAAAACACTCGGCAATTTTGGCTGCAAAAAAATTAGGCCTGAGTGTGGCGGGGGTTGATATGCTTCCATCGAAAAGAGGCCCTCTTATCATTGAAGTGAACTCTTCCCCTGGTCTCGAGGGCATTGAAGGCGCCACCCAAGTTGACATTGCAAGCAAAATTTATCAGTACATCGAAAAACACGCAGGGAAGAAAAAAATCCAAAAAGATAAAGTCAATGCTTGATTAGGTATTGGATAATTGGAATTAGGTATTAGGCAATTTATGATAAGGACTCTTGAAGAATTCAACGTTTACAATTTAGCCCTGAAACTAGGCGAGGATATCTGATCCATTCTTAGTAAATGCCCAACCCGATGTCTCAAGTACCATGACTATAGCAGAACACGAAATAAAACCCGGTGAGTTTAAGGAAATAACCATTAACATCGCTCGCCTCCCATCTCGTACACAGATTGAAACACCCATTTACGTTTATCGCGGACTGGAGGATGGCCCAACGCTTGCGCTGACCGCAGGAATGCACGGTGATGAAATCAATGGTATGGAAATCGTGCGAAGAATAATAGACAATGGTTATAACCGAGTGAAGCGAGGCACCGTGGTGTGCATGCCTGTCATCAATGTTTACGGATTTTTAAATTATTCTCGAGAGGTTCCCGATGGCAAGGATATCAATCGCTCCTTTCCCGGTAGCAAAAGCGGCTCGCTAGCAGCGCGCGTAGCTTACCACATGACACACGACATCCTTCCTTTCATCGATTATGGAATCGATTTTCACACCGGTGGCGCTTCACGTACGAATTACCCTCAAGTGCGTTGCGTGATGAAAGAACAAATCAATGTAGAATTGGCCAATGCCTTCCACGCTCCATTTACAATAGATGCACCTTTTAGGCCACATTCCTTGCGCCTAACTGCTGCCAAGAAAAATAAACACATCATCGTTTACGAAGGAGGAGAATCCATACGGTTCGATCAATATGCCATCGAAGAAGGAATCAATGGCACCCTTCGATTGATGAAGTATTTGAAAATGATTGATGATGCACCTAAGCCACGAGAAGAAAATCGTATTATTTGGAGCTCGTCATGGGCACGCGCACGAACTGCTGGACTTTTTCAAAGTGCTATTAATTGTGGCGATCTGATCAAAAAGAATCAACTAGTGGGTACATTGACAGATCCTTTTGGCGAATTTAAGGAGCAAATCAAGTCTCCAACTACTGGTTACGTTGTTGGCCTCAACAATAATCCAGTGGTCAATGCGGGTGACGCACTGCTTCACATCGGTCTTGACAACGTCTGCAAGATCGATGGGGGTAGCGAAGACTAAACTCCGTACCTATGAAAAAACTGCTCTACTCAATTGCCCTTTTCTGTTTTCCTATTTCATTACTTGCCCAAAAAGCAAGAGACTACACCGCCATTGTTTCCGAGCTAGTGCAAAAGGTGGAAGCCGCACACGCTACCTCCACTCCTATGAGAATAGCGGTAGTCCCTTTTGTGCCATCCAATTCGGAAGAAACCTCAAAAGCTTTTGGCGATTACCTTACCGAATCGATCACGGGCAAGCTTTCAGAAACCCCTCAAAAGTTCAAAGTTTTTGAACGTCAACGCCTTGATGCAATTTTTAAAGAAAATGAATTGATGTTGAGCGGGATGATGAAACCCAGCGAAGCATTGAAAATTGGTCAGCTCCTACCCATCGATGCGCTCTTCTCAGGAACCTATACGAAACTAAAATCCTACATCGACATCAGCGGACGACTGATCGATGCAGCCTCGGGTGAAATTTTGACCAGCTACTCTGGCCGAATCAAGATGAACAAGAATCTCAAAACACTTTTTGAATTGCAAACGACAACCGCTACGCCAGTTCAATCAACAAATAATAACGCACAGCCTGCCAACATTACCATCATCAATCAGATCAACCCGAGCACAACCGAACCAAAAAAATCGGTAGAGGAAATTTGCAAGGCAAAAGTAGAGGCGTTCCGTCCCAAGCTTTCTGATTTATCATCGGAAGAGAAAATAAAATCAGTACTGGATGAGGCCATGAAGACTCCTTTTTATGGCACCTGTGGGCAGCTTCACTATTACACGATCTCTGCATTATCACGCTACCATATCTACCCCGAGGGTTACAAGAAATTTCTTGCGCAAACATTAGATACCATTGCAATTCCCACTAACGATGATCGGGCGTATGAAATCGTGCATTACTGGGCAGATGACAAAACTATTGACGATCAAGAATGGAGTTCTGGATTTTCTGCACTTAAGAAAGTGGGCAATTATTCCTTATCAAGTTATATCGGTTATCTGTTAGGCAGAGTAAATGACGACCCAGTGGCACTACAGAAAAGAGCTAGTGCCATCATGGAGCTTGCAAAAAATCAAAAACTGGGGTTGCCGCGGCCAATGGCTTACAATGACGCTTACTTTGAATTGATTGAAGGCATCGATAAAAATCAGGATCTTAAAATATTCGCTTATGAAAATTTTTCACCGTCACTGAACATTGATTCCAAAACTGCGCATCGCCTTTTCGGTAAACTCAACGTGCTCTACAAAGACGAGACGAGGCGAGCCGAGAAGAGCAAGATTTTGAATTGGATCGTTGCTTTCTTCCAAAAATATTCATTCGATAAATCTCATGAAGAGCTGTTTGAATTTGCATTCTCATACAACCTGACATCAAACGAATCCACCAACGATCGAATTAGAAAAGAGTATCCAGCTGCTGATTTACCAATAGTTGTCAGTCAGCTCAAAACTAGATTTACTGAATATGCGCTTCTCTCTCCATACACCAGCCAGAAAGAGGATCGTATTAATTTCTGTGTTCAAAATGACATTCCAATTCCTGGGGTGATTCCTTCGACTACCGAGGTAGATCAAATTCTAAAAAGCTCCAATCTTGATGAGCAACTGCGTGTTTTAAAGCTGATCGAGCAGATGAAAAATGTTTCAAAAACATTGGAGCCTTCATTGATTGCTCTGTTGGATAGAAAAAGCTTAGAAGAAAAAGAAAAACTCACCGAGATTCAAGCTATTGCTGTAACCGTGCTAGGACATTTAAAAACAACTAGCTCAAAATCAATTGATCAGATGATCAAAATGGTTTCAAGTTTTAATTACAATGAGTCTGATCGAGCTAAAGCTGCGTTGGTTGAAATCGGGAAGTCCGCTGTAAATCCTCTGATCAAAAAACTACAGACTACCACAGAACAAGACGATGGATTACGTTATCAAATTATTTTGATCCTCGGAAAAATTGGGAAAGATGCAAAGCCAGCAGAGTCTACATTACAAGGCCTTCTCGCAAAAGCAAGAAACAACGATGTGAGATACATCATCGAGGCAACATTGCAAGCGATAAAATAAAGTTATGATGCTTTAGCTAAGAACTGTAAATAGTTCGATTTCATTAATAAAGAAAATCAGTAGGAATCCAGACTTATCCAATCCGCTCGTTTCAAGAAGCTAACGAGGTGCACACCATCAGTGATCAAAAATCTGGGCAAGGAATAATCAACTTATCCTTCGGTGGTTTGCGTGGATCGCGAGTGCTCCACGAATAGACAATACTGAATTCATGTGCACCACCACTTCTAGCCCCAAGCTTTGAAATAGTGAAGTCGTAACTGTATCCGATATTCAAAACATCTTTAGGGCCTTTTTTAGTAAAGCCTACAAGCAACACAATCGATTCATTATTCACAATGCCGTTCACGCTTTTGAAAGGAACTCCTCGATACCACGTGCCAATGATCAAAGGCTCAAGCGTGTAATACACACCCAGATCCATTTGATCAAATCGCCCCTGATGACGATACTGAAAAGTAGGCGTGATGCTTCGCTCACGAGGCTTGGAATAAAAACCAGCGCCCATCACTCCTGGCCTCAATGGAATTTTCCAACCACCATGACCACTGATCTTCATCGGTAAGTTATCAGGTGAGCCGACCAAAGACTGATTGGGTTGCGTGATGTGAGCTGCTGTTACCCCAAACCATCCGTTCTTCGAGTAGAACAATCCACCCATGGTCATGTCTGGAAAAAATTTAGATTGTCCTCCACTCAATTGTTCAGCAGAAACGCTTCCGGGTATTAGCTGTCCCGTGGTCGGATCAAATTGATCTCCAAAAAGAAGTCTGTCGAAATTAATTGATCTGTTATAAATGCTTGCTTGAAACCCAGGTCGAAAGGAAAGATTGTCCTTAATCCTCAAGTCGTAAGATGCCATCAAGCCGATCATGGTTGACTGAATGCCAAGTAACCCTTCCTGATCTCTCGTGATAATTGCACCCAGTCCTACATTTTTGCTTTCGTTGTAGAAGTCGCCAAATGCAGATATGGTAGTGAAATTGGCGTCAATAGCAGGCCACTGATTTCGATAATTTGCCCCTACACGAGCCTGGCCAGTTGCTCCTGCAAATGCTGGGTTCAAATACAAAGGCGCAGCGTAGAATTGAGAAAATTGTGGGTCTTGAGCAGTTACTGTTCCTCCTGCAATGAGAATCAATGCAAAATTAGCGATCCATTTATACATCCATTGGGGGGATTTACCAGTACTCATCCAAGCAAATTAAGGTGATTAAATGATATTATGAAAAACAATTTGTCGACAAAACCGTGTCGTCCAGCTACTAACGATATTTTTCGTGATATTGTATATTTTTAGAATGCACCAAGCGTTTTAACTTTCGCTGGTAAAGTGTGTCTTAATGAAGTCGACGGGAAATCCTTTTTACATGTATTTTAGACGAGTTTCTTTCCTAATCCTTTTGTGGGGTACTGTTCTAACGGGAGCAGCGCAGAATCTAGCACAGCACAACTGGTATTTTGGAAACTCCGCCAACGCGATTCGATTTAACCGCGGCACCAACAAAGCTTTTACCGTAAGCAACAAGGCAGTGCCCTTTGGCACCGGTGGAAGTGCTGTGGCAACCGACCCAGCGAACGCCAATCTTTTCTTTTATACGGACGGAGTGAACGTATACAACGCCAACAACGTGGCCATGCCCAACGGCAATGGGCTCACAGCAAACTCTTCTTCAAATCAGCCTGTGGTCATCTGCCCAAAACCCGGGGACTCCACGCTGTTCTATATTTTTACCAACACGGCAAGTTATGTCAATCCAGCGGGGGCAACCGGCACGATCTCCATCGATAGTGTTGACATGAAACTTTTCGGTGGTTCCGTATTTCCCGCGCCTCCTTTAGGCGACGTTAAAAATCCTAAGAACGGACTTATCGCGGGCCTGACAAATCGTGCCGAAGGCATGCTCATCATTCCGCACTCGAATGGTACAGATTATTGGCTCATCACGCAGCAATCCAGTTCACAAAATTTTGCGGCCACACTCGTCGACAAAACAAAAACTTTTCCCACGACAGTCACATCAGGGTTGGGTGTACCCATGTCGGCCGCCAATTTTTCCTACAGCAAAAAACTAAAGAAGGTGGCGGTATCTGCCCAAGATCCAAGTACCGATGCAATCATTCTCAATTTCAATGACGCTACCGGAAGTTTCACTTTCGATAGATACATCTACAACACCGGCACAAATACAACGACCAACCAATCCATTTACGACATCGAGTGGGACAACAAAGGACAGTATTTATACATCTCTCGTGTGGGCGAAACAGGTATCAATGCCGACGTGTTGCAGTACGATTACCTGAATCCAGGCAACACATTGGCGAGCGTATTAAAGGCGCCTGAGTTCCGCAGCTGGGGATTGCAACTTGCCCCCGACAGTGCCATCTATCATATTTATCAAGCCATCAGCGGAGGGCCTTTCCTCGTTGAAAAGTTTACAAAGACGGATACCCTCGCATCCAGCGTCATCCAAACCACAGCTCCTTTTGGAGCACTCGATTTCAAAGGAACACAGTTCCCCTCTTTCATTCCGAAAATCAGTTTCAAACTTGGCCTTTCATTCACGCCGGTGGGAACATGTCAGGGCAACAACACCACGTTCTTTCCAAACGTTATTCCCAATGCGGATAGTCTCCGCTGGGATTTGGGCGATACCACCGTAACCGACTGGAGCCCAGTGCACAAATACACAACAGCACAAACGTATAATGTCACACTGACTGCGTATTATCAAGGTCAAACACAATCTGTAACACAACCCGTAACGATCAATACGTTTGATTTAAAATTGACATTGCCGAGCGATACTACCGCATGTCATGACGAATTCCCAACGCCTTACGGCACCAGCACTCGTTTTACAAATTCATTTCATGTAAAAGTGAAAGCTTCCGGCAATAATTCCTCCGGTGCAACTTTCGCTTGGTCAGATGGAGAGACTGGCAACACGCTCTGGCCTCTCAAGCCTGGCTATTATTATGTCGTTGCCACGGATGCCAGCAGCGGATGCTCAAGTTATGCAGGCGTGAACGTGAAAGAATATGGCTTGCAAGACCAGCGAGCGAACATTTGGTATTTTGGAAACAATGCGGGGATCGATTTTAACCCCGAGTTTGCTACGCCACCCGGACCCGCCGTCCCGCTGAGTGGAAGTAACATGGACGCGCCCGCAGGTTGTGCTATTATTTGTGATCGAAATGGGCAAACCATTTTCTATACCGATGGCGACAAGGTGTATGACAAAACAAAAACTCAAATCGACGTAGGAATTGGAGGTGATCCACTCGCTACACAGTCTTCACTGATCGCCCCGGTGCCCGGAGACGAAACCCTTTATTATATTTTCGCTACGCAAGCCATCAATGGTGTATCGGGAGATGAATTGCGCTATTCCCTGTTTGACTTGAAATTGAACAGCGGCAACGGAGGTCTCGTCAAGAAAAATGTGTTGTTGTTTTCAAAAAGCACGGAGCGAATCACCGCCAACGATAGCTGGTTAATCGCCCACGAATATGGCAACAATACATTTCGTGCATATAAGATAACAGCCGGAGGTTTAGGTGATCCAGTGTTCTCGTCCATCGGTTCCGTTCATTCTTTCAGCGTTGCCGCAAATGGACAGGGGTACATGAAGATTGGCGTAAAGAATACTGTCGCCGTGGCATTGTCAACACCTGGCACCAGTAATTCTATTGAATTATTTCACTTGAACGACTCAACGGGGATGTTATCAAACTACCAGCAAATCAATTTGAGCAACACCTCCGGGCAAGTATATGGCGTAGAGTTTTCAGGCGGCGGAAATAAAGTCTTTGCCTCAGTGAGCGGCGCCGCCTCTTCCGACATTTACGAATACGCGCTTGACTCACTCGGGCACGCCACCTTCAAACGAGACAGCGTATTTAATGTGAAAATCGGCGCTTTGCAAATGGCTCCTGACAACCGCATTTATGTCGCTATCGACAACAGCTCCAAGCTTGGTATCATCACGCCTGTAGATGACGTCAAACTAAAATCGCCGATCGACATGGGTACTGGTTTTGCCCTCGCAGGTGGAACAAACAGTAGACTGGGGCTTCCCAATTTTGTTCAGCATCAAAGCAATGGATTTGGTGGTCCAGGTTTTACGTTTACTGGAGTGTGCCTCGGCGATACCACCGTTTTCAATGGACAAGCGACTGACGCTATTGATAAATTCTTTTGGACTTTTGGCGACGGAGGAACGGACAAGACCTCTCAGCCAAAACATTTTTATGGGAAAGCCGGAACCTATACGGTGAAAATGAATCTTACCAACCGATGCGGACTCAATGTCACTATCACGCAACAAGTAACAATCAACCCGCCGCCTGCAATTCCTTCAATAAACCCTCATGGCTCCATCTGCGCTGCCACGGGGATTGTGTTGGATGCAAACACACCGAACACACCTGGACTGTCATACGCTTGGTCTACAGGCGACACCACTAAAACCATCACCGTTCTCAAGCCTGCGTTTTTGATTAACGTAACCAACACCGACAAAAACGGTTGTCATTCGACAGCACAAACAAATGTGGTCAGTGATGTCATGCCTGTGAATTTAGGAATCGATCAGACGGTATGCCAAAACACCTTAGTCGCCGCCCTGGATGCACAAAATGCAGGCAACAATTATGCATGGAAAATCAACGGCACCGCTGCCAGCACGAGTCAATTCCAAGGGGTTGACACCACCGTACCTGGTGTCTTTACTTACACAGTCACTGTTACCAATCCGATTACCAATTGCGTTACAAACGGACAAACAACGTTCACTGTCATTCAATCACCAACCTTTAATTTCACGAGCACGCCTACCGCTTGCGGTGCAGCCACCGGAACAATCACTGTTTCTACAATTAGCGTACCGCACATTTACTCTTACTTCCTCACGGGTCCGAGCGGATTTAATCAACAAGGCATAGACCAGCCGACGACGACAACAACGATTGGACCTGTAACGGGAATGGCCGCAGGCACTTATTCGGCGATCATTACAGATCAAGTTTCTGGCTGCACGATCTCAAATTCAGTGGCCGTCAATAGCGGAACGTTCACGGTAACGCCGTCCACAGCGAGCTCGTGCGATCCGCCAAAATTAACCATCACCACAACAGCTACTCCCACCTGGACATACTCGGTTACCAACGGAACAACCGGTGTGGTGACTTCATCAAGTACGCCATTCTCTGGAGCATCTCAGATCATACAATTGCCTTCACAAGGCACTGGTACTACCGTCTCCTACACCGTTCAAGTAGCGGACGCAGCAGGATGTGTCATTGCACCGAACTACACGATCGTGACAAGTACACCTACCCCCATCACAATTGCATCGAACCTTTGTGCAAATCCCGCTACCCTTACCGCATCCAGCGGATCTAGTTTCTCTTGGACTGGCCCTGCTATTTCGGGAAGTACCACAGGGCAATCCATCAGTATCACCGCGGGCGGAACTTATCAGGTCACTGCGCTTTCAAGTGGGTGCTCTGTTACCCAAAGCGCTACGGTGAACTACAACGGGCCTTTTACACCCGACTTTACCTATAACTCATGTCAAGACCAAGTGGTTTTGGTTGCAGCTCCCGTCGGCGCCAACTTCACCTATCGATGGTACGAGAATGGAGCTGTTGCTCCAAATTCCAGTTACGTTGGACAACAGGTGTTCGCTGGTCTAGCCCCCTATAACAAAAGCGTTGTGCTGGAAATGACAGATTCGCAAAGTGGCTGCACCTTGAAGTCTGCCTCTCAGCAAGTTCAGGTCGTGGGCCAACTTACAGCAAGCCTTACATCGACAATTGCCTGTGACGATGGAAAAAACTTCACGCTCACTGCCACAACAAATGCAACTTCTCCCGCTTATGCCTGGTCGCTTGATGGAGCCGCGATCTCGGGTGTCACTGGTGCCACGACACAACAAACGTCCGCGGGTACTTACCATGTGGATGTCACACAGGCCAACTGTAAAGCATCGGCCTCCATCCAAATTATAAAGTCACCGATTCCTGTCGGCGCCCTTGCCGTGAGATATCAAATTTGCAACGACCCGGACAATCACGATCCGAAAACAAAAACAGTCGACCTGGATCCGGGTTTTTTCAGTGCTTACAATTGGTTCAAAAATGATGTGCAGCTAAGTCCTCCGGTTACAAGTGAAGTGTACACCGCAGACAGCGAAGGCAACTATCGCGTCGATTTGACAAATACGTTCGGCTGCGTCGCATCAAATAAAACGGTTGTAATCAATGACTGTGAACCCATCATTGCAGGACCAAATGTCTTCAGGCCGTCAAGCACAACGGCGGAAAACACGGCATTCCAACTTTACACTTTTTACATCAGCACGTTTGAGATCATTGTGTACAATCGTTGGGGAGAGCCTATCTACGAGTCGAAGGACGAGAAATTTAAATGGAACGGCGGCTACAACAACAATCCGGGGCAACCCCTTCCGGGCGACACCTACACTTATCTCGTACGTTACACGAGTTCTTTCCACCCCGAACGCGGCATACAGGAGCAGCGGGGCGGCGTCGTTCTCTTGAGATAATCCAATTTTAGCGCCAAACCTTTCGGGATTAGAATTAAGAGTTTAGATTTGATTAAGTAAATCAAATAATCGCTCGGAGATATTAAGTCTCCAAACTAACATCAGGGTATGGAAGAAAATAAAGACAATTCTGCAGAAAAATTCTTACGGGATTTCGGCAAAAAGATGGATCAATTTGCACAAGAATTGAAAGAAGCCGGTGCGCGTGCCGAAGTTGACCTTCAAAAGAAATACGAGGAATTAAAAGAAGCTGCCCAGCGCCTGAAAACAGAGGCTCAGAAAAAAGAACGCTGGCAGGAAGTGGAAGCCAGTTTAAAGAAGGCAGGAGAAGAATTGGAAAACGCTTTTAAAGCTGCGTTCAAAAAGAGAAATAACCCCTGACAATTTTTCAGTCGAAGCCCATGGCCTAATTTTTGTCGCTTTAGTCACACAAGCAGAACCTTTAATGCCGTTCTGCGTTTTTTGGTACATCAAATCATAATAGAGATGAATTCATTAAAGACAATAATCATCGGTTTCATCGCTGGGGTAGTGGGCGCCTATGTTCTTTTGAAAGTTCAGCAACCGAATGTAATCTCCAATCCAACGGAAAAAATTTCTCTCGCAACAGATACCAACCCGACGTATTCTTATCCGCCGATTAGCTCTCCGTCAACGTCGGCTGCACCCGCAGACAATGTTGATTTTAGTCTGGCCGCAGCGAAAGCGACACCGAGCGTAGTCTACATCAATAGCATTTCACAATCGGGCGTGAGCTACACCTATTTTGATTTACTCTTTGGTGGCGCGGGCCAACAACAGCAACAAATCAGCTCTGGTTCAGGTGTTATCTTTTCTTCCGACGGCTATATCGTTACCAACAACCACGTTGTCGAAGCGGCGGAAAAAATCCAGGTGTTGTACAATAAGAAATCGTACGATGCTGAATTGGTGGGCACGGATCCATCCACGGATTTGGCCGTATTGAAAATCAAGGAAACAGGCCTGCAAGCGATCACCTTGGGGAACTCAAGAAATCTTGCCGTCGGAGAATGGGTCGTTGCTGTAGGAAATCCGTTTTCTCTTTCTTCAACCGTGACGGCGGGTATCGTGAGCGCTAAAGGAAGACGCATCAATATTGTAGAGGACAAATTTCCAATTGAGTCGTTTATTCAAACCGACGCCGCCATCAATCCCGGCAACAGCGGTGGTGCATTGGTAAATAAGAATGGAGAACTAGTGGGAATCAACACCGCAATTTTATCGAGAACGGGCTCTTACACCGGTTACGCCTTTGCCGTACCAGTAGACATCGCAAAAAAAGTGGTCAGCGATTTGATAAAATTCGGTTCACCGCAAAAGGCAATTTTTGGCGGGAACGTTATCGAATATGATTTTCAGAATGCGAAGAAATACGATCTTGATGTGAACGTAAAAGAGTTCAAGGGAGTACTGCTTGGTAGTGTAGACAAAAATGGAGCGGCAGCAAAAGCGGGAATGGAAGATGGGGATATCATCACAAAACTCAACAACAATGAGATCAATTCCGAAAGCGCGTTTGAGGAAGAGTTAGGTTATCGCTACCCGGGCGACAAGATCACGGTGACGTACTTACGCCAAGGACAGCAAAAAACGGCAGAGGTTACGCTACTCAACAAGTCGGGCGGCATCACCACCGTCAAACGAAACATTATTTCTGACGGAACGACCGGTGCCAACTTGGAGGGCGTCGACTACGGCGTGAAGATTTTCAAACTCAAGGATGGGCTTTTCAAACAGGCAGGGTTGCCAGAAAATTATACTATCACACACATTAATCGTCAGCGTGTCAAGGACCCGCAAGATGTCATTGATTTCTTCAAGGGTTATAAGGGACGTGTGATTCTTTATGGGTTCACCAGCGGTAGGCAAGAGCTGCCGCTTTCGTTCTTCATACGCTGATGGTCAAACAAAAACTGACACAAGTCGCTTTGCTGGTAGAGGACTACGACAATGCAATTCAGTTTTATACGCAGAAGCTAGGATTCACTCTCATTGAGGACACGAAGCTAAGTGAGACCAAGCGATGGGTTTTAGTCTCTCCGCCAGGCGATTCCTCCTGCCGCCTGCTTTTAGCTAAAGCGGCAAACGATGAACAATCCAGCCGAGTGGGCAATCAAACCGGAGGAAGAGTTTTCCTGTTTCTCGAAACGGATAATTTCAAAAGAGATTTTGAACGGCTCATAGCGAATGATGTAAAAATAGTTCGCGAACCATCTGTTGAATCATATGGAACAGTAGCCGTTTTTGCCGACTTGTACGGCACTCTTTGGGACCTTATTGAACCGCGTCAATGATGCAGCTTCGTTCGCTTTGCTGCTTTGTGGTGGGGAAGTTCTACTGGTGATTTACTCTTGCCTTCCTTTTCTCTGTTTTTTTGTTCCAGCCGAACATTGTAGCGAATTGCTCTCCAGTAATCACCACCATATCCAACCAAAATTTCCGACCCGGCAGGAATATTTTTTACTGCTTCAATATAACAGCGTTTTTTCTCTGTCACATATTCGCAATTATTTCTCACGCCATCCACTCGCGTAATGCCCTTCGCATCGTTGGCGAAATGAGCCACCGATTTCTTGGTCTTCCACGCGTCGATGCAATACTTGTTAGTGAAAAAGAAAACGTAGCCATTGCGGTCGTCCGCCATCTTCTCTACTTCCTTCCATGTTACCACTTCGCCCTTGTACTCAACGATGTAGGCCCCCTTCTTTATGTCCACTTTGGTGAATAGTCCTTTGCCCGCGTTAGGCAACGTAGATTTTTTTACAATCAGAAATTTTTCAAGCAAAGCCATAATAGGATTTTGGGGATTGACGGGACAAGCGAAGTAACTACTTCGGAATCCAAAGAAAAAGCATCCCGTCGTCGAGATGCTTTTCAATATTTTTAAGAAATAGAAACTACACTTTGATTTCAACGTCAACGCCGCTAGGAAGCTCGAGCTTCATCAACGCGTCGACAGTCTTCGGGCTGCCGGAGTAGATGTCTACCAAGCGCTTGTAGGTGCAAAGCTGGAACTGTTCGCGGGATTTCTTATTCACGTGAGGTGAACGCAATACCGTAAATTTTTCCTTTTCAGTTGGCAGAGGAATAGGTCCGCTTACCACTGCACCGGTTGCTTTTACAGCGCGCACAATTTTCTCAGATGATTTGTCAACGAGATTGTGGTCGTACGACTTTAGTTTGATTCTGATTTTTTGGTTCATCTTTTTGTATTTACTCCCCGCCTGGGAATGTTTAATTATTTAGCTACTGCAGCTCCTTTTACTTCTTCAATTACTTTTTCAGCTAAGTTACGTGGCACTGGTGAATAGTGTGAGAACGTAAGTGACGCTGATGCACGACCAGATGTGATCGTACGCAAATCAGTTACGTAGCCAAACAATTCAGACAAAGGCACATCCGCTTTGATAACCTGAGCGCCACCGCGAGTATCCATACCCTTCATCAAACCTCTTCTTCTGTTCAAGTCGCCAGTTACTGAACCAGTGTATTCATCCGGCGAAATAACTTCGACCGCCATGATAGGCTCCAACAATTGAGGACCACACTTCGAAGCAGCTTCTTTGAAGCCGATACGGGCTGCCAATTCGAATGACAATGAATCTGAGTCCACATCATGGTAAGAACCGTGGAACAAACGCACTTTCATTGAATCAATAGGATATCCAGCCAAAGGACCATTAGACATTGATTGCTCGAATCCTTTCTGAATGGCAGGAATGAATTCACGAGGAATTACACCACCAACGATATCATTTTCAAATTCAAGACCTGGCTTGTCTTCAGGACCAAGTACGCGCGGTCCGATTTCGAATACGATATCGGCAAATTTACCGCGACCACCCGTCTGTTTCTTGTAAACCTCTTTATGTTCAACCGACTTAGTAAGGGCTTCTTTGTACGCAACTTGAGGAGCACCTTGATTGATCTCTACTTTGAATTCGCGCTTCAAACGGTCGATAATGATTTCAAGGTGAAGTTCACCCATACCGCGAAGGATCGTCTGACCAGTTTCTTGATCTGTATTCACACGGAGAGTAGGATCTTCTTCTACCAGCTTAGAAATAGCCATACCCAGTTTGTCGGCATCCGCTTGTTTCTTAGGCTCGATCGCATAACCGATCACTGGCTCAGGGAAGATCATCGACTCGAGAACCACCGGACGTTTTTCGTCGCAAAGGGTATCGCCCGTCTTGATGTCTTTGAAACCAACAACGGCACCGATATCACCACATTGTAATCTTTCGATTTGATTCTGCTTATTCGCGTGCATTTGGAACACGCGAGAGATACGTTCTTTCTGACCTGAGCGAGTGTTCTGGATATAAGACCCAGACTCGAGCACACCAGAGTACGCACGCACGAAGCAAAGACGACCTACAAATGGATCAGTCGCAATCTTAAATGCAAGACCTACGAAAGGTTCGTTCTCACTTGGACGGATCTCGACTTCAGAATCATCATCTGGATTTGTTCCGATGATTACATCCTTATCCATTGGAGATGGAAGTAATTCCATCACATAATCCAACATGGTTTGAACGCCTTTGTTCTTGAACGAAGAACCGCACACCATAGGAACGATCTTCATATCTATAACTGCCTTACGAAGTGCAGTCAGAATTTCTTGTTCGGTGATTGAGTTAGGATCGTTGAAGAACTTCTCGATCAAGGTCTCATCATATTCAGCAACAGCTTCGAGCAGTTTTTCGCGGTATTCGTTAGCCTCTTCTACCATGTCCGCTGGAACAGGGACCTCTTTAAAAGTCATCCCCTTATCTTCTTCATTCCAGATGATACCGCGGTTGTTCACCAAGTCAACAACCCCCTTGAAATTATCTTCAGCACCAATAGGCAATTGCAATGCAACTGCTTTGCTGCCCAATTTTTCTTTTACCTGCTTGCAAACGCCGAGAAAATCAGCGCCAGAGCGGTCCATTTTATTAACGAAACCTATACGGGCTACTTTGTAGTTGTCCGCCAAGCGCCAGTTCGTTTCAGATTGAGGCTCAACACCATCAACTGCACTAAACAAAAACACAAGACCATCCAGTACACGCAACGAGCGGTTCACCTCGACAGTGAAGTCAACGTGACCGGGAGTATCAATAATGTTTACGTGATAATCGTTCTTTCTGTATTTCCAAAAAACGGTAGTTGCTGCCGACGTGATCGTGATCCCGCGTTCCTGCTCTTGCGCCATCCAGTCCATCGTTGCGGCACCATCGTGCACTTCACCGATCTTGTGGTTTACGCCAGCATAGTAAAGAATACGCTCGGTAGTAGTAGTCTTACCTGCATCGATGTGAGCGGCAATACCAATGTTTCTTGTGAATTTAAGATCTCTTGCCATGAATTCTTAGAATCTGAAATGTGAGAATGCTTTGTTCGCCTCCGCCATACGGTGTGTGTCATCCTTTTTCTTGATCGCAGCACCTTCACCTTTTGACGCTGCTAATATCTCCGCAGCCAACTTATCCATCATGGTTTTTTCGCCGCGAGCGCGTGCATATTCGATCAACCACTTAATGGAAAGGTTGACTTTACGCTCGGGTCTGATTTCTACAGGAACCTGGAAAGTTGCACCACCTACCCTACGGCTTTTTACTTCGACCGCCGGCATTACGTTGTTCATGGCTCGCTTCCATACTTCCAAGCCAGGCTCGCCACCTGCTTTTTTCTCCACTTGCTCGATGGCATCGTAGAATATTCCGTACGCCACTGATTTTTTACCGCGTTCCATCATGTAGTTCACGAACTTGGTTACCAACGTATCGCTGAACTTAGGGTCAGGAAGAAGATATCTCTTTTTAGGTTTTGCTTTTCTCATGATTCAGAATGCTTTATTATTTTTTGCCTTTAGCGGGAGCTGCTGCTGCACCTTTCGCGGCGGCGGCACCTGCCTTCGGACGTTTAGCTCCATACTTAGAACGGCCTTGCAACCTTCCGTTAACACCGGCAGTGTCAAGCGCACCACGGATGATGTGGTAACGAACACCTGGCAAGTCCTTAACACGACCTCCGCGGATAAGCACGATTGAGTGCTCCTGCAGATTATGGCCTTCACCAGGGATGTAGGCGTTCACCTCTTTCCCATTGGTAAGGCGAACACGGGCTACTTTACGCATGGCTGAGTTTGGCTTTTTAGGCGTGGTGGTGTATACACGAGTGCATACTCCTCTGCGCTGAGGCGATGAATCGAGGGCAGGAGACTTTGACTTGAACGTCAATTTCGTTCTTCCTTTTCTCACAAGTTGCTGAATGGTAGGCATTTATGTTTTATTTTTATACCCTTCAAAAATAAGGACTGCAAAGGTATTCAAATAATGGGAGTACGCAATAGTGGCTTGTAGGGATTTTTTTGAGGCTGGATCTCTCCCAAGTCAGGGAACACGGCCGTAACTTGCACAAAACAAACCTTTAAAATGCACATGAAAGTCCCTTCAAAGATCCTGTTTCTTGGCCTAATAATTACTGTTTCATGCAACAGAGCCCAAAAAGGCGAGCACGCAAAAGAAAACGCCCCTTCCGGGAATCCAAACCAGGCCCTGTACGATCAGGTAATGGACGTTCACGATGAGGTAATGCCCAAAACCGACGAAATCTATAAGCTGAAGAAGGACCTCCAGGACAAAATTGCCAAATCGCCCGACATGATGGCGGATAAGAAAAAGGAATTGGACCGAATCATCCACGAACTAGACTCAGCCGATCACTCCATGATGGACTGGATGCATAAGTTCAACCCCCTCCCCGATTCTGCCAATCAAGAGAAAGCCCGCGAATACCTTGAGAATGAGATGGAAAAAATCAAGAAGGTGCGCGAGTTGATTAATGGATCGATTCAGAAGGCGAAAGAGGAAGTGGCCAAAAAATAACAATATTTTTATAGCACTAGCGGACTCTGTCGATAAAGATGGTCTCAAAAGCGATGAGCTAATGAGACCATCCTCTTTGTCCTGAAACCAGTGAGGACATTATTCAACCCATTTCACTGGACTCATCAGCTCATATATCGAAAGTACGCCATTATCATCTTTCCATAAATGAATCACGTCCACTGTGCCCCTAATCTCTTTCGAAATTCCATCCTTTATTTTTTCAGCCTTCTGCTCGAGTAAGTAATAAGAGTAATGATACTCTCCGTTCAGCAGATGATGAGATTCAATACTAGGCATAGTCGAGTTGAAATAAGTCTGCGACGCGATAATCGTGCCGCTGCTTGTCAATGAAAGCGTGCCACCAGCAACAATTTTATTATCGGGAGGAAATAGGGAAAGTTTATATTGACCATCATCAAGGGTCATGTTAAAATAGTTTTTCGAGTTATCGGAGGAGTACACGCTCGTAACGTCAAAAGTCGTGCTGGTTGACAAAACATTTCTAATTTGTTCCAAAGTGATGGGATCCTTTTTAGGAATGAATGCTGTATTTTCCACTGTCGAATAATTCTTCACAAAGACATACCAAAAAGTATGCAATTCGGGGGTCACGCACCCCTTGTCATCGCAGTAAGGATGAACATCATACGACAATGAAACTCTAGTGCCAGGTCTGGTTTGAAAAAAAGAATTGTCGTCATGAAGATAGTCTGGCGAGACAGAAGGCACAGCCCATATAACTTTGCCATCTTCTAGCAAAATAGAGAACATACCGCGAAGTTCTCCCAGTACGATCCCAACGTTTTCTTCATTTAATATGCCTTTTTCGGGCACTTTTTCAGAGGTCTTGTTTGGCTTTAGGTCCTCATTACCACAGGCCATCAATAGGGAAACAATGAATGAAATAAACAGGCTTGTTCTCATTTTAAGTTTTGGTTAGTCTACGTCTAAAACGCTTCTATACTTGAAAAGCAACGTGCCCTCGGCGAAAAAAATACTGACGAACGATAGCGCCAAATTCGCAACAACTGCTTTGTCTATCTTTACTGAGCATTCATTCCCTTATGCTCAAAATCCTTTCTGCCCCACAAGTCCGCGAACTCGACAAGTACACCATCGAAAACGAGCCCATTGCCCCGATCAATTTGATGGAGCGCGCATGCCATGCATTTGTGAATTGGTTTGTGCAGCAGGTGCAAATGGAAAAGAAAATCGGAATTGTGTGTGGCACCGGAAACAATGGAGGTGATGGATTGGGAATCGCTCGTCTATTACTTGAGCGCGGTTACAATGTGAAAGTGTGGGTGGTACGTGGGGAGATGAATGAAACGGACAGCTTCAAAACCAATTTCAAAAGGCTGAACGAAATCGTTCCCATTGGCGAAATCTCCAAACCCACAGACCGCGGACTTTTCCACGACCGCGATGTTTTGGTTGATGCCATTCTAGGTTCGGGGCTTTCACGTCAGCCGGAAGGAATTTACGCCCAGGTAATTACTTGTGTAAACCAAACGGAGGCGATGCGGATAGCAGTTGATATCCCCTCAGGTTTGTTTGCCGATGCCCCTTCGCAAGGAGAAATTGTGCACGCACATCATACGGTTTCATTTCAACTACCCAAACTGGCATTTCTTTTTGCCGAGAACAATAAATACGTAGGGGACTGGTATCGGGCGGACATCGGACTAAGCAAAGAATTCATGCGCAGCGCACCCGTGCAGAATTTTTACATCGATATAAAAGGCATTAAGAAAATTATCAAGCCCAGAGCAAAATTTTCGCACAAGGGAACTTATGGGCACGCGTTGCTGATTGCGGGATCATTTGGGAAAATGGGTGCATGCATTCTTACCGCACGAGCAGCGTTACGTGCCGGCCTTGGATTGCTCACCGTTCACATCCCTTCGTGCGGTTACAATGCAATTCAAACAGCTGTTCCGGAGGCAACCGCATCCATAGACGCAGAAGCGACTTACTTTGCGAACACTCCTGAAGTTCTGAATTACTCAACCATTGGTATTGGACCAGGATTAGGCACCGATTCGGCCACCGTTAATGCCTTTGCGAAAATCCTGAAACAGTTCAAAAGGCCAATGGTCATTGATGCCGATGGCTTGAACATTCTCGCACAGAATAAAGAATTGCTCGAACTCATTCCCGTAGAAAGTATACTTACACCTCACCCAAAAGAATTCGAACGCCTCGTGGGTGCATGGAAAAATGAATTCGATCGCCTGGAAATGTTGCGAAACTTCTCCATGAAAATACGATCGGTGGTGGTGCTAAAAGGCGCTCACTCTGCCATCGCCTCTCCCGACGGAAAAGTTTATTTTAATTCAACGGGCAACCCGGGCATGGCGAAGGGCGGAAGTGGTGATGTGCTCACCGGAATCATCACGGGAATGCTGTCTCAAGGCTATCCCTCCTTGGACGCCGCACTAGCGGGGGTGTTTCTTCACGGCCTAACCGGCGACCTGGCAGCGGCTGACGTTGGCACGAATTCACTCATCGCGGGGGATTTGGTGGAATTCCTTCCCTATGCGTTCAAAAAATTAAGCTACGCGTAACGGCATTTGGTCGAAATTATTGCCACAGACCAAACTTTTGGCCTTACCTTTGCATCCAATGGGTACGAATTGACGTAAAAGTCCATATACCTGAATGAAAACTACTTTACTTGCCTTAATGATTTTGATCGGTTCGCAAGCCCTGGCGCAAACCCATGAAGAGGGCTTGCGTACGAACGACCCGACAAAATCCGTGCAAGTTTATCCCAACCCTGCCATTGATTACGTCACCCTCAAATTCGAAACCCCAATCGCCAAGAATGTAAGGCTCGAATTCCACACCATTATCGGAACGACCGTTGAACTTGAGCATGAAGTTATTGATGAATACGAGATCAAGGTGAAAGTGAAAGACCTGTCCATGGGCTATTACCTCATCGGTGTTCACGACGCTCAGAGCGGCTCTCGTGCCATCCACAAATTCCTGAAAAGGTAATCTGATTTTATTTTCTTCTGATTAATTGTTTGACCTCCTCGACGAGGTCGCCAAATTTTTTGTGTGCGTTGTTGCACAAGATGATCAATGTCTTGTCTTTGTCGATGTAGCGGATGATCTCCGTCTTGTAGCCGGGGTTGTCGCCGGTGTGAAGTACTACGTGCCCCAGTAAAGAATCTTTCTCCAACACCCACCCAAAGCCATAATTGGAAATGGAGCCGTTGTTCAATTTTGCGGGAGAGAAAATTTCATTCCGCGTTTTCACCGTCACCAATTTTTCTGAATAGAGGGCTCGGTCCCATTTAAGTAAATCGGCCGCTGTGGAACTTATACGCCCGGGACCTTTTCGCCCACCCAACCATATCGTATAGTTCGAGGAGGGAAACGAGTCGGCACGAACATATTTGTCTTTTTCGGGTACCTGGATATAGCCTTTGGCAAAATTGGTGATCGCGTCCTTTTGTCGTTTGCTCCGGATATCAGTGGAGGCCATGGCGAGGGGTTGGAAAATTCGTCGGTTGCAGAAAGCAATAAATTCTTCTCCCGAAACTTTCTCCACAATGCTCCCGAGCAGAACATATCCTGTGTTGCTGTACATGTATTTCTCGCCCGGTTTAAACAATGGATCGGGATGGAATCTTTTCAAGTAGGCAATGATGTCTTCGTTTGTTGCCACTTTGGTTTTGTCCCAGTGTTCGTCCATCAGTTGCTGATAGTCAGGCAGCCCCGAGGTGTGGTTGAGTAAATTTCTGATCGTGATATTGCCATAGGGAAGGCCTGGCAAATACTTTTCAATGGCGTCATCGTAGCTCAATTTTTTCTCTTCATTCAACATGGCGATCAGCATGGCCGTGAATTGTTTTGAGACGGAAGCCAGTTCGAACACCGAGGAGGTATCCATTTTTTGATTGAGTTCTACGTCTGCAAATCCGAACCCTTTGTGATAAACAGGAGCGCCATTCTCGGCGAGCAATATTACTCCGCTGAAATCGGGAACCGTAGCTAGAAGCGAATCCAGCTTTTGGGGAAACGACTTTACCTCGTATTTTTTTATTTGGCCGCACCCGATAAACAACAGGCCAATGGCTATCCATTTTACTATCCCCTTCATGTTGTTACATTTGAATTCGATAAGTTAAATAACCTCAAATCCTTCCCAATTGCAAGACGCTTCTATTATACAACGCTACTTCCCCGAACTTTCGGACGTTCAAAAAAACCAGTTTGCCCAATTGGGCGGTCTCTATCAAGAATGGAATGAAAAGATAAACGTAATCTCCCGGAAAGACATTGAGAATATATATATCAATCACGTTTTACATTCGCTTGGCATCGCCAAGGTGATGGGTTTTAACAAGGGGGGTCAAGTTTTTGACGTAGGTACAGGTGGAGGGTTCCCCGGGATTCCCCTCGCTATCCTGTTTCCTGAAACTGAGTTTTACTTGGTCGATTCCATCGGCAAAAAAATTACTGTAGTGAAAGAAGTTGCCGGCTCCCTTGGTCTAAAAAACGTGCGGGCAGAACAAGTCCGTGCGGAACAAGTGAAACAAAAATTTGATTTTGTGATCAGTCGTGCGGTAACGCGAATGAAAGAATTTTATGGATGGGTGCGAAACAATGTCAAACCGCATTCTACGCACAAGCTCGATAACGGCATTCTGTATCTGAAGGGCGGTGACTTGGACGACGAGCTCAACGAACTAAAAAAACCGTATAGCCTATACGAGCTATCAGATTTTTTTAAGGAGGGATTTTTTGAGACAAAAAAAGTAGTGTTTCTGCCCATCCATTAGCAACCATGATTCTCGGAGGTCTATTTAAATTTTCTGTGGGCTTGATCGGGCTGTCGCTTGCCGTCTTGATTCTTGTATGGGGATTGGTGAAAAAAGACAACAAAAAAATAAAAAGAGCTGTGGTGATCTTTATCTCAACGTGGGTCGCTCTGTTATTGATTGCGCTCGCCGAATTGGTTTTTGTAATCGAATCCTAGCCATTTTCGCCGAGGTAAAGTCCCGCGAAAATTCCACCAAGGCATAGCGCGAGGCTTGACACTACGTACACTAGGGTCGACAGATGAAAGCCTCCTTGAATCAGTGTAAGCGTCTCTGCGCTGAAGGTTGAAAACGTACTAAAGCCTCCGCAGAAGCCAACGGTCCAGAACAAGCGAGCTGATGGAGAAATCAGTTGGCGATGATCGGCGATGCCCACAACATAACCCAAGACCAAACAAGCCACGATATTCACCGCTAAAGTGCCGAACGGAAAATGATGATTGTGCCATCCATTTACCCAACGACCCAACAAAAATCTGACGACGCTTCCGAAACCGCCTCCTCCAAATACCAAAAGCAAGTTGACCATACTCTTCATGATTTTTGATTTTCTGTGATCATTGTTTTCATCACCTCAAAAGTCTTTTGTTTCAACTCCGCTACATCAGACAAGCCTGCCGTTGGAATTTCAGGAGCCACCACTATCCTAATTAATCCAGGCCGCATCCTTATGGTTCCCGGTGGCATGAGTTTACCTGCACCGATCACAACCATTGGCAGCAGTGGCATTTGCGTATCGATGGCCAAGCGAAATGCTCCGTCTTTGAAAGGCTGCAATGCCTCCTTGGTTCTGTTTTGCGTTCCCTCGGCAAAAAGCAGAATTGATATTCCATTTGTCAATATCTGCTTTAAGCGATCGAGGCTTTTGTGTTTGCTTTCGCGATCTGTGCGGTCTACAATAACGGTGGCTCCTCTGGCAATCAAACCAAAGACAGGAATCTTCAACAATTCTTTCTTTGCCAACGGCCTAAATTCCCCTGGGATCAACAAGCGAATTCCAGGGAGATCTAAAAAAGAGGTATGGTTGCTGACATAAATGTAGGACTGGCCTTTTCTAAAATTTTCTCGTCCGCGAAATTCATATCTGATGAACGTGAGCCAACTAAAAATCATTGACCATATCCACAGAAATGCATAGCCGATCCAACTGAAACGGTTGCCAAACAAAAAAGGGAGCGTAAGTCCGGGCAAGAACAGAAGCATGAAAAAAGTGAACACGAGGAATACCCAGAAGATGTACAACCCGTGAAAGAATGGTGAAACGATTTTCATGGCCGCTTTCTAACTGAAAATTATCGCGCAATATACGGCTAACGAGAAATTATGAAACCAAAAATTGCATTGACCGGTGTTCTCGATTTCCCGCGTGACTCCAAAAAGCTAATCAGCACGTCACTGATCGCCTACATTAAATTCAGAAACGGCGGCGAATACTTTGGGGCTGGTTGTTCAGAAGGAGATCAGAATTTTGCACCCACGCCAAAATATAGGCTTCTACCAATCGAGGGGATGATGCCAGGGCCAGGATATTCGTCTGTTCGCAATGTGAAATAGCGAGTATCGGCAACATTATTTACACCGAACTTCAGGTTGAAATTTTTTAGACGATAAGTCCCAGACCAATCCATCACTGTGTACGACGGAATTATTCCCGCCACTGCGTCTGCTGAGGGAGTTGTGGCATTGCTAGCGTCGCCAAATGACTTCGCCGTGCTACTGACTAAGATTGTAGTTGAGAATCTCCCAATCGCACTGTTGACACCAAAACGGTTGATCGTTGTGGGTGCATACTCAACATATTTTCCCGAATATTCACCCGACACATATTTGGCATCGATTACGGCAAGGGAGTTGAAGAAGCTCACGCTCCAATTCCGCTGGCCCACGAACGCTTTTACTGGATTAAATTCAATGTACGATTCAATTCCTTTGTGTACACTGTTTGCCACATTAGTGCGGTAAGGATAAAAATTTCCACTGGCGTCAGATTTCTCGATGATGCCCACGCGATTGTTGTATTGCAGATAGAAACCTCCAATGTCAAAATTCAGGAAATCTTTCACCGATCCCCGTAGACCGAGATCGGTATTTGATCCATTCGAATCCTTCATGTTGGGGTCTACTGTCGCAATGGTGCCAAATGGTGTCAAAGACGAATAGTCCAGCGGCCGGTAAGCTTGTGACCAATTCGCATAGATGTTGATGGAGTTGGTAAGGTTTGCCTGCGCTCCTATTCCTGTCAAAAAAAAGTAACGGTCTTTTGAGCGATCGGAATAAACGTTCCCGGTTTCGTCGACATTCGGGTTGTACCCTTTTATTGTTGAATTAATGTATTCAAAGCGGGCGCCGGGAGTCAGCGAAAACTTCTCTCCGAAGCGAAACGTATTTTCGATGAACGGCGCAATATTGGTGGTGCCGAAATCAAGATCGTATTCATAAACAGGATCAAGCAACGTCAAATCAAAGTCTGTGCCGTTGGTTCCTTCGCCTCCCCCCTGTCGCCTCATCTTGCCGCTAAAATATCTAACACCGGCCGCTAATGTGTTGGACGTCCTCCCGAGTTTATAGCGAGACAACAGTCGTGCTTCAGCAGTGCCACTTTTGAAACCCTCGTGCTCGACTTCACGATTCACATAGTTATTGGAGAATGGATCGATGCCATCGACGGCATTGGGGCCACCATCTTCGTTACGCCAAACCAAATCACGCGCACTGCTATTAATGGAAGCTTTGATCGCAAGTGATGTCGAGAGCGAAAACTTGTAGTCGAGCGTCGCGGTCAAAATGTTCCATGGACTCGTCAGCCAGTTTCTCGATCGATAGGACTTGTCCATTCCATAGGCGAGCAAACTGTCTGACAAGCCACCCGCCATGTGAATCCGATTTCGCAGCATGGAATATTCCAAACCAACTTTGATTTTTTTTGATGCCTGATAATCGACATGGACGAAGCCCGTTAATTTTTGCACGTCAGAATTCGGCCTCCAACCTTGGATGCTTTGCGCTTGCACGAACGCATAATAATTGAACTTGCCCAACTGACCGCCCACTGAATTGAACGAACTGAAGAATCCAAAACTTCCGCCGGTTTGCTGAGTAGTGAATTCAAAAGGTTTGGTGGTGGGACCTTTCTTGACGATATAGTTGATCACACCACCAAACTGAGGTCCAAACTGCAGCGATGATGCTCCGCGCGTCACCTCGATTCTCTCCACTGCCTCAAGGGGCGGCAAGTAATATGATTCGGGATAACCGTAGAGATCGGCGGTGATGTTGTACCCATTTTGTCTTGTGTTTGTTTCCACCGACTGTTTCGGATTCAAGCCACGGAAACCAATTCCGTTGGAGGGGAATCCGGCCAATTCAGTCTCCGAATAGTTGGCGCCGGGTACACGGCCCAATACTTGTCTCGGATTATTTTGAGCTGTGTTGGCGTCGAGGCTATCAAGGAGGAGAACTTCTGTTTTTTTACCTGAATAGATCACTACTTGATTCGTTTCATCGAGATAACCCATGCCCGTGATGGACTTAATTCCTGTCACCTCCACTTCTTGGAGCGTCTCAACTTTCTCTTCTGCCACGAACTCGATCTCTACGGTCTGGCCGGCTTTCACGTCAATTTGTTCCACTTTGGTCCTAAATCCGACGGCCGAAAAATGAATTTTATGAATGCCGAGGGCCGCGTTTTCTATCAAAAATGCCCCGCTGGCATCGGAGACGGTTCCTTGCTTGACTTTGTCCAGGTAGATGTGAGCGTTTGCAAAAGGCTTACCCAAAATGTCCTTTACCGTGCCTTTGATTTTGCCGGTTTGAGAGTAAACATCTGCAGATGAGAGTATTAGAATTGTTAATAGTGCTTTTTTCATTATTTAGAATGATTATAAACAACGCAAATATGCGCTCTGGCCTGGAATAGACCAACAATTGTTTAGAATATTTCTAAATAACTGATGAAAGTCAGTAATACGATTGAAAAATAAGAGTTTGGTGGGGCGAGGTGGGTAGCTAAGCTACGTTTGGACCAGAAATAGAAAAGTGGGTATTACAGGATTCGAACCTGTGACCCCTACCCTGTCAAGGTAGTGCTCTAAACCAGCTGAGCTAAATACCCATTTCGGCAATAGTTGCAAAAATGCTCCTTCAAAAAAAGCCGCACTTCATCGAGCGCTATGGAGGGTAACCGGCTCCAATCTCATCAGAAGGAAGACCAAAAGTATAAAATAAGGGGGCTTTGCTCTAGGTCCTTTTATACTTTTCACAATTAATTCTTTATTTTATCCGAGAGATGAGGAGTGCTTTGATCTTTTTACTCGGTTTTTTTGTGTGGAACCGCAGTCATGCCGAGTTGGACAGCCTTGGTATCAGCAAACTCAATGTGCAGGCATACCACTATTTTCTGAACGATCCAGACTCTTCCATCATTTTGGCCAACCAGGCCATCGCTGCCGCCGAAAAGAATGGCCTTAAATTTCAAGTTGCCTATGGCTACTTCATTCTTTCAAAAGCCAACTGGGCAAAGGCAAATTATCTTTTAAGCGTTCACTATGGCATCAAGGCTTTGAAGATTTATGAAAACACGGTGCACGTCTATCACTGGGGCGAATGCAATCTTTCTATCGCCCGCACTTTCATTGAGCTGAAGAAATATTCGCAGGCAAAAAGTTATCTCGAACAAACATTGTCCCTCGCCAAGAAACACAACGATCTAAAATTGTTGGCGGAGGTTTTTCGTGAGAAATCATTTTTGTTGGTAGAGTTGAGACAATTTGATTCTGCACTTCGGTATACGGATCGAGGACTTGAGTACTATGAAAAAACGAAAGACCTAGTCAATGAAAGCATTTTGTTCGGGCGCAAGACCCGAATATTTTTTGAGCTAAAGGATTTCAAAAAAGCGATGGCCTTCAACCGCAAGTCGATGGTAGCAGACAGCCTCGGTGGCAATCGGCGAGCGCTCGGTATCGCCTACTTTATGCAAGGCCAGATTTACTACGCGTTAAACAAAAAGGACAGTGCTTTAATTGCCCTTAGAAAAAGCATTCCCATCAGCAGGTCCATCCGGAGCTTGCCGAACATGATAAGAACCAATCAATTGATCGCGAAGATCTATCAAGAACGCAAACAATTCCAGGAAGCGACCACCCATTTGGCAATGGTCAGCTTGCTCAAGGACAGCTTATACAACCTTGAGGAAAACGGTCAGATTCAAGAAATTCTTTCTGACTATGAGCTGGATGCAAAGGAAAAGACCATTCAGTCACTTGAAACCGAAAATGCGGTCGAAAGGCAGCGACGTAAGAACAGCCAGTTGATGATCGTCTTCGTGAGTATCGTTGCCTTACTGCTAGCTGCTCTCTCCGTGGTTTTTTGGCGGATGCGTCAATGGAAGGCAAGGGAGGCAAAAACCTTGGAAGAAGTAAATCGACTGAAAACGAAATTATTCTCAGTGATCAGTCACGACTTACGTGGGCCGATCAATAATCTGGAGTCACTATTAGCGATGGCCATGAAAGAGTACGTGACGCAAGAAGAGTTCAAGAGCATTTCCGTCAAACTTAAATCCAGCCTGAACGTATCTCAGAACACACTTGAAAATTTATTGAACTGGTCGCTGGGCCAGATGGATGGTATCCGTACGCAAAAAACAGATTTCGATGTGGTTCGGGTAATTAACGATGTCCTTCAGCTCAGTGAGGAATCTGCCGCACGGAAAAACATTTCATTGCTTTCAAAAACGGAAGACGCGATTAGGGTGAATGCCGACGTCAATCAGGTGAATTTGATTCTGCGGAACATTATCAACAATGCGATCAAATTCTCTCAACATAAGAGCACTGTTGTGGTGAAGACAGTGATGCTAAATGGTTTTTGCAAAATTGAGGTGTGCGACAACGGCCTTGGCATGACGCCAGAAGAAATAGAAATGGTGCTCAACTCCAACGAATATTTCACAAAAACGGGCACCGACCGCGAAAAAGGAACGGGTCTGGGGTTCCTCTTGTGCAAGGATTTCATCCATAGAAATGGAGGCGAAGTCTCGATTCAAAGTGAGGTAGGCAAGGGCACCTGCGTTACTTTCACCCTTCCTTTGGCGTAGCTCCTTCTTCTTTGTTCATGTAAAAACTCAATGCACCGGAAGGGCATTTTTTGATCTGCTCCACGATTTTTTCGGTAGTGGATTTTTCGGGTGTAATCCAGGGCAGCTCTCTCGGATGAAAGACTTCGCCCAATCCCTTGAAGCAAACCGCCGAGTGAACGCATTTACTAGGCTGCCACACGATTGTCACTTCGCCGTTGCTATATTTTTTTGTAACGTCTTTCATGCTTCAAAACGTTTTATTCATTACAAACTCATTTTGTGTTTGCCGGGTCCTAGGAGAATTTTCACGGGCATGCAAATGTTCCGGCAATTGACTGACGTGCCCCGGATAGCCCACGGCGATTATCACTCCCTCCTCAAAATCAATAGGCACGTTCAGGTTTTGTCGGAGCAGTGCATGGTTGAAGCCCCCCATTTGGTGCGTGTTGAGCCCGAGGTGAGTTGCCTGTAAAGAGAGAAAAGCATTTGCCGCGCCTACATCATACTTTGCGGCGCCGTTGAGAACTCCGTTGCGTGAAAAATATTTTTTGCAAAAACTGACGATCAACAGAGGGGCATCCTTGGCCCAGATTCGATTGCCCTCATTCAGTGTTTCGAAAATGCCATTCCAGAGTTCTTGGTCTTTCGTGGCGTAAACGTATCTCCATGGCTGTTCGTTGAGGCTGGAGGGTGCCCATCGGGCCGCTTCAAAAAGAGATTTTATTTTTTCGATCTCGATCGGCCGACTAGAAAATGCCCTTCGGCTTCTACGGGATTTGATAATGTCTAAAACATCCGATTCAAATTCGGAAGAGGTTTGCATGATTTCTGAAATTTATTCGCGAGCTAAAACAACCAGAAATAAATTCGAGTTCAATGGTCAGTCCATCGGCACGTTCACGTGGCGTTCGGCATGATACGACGACCGTACCAGAGGGCCCGCTTCCACATATTTCAGTCCACGCTTGAGCCCTTCTTCTCTGTACATGTCAAATGTCTCTGGATGAATAAACTCAGCTACTTCCAAATGCATTTTAGTAGGCTGCAAGTATTGACCAAGCGTGAGGATCATCAAACCATTGGCGGCAAGATCGTCCATTGCTTTGAACACTTCATCTTTGGTTTCACCAACGCCAAGCATAATTCCGGTCTTGGTGCGTTTTCCTGCTTCGCGAATGCGTTTGATTTGCTCGAGGCTTCGCTCGTACTTGGCTTGAGGCCGAACAATGCGGTACAAGCGCCCGACGGTTTCAATGTTGTGGCTCACCACCTCCTGACCACCATCAATCATTCGATACAATGCATCCCAATTTCCTTTCGTATCGGGTATCAAAGTTTCAATCGTAGTGGCGGGGCTCAGTTCCTTGGTCTGAACGACTGTTTGATACCAGACTTCAGCGCCTCGGTCTTTTAGTTCATCGCGATTCACCGAGGTGATGACGGCATGCTTCACGCCCATTTTTTTAATCGCGTCTGCCACGCGTGCCGGCTCGTCCAAGTCATATTCGGTCGGGCGGCCCGTAGCTACTGCACAAAATGTGCAGCTACGCGTGCAGATATTGCCCAAAATCATGAACGTAGCAGTTCCGGCTCCCCAGCATTCGCCCATGTTGGGGCAATTGCCACTTTCGCAAATCGTATGAAGTTTATTCTCGTCAACCAGCCTCCGCACTTTTGCATATTCGGGGCCAACGGGAAGTTTCACACGCAGCCAGTCGGGCTTGCGTTTTTTTTGTTCAGACGATATTACTGGCAATTCAATCATGAAAACGCGTTAATCGTTATACGTCAATCATTAACGACTATCAACGGTCAAGTATTAACCGAATTTATTTACCAATTAGTTCCTTGTATTGAGCTGCAGTGAGAAGACCATTTACTTCTGAAGAATTCTTGATAGCTATTTTCACCATCCAGCCCTCGCCGTAAGGATCGCTATTTACTTTTTCGGGAGATGCTTCCAGGGACCTGTTGAATTCGGTGATTTTACCGCTGAGGGGCAAAAACAAATCAGAAACGGTCTTGACCGCTTCGACGGTTCCAAATACATCGTGTTGATTCAATTCTTGGCCTGCGGTGGTTACATCAACATAAACGATATCGCCGAGCTCGCCTTGCGCAAATTCAGTGATTCCAACAGTGGCTGTTGTTCCTTCAATTTTTACCCATTCGTGATCTTTGGTGTACTTCAATTCTGCGGGGATGTTCATAAAAAAGATTTTTTAGAGCCCCAAAAATAGGGGTAAATGACGAATAGTCAATGAAGGTCTACTGACTCAGGTTGAAGATAATCTTGATACCTCCCTTGGTGGTGGATCGGCGATAGGAATTGGACACCAGCGGGTCATTGACGGTGCGCTCCACATAAACCTGCATCTGCAATTTCTTGTTGACCACGTAGTTGATATTAGGCCGCAATTGAAAGTTGATATTACCATTGGTCACCGTGCTGCCTTCGTCTATCCGCCGCTGTATTGTTTGGTTGCTGGTCACACCCATCGTCAGTCGAAAGGTCACGTCGTTTTTCAGGGTGATTATTCGACCCTGATCGCGGAACGGCAAGCGCATGTTGGTTTTTGTAAAGCCTAATTCTAGCTGCCAGTCTTTTCCCGTCATTTCGGTGATCTGCGCATTGGATACGTTGAGCGAGATGTCGCGTTTGGTGTTGTACTTGAACGAAAGGTTGAGCTTGCTTTTTGTTTTCACCGATATCCCTACGAGTGGTGCAAAGGATTCGCTAATCAAAACCTGACTAATCACATAAATCGGAACGAGGTGACTGGTGTCATTGACAGTGGAATATTGCGAAGCAAAAAAGCCTCGCGTTGCATTGTAGTTTTCTACCGCATTGTTGATGGAGAGCTGTGAAATATTAAAGTTGTTGGTGCTATTGTACAATAGTGAATTGGAATAGTTGGCCACAGTGTACGCCGAGGTGTAGGCATGACTGATGCTCACCGACGTGAAAATACTTTTGAACGGCTCAAGTTTGGTAAGGCCGTTGTAGTCCAATCGCCAGTTGGGAAGTGGGATCCGAGGGAATGGAGAGAAACTCACCGAGTTGGCCGAGCGGCCCGAGTACGCCGCAATGAACGCAGGTATCAGTACGTCTTGAGATTGTCCTTCGTAGGTTTGACTTGTAATCGCGTTAAACCTCCGCTGAAGTATCCCTTGATTTTTTATAAACTGGTTGAATAGATCCTCGCCTCGGGCAAAAGTAGTGCCCACCGACAAAAATGAGATGCGATACGACCCGCTTCGCGACGGATTCAAATCCGCAAAAGCGCCATGGCCGGTCGTATCTCTGAATATTTCTTGAAAAGCGGTGTTGGAAGTTTTATTGGCGGTGAACTGAATCTTCACATCGTTCGCAGGCTCTACGTTAGCAGTTAGGTTTAATGTTTTCGTTTGATTTTGGCTGAATGGAGTTGTTAGGAATTTGTTGTGGGTAATCCAGCCGTTGTCCGCTGCTCGGCGCATGATGGTGGGATCCTGCTGCCCCAAAACAAAACCAAAGCCAGGGGAACGCCAAGATTGGTCCATTCCAAAAAATTTGGGCGACTGCGTAAACCCAGGGAGTACCGTACCCTCAACGATCGAATAACTTCCGTTGATGCTCCTGATCGACATGATCAAGCGCATCAACGCCTTTGCCAACTTCATATCCGGCGGATGTGGCAACGTATCGGCCTTCGCTCTTTCAACTGCCTGCTTCGCTCGCTCTGCAGCATTCTTTGGCGTCGGCTTTGGAGGTGCCTTTGGTGTATTGATCCCTTTCAACCACCCGATTTTATTGTACAACTTCACCAAGTCCAGCTTACCATTAAAGGTTTGCGAGCGGCTGTTTTGTGCGATGTTTCCCATCTTCAGGCTGTCCACGGTTTCGAGCGGGCCGGCCCTCCAGTTATAACCCACCTGGTGGCGGTACTCACTCGCGATCCAGTTCGTCGCCGGAAATTTATCGAAAGGAAGTGTATAGGTTGCAGTAATACTTTGATCCAGGTACTTGACTCGACCAAACCGTTTTAGGTTGCCGAGGACCGAATCATAATACATCTGTTTCGTGATAAAACGATTTGGCTGCGACGCCGAATAGCCTCCATTTGGATCGGAGTCGGGCTCATCAATGATTGCATTTACGGTCGCCCCATAGTCTACTTTCAAGGCCTTTGTCAGTTGCCAGCTAAAATTATAGTAGCGGTTGAAAATGAAGAACTTCTGAAACGAGGGTGCTGTCGTTGACCCATTCGGGTTGTCAGGCGTATAGGCACGATATAAAAGTTTTGAGTACGACCGCTCCAATTCGCCTCGCACTGAAATTGTCGAAGGCACCGGATTGAAATTAAAATCCTTCACCAGCTGCAGGTATTTGGAGGAAACGAATTTGGTGTTTTTAAACGGTTGAATTCCAGCAAACTTGGATTGAAACTGCCAAGCCACTGAACCCTTCACATCTTTGCGTGTGTTTTCAAGCAAACTAAAGTTGTGTTGTTTTGCTTCTGTGAATGAATAACTGAAGGCAAAATTCTCGATGTCCCAAATATGGTTCTTCGCATCTTTGCTCACCTTCGTCTTTCGCACATTGGTAAAATTCAAACTTTTCCGATACGATCGGTCTTGGATCGTTTTTAGATAATCTCTTTGTTCGCTGGGATTGAGTGCTTGCAATGCGGCACTGATGCGTAGGTCAGGATTGGCAGGATCGTATTTCGGATCGATGATGATGCTCTCGTAGCTAAAGAACATAGGGATTTTCAAACCTGTGTTGCGCGGCAAAAGTTTGTCGAGATTCAGGTTCATCGAAATATCAAATTGGTTGGTGTTGCTTCGGGCGCGTGCCGAAATTTTAGACTGCACATCCCCATAGCCGAATCCGATGTGCCGGTATGATCCCATCACGGTTCCGAGATCGGCGAGTTTGGTGTTCACCACCACATTTCCCGCCCATCCCGCAGTTTGATCGAAATCCGTTAAGCGAAGTTCGTCGGCCCAGAGACAAACATCGTATGGTCTGCCATCAGAAGATCTTGGATTTCGAATACCTATCATTAACACTTTCACCGCGCTTAAATCCGGTCTTCCCATAACACGGACACTGTGCTTTCCATCACCTACTGGCTTCGCGCCCGTCAGCGGATAGGGAACCGTAAGTGAAAAACCCTCGCGATCGCGTTGTATTTTCAACGCGTACAATTGGTCTAAGGCCAGATCGATCTGATTTTGATCAGGCCATACTTCATCCACAGTTCGCGTGCCGTTGGGTGTCATTTTTAAAGGCAACTCCACTTCATAATAGTTTTGATCTGGGTCTGTTCCCAATCTCAAAAATCCAGTCAATACATTATCGGGTATGGTAACTCCCGCATCTGAACTATGGGCGCTGATGAACATTTTTATTCTACCATAATTGAAAAAGTCCATCGACACATTTTTATACATGGCACGTGCATCACCGTCGGGCAAACCGGTAACGCAAATTTGTCCCGACTGTTCGTTAAGCCGGCGCTGCACGGGTGACGTAACGTCTCTGTCACGTGCCAGTGGCTCTACGTATCCAGGTTTGTCAACATCCGCCTGCCCATTCTCTTCGATGTTGACTGTAGAGACTGTGAAATTATCGAGGTTTGGCTCGGGAACAGGCACGAGGGCAGATTCTTGGAGGGTCCCGGCATATTGTCTCCAGCGCTGACCCACGGAGCGAAAGTTTGCCATCCGAAGTACAACCGGTTGCTTGAAGCCGGTCATGATCATTCGAATGTATTTTATGGTTTTGTAACCATCGATCGCACCGACTTGCCCATCGGGGTCACGAATTGGAATTCTGAACAAGTACCACGTCACTTCATTGTTGGCCTCTTTTGATGTTGGCTTGATTTGGTCGACAATATATTTTTGTCCCACTTTCAAGCCGGGTTTCAAATCAATCGAATAGGTGTAGTATTCTTCGAGGTCTGTCAGTGTATTGTCTCCATTCAAATCTTCATTGTCAGGAATGGTAGTCCCTGATGCGGAATAAGGTTGCGCCCCGGAAACAATTGGAGAGTTGCTCTCCATACCATTAAAGTTTTTATAGCGTTCAATGATCTGTGCTTTCTTTGCATTCCAGTCATCTCCGAGGTAATAATGAAAGTCATCTGAAGAGGGGTCTTTTCGCTGAACGGCAAGAGCAGTGGATCCGGGATTGTTATTTACGTAAGACACAAAGCTGGAAAGCTTTGGGTCTGACAATTCCCGCGTGCTGTTCATACCATCCATGCCCACGTCTTGATTCGCGCGCGATGACGGTGAGCTATCAAAAGCATTGTTGAGGTATTGCTTGTTGGTGACGTAGCCCCATTGACTGTCGGTATAAACTCCGTTGGTGGTGCTGCCATCCGTTGGCAATCCATTTTCAAACGCTTGGTAATTGTCATGACCCACATCTTCAGAAACACTACCTACGTGAAAAATAAGTTTTCCCCCAGTAGAATTGTATGTTGCGTTAGGGGTGCCGTCGTCAACTATTCCATTGGCCGTGGGGATAAACGGATCCATCAACCAAAACTCGATGTACTCAATATTGGCAGCATCGAAATCGACTTGCGTTCGAATGGCTGTCGTTATACCAGCCCAGTTCGTTTCCGGTGATTTAAAAGATCCATCTGCATTTAGAGGAGCATCTTTTGAAAGCGTTCCATTATTGTAATTGTATTGTCCACGTTCATTCGGAAAATAGGCCAAGTTCAATATCGGCTGATAAAAATTGCCGAGGTAAGGATCGAAATAGGGAAAAATTTCATTCGGCAAAATGGGGCGGACGTAGTGATTGGTAAGTTTGATGTCGGGCGGAGTATAGCTTCCTCCGCCACCTTGGATATAAAATATGTTGTCCACCTGAAACCAGGCGAGCTTACCCCGCTTGAATCCCGTTTCCAATTTGTTGACAGCCCCGCCGGTGGGGTCATACGCAGGTTCGCGTGGTGTTGATGCTAATTTCCATCCTTGCGGCGATAGCAAACTGTATGGAGTAGCCGCATTTTCAAAGTCGTCAACAAAGGATGTTCCTTCACCATGAATTTTATTGGAAGTGCCGGGAAGGAGCTGGGCAAACTCGGCATTGACAGTGACGGTAGAGACTTCCTTCGTCTGCAAAAACGGCAGTGCATCCACCATTTTCGTCAGAAGCCTCGAGTTCTTTTTCATGTTCAAGTCAACACCGTACTGAATGTTGCGTGCTGGTTCATTGCCGATGAGGTTACGCGTAATCAGTGGTCTTTCGTTGTAGTACAAGAAGGTTCCTCCAATGTTGACATCATCGGAAAGTTTGTAGTCGAAGCGAGTGCCAAGTAGCGATCGTGTTTGAAAAGCAAAAGGATCTTGCTGTTCATAAGTTACGTCAAGGTCCTTGCCAGAGCTAAGGATACCCTCGTTTAGGATGACTACTTTTCCAAAGGTGTAGTCGACGGTATAATCTCGACCTTCCAATAACGGTGTTCCTCCAGCAAACACCTTTACCGAACCGGGCGTGATATTGAAGGATTGAATCGCAATCTCGCGACCCGACCCCGATTTGGAAGAACCAACGATAAAGAATTTGTTCTTCGTAGTAACAAGTGACGCCTCGATTTGAGTGGTATGGTACAGCGTGTCGTATAAATATTTATTAAGAAGAAAGGATCGGTCGTTAGCGTCAGGATCTAATGCAAATAAGTCTTTGAGTCCTTTGTTAAAGGGTTCGAGGTAAGGAATGATGACCAAGCCATAATTCGAGTTGATGGTCAAGCCCTCGACATAGTCAAAGTTTCCGTCTGGCTGGGGGTCGTTATATGGGTTTAGTCGATCAAGACCAATCGCTTGAATCAGCTGTTTTGCTCTGACCGCCGGACTTCCGTCTTGTAATTGTGGGTTGTCTATCCCTGTTCGGTCGTCACGATAAATTACTCTCAACTGAAATCCGTCGCGCGTCAATTGCGAAACGCCGATGTTGTAGATATTCTTCATCATCAGGTTCCAGGTGGGGATGATCCGGCCGGTCGGATCCTTGATGTTGATCGATCGTGGCCGCAACAGTTTCAGGTAAATTACCTCGGTGGTTTTCTTGTTGGAGTAATCTTCCGTTAGTTCGCCTACTTTATAGACCTTGCCGTTGTAGGTATATTCAAAAGCCACTGCCAACGCCTCGTCATTTTGAAGTTTGCGCTGCAACGTCAAGTAGCCCAGCTGGGCATTGAAGACGTACTCTGTGGTTGCCAGTTTTCGAGCGCTGTTGATCTTTTCAAAATCCGTTCCAGAGGTGAGGCCAAGGCTCGACTGAAGGGTGTTTTCAATCCCCGTGGTTTCCGATGACGCCGGCAGTTTTGAAAACAAATTATTGACTTTGTTGTCGGCCGGAAGCGATACGGGTCCTCTGTTGAATACATCGGCGCGATAGACTTTGTCGGATTCGCCCATATCCATGAACGCCACGACATCGCGAAGACTTTGAGTATCATTCTGTCGATTGATGGAATACACTTCCAACCTCGTGATGTTTATACCCGATGTAACCTGGCCAGGTATTGCTCCTAACCATTTTTCAAAATTGTCGCGAAAAAACTGCGCCAAGAAAAAGTGGCGCATATCATCGTATTGCGAACCAACAATCTCAAAAGGTCTCCCCTGCGACACCCCGTTGCCGCTTCCCGAAACGTGCACCGTCGATTGCTTGCCTCGCTGCGTACTGGCAATCACTGTGGTGGTCAACTTTCCGAACTGCAACTGGGCCTTTACCCCAAATAAATTTTGCGACCCTTTGATCAAGCTATTGTTAAGAGGTAAGCTGACGTTACCGATCTCAAGTTTTTTAAGGAGATCTTCCTTTAATCCGGAGTATTCAACTTTCATGCTGTTTTGAAAGTCAAATGAATTCTGAGTATCGAAGTTGGTATTGACTTTCAACTTCTCCCCAATCTTTCCCGCCACACTCAATTGAATCTGCTGACCGAAATCTAAACCGCCGTTGCGCTGTTGACGAATCGGAATCGAAGGGTTCTGTACCTTTTGAAACGATCCTCCCAAATCCAAAATGACTTGCCCCTTCGGAATCAACTCGATGTAACTCCCACCAAACAGTCGATCGAGCACCGGGCTCAGATAAATCTTAGGCAGCAGGTTACGGCTGCTCACAGCACTTTCGCCATCAAGCGCCAAGCTTTTGCCTTGATAATATTTTTTTGCGAACCCTTTGTCATCTTGCCTGCTGAAATCTTGAAACGACATCGATGAGTTCGGTCGGAAGTTGAGGTTGCCCATCTTCTCGGAAATATTGTAGTGCATCCCCGTGTCGAGTGAGATCTGGGTGTTAAGATTTTTAGGATTTCTAAGGAACAGCGGAGATTGCGTCGTGTAGTTAGAGAAGGGATCACCGTACCTGTCGCGCAACCGAAAGCTCGGGTAATACGGATTGACCACCCGATATTTACTGGAGTCAGCTCTTTTTGTTTTGAGGGAATCCTGCGCAAGGACATAGTCCAGCGGCCAGAACATCACAAAGCAGATGCTCAGTCCAATGTTGGTCCGTACCTTTCGTTGTAGTTCCCTCAATCGTGTTTAGGCAGTTTTTAACGCTTGTTTCACCAGCTCTTCTAAACTTATTGCCCCTCCTGATTTTTTCAGGATGGTGTCTATGCTTTTTTCAGCAGCACCCTTGCCAATGCCCAGCGTAATTAATGCAGTTAACGCCTCGGAACGAAGCGTATTGCGTGCTGAGCCCCCATTTCCCGACGATTCTTCAAAGGCCTCTTTTCTCAATTTGTCCTTCAATTCCAGTACCAGTCTTTGGGCCGTTTTACCACCAATTCCCTTTACCGCTTGAAGGGTATGGGTATCTTCGCCAACAATGGCCGACTTCAGTTCATCGGGGGTCAAATAACTTAGTACCACCAGCGCCGTACTCGGACCGATCCCATTTACTGAAATGAGAAATTGAAACATTTGCTTCTCAGCGTCCGATGCGAAGCCATACAAAATGTGGGCATCTTCGCGAACATGCAGATACGTAGCCAGGCGAATATCTTCTCTGTCCTTAATTTCTGAAAAGGTGTGCAGCGAAATGCCCACTTGGTATCCCACCCCATTCACTTCTATCACCACATGTGTAGGTTCTTTGTGGACCAACTTCCCCTTGAGATATGCAATCATGAACCAAGCTTAAAAATCTTGAAAATTACTGAATTTGAGAGTGAAATCCATCTCCCTTTTGGCGAAATCTCAACCGTCCTTCCTTCTTGAATACAAAAAAATACCGGACAGCAAAAGAACTTCACCGACGCTAAAAAACCACCAGTTAAAATGCTCAGGTACATAGCTGGAAAGTGTCTCCAGCGCACTCCGGGAAACATCGGCTACACGGCCGCTATACTTGATGTAGTCCCACATCCAAGAAAGGATGGTGACAAGGCTACCGATGATGATTAAAATCCATTCGACTCGATTCACCCGCACTGACTTGTTTCTGAATTCGTTCATCAGAATCACCGTTGCAAAACCAACCATCGTGAACGAAGCAATCACCGCCGACAAGACGGGACCCACCCAAGGTGCCGGAATCAAAAACAAAATATCCCAGGTAAGCCACGACGCGGGCCAATCTAAAATCAGTTTTAGAAAAACATAGTAGAACAAATCCCAGATGGCAAACGCAAGCAAGAAGAAAGCAAGTCGCTGCTGAAAATTTTTTCCCGCTATTGCACCAATACCTACCAACATAATTACCGTCGCTGCCTCACGAAGAATTTCAACCACGCTTACACGGGCATCGAGCGGCACGAGAGGAAATTGAAACCCGGCCGGATAATAAAGCAAACGTAAATACACGACCACGGCAGCCTCCAAAAAACCCATCGCTATGCTGAATGCGATGAGCCACCACAGTTGCTTAGAGAGCTTTACCTCTTCGAAAGATGTTGGCATCGCCCAATTTATGCAAAAGGTCTTTTAGTTTGAATCCTGAAGTCGCCGAATCGAAAAAATCAGCAATACAATGAAGCGCAATGTAAACTCAACCTCTAAAGGATAAAGCCAAGGGCCAAACCGCCGATGATAATTGCCCAAGAAGGGATCTTCGTGAAAGCAATCAACCCAAACGTGCCAAACGTGAACGTCAAGTTCAAAAAAATATTTCTCAGCGAATGATCTTCCGAAATCAAAGGCAAAAATAAAATCAACGCCGCAGCAGCGACGAGTCCGGTGTTGGCCGCCAAGATGCCCTCCAAGGATGCCCGAATCGCTCGAAATGACTTCAAGTTGTCCCACACACGGATCATGAAAAATATCAAGAAGGTGCCCGGAAGGAAAATCCCTGACGAAGCAGCTATCGCGCCAATCACTTCGCCTGTCGTTCCGAATTCCCGCATCGAAAGCGCCCCTATAAATGAGCTGAACGAATACACTGGACCTGGCAGTGCCTGCACCAGTCCATAGCCGGAGAGAAATTCTTGCGATGTTAAATACTGTTTCGGTGAAAATTGAACAAACTCGGTATAAAGCATCGGAGTGAGCACTTGGCCTCCGCCAAACACAAGGCTGCCGTTGCGATAAAAGTTCTCGAACAAACGAATAGGCAGCAGCTTCGGGTTAGCTCTGGTAAGACTTCCCAACACTGCGGCAAAAACCAAAACGCCGATCCACAAAAATAAATTGGACCATTTGATATCAATTTTCTTTTTTGGTTGCCGTGGATGCGCCTTGTAGTTGAAAGCAGTGACGCAACCGGCCGCCAGCAAAATGATCGGAAACACAAAAGGTGTTTTCACAATGAAAGTGGCCAAGGCTGCCAGCACCATTAACACCACGCCTCGCATTCGTTTGATGGTTTTCATGCCAATGGAATAGGCACCGTACGCCACAAATCCGACCGCCATGGGTTGAATGTACCTCACGAAATCAAGCGAAATTTTATTCGTCTCGAGGCTGGCCATCAAAATTGCAGCCACCGTCATAATGGCAACAGAAGGAAGCATCCAAATCAACAGCGTCAGATAAGCCAAATTCGGGCCTCCCAGTTGGTAGGCGATAGCCGTCAGCGTTTGTGTGGAGGTGGGGCCCGGCAAAACCTGCCCGAGTGCATTCAGCTCGATGAGCTCCGCGTCGGTCAAATATTTTTTGCGCTCCACCAAACGCCTCGAGAAGTGAGCAATATGTGTTTGAGGTCCACCAAAGCAAGAGACGGAAAGCAGCAGCACTTCCTTCAAAAAATCAGGGTAGCGAACTCGAGCAGTCAAAACGTTCGTTACTTTTTCAATCCGATTTCCTTCAAGCGCTGATTGAGGAATTCACCAGCGGTAATGTCTTCCCACAGTTTAGGCGTCTGCGCATCGACGCAACTCGGTAGCGCCGCCAAGTTCATCTCCGAGCGTGGATGCATGAAGAACGGAATCGAGTAACGCGGCTTGTTCATCAGATGGCGCGGAGGATTTACTACTCGATGTATCGTTGACTTCAATTTTTTGTTGGTCAATCGCTCGAGCATATCGCCCACGTTTACGACCAGTTGCTCCGGCAGCGCCGTGATCGGTATCCATTTGCCATCACGTCTTTTCACCTGGAGCCCGTCTGCACTCGCGCCCATCAGCAACGTAATCAAATTGATGTCACCATGTTCAGCGGCACGCACCGCATCGGCGGGAACAGAATCAGGATCCTCAATCGGAAAATAATGAATCGGTCGTAAGATGCTGTTGCCATGTTTTACCTTGCCATCAAAATAATTTTCAGGCAAATTCAGATACAAGGCGATCGCTTTTAACATTTGCACACCCGTACGTTCCAATTGCTTATATACCTCCAGTGAAATTTCTTTAAACTCAGGAAGTTCCGTGGGGAAAACATTGTCGGGGTACTCTTTTTTTATCGGGTCATCCCCAACCACAGTTTGGCCAACGTGATAAAATTCTTTTAAATCACCCGTATTCCTACCCTTCGCGTGTTCTTTTCCTTTGCCAATGTACCCTCGCTGCCCCGCAAGTCCAGGAATCTCGTATTTCTGTTTGGTCGAATCCGCTTGCGCGAAAAATTTCTTGATGACATCATACAGCTTTTCGCTCAACTCATCCGAGAGAAAATGGTTGCGAATGGCTACAAAACCAATATTGTTGTATGCTTCGCCGAGAGCCGCTACAAATTTTTTCTTTTTTTCTGGATCACCTCCCGTGAAATCCGCCAAGTCCAACGAGGGAACTTCATCATAAAGTTTTTCGGCCATACCGTTTAAATTTTTGGGAAACGCAAGCTAGTATTTTTTGGGTAAATTGACCACAGGTTATGCAGATGAACACAGATAAATCTATGTGCCTCTGCGACGAAGTTTTGTTCCATTAAAATTCAAACAATATGAAACCGATCAGTCGAAGAAAATTTGTACAGGATTCGATCAAAGCAACGGCGTCGGTGGCGGTGATGTCGCCTTTCGCGTTGAGTGCAGGTCCAAAAACAATTGGTGCAGACACGAACGTTGGCAGTGCGTTTCAATTTTCACAAATCGCATTGCCTTATGACTATAAAGCCTTGGAACCTCACATCGATGCCCTCACGATGGAGATCCATTACACGAAACATCATGCCGCCTACGTCAAGAATGTGAACGATGCCATCACGGCTGAAAAAATTTCATTCGAAAATGAAAAAGATTTCTTTGCGAATGCATCAAAACTTTCCACGAAAGCAAAAAACAACAGCGGGGGTGCGTGGAATCACAACTTTTTCTGGCAGGTGATGAAACCAAATGGCGGGGGCGCACCTTCAGGAAAAATTGGAGACGCTATCGCGGGTGCATTCGGCTCCTTCGATAAATTCAAGGAAGAATTTACGAAAGCCGCAATCGGCCGCTTTGGGTCGGGCTGGGCATGGTTGGTGAATGAAAATGGAAAATTGAAAATCGGCAGCACCGCGAACCAAGACAATCCGATGATGGATACTTCAGAACTCAAAGGCACGCCGCTGCTTGGGCTTGACGTGTGGGAGCACGCCTATTATCTAAAATACCAAAACAAACGAAATGAATACGTTGCCAACTGGTGGAATCTGATCCATTGGGACGAAGTCACAAAGAGGCTTAGCTGACCAACGGTCATAGGTAATTAAACTTCTCAAAAAACTCTTGCCTTCTGTACCTCGACATGGGGAGATCGGCATTGTTGTCCATAATGATGGAGCCGCCGTCTCGCCGGTTTATTTTCCGAATGTGATTGATGTTGACGAGGTAGGCGTTATGGACTCGGAAAAAGAGACGATCGTCCAGAAAATCCTCAAGCACCTTTAATGTTTTGGAGAGGACAATTCGTGAGCCATTGGTCGTTATCACTTTGGTATAATTGCCATCGCCTTCACAGAAAACAATCTCATCGACAGCTATGATTACGATTTCGTTCGCCGTAGGCAAGGCCACTCGCTTAGGTTCATGGTTTGGTTTCAGTTCCTGAACCATCTTCAAGAGCACATTTAGTTGTGGCGGGTCATGACTGACCTTATTCTTCACCTTATTGACTGCGTCCACTAATTCTTGCGACTCCACCGGCTTAACCAAATAGTCGACTGCACTAAATCTGAAAGCTTTCAAAGCAAACTTGTCGTGCGCGGTTACAAATATGACGTGAAATAAGGGATCGGGGAACTTACCCAACAGTTCAAGACCAGTAAGGCCAGGCATCTCGATATCTAGAAAAACAATTTCGGGGCTATGCCTGGAAATCAGTTGCCCTGCCTTGAGCGGTTCGGTGCATTTGAAAACGACATTGATTTCGGGGCAATACGTTTTCAATTGAAGTTCGAGTGCATCACAAATGACTTCGTCATCATCAATGATTGCTGCAGTTATCGTCGTCACAAGTAATAAGTGTTTAGTTAAAATTTAATTGTATAAACACCCAACCAATAATCCTTGCCTACATTGGGCAAACAAAACATGCATTTCCCCTTCTATTTTCCTTGAACGGTCGATGTGATTTGCATGCGATACAGATAAAATATTCTCCCTCATAAATCCCGTGTGCGCGCATTTGATGGAGATTTCAGGCCGCAACCATTCTCATTTAAACGGCTTAAAAAAGCACATCAATAAAAATTATCACCTCGCCAGTCAAAAGCCGCAAGAGAAGATGTGAAAAGCAGCTTAGTTTGTCATTCCTTGTTGTCAGGAGCTTAACGAAAAAACCGAGGTGCTAATGGATATTACTGATGCCCACCGGTTGAAGGTTGGGTTAATTCAAAAAAAAACAAATGGTTGGCATATCTGATGATCAAAAAAGTTGAATGAAGCAATTAACCGCAATTATCGTTGAATGTGACACGCGTGGACTTTTATCCACAACGAGATGCATTAGACAGCATTGCCCTGAAATAAGAATCATTGGAAAATTCACAAGCCCGAACAAAGCGTTGTTGTCGGCCAGTACGCTCGCACCCAGCGTAGCTTTTTTGGAAATTCATTTGACTGAACTGACAGGTATAGAATTAGCCAAGAAATTGCAGCTACTGCAAATTCCCATCATTTTCGTGTCGCGCAATTTTCAATTTGCCCTCGCCGCCCTGAAAATCGGTGCCGTGGATTTTTTACTTAAGCCAATCAAGCGGAAAGAACTCATTGATTCGGTGAGGAAAGTAAAGCTGGGTATCCAAAGCAAATCCCAGAAATTGCAAAACTTAGTGAATAGTGTCAATAATTTTTTCGTCAACAAAACCAGTACTTGCGGATATGTGGCGCTTCCTACTATTTCCGACATTACCGTCACCAACGTTGAAAATGTCCTTTACTGTGAAGGCGTAGGGAACTACACGAAAATCATTTTCAAGCACGGTTTTGAAATGACGCTTTCAAAAACGTTGTCGATCATCCAGCTACAACTTAACCCTCAGTTATTCTTTAGAGCCCACAACAAGTATCTAGTCAACATTCGCCACATCAAAAGGGTGATTCGCTATGGCGCCGGGGGGATTTTAGTGATGGAAGACGGGGCCCAATTACCACTTTCAAAATCAAAGAAAAAGGAGTTCAAGAATATACTAGCCACGCTTTGAACTGGCCTTCGCTTCGTAAGCCGGAAAATTGCGAATGATGACGTAGAACTTCGTAAACGCCGAGGCAATGTTCCTCTTTTGAATGAGATACCAGCTGGCAAAGATCTATTTCCTCTACCCTCTTTTGTTCGAGCATTGAGCGAGTAGTCGAGGATTCCCTTTTGAGTGCAGGTACCTGATAATCAAAACCTACCCTTCACGAACTGAATCGCAACATCCAATAAGTGCTTATTACACAATAATAAAGGAATGTTAAACTGATCCGTCATCCTTGGGATTTTCTCCCCGAGCGTAGATAGGGCATAGGAGTTTGTACTATTAGTATAGGAGTAACTCCCATGTTTGATCCACATATTGTCGCCAAGTCACCCATTTTAGGCGAAATCAAAAACCATTTACGTATGACTTTCAAAAAACTCCAAACCTTCACCGCCATCTTATTTGGCGCTCTGTTGGTCACCATGTCTTGCGACGAAAATTCCAATTTGCCTGCACCTGTTAATGGGGCATCGGCTCTACAGGGGAGGGCGGGAAATCCCGGCGCCCGATTGACAAATTATACGTTTGACGGAACCGAGGGAGGTGCCATTACCTTGGATGTGGCCACTCGGTGGATTTCCAACTACACCAATCAAAATCTTGGGAAACTGACGGCCCATTTTTTCGGAAGAAACCATCTTGAAAAAATGCTGGCTACCGATGGCAGCATGGGAATTCGTTTTTACTACTCCCTGGATGACGCGGGGAATCCCATCGTGTTTGCAACCGGTGCAGATGGCAAGGGAAATGATTTTGTGTCGACCTATAAGACGCATGGCAGGAATTCGTCGGTGGCATTAAAGGTGGGGCCTTCTCTAACGAGCCTTTTGACTCAAACTGATGCCGACTCAACTGTAATAACTACATGCAATCGCTGGAAAGACAATTACATCGCAAAAAACCCCGGCGGCATTCAAGCACATTTCTTGGGACTTGAAATTATCAAGCAGATACTTTCTGCTAAAGGGTGTGTGGGAATTCGTTGTTACTATGCAATCAACGACTCTGGCGTTCAACAGCTCCTATTGATTGGCGTGACCATCGACGGACAAAATATCTTGCCCTTGTCGACTTTAGGTGGCCGCACAGAAGAAGATGGCACAATTGGAGATATGAATCTCCCTTGCCCCTCGTTTTGCTCTGGTTCCAGTTCCTAAATTTTGATCGTAACTTGTAAATCAAATTTTGAAACCATTTATGGACCCCCTGTTGCTGTTCTCCTATATCTCAATTCTTACGATCGTTTTTCCTATTGCAATGGGGTTGGTTCAATTGAAACAATTGCAAAGTACCCTCAAACTAATTTTGCTAGTTAGTGTGATTTCCCTGCTCTCGGATGCCGTGTCATTTATCCTAATTCGGTATCACTTAAAAACCTGGCTCGTCTTAAATATTTTCTATGTAATTCAGGTGGCCATTTTCTTTGTCGCATTAGGGCACAAAAGGTCCATTCCGAGGTTGAGGCTATTTTTTTACGCATGGCTTGCATTTGCAATAATTAACTTTTTCTTAATCGAAACGTCCGCGGGTTTCAACACAAATACCGGCTATGCTGGAGGGATTCTAATGATCGCATCGGCGCTTAACTTTTTGTATCAACTTATCAATGAAGTGCCGAAAGAAAAACTTCAGACCTTGCCTTCATTTTGGCTATCATTTGCAATACTGGTTTACTACGGAGGAACGCTTTTTCTATTTCTTTTCAATAATTACTTACTCACTCATTTATCGAACGAAAGCCACCAAACGATTTGGGTGGTGCTTCACGTGACTCTAAATATTACAAAAAATGCTTTTTTATTTACATCGTTATGGGTCAACTACAGGAGCAAGACATCCCCACTTTAGTCCTCTTGGGAAGTGTGGGTATCCTTTTGCTCGTAGGGGGGTTAGGCTTCTTCCTTTTGATGTATCAAAAACGAATGCTTAAGGAAAAACAAGAGCGCGCGATGCAGGAGTTGAATTATCAAAACCAAATGATCAAGCTGCAGCTCGAAAGTCAAGAGCAGGAGCGCAAACGCATTGGCGCTGACCTTCACGATTCGCTCGGTTCGTTGTTGTGGGGAGCCAAGGTGAATGTTTCGTTCATTCAAAAATCAGTGGATCAAAACAACGCCACCTTAACTTCGTATCAAGAGCTCAATCAAATCCTGGACGAGAGTATTGAAACCGTAAGAAGGATTGCCTGGGAATTGACACCCCAGGCTTTCCATTACGCGGGCTTGTCTGCATCGGTCACCAAACTGTGTGATCGACTGGACGGCAAAGGAATTGAGATCAGCGTGAAAGAAGAAAACAGCCAGTTGTGGAATGATGACAGAGCACTCCAGGTTTTCAGAATTATTCAAGAACTGATCAGCAATGCGATTAAACACTCTGGCGCAAGTCAACTGATGGTGTCGATGAAATGGTTGAATGCGTCGCTGAACATCATAGTGGCTGACAACGGGACTGGACTTAAATCGGAAGTTGAAAAAAAAGGTGTAGGCCTCTGGAACATCAATCAACGCATAAAGCAGCTCGATGGAAAAATCAGTATAGGAAATCCTCCTACTGGCACCGGACTAGAAATCTCCCTTGAAATACCTTTGGTAATATGAAATGACCGTAACCCAGAAAAAGTAGAAAATGAAATCAAAATTGAAAGTCTACCTGGCAGAAGATCACAACGTGGTCCGAAAAGGAATGCAGCGCCTTCTCAATTCGTTTGAGCATGTGGACGTGGTAAAAGATGCAGCCAATGGCAAAGAGCTACTCACGCTTATCGAAGAAGACAATCCTGACGCAGTGATTCTGGACGTGGAGATGCCCGTGATGGGTGGCATCGAAGCTGCCAAAATTATTGCAGATCGTTATCCATCGGTGAAGATGCTCGTGCTCACGATGCACAACGAATCGGTGTTCATCAACAAACTGATGGATATTGGTGTGCACGGGTTCTTGAGTAAATCGGCCGAGCCCCAAGAAGTGGAGAGAGCGCTACAAGCGATCGTTGAAAAAGATTTTTACAAAAACGACATCGCGACGAAAGCGTTGATGAACTCCGGCGGCAGAGCGGCAGAAGAAGACCGTTATTCGAAACTCACGAATCGTGAAATTGAAATCTTACTATTGATTTGCCAGGAGCTTACACCGGGCGAAATCAGTGAACGACTTCAGATCAGCGAGAAAACGTTCTTCAATCACCGCGCGAACATTTTGGAAAAAACCAAAGCGCGAGGGAACGTGGGGCTGATACGCTACGCTATTCTAAACGGCTATTTTAAGATCTAGCGTTTGGCTAGCTAAATGAACTTTATCTTCCGGAAACGGCATCTGTGCCAGATGTTGGCCCATCCCAATTACTTTCCATGGTACACTTTCACCATGAAGACGTAGTCTTTCCAACGTTTGATTTGATTTACACGAGACATACCTGCCAACTGACCAGTAGTATTGACTCTCAGCGGAGGGGCAAGGGAGTCCAACGGAACATTTTTTATTTCATCGAGCAACACGTTGGATTTAACTGCGAAGGCAGTTCCGCGTGCATCCGTCTGCACTCCATTGACAATACCGATCACGGCACCTTGCTGATCGATCATGGGTCCGCCGCTATTGCCGGGGTTGACGGGAATGGATATCTGATACGAGCTCTCATTTTGCTCGTAGCCTGATGTTGCACTGATAGTGCCATCACCATAGACGATCTCGTTGCGCGGATATCCCAAGGTATACACTGGCTCACCCAAAACACCTTCTGAGTTTCTTATCGCGAAAGGAACAGCATGCAGATTTTTGAACTGCTCATCCATGACCAACAAAAGTGCAACGTCAGTCTCGGGGTTTTTGTAAACCACAGAAACTTTGAGCCTCCCGAATTTTTCGTTCTCAACAAAAACCGAGTCAGAAGATTTCACCACATGATACGCTGTAACGATGTATCCATTGCCCGACACGAGAAACCCTGTGCCACTGTATTTGCTCGGCGCAAACTCAGGTTTTGCGTTGGCCTTCTCTTTAATATCCTTTAGAATTTGATTCTGAGACCTTTTCAAGCCATTCACTTCACGTCTTAAAATTTCGAAATTGGTTTCGTGTTGCTCGTTGCTGTATTTCAGGGCAAAGAAAGTACCCACCGTACAGAGTAATGCTACACTGGCGGCAATCGCCACTGTGCGTCCATATTTTTCCCATCGACTTAAGGGAACCACTTTCGCCTCGGTAGAAAAATCCATTTCGTCATGGATCTTCTCAAGCGCTTCTTTTTTCAACTTGCGGTCGCCGTATTGTTTAAAGGACTTCAAAAACTGGATATGGTCTTCGGCACGCTGGCGAAACAAATCGTCATCATGCATCTTTTTTTCAAAAGCGCCGCGCTCTTTTTCATTGAGTTCCCGGCTAAAATACTTTTCTATCAATTCTAACTCTTCCATTGTACTACTTGTTTGCCTCAAAAAAGAATTTCTTCAGTCGTTGCAGGCATTTATATTTTTGATTCTTTGTGTTGTCTGCGTTGGTGTATCCAAATTTCTCGGTGATCTGGTCCATGCTCATTCCCTTCAAATAATAGTTTTCCAAAATGCTTCGACAGGGTTCGCCTAATTTATCCAGTGATTCGCTCATCACGGCAAAATTCCTTTCTTTCGTCTCCATCTCATGCACTGCATTTTCCACGTCTGCTACACGCTCGCCTTCCTCAATCCTCAAAAACTTGTTGCGTTGCGCCAAGCGCTGCAGCCAAAGTTTTCTACACACCGCATAAAGGTAGGTCTTGATCTTGCAGGTGAGCTCAAACTCCGGCTGCGACAGCCTTTCATAAAAGTGGATGATTGCTTCTTGATAAACATCCTTCGCCTCCTGTTCGGTTCCGCTGTTATTTACAACCAGCTTCAAGATCATGACGTAGTTTTCCTGATAAAGTTGCTTTAACGCGGCCTCATTCTTCTTTCGCAACTCAGCAATCAGGGCCTCTTCTAAAAAATGCATGTTCAATGCGGACTTAATCAATTGTGGTATTCCGGGTAACCCAAGGTAAAAATATATTTTTTGTTGGGTTACCCCACCTCCTTTTTTTGATAAAGGCAAATTTTAAAAACTATGAAAAACAAATTAGGCGTATTGATGATCGTTGCCATTCTTGCAACAACTTATGCTTGCGGTTCTAAGAAAGTGGAAGAATCTGCTTCAACTACCGACACGACTAAAGTAGCGGCTGACACTACAAAAGCGGCTGCCGATACAACGAAAGCAAAGTAATTTCCCTCCGAGGCTGTTTTAAAGTCATAAATTGTTGCCCGATCCTCTGGGTCAGGTAGTTACAATCTTATTTGATCATTAAGACAGCCTTTTTTATTGTCTTTTTTTCCTCCAAATAAGGAGGGCTTTCGCCTTCGAAGCGTAAGAGAGGGCAGATTCTCAAACCTAAAATTCCCTTTTTATGAAAAAATTCATCGTTGGCCTGATGGCCATCGCAATGTTATCGTGCGGTGAAAAAAGTAAGGAATCGGCTCAATCCACTGACACGACTCAAAATTCGAATCAAGATTTGATCAACGCCTCAAAGGATCTGTATTCCGATGGCCGAAGCAAAATGATCAAGACAGCCGAATGCCGCTTTCAAGTTGCCGACATGAAAAAGAGTAAGGACGCCATTGTTTCTTCGGTTAAAAAATACTCCGCTTACGTAGAATCGTCAAATCTGGAGTTTCAAAATCCGATGTTGGAAGAACGCATGACCGTTCGAGTTCTAAATCCCTACTTCGAAGATTTGCTGAATGAAATCACCGCTCAGGCCGTGTATGTGAACTATCAAAAGATAAATACCGACGATGTTTCCAAGGATTTTATTGATCTCGAATCGCGTCTCAAAACAAAACGCGAAGTGCAACAACGGTACGAGGAAATCCTTCGCAAAAAAACGGGTACGACAGATGAATTATTAAAAACAGAAAAGCAGATTGGTGAGTTGCAGGAAGAAATCGAAGCGACTGTAAGTCAGGTCAATTTCTTAACTGAGAAAGTAAGATACAGCACAATCAAACTAGAGATCTATCAGATCGCAGAGCAGCAGATCACGACGGCGAAACTAAATTCAGGGTTACCCAAAAAATTCTCGCACGCATTTTTTGCTGGGCTATGCGCCTTGACGGAAGTATTGGTGGGATTAACCTACTTGTGGCCATTTGCAATTATTTGCGCGGTCGCTTTATTCCTTTGGAGAAGAAGAAATCGCCAAAGCCATATAACTACCGAAGGCAGACCCTAATGGCCAATGCTGGAAAAGAATCTTTTGGTCCTTTGGCGGTGGTTAATTTTAGAGATTGAAGTTAATCTAACCCAATTTCTATGAAACGAACGTTTACTTTGTTTTTGGCGATCGTGTTTGCGGCGCTCGGTAGCTACGCGCAAACGTCAGATCCCGTAGTCGATGCCATCGTCAAAGAAGCCAACGAAAATTCTCAATTACAAAAAATGGCCCATGAGCTCTTCGACAAAATCGGCCCTCGATTGGTAGGCACACCACAAATGCAGCAAGCCCATGACTGGGCCGTGACCAAATATGGTACGTGGGGAATTCAGGCGAAAAATGAAAAGTGGGGTGAGTGGCGTGGTTGGGAGCGCGGAATCTCGCACATCGATATGGTTTATCCGCGGGTGAAAACATTGGAGGGAACTCAGTTGGCATGGTGCCCTAGTACCAATGGAAAGACAGTAACCGCTGAAGTAATCATTCTTCCGGAGGTGGCCGACTCTCTCGAATTCCAAAAATGGCTGCCTAATGTGAAAGGAAAATTTGTCATGATCTCGATGATGCAACCCACCGGCAGACCTGACTACAACTGGGAAGAATTCGGAACGAAAGATTCGTTCGAGAAAATGAAAAAAGAACGCACCGAACAAACGGATGCATGGGCCAAGCGAATCAAGAACACCGGAAAGACCAATCAAACCTTACCCGTTGCTTTAGAAAAAGCGGGTGCGGTTGGTATTGTCGCGTCAAATTGGTCGAGGGGATTTGGGGTGAACAAAATTTTTGGAGCCAACACTAAGAAAATCCCAACGGTAGACATTGCGTTGGAGGATTATGGCTTATTGTACCGGCTCACCGAATCAGGAACTCCGCCAAAAATATCTGTGCTCACGGACTCTAAAGAAAAAGGGGTCGTGCCAACCTTCAACACCATTGCTGAAATCAAGGGAAGCGAGAAACCGGATGAATATGTGATGCTTTCAGCGCACTTCGACTCTTGGGACGGCGGCTCCGGTGCCACGGACAACGGAACAGGCACATTGACAATGATGGAGGCGATGCGCATTTTGAAGAAAGTGTATCCCAATCCGAAGCGCACCATTTTAGTCGGACATTGGGGAAGTGAAGAGCAAGGTTTAAACGGATCGCGCGCTTTTGTTGAAGACCACCCAGAAATCGTACAGAACCTGGAAGCCTTGTTCAATCAAGACAATGGTACGGGTCGCGTAGTGAACATTTCCGGCCAAGGTTTTTTGCATGCCTATGAATACATCAGCCGCTGGTTGAACAAAGTGCCTGAGAAATTCAAGGACAAATTGGAAACCCGATTCCCTGGTTCACCCGGTGGTGGTGGTTCTGACTTTGCATCGTTTGTTGCGGTGGGTGCACCTGGCTTTTCATTGAGTTCGAATAGCTGGCTGTACGGAAGCTACACCTGGCACACCAATCGCGACACGTATGATAAAGTTGTGTTCGATGACGTGCGCAACAATGCGATCCTCGCAGCGATTTTAGTTTATGCTGCTTGCGAAGATCCCAACAAGACGTCGCGTGAAAAGAGCATCATGCCTTACAATGCCAAGGGCGAACAAAGCAAATGGCCTGAACAAAGAAAAGCCACCCGCAAAGGCGGATTGGATCAAAAGTAGTTTTGGGGGTTTGTATAAAGTGTAAACCGCTTCAGCAATGGAGCGGTTTTTTTTGTTATTTCTGAAAAATATTTATTGTTTATATTTGTATTTAACAAATATAATATGGCAACATTCACAAGCACGCTACCCGATCGGCTCCTTCAGCAGCTTGCTGAAAAATCAAATATGCTCTCCATTCCTAAGAATAAACTGATTGAAAGAGCCCTACGTCTTTACTTAGAACATTTGGAAAAAGCAGAATATGTGAAATCATACAAACGAGCGGCTGAGGATAAGGACATCACACTCCTTGCAGAAGAAGGAATGGCCGATTATCTAAAACAATTGGAAAAGTGAAGCAAGGTGAAATTTGGTATGCGGATCTAAACCCCTCTAAAGGAAGAGAACAGGCAGGTTTGCGGCCTGTTGTAATAATCAGCGGCAACCTTTTAAATGAACATCTCTCGATCGTGATCGTAATGCCAATGACAACGAAGATAAAAAACTACAAGGGTAATCCTGTTCTTGCGCCGTCCAAAACAAACGGCTTAAAGAACGAATCGGAGGTACTGGTATTTCACGTTCGTTCTGTTTCAAAGGAAAGGTTAGTTAGAAAAGTGGGAAAGATGCAAGCAGGTGAATTAGAGCAAGCTCTTAGGACATTGAATGACATTTTGAAGTACTGATCGAGTCGGTAATTTGTTACCCAGCCCCCCTCTCTATCCAAACTTCGATATTGAATTGCCTCGGCCAAGTGTTCGATCTTGATTTCAGGTGAATCAGCAGGATCGGCGATGGTGCGTGATACCTTTTAAAAACACCTTGCTGCAGAAGGCAAAGCAGGCCAACGAGAAGAGCATCAACTACGAATCGATCCTAGCCAACTCTTAATAGAGGTCAAAGACAAACCTTTCGCCAGAGGATGTCGATAAAACAATGAGCTAAAGACTTGATTATACCAAGACTCACTAAGGGGTCCCATCATCATACGCATCACACG
>DATJJP010000031.1:0-14615 GCA_035492075.1 Cyclobacteriaceae bacterium | reverse complement strand
AGCCACATTCATCATGCTATCATCCGGCTCGGAAAAAGCCATTCTGAATCTGCAATTATTTTGACAGTCGTAAACATCGTGTATATTTTTTTAGCGATGGCATTTAGCAGCGTTAATGACAACTATCTTATTTTCGGCGTCATTGCTTTCTCTGCCAGTTTAAGTTTCTTCTTGGATCGCCTTATCTTAAAAAGGCTTTCGGGGAAAGAGGCCAGCAAATAAGAACTAACTCGAAACGGGCGAGTAGCGGTATTCCCATTTTAGGCTTCTGATTGCATGAAATTAAAACTCGAAGAAGCCCTATATTTGAAACTCAAATCAATTTGATGCCGAAGATCAGTGCGCTTATCATTACTTACAACGAAGAACGCGGAATCTCCCGCTGCATCGACTCATTGGCGCCGGTTTCGGATGAAATTATCGTGATCGATTCGTTCTCGAAAGATAACACGAAGAAAATCTGTAGTGAAAAAGGAGTGCGTTTTATTGAGCACGGGTTCAAAGGACATATAGAACAAAAGAATTACGCGCTGAGTCAAGCCAAATTCGAGCATGTCCTTTCTTTAGACGCCGATGAATACTTGTCAGAAGAACTAATCGCATCCATCTTACAAATAAAAGAAGAGTGGCCTGCCGAAGCATACAGGATGAACCGTCTTTCAACTTACGGTGGCAAGTGGATCAGGAGGGGAAATTGGTACCCGGATAAAAAAGTGCGACTATGGAATAAGAACCTAGGCGGCTGGGGCGGAAGAAACCCGCATGACCAAGTAATGCTTCGCGATGATGTAAAGCCCCTGCACATCAAGGGCGACATATTGCATCAAGCGTATGCTGGCTGCAGTGAGGCGATTAACAAGATTCAATCCTATTCGGATATATACGCCACACAGAACGCGGGTTACGAATCCAGCTCCGCACCCAAAATCCTGTTCCGCTCCATTTTTACTTTTTTTAAGAGCTACATCATCAAACGCGGAATATTTGATGGCTTCGAGGGCTTGATGGTGGCCATGGCCGAGTCTAATCACACGTTCTACAAATATGCCAAGCTTTACGAAATCAATCGAAAATTAAAGAAGGACAAGGAGGTAAGTAAATCGTCGTCCAGCGACCAAATGGCTAAGTCACCTTCCAGGATTTAATCAAACAAGACAACTTCAGCCCCACGCGGATTTACCAAAAAGGAATTGATAAGATTTTGAACGGTCCGGTTCTCCTTCCCTGTTTTGATAAAATTTCTAGCAGAGTCAAATCCTTCAATCGTCTCCTCCTTATTATAGAAACCAAAACCAAGGTAACTGCCATTCTCCAAAAGCACCAATGAGTTTTCGTGTGATGTTCGCCCACTGCCAACGATGGCCAGTGAATTTCCGCGTTCGTAAAACGAGTCAACTGCTTTTTGCGCTCTCTTGTTATATTTTTTTGCTGGCTCAACGCTTTGGCAAGCTCCAAGGCAAGTGCCCGACTGAAAACTGAAACACAATCCTTTTGCCAATTGCAGGCCGCTGAGTTTCGGGCACAGATCAAACTCTCTCACTTTTTCCCACCAAAAATTCCAAGCGTCTCCCTTCGAACTAAAAGTGATCAGGGGTTGTGACCCTTTGGTCATCAGGTTCACACAGAATCGGATGTATCCATTTCGATCCTCGTAATCGTATATACCCCATTCCTCAGTTCTTGCTTTTTGAGCGAGATTATATTTTGGCCAGAGCCTTCGAATCTCCTGCGATTCAAAAATAAGTGCGATCAGCTCCGTGCCTGTAAGCTCGTAAGTGATGTGGTGAATTTCATTTCGAATATTCGACCTGTTCCACTCGCGCGCCTCACCCACGAAATGCCCCGCAATCCTCTTCTTGATATTGATCGCTTTGCCCACGTAGATGACTTGACTGTGGGCATCCAAAAAATAATACACCCCAGGCTTTGCGGGCAACGATTCAAATTCTTCTTTCGGTAAGTTGGGAGGCAAAATCGTTTCGCCCGAATTTCTTCGAAGCGCTTTTTCAATTACGCCACCGTTGTCTCTCTTAAGTAGAACGTCAAAGATTTTTGCGGTGGCAAAAGCATCCCCGCCCGCACGGTGTCGATCCGTTATTTTGATGCCAAGGCTTTCAGCGAGCCTGCCAAGACCATAAGAGTGGAGCCCAGGAATGATTTTTCGGGATAGTCGGACCGTACATAATTTCTTTGAGCTCCAGTTGATACCCGCGTCGTCAAATTCTTTTTTTAGAAAGCTGTAGTCGAAATGGGCATTGTGCGCCACAAACACCCGCCCTTCAAGCCAGCCGTGCACTTCTCTTGCAATGTCGGCGAACGAAGGCGCCTCTTTTACCATTTCATAGTTTATCCCGGTGAGGCCGGTGATAAAATAGGGAATTGAGCGGCCAGGGTTGATTAAACTGCGGTAATGGTCGGTGATGCTGCGACCGTCGTGGTGGTAAATGGCAATCTCGGTAATCCGATGGCCGGCTGCATAGCCACCCGTTGTCTCAATGTCAACAATCGCGTACACGAAATTCTAGCTAAAAAAATTGCAACACAAGAATACAAAAATTCACGTACTGATTTTCACCTCTCTATTTTACAGGCTATCGTAAAATACGGCCATTGATCTGGAGACCGCGTATTATTCCTGCCCTTTTAACGTTGAAACACACAATAACCCAATTTTAAAAATCTCTTATGAACAAGAATCTTTTTTTAGCAGTGTCTCTGTTGGTGGTAGTAAGCGCATGTGATACGAGGAAGGCCGAGATGTCCAAACTCAACAAACAGGTAGACTCGTTGAGGGTGGCGCTGGAGAATAATGAGAAGATATCCTCCGCGCTGCAAGATGTGGGTGCAATGCTCGATTCAATCGACCAAAATCGCCACATCCTTCACACACGCATGGTAGAGGGTACTCCTTTGGAAGATTTCAAGACGAGCATGCGTGAAATCAATAACTACGTGAAAGAAACCGAGAAGAAAATCTCTGCCCTGGAAAATCGGTTGAGCACCGCTACTGCATCGAGAAGGCAATATGCCTTGGCAGTCCAAAAAATGAAAGAAGAATTGCAGGCGAGAAACAATGAACTTACGGCCTTGCAAGAGAAAGTCTCTGAGTATCAAAATCAAAACGACAATCTTGTTCACACCGTAGACTTGCAACGCGCCGAAATCGAAGATAAACTGGCGCAAATAGAAACAAAAAAGGCAGAGACCGCGAAACTAGAGGACCAAGTGACTCAGCTGATCACACAGTCGAAATTAGATCAGGCGGAGTTCTACTTTACCAAGGGCGAAATACTGGAAGAAACCGCCCGCCGCACTCATTTTGCCCCCAAGAAAAAGAAAAATACCACCAAACAGGCGCTCGACATGTATCAGCTCGCAGTGGTTTGTGGCAAGGAAGAGGCAGTGACCAAGGTAGAGCAACTGAAAAAGAAGCTTTAAAAAAACCGAGATTTAAAACGAAGGGGCGCCAGCCCCTTTTTTATTTGCACCACTTATCAAATTCATAGGTAGCCCACGCTTCCGTTTTCTATTTTGCATTTGAAAACCAAACTTCCTATGAAAAAAATCTTGATTTTGCTTTTTGCTCCTTCCCTGCTGTGGGGGCAAGCACTGTCTGAACTCACGGTGGAAAAAATCATGCGAGACCCAAAATGGATAGGCGTCGCGCCAACCAACGCATTCTGGAGTGAAGACGGAAAGCAAGTTTTCTTTCAATGGAATCCAGAGAAAAACCCCGGTGATTCGCTCTATTCCATCGCTGTCGCCAACACCACGCCCACCAAAGTAAACGCCCAAACTCGAAGACAAATTCCCACCTTCGGCCAGTACAACAAAACCCGCACCAAAAAGACTTTTGAAAAAAACGGCGACATCTTTCTGTACGATGTTACGCTTGGGAGGGCGACACAAGTCACCAATTCGGTTGATCGCGAATCGAATCCAAGTTTCGCGTTCGACGAACGGAAAATATTGTTCAACACAAACGGGAATCTCTTCAGCTGGGACCTGAGTTCCGGCGCCTTCACTCAAATTACTGATTTCAAAAAGGGGTCAAAAAAACCAGAGCCCAAACTTTCTGAACAGGAAAAATGGCTGAAAGCCGACAACCTGACTTACTTACAAGTATTAAAAGAAAGAAATGCCAATCGGAAATTGACTGAGAAGAACCAAAAAGGAGACAAACCAAAACGGCCAAAAGAAATTTATCTCGATGACCGGACGGTAGACAACATTCAACTCAGTCCCGACGAAAAATATATTGTTTATAGAACGTCCAAGAGCGGCAGCGCCAAAAATACCATTGTGCCCAATTATGTAACTGAATCTAGCTTTACCGAGGATATCAACTCACGAACCAATGTGGGAGCCGCGCAAGCAGCGCAAGAGTTTTTTGTTTATGACATCATTCGTGACACCGTGCTTCAAGTTAAAACTGATCAAATCACCGGCATCTTAGACGCCCCTGAATTCCGCAAAGACTATCCCGCGAAACAAAACAAAGACAAAGAAAAATCGGGGAAAGAGGCAAAACCTCTACCTCGCCCCGTTTCGTTTCAATCTTTAGTCTGGAGCGAGGACGGAAAAAACAACGTATTTGCCATTCGTTCGGGCGATAATAAAGATCGCTGGATCATGTCCCTGGATTTGGCGACACAAAAGCTAAAATTAGTTGATCGTCAACATGACGATGCCTGGATCGGCGGCCCGGGTACGGGCGGCTTTTTTGGATTCCCCAACATCGGATGGATCAACAACCAGACGGTATGGTTTCATTCGGAAGAATCGGGTTACTCGCACCTCTATGCGGTGGATGTAAACTCCGGGAAAAAGACCGCTCTCACCGCTGGAAAATATGAGGTACAGCAAGCGCAATTATCACGCGACAAAAAGTTCTTTTACGTGATCAGCAACGAGCTACATCCAGGGGAAAAGCATTTGTACAAATTGCCTGCGACGGGAGGCAAAGCTGAAAAAATTACCTCAATGACAGGCGCACATGAAGTGGTGGTGTCTCCTGATGAAAAATGGATTGCCTATCGATATTCGTACAGCAACGCGCCATGGGAACTTTACCTTCAAGAAAATAAACCCGGAGCGAAACCGCAGCAGATCACGAGTTCGCTCACAACAGAATTTAAGTCTTATACTTGGCGTGACCCCGAAGTCACCACTTTCAGGGCACGCGATGGCGCTGATGTATATGCTCGAGTATTCAAACCCTCGAATGCGAATGGCGCCGCTGTGGTTTTTGTGCATGGCGCGGGCTACCTGCAAAATGCGCACAAGTGGTGGAGCAGTTATTTCCGCGAATATTTGTTCCACAACCTTCTGGCCGACAAGGGCTACACCGTTTTAGATTTGGACTATCGGGCCAGCGCCGGATATGGCCGAGACTGGCGAACGGGGATTTATCGCTTCATGGGTGGAAAAGATTTAACCGATCATGTCGATGGAGCAAAATGGTTGGTTGAAAAATACAATGTTGATCCAAAACGGATTGGCATCTATGGCGGGTCTTACGGAGGTTTCATTACGCTCATGGCCATGTTCACCACACCAGATGTTTTCGCTGCGGGCGCTGCCTTAAGGCCCGTTACGGATTGGGCCCATTACAATCACGGATATACCTCAAACATTTTGAATGAGCCTTTTACAGACAGTGTTGCCTACGCGAAAAGTTCGCCGATCTATTACGCCAATGGTCTTAAAGGCCATTTGCTGATTTGCCATGGTATGGTGGACACGAACGTGCATTTCCAAGACGCTGTCCGGTTATCTCAACGCTTGATCGAGCTCGGAAAGGATAACTGGGAACTTGCGGCTTATCCTATGGAAGATCATGGATTTGTCGAGCCGAGCAGTTGGACAGATGAGTATAAACGCATCCTAAAGCTCTTTGAGCAGAATTTGAAAAAGTAGGGCCTTAATTTTTTTCAAGACCCTACTCGTTTATTATTCTTTTCCCATTTCAAATTTTATGGGCAAGATCATGCGCACATTTACGGGAGCACCGTGCTGCGCACCTGGTTTCCATTTCGGCATTATCGCAATCACACGGGCGGCCTCTTTATCGAGCAGTCCGCTGACACCTCTGATAACTTCAACGCCTGTGACGGTACCCGTGATGTCGATGATAAATCGAACATACACGGTTCCTTGCTGATCGGTATGTGGATAGTGAAGGTGCTTGCGAAGAAATTTGTACATCGCTTTGGTTCCACCTTCAAACTCGGGCATTACTTCAGCTAGATCTACCGTCTTTGGCGTCTCGACAACAACCGGCTCGCTTGAAACATTGCCTTGAGCTCCAGTGCCTTCGGAGGGAGCCGGGTCACCGCCTTCAATTATATCTCCTGGGGATGCAGGAATGTTCAATTCCGTGATCGGGGTCTCGTCTACTTCGTGAGCAACCACGGTCGTCGGAAACCCTTGTGCTCGTCTCACTTCCTTCTCTGGAGGTGGCTCTCGATAATCAGGAACTACGTGCACATCCATCAAATCAATCGTAGGAGGTTTTGGAAGAATGGGCTTAACGATGTCGGGCTTCATCATCAGTGCCGCTTGAACTACGGCAATGAAAAACCCCGCCACCAAAAGACTTCCACCCGAGCCTCTTGTCAAACTGGACGCATACGATTTTCGGATCGAATAGGCGCCATAGGATTTATTGCGATTGTCGAAAACAACGTCGTCGTTTCCAGAGGGAAGAGCTTTATCAGTATTCATAGGAACTTGGTTTACGGTTAAACTTCCATTTCCAATGAACCTTGCTTGCCGGCAGGCAGGTTGCAATTTGACTTCATAAGCCGTCGAATCGCTGAAAGTCACATTTCCTCAGGAGAATTTTTAGGGCTTGAGCTGCTCCGTTTGATTGGTCTTTCTATTTTTTTGCATTTCCCTCTCCTTTTCCCACTTCAGGACGAAGTAAGAAGCAATGATCAGAAGCAAGATGGTAATAACGACCACTACAAAGGAATACATGAAGATACGATTGGTCTTTCGCCGCTTCCGTTCGCGCTCGTGCCGTTGTAAAAGCGCAGAATAGTCTCGGTGACGCTGCAAGGCGCTTTCGTCAATCAGTTGCCGGCGTAGTTTTATTTCATGCCTTGCCATCTTTCATATTTACGTTAAATCGCTCCCGAAGTTTATCCAGTGCGCGATAGGTCCGCATCTTTGCGGTACTTTCACTGATGTCAAGAATAAACGCTATTTCCCGAAACTCCTTTTCCTCGAAAAATCGAAGCTGCAAAACTTCCAGCATCTCGGCCGACAAGTCCTTCATGAACTCGATCAACTGCCGTACCGTTTCTTCTGAATATTCTTCGTCTTCTCTTTCAAACAAATTTCGCAATGACACTTCGTCCAAGCTATATACCTTTCGTGTCTTCGCTTTGTTAAAGTATTTATTTAATTCGTTGGTGGCGATTTTATAAAACCACGCCGAGATTGGAACCCCACGGAATTCATATTTATGAACATGACCCAACGCGATCAAGAACGTCTGTGAGCAGAGATCGGCCGTGAGGTCTTCATCATCCGTTTGGGTAAAAATGAAGTTGAAAATCCGATCAAAGTATTTTTCATAAAGCGGTCCGAAAGCGGCGGGGTCTCTTTTTGCCCGGTCGACAAGTTCGTACTCGCGTTTGATCTCCTCTTCTGTCATCAAAAGAAAGATAATTAAAAATTATTGTCGAGTTTGTTAAAAGTACAAACGGTTGCAATGATTTTAATTTCTCGACGAGTCAATTGGTTTTTCTGAAAAGTCTAATTTTGTCGGGGAGAATTTCTTGGTCGTTTCCTCTGGTACATTGTCACATTCACGTTAGAAAATGAAAGGACTTGCATTTAGTTCACTCCGTGTTGGTTCAAAATATAGGCTCATCAATTTCGGTGAGACAACAGAATTTGTCATTGAGAAAGTGCTCGCCAATGATTTTGCGGTGAAAGACTTGCTGACGCTTGAGCACTATCAACTAAAAGAGCTGATCAAATTTGGCAAGGGGAAGGATTTCGAAATCCGCGAACTGGACTAGCATCAAATGGTCTCGTTGGCCAACGAAATCAAATTTTTCGAAATTTTGATCTGATGGTTTTCCAATTCTTTTCGGTTGATGTCGAAGCGCAACATGTTGTTGTCGAGTACTACAAAACTAAAGTTCGCCCCCTTCTTGAATAATCCCTCACGCTCGGCAATGATCATCACCGGTTTCCCTTCCAGTTTCTTCAACAGATCTGCAAGTTGGCTGCTTTTCCCCTCTGAAACGTAAATAATATGTGGGAGATCGCTGATCGGCGCGTCTTCGGTCTGTGTTATCACCACTTTTTTGCCGTTGATGTCCTTGCTGGTCGTGGTCTTGATAAGTTCTTCATACACCTTCGACTTACCCAACACAGCGATCTTAAAATCCTTCGCATCACTTTCGGGCCATGAAGAGTATTTTGCGATGCTCACCACAAAAACAGAATACACCTGATAGTTGGTCGTTTGTGCGTGTACTGAAAAACAAAATAAGATTAAAAGCCATCCTAAAGATTTCTTCATGATTTATCGCGATTTGAAATTCAGTTGATATGAAATTTTAACAACATACTCTCGGCTCCGTCCAGGAATTGGCGCATAATTTCCGTTATACGCTTGCGGAATTACCGGTTTCTGGTTGAAGATGTCATAGGCACCCACTCCGAAAACAAATCCTTTTGTTTCAAAATTGACAAAACTGTTTGCCAACACGTAAGGATCAAGAGACGTTGAGATTGGATTGCCGTCGACGTCGTAGTTTGTATAAGCATATCTTTTTCCGCTGTAGATACCAGTGAGGTTCCACGAGATATTTTGAGTGATCGAAAAATTGAAGACTCCAACCAACTTGCTTGCAGGCATCCCCACAAACTGCGCATTCGTTTGAGGCACTTTGTACGTATCTACCGTCGAATTTGTGTTGGCGTGTGCGTACGAATAGTTCAGGTTCATGTTCCAGTTCCTCTTTCGCAGACTGTAAACCAGCTCCACGCCGCTACTTCCTGACCTTGAAAAATTCTGGTATCCTTCTGTTCCGTCGGGCAAATATTGATAGGTGATCACGTTGGTGGTGTTCAGGTAAAAAGCATTGACTGCAAGTAGCATCTCAGGGGTAAATTGATAACCGAGTTCGAGCTCAGCCACGTTACTTTTCTCGGGAACAACTTTCCCCGTGAGTGCCAGGTGTTGGTTCTCTATGGCGGGCGACCTGAATGCCTGGCTATACAAAACCTTGAAATGGAAATTCTCAATTTTCTTGGTGAGCGCTAGGCGCGGAACAAATGCATCACCCGCGCGATTATTCTTTTCATAACGAGCACCAACAGTGACGTTGGCCAGGCGACCCTTGATTAATCCCTGGGCAAAAATCGCATAGTTGTACAAGTTGAAATCCTGTCCTCCGAAGTACGCATTGTCGGAGAGCAAGTCCACACCTTTGTCGGCAAAATACACGGCTCCTCCCACGATATTGATTTTTCGATTGAGCGAGTAATTTGCCGTGAGGTTGGCAAGACTGCGTGTGGCTCGTGCTTGGAGCGCATAGGCGCCATCAGAAACCGTACCCCACGACCATGGGATTTGATTCATGTAAACATATTGTGGTGTTAGCGTCAACTTATTATTGATCTTAAATTCATATTTGATATCCGCCGAGTAGTTGTCGTACTTGGTAAAGTTGACAGGATCGTTCGTTTTATATCCGTTGTACATTCCACGCACGCTCAAGCCATTTACTTTCAAGCCAACGTTAACGTTCATCGGATCTGCCGAAGTCACTTTTGCTAAATCAGAGGTGGGATAATTCACATTGGCCGCTTGGAGTTGATCGACATAATTATTTTGATCGCTCACTTTTCCTTTCCCTTGGAAAAATCCCAAATCCCACTGCACATTTTTTGATTTTTGTGCGACCATTACGCCGCCGTTGGTTCGCCCCACTGACGAAGAATGGAAACCGCCTATACCGTAGGCCGAAACGCCATTCAAAGAGGAAGCCTGCTTCGTGATAATGTTGACAACCGCATATTCAGCGGAGCCTCCATACACCGCCGACCCTGGCCCACGAATAATCTCGATCTTATCAATGGCATCCACCGCAAAATTGTTGATCAGCGGAACCGTTTGATACAACAGATCATTGACCTGTTGTCCATCGATCAGGAAGAGAACTTTGCCTTCGTTGGCCCAATTCCCGCGAAACGAAACGCCCGCCACGAACTGAACGTCTTGGCCTATGTCAAAGCCAGGAATCGTTCTGAGTATGTCAGTAATATCTCTGGCTCCCATTTTTCTAATCTCGTCAGACGAGATCACACTGAGAATGCCGGGAGTTTCGCGGGTGGTGAGCGCCTTCCCGACACCCACCTTAGCCAATTGATTTAATTGTTTTTGTAAGTCGCTTTCAGCGGTAAACGCGCTGAGGTTCAACAACGAATCCAGATTTTGAGCTACCGATCGAATTGAGAAAAAAGAAAGGAGAAGGCAGACAGACAGGCATCGCCAGACATTCATGATTAAAGCAGGTTATAAGTGACGGCGCAAGTATAAATAAAAAAAGCGAAGGCTCGCCCTCGCTTTTTAATTTTTAAGATTTCTTAAAGTCCGTCTACTTGTCTGTCCTTAGGATACTTCACCTCGTACTTAAATACGATTTTCTTGGTTTCATTCGGTTGCAGTTTCAAATCCCACGAAAGTTTACCCGTGTCTTTGTTGTAAACGGCATTGGCAAGGTCGACAGGAGTTACTTCAATCTGGGTGTTTTGGGAAACCGGGATTTGATCCTCTACAGATACTCTTACGGGCTCCGATTTCGTGTTGCGCACGGAAATCTCCCAGGCATAGCTTTCTTTCTGGTTGGTGCCGATAAATTTGCGCGACGTCAGTTCCTTGAGCTTTTCACGTTTCACCACAATTCGCTTATCGCGACCGAGAGAAAGTGAAAGGGTGTCCTTGATGTTGTTTGGATCGATAAAAGACTTTCCGGTAAATGTTCCTTCAAAGAAAATGTTGGCTTCACCCGGTAGCAAGCTCAACTCTTCCCAACCGGTGGCTTTTGCCAGGAGAAATGCGTCGTTGTCAAGTTTGGGCGCGGTGGAATAATTATAGCTCGCTTTCAACTCGTAATTTCGGATATCAACAAGCGTTGGTTTGCTGGCTGACGTCACCGTGTAGGGAAGGGCAATGTCAAATTCGGTGTTCAATGAAGTCTGAATAGTCGTTACATAGTCAGCGATCGTCGGAGCTTCTATCGTCGCCTCCTTAACCTTATCACTTTCAGGTTCCGCTTCACGTGCCATTTTAGCCTTCATCATTCTCGGGGACCTAGAGGTTACCATTTCACTCAATTGGGCCGGCTGATAAAAATTCAAATACCACGCGATGAGCTCAGGCTTTAATCCACTTTGATTTGGATTAGCTGTTGACAATTTCAATTTCACGTTCTTCCATTCTTCACCGGTGCCCTGAAAAACATTGGCCTTATAGTTTAATTGTAATGGGCTTTTCGTATTGATCGCCCGAATGTCATACTGAGGATTCCAACCCGCATTTGAAACCACGTAATTGATCTCAAGATCCGCACTGGTTGCAGCCTCGGCCGATACGCTGATTACGATTTCGCTCGTGTTGCGCTGGTAAATTTCATTTTGGCTATTAAACTGCTGCTGCATTTTCATCATCCGTTCTTGCAGTTTTTTTATTTTTTCATCCTCTTTCATCCGCGATGAAACAATTTCACTCAGCCGGGCTCTGTAAAAATCTGCCATGGCTTTAAGCTCGGCCACCGACAGATTTTGGTTTGTTCCTCCAATTTTCTGGTTAGCCAGCAACATCGCTTCTTCTTTATTTAAAATTTCTTTCTGGCTTTGTTCCAGGGAGATTTGCTTCGACGCCCAATCGATCGAATCCCGCAATGATTTCAAAGTCTTCGGCATGTTCACATCCGTCAAATAATTTTGCTGATGGCCGGTGCCCAGAATCACAAAATTGCCCTTGCCGGAAACTTGAATACTTTGGGGATCGAGCATCGAGGTCAGTCCGCCAACCACGAGCTCTGTTTTTCCATTCTGGAGTTGCGTTTTTACTTGCCTTGTCACTTGTGCTCGATTCAGGAACACTGTCACATCAGTGATTTTTGATGTCACGGACTGATTGTTTTGTGCCAGCGCACTCATTGCGCAGAAACAAAAGGCGAGAATCGAAATCGTTTTCATTGCTTATTTCAGTTTGTATCAAGATTCAATCACAGTGAAAATTCCATAATTAAAGGTAGAAATTTTTTTAAGCCGCCAACCTAACAAGCGCTTGTCCTGCTGGCGAACGAATTTTTTTTGTACCGAACGATTGTTCAACATCTTTTTATCCTTTCCTTGCATCCACAATGCAGCAATTAAAAGCCATATCATCATTTTCTATGATCAATGGCATTATTGCATCTGCGTCATTGGCAGTGGTTTCTTTCACCACGGCATCAATCATTACGGGGTAACCCGTACAAATCACCATATCGCCCCAGTACGATCAAGCTGTTTCCAGGAAACGAGCCGCTGATTTCCAATTCATCTTATAAAATTCTCAATCATGAAAATCCTAAAATTCGGCGGCTCATCTGCGGCCACACCACAAAGAATAAAATCGATTATTGAGATCGTAAAAGCCGATCAACTAAGTGACATGGCAATTGTGTTCTCTGCATTTGGGGGCGTCACGGATCAGCTCATTCAAATAAGTCAACAGGCCTTCGAGGGCAATCTTGAGTACAATCAAAAACTGGACGACCTTGAAAAAAGACACCTTGATGTCGTGCGGGAACTAACGGGCATTTCTACACAAAGCGGAATCCTGGCCCAAGTCAAAGTTCAATTCAACGAATTGTCGGAGCTACTCCACGGGATATTTTTAGTCAGAGAAAGATCATCTCGCACACTCGACTACGTGATGAGTTTTGGCGAGCGGCTATCTGCATTCATCATTAGTGAGGCTTTTAAAAACCAAGGTGTAGCGGCCGCATTTTTAGATGCACGCCAAGTCATTCGCACGGACGATCATTTCGGTCAGGCAAAAGTTGATTTTGATGCCACCAACGATCTGATCGTCGATCATTTCAGCCGTCCTCAGGATTTACAAATCATCACTGGCTTTATTGCGACATCGTTGAGCGGAGAAACTACTACCCTCGGGCGAAGTGGTTCGGATTACACCGCCGCCATTTTTGCAGGTGCTTTGAATGCATCCGCACTTGAAATCTGGACCGATGTTGATGGCATGATGACCGCCGATCCGCGATTGGTGAAAAAAGCCTTTACCGTCTCACGGCTCAGCTACGAAGAAGCCATGGAGCTCTCCCACTTTGGCGCCAAGGTGATTTTCCCGGCGACCATGCAACCTGCCATGGCCCATCAAATTCCGATCTGGATAAAAAATACTTTTAACCCAGCGGCGGCAGGCTCATTGATCTCAGCTCCGTCAACCAATGGGGCATTGATCAAGGGGATTTCATCGATGAGCAACATCTCTCTGCTCAACGTGCAAGGAAGTGGCATGCTGGGTGTCGTCGGTGTTTCGATGAGATTATTTTCCACTCTTGCGCAGCAAAAAGTAAACGTGATTTTGATAAGCCAAGCGTCATCCGAACATTCGATCTGCATTGCCATCGATTCTAATTCCGCTTCGAAAGCTAAAATGGCCATTGAGAAAGAGTTTGATCGCGAAATAAAAGACGAGATCATCGAAGAAGTCAAAGTGGAGGGCGACTTGGCAATTGTAGCCGTGGTGGGCGATGGGATGAAACATCACGCCGGCACCAGTGCACGAATGTTTAACGCGCTCGGCAAAAACGGGGTGAACGTAGCCGCCATTGCGCAAGGTTCTTCCGAGCGAAATATCTCCGCTGTGATTCAACAAAAAAACGTGTCCAAAGCGATCAATGCACTGCATGACGCTTTTTTCCTCTCCGACAAAAAAACGATTTCTCTTTTTTTAGTCGGCACGGGTTTGATTGGGGCCACCCTCATCAAACAAATTGGAGTTCAGTTTCAGCTACTTTCAGACGAAAATAAGCTTGAACTAAAATTTGTTGGCATCGCAAATAGCAAGCGAATGCTATTTGAAGAAGATGGACTTTCACCCCACAACTGCGTCGACCTGATGAAAGAAACTGGCGCTCCGATGTGCCTGGCCAAATTCGTCGACCAAATGATTTCATTGAATTTACCCAACAGCATTTTTGTCGATTGCACTTCAAGTGAAAAAGTCGCCGAGTGTTATGAGCGAATTCTTTCTGCAAATGTGTCGATTGTTACCCCCAACAAAAAGGCAAATTCAGGTTCCTATGAGTTGTACAAAAAATTAAAAGGCATTTCCAAATCGAACGGCAGCAATTTTCTATACGAGACCAACGTAGGTGCAGGTCTTCCCGTAATCAATACACTGAATGATTTGTTGTTGAGCGGAGACCGGGTTGTTAGAATAGAGGCCGTGCTGAGTGGTTCATTAAATTTTATTTTCAGTTCATTCTCCAAGGAAGAAAGATTTAGTGCTGTCGTGGCCAAAGCAAGGTCTAAAGGATACACAGAGCCAGACCCTCGCGACGATCTAA
>DATJJP010000030.1:0-83183 GCA_035492075.1 Cyclobacteriaceae bacterium | reverse complement strand
CCCACCACATACCAGCCGTGTTTCCAATGGATTAAGACGATACCCATGACAAAAATGATGATGTTGAGGACGGCGAGGGGCTTCAGATATTTGTTGAGAAATAAAGCGGGGATCGTCAGCACATGAATCAATTTGACGAAGATCGCCATGGGGATTCCCATAAAACCAAAGCCAAATACTTCCGTAAGGGCGTTTCCAAAATCAATGACACTCATTTCTATAAATGAAGGGACGCCATGCATGATCATAATCACCATCAGGCCAAAGCGAAGTAGAAAAGTACGATCGAGATTTCTTTTCATCCATTCCATATATTCTGTTTTAAATTGTTATTTAGATTGGGTGCAATAATAACGACCGGCACCCAAAAGCAATGTGCCAAAATTCTCAAAAACAAAAACGGTATCTTTTCGTTTTGAAAAAAAGTATGTATTTCACTTCTCTACCGGATCACAGTCAACCAGGGTTTGATGAGCAATTGCACTTCAACCATTTTAAGAAAACCAATGTGATATTCAATACAGCCGCGCAAGCGGGGGGGTGTGACAATCACGTAGGTTGCCTGTCCATTAAGACTACCATAGAAGGAGAGGAGTGGTATGGAGTTGGCAAACGTAATGTCGTAGTGCGGCCTGGGCAATTTCTAGTCCTCAATGACAATCAGACGTACTCGTGTCGCGTCAACCACGCACGGGTATTTTCCATATTTTTCAAAAGAGAGTTTGCGGCCGGCGTTTTTCGCGATTGTAAAGCTAAAGAGGAGTCCTCGTTAGACAATCCTTTTAACATAAACATGGAGTCTCCCGAATTTTTTCAAACCCTGCACGAGATCGATAGCTCCCTTCAAGTTAGACTATCTTCCTTGGCTGCGATCCTTGAAGCGAATGGATATGAAGAAGATGAAGTCAGCGAGCATTTGCTTTACTTGTTGCGCCACCTTATCGGAGTTCATCATGCGGAGGCTGCCCAAGTAATGCGCGTGAACGGAGTGAAACCCAGTACAAAAGCAGAGGTATACAAAAGGCTCTGCTTAGCAAAGGAAGTACTTCATTCTTCCTTCATGGACGAACTCAAACTTGATACCATCAGCGCAACTGCAAGCTTGTCAATGCCTCAATTGATCCGTCAATTCAAGGCAGTATTTCAATGCACTCCTCATCAGTACTTGATAAAATTGAGGCTTCGCCATGCAGCTGATTTGCTCGCCACAAAGGACGAACAAATAAGCTCAATCACATTGAAGAGCGGATTTGAAAACACGAGCGCATTCTGTAGAGCATTCAAAGCAGCCTACGGCGTCTCGCCCGAAGTCTACAGACGGAGGAATGAGTTTCCGGCATCCAGAATCAAGTTATAAACTCGGTTCTCTCTTTCTCGTACGTGAGGGTGAGTTTGTGCATCGCACGCGTGCATGCAATGTAAAGCATGCGTCTGTCGATGTCCGATTTGTAGTTGGTTGAGGAGACTTGTGGTACAATGACCTCGTCGAATTCCAGCCCCTTCGCAAGGTGTACGGTAGTGATGATGACTCCGTTTGAGAAAGAGGTACTGTCCGGCGTGAGAAGGTGGACTTTGAGATCCTTGACTTTCTCATACAACTCATTGGCTTGCCGTTGTGTTTTGCAGATCACACCAAGGGATTGATTTCCTGACTCGCCAAACTTCATCACCATTCCCCTGATCGCCTCCATCTCATCGTGGAGGCTGGCAAAACTGATGACTTGGGGCTCCTCTCCGTGGCGTTCCATCGCGATAAGGTTCGGATTAGGACTTATCCGCAATGAAAACTGGGCAATCTCCCAAGTGGAGCGATAGCTGCGAAATAATTTTACTACATCTCCCTGCGGAAAAACTTCTTCGATGCCTTCGGCGGAAGACGCACTGTAAGGATTTACAGGTTGATTAACATCGCCGAGAATGGTCTTCTTGCACTTGAAGACCCGCGAAATCACGGAATACTGAATAGGCGTGTAGTCTTGCATTTCATCGACCAGCAAATGTTTGATATGGTCATACGTTTGAACACCTTCCAATCTGATTTTGCAATAGATCAGCGGAAATACATCCGCAAACTCCAACTTCATGCCGTGCATCATGCGAAACATTTCGGGCTTGCCAAGCCACGAATAAAAATTCTTGTACACATCAAACGGGCTACGAATGTTGAACATGCGCTGCACCAATTCCCATACTTTCGCTTTCTCACCACCCGACAGCTTTCGTTTCGCCTCGTTACGGATGAACTGCATTACTTCCTGCACCACTTCGGGAATGCGCTTGTGCATGGGCATCCGCTGCCAAGCTTTGAATTTTTGTACAATGAAGGGGAACGGAACGATTACGCCAGCCACTTTCAATTCGGTATGTGTGAACGAATTGTTTTCCAAGTGAATAAAATATTTGTTGAGCTGGCGTACGAACTCAAACGAGGATTTGAAACGGATACGCTCAATGAATTCGGGGTGCGGATGCTCCAGCAACGAGGCCACCTGTTGGAAGAATGTCTGAAACGCATATTTCTTTTCCAGCAATTCGTTAGCCAAATCCTCCATGCCTGTTTCAGGGATGTGCTCTTCGCCCAATTCAGGCAGCACGTTACTGATGTAGTCCGCAAATACTTTGTTGGGAGAAAGGATGAGGATGTCCTTGGCTTTGATCGTTTCGCGAAAACGATATAATAGAAAAGCAATACGGTGGAGGGCGATGGAAGTCTTTCCCGATCCGGCCACTCCCTGGATAATCATGACGCTGGCAGTTTCATTGCGGATCACTTGGTTTTGATCGCGCTGAATCGTGGCCACGATGTTTTTCATTTTATCGTCTGATGATTTGCTCAACTCGCGTTGCAGTACTTCATCATGGATGCTTACGGCATTCTCGATCATGAACTCCATCACACCTTCGCGGATTTTATATTGCCGCTTCAGACTGATCTTGCCATTTACTTTCCCCGCTGGCGTCTCGTATTCGGCGTCGCCCAATTCAAAATCATAAAACATCGATGAGATAGGGGCACGCCAGTCGTAAATCAGATTTTCTCGTACCATCTCATCGGTGAATGTAGCCAGGCCCACATACACGGGCGTTTCTTTCGAGTCAGATGCTTTTTGAAAATCAATTCTTCCAAAATAAGGAGAGCCTACGAGCTTCATCAGCTTGCGTCTGCGTTCGACGGCACCTTCCCCAGTATTCACCATCCGGTTGATGGACTGGTCTGCCGCCACCATGTCTGCTTCGTCAAGACCGTGTTGGTTTTCGTAGATGTATTGTTTGTTTTGACGGAGTTCTTCCGAGAATTCCCGTACACGGTTAGCTATGCGATGCAAAGCCAGCGACAACCGCTCTTTGATCTCCTCCAAATAAATGCGTTCTTCTTGTTCAGTACTGTTGACCATGATTTCGCTTTCGAAGCGCGAAGATAGTTAACGAAGGTGGGAGGAGGGAGGTTTGATGTTGGAAATTTGCTCGTTGTACTCTTGACCAGGCGCCGAAAGGGTTCAAACAGAGAGATCAACCCCCCGATTGACGAACACCTTATTGCTACCTGCTGCCTTCTTCAAGCATATTAAAAAATCACGGAGTCGTTTTTCCTTGATGATGTCGTTGATGGAGAGTGATTCTGAGCCACCGGAAACAAGTGTAAAACGCGCGACTGGATGAATAGGTGCGGCTGCGTAGATTGCGTAACTGCCAAACGCAACGAGGAATAACTGTAGAATCAAAAAATAGCCAAAGGTTTTGGCGTCGCGCGCCCTTTCAATATCGTTCAAACTCCAAACTGAAAAATTAACTATCAGATAAGCTCCCAATAGAACAAAGCATACGCCGAAGACTATTGCAGATACTGGCCGTTTAAGATCTGTTCCTTTTGTTAATTCTACTCGATGAATTTGTGCTGATGTGATCTCTTTATAGGGAAATCTATTTCGCAGAAAACGGACAGAATTTTCTGTAAGGGAGATGTAATGGGCAGAGAACGTTGAACTCATCGGCGATCTATGACTCGTCGGGCAAGTTAAACTTTACTTCAAAACAACTTCTCCCGCGGCGGTGCGATTCCCTTCAGTCTTAAATAAATCGTGCATTGGCCGCGGTGGTGCGTTTGATGTTCAAAGGATTTCGCCAGACCGTCTTCCACGGTGGTGTCCCATTTGTTGAACATTTTCACGGCAGTGCTCAGTTTGGAGTTGTCAAGGTTTTTGATGGTGGCAATAGCAAAATCATAACTCTCCAGCACGGCTTGTGTGACTTCGGCTTTAGTCTTAAGCTGAATTTTTTCCAGGTCTTTGTAGTTGGCTACGGTCGTTATAGGCAGAGAGGCCTCGCGCACCAGTTTGTAATTATCGACGGCCAAATGGTGCATCTGCTCTGCAAAACTCCTGATCTCTGGCGTTGGCTTAAAATCGTACACTTCTTGTGTCGCCGCATCGAGGTATTCTTGAGTATAGACTTTTGCCCTTTCCCAGGCGGCGATGATTTTTTCTTTATGATCGGCTTGGGCAGGGGCACTGGTGGACGCCGTTGCCACTGTAACAAATGCCATGGCTATTTTAAATAGTTGTTTCATGTGAACTTTGTTTGGTGAAGAATATTTGGTGTTATCTAATTTCGCTTTGAACAAACTCAGAGCTGGCGTATTCCCTTTCTATCAATGCGAGTGTTTGCTTAGCGCTTTGCTGGAGTGTTGTAGCAACATCAATATAGTATTGGTTAGCGTTTTGTAGAAAATGAACCTGGTTGGCAAACTCATTGATGGCCTCTTTATCATACGAGTGGAGCTGCGGGTTGTTGGTGGGGCGTTTGAAACTCAAGCCATTCAACATATTATTGAAAGTACGATTGTCGAACAATTTGTTCGTTGATTGATACATGATCAGAACCAGCGACTCCTCGCGTTGCGCAATGTAATTGTCTAGCGAACGAACGCGTTCGTCGTAAAATTGCAATGCATCCGAAACTTCTTTTTTCTGGATCAAATGCCAATCTCCCGAATTCCGTAGTTGGATAATCGTACGGTCATGGTTGTAGAAACGGTGCACGCGCGGGGCCCAACGGGCGAAATAATAAATTTCATTGCCATGCTTTTTTAAATCTTCTCCGTTGAGCAGCACTAAAAGAGAGTCGAGCATTTCTTCTTTCTTTCGCCTTTTGGAAAGGATGCTGTCCAGCGCTTTGATGTCAAATCGCAGATCCTCCACGATCGACACAATGTATTCTTCACCTTTCCTTTTGTCGGCATACCCTTCGCGTATGTTTTCGGAAAAAAAACCAGCTACCACCGCTAGGAACATCATGAGAAATTTGAAAAAATACCTTCGGATTGATTTTAACACAGAGGGCTTCTCGCCGTTGACGTCCGATTCCATAGAAGAGCAGGTTAAAGGGTGATTTGAAGATATTGAAAAAAACTGAGTTAGAAATCTTGTCCATCTATCCAGTGATTAATAGATACCCTTCCCTGCAAGTTCGCGTCCTTCACCCTAGTGCCGTTTATGGGCATTCTTCTCTCGATTATGTCGGCGCTCAATCGACGCTCGCAGAGAGAAGTGGATGAGGAGTTACGGTATGTGTTCTAGCGAAATGTAGTTTCGGCACAATGATTGCTTTTTGAGCAGGATTAAAACGCCATTAACTACTTCGCCATGAAAACGACGATGTTCACCATCTCGTCAATGCTAATGCTGACGTTGACTTACGCGCAAGGAACCAAGGGCGAGAAATTCAAAATAATAAATGCGGGGAAAATGAAAACCTCTTCCCATAGAACTGAGATTGTGCTAATCGACCATGTTGTCCTTAGCGTCCCAAATAAATTGGATATTGAGGCTGACCGTATTTTGCTTGACAGGACGAAGAATCTGCTCACTGCCTACGGAACCAAATCTTTTGCGTTTAGTGGAAAAATAGTGGTCGGCGCAAAAAGCAACGGGACCTGCAGGTATCGTTTGGGGGATGACACTCTTCGCATTGGCTTTTAGCTCCGACCACTAGCATTGCCTGCCCATTACAGGCCCTCACCACCACACACCCGAGAGTGGCTGGAGAGGGATGATAAAGAATTACTTTTTGGGCGTCAGATCAGAGTTCCACATGTCTCGGAATAATTTCCATTGACCATCTTCTTTCTTCCAGATCACCAAGTATTTTGCATGATCCAACTCAACACCTTTTTGGTCGAACAAACTTGCCGTTCCCTCTTCGGTGAGTAGGTCATCATTGCCCCATACGTCGATCGTCTTGGCTACGCGTTTGACTTTCATTTTCATGAACATAGCCGCCATTGACGTGATGGCTGCGCGCCCTTCAATGGAAGGGCTTCCGGGCATCATCATTTTGGCATCGGAAGTAAATAAATTACCTAGCCCAACGGAGTCCGAGGTTTCGAAAGCAGTTTGGAAAGCAACATTTTGATGTTCTATACTTTGCTTGGCGGAGTCGAGGTTGAAGCCCGAAATGTTTTTCTCCTTGGAATTTTCCTTGCAAGAGGTGAGTGACAGGAAAGCTAGTGCAACGACCAGTATTTTGAAATGTGTCATAGGTTGTTTGGTTTGGTATAGATCAATGTAGACAATCGACCGGCCGAAACCTATTTTGCCTTTGAGAGCGAAAACGAAGACGACAGGAGCTTAACTCTTAGGCTTTTTAGTGACGAGCACCAGCGTGTCCAAATCAAGTTTGTGCGACTCGATCTTTTCCTCTCTGTTGAACCAGATACATAGCGCCTCGTCGCCGGCAATATGGCTTACGGTCATCACTTTAGGATCGGAGGAAATTTTGACAACATCTCCGGCTTCAATTTTTTGAGGATTGGGCATACGGCATTAGGGGTTTGATGATACCAAGCTACGCAATATTTTATTTCAAAAGATGAATAGCCAGGCATGCGCTGCGGGTTGAGGAGTTGCCAACAAGTACAGGTAAATTGTTTAGCAAGGAATACTTGTCAGTACCTGCGCATGAAGATGTTGAGAATCACCTCTTCAAATTTATTTTGCCTGTCACTAACACCGTGTTTTTTGTTGGCGACTCGGTCATGGGGGCAAGTGGGTAGGAAAAAGAGGTTGAGAGTAACAGCTGGTGAGGCGAAAATTGTTTAAGTGAAAATCTTTGACTGAACCGGTTTTGGATACTGTCCTTTACCACCAAGCCGTTTTGGATGACTAAGAACGTTACGCTCGGCGGGCGCTTAAAGGTGATGGTGATAGCGGTGTCATACAAAATGGCGTAGTCGGCGGTGTCGAGCCGATTTCCTTCGCTGATGATCAAGGAATTGTTTGACAGGAATTCATAGTAATCGGAGGAAGACGTCGAATAGTTTCGGATGGCGCCCCCGAAATTCAAAGAATCGCTCACCACAGACCACTTCCCCAGTACCGAAGGTTTTTGCATCAAATTATTATTGGTGCAAGAACTGAACGCCAGCATTACCACAACGACAACTAACCCTCTCATATTTTTACATCGAGTTTCTTGATGGAACGTGAGCGCACTGTTTTTATTGTAGCTCTTAGCAATCCCTTAGGCTTTTAGTGTCAAGAGAATTTTCGGATGTGCTGGGTTAGTTTCGACTTTGGAATATGATGGCTTTCAATGAAATCAGAAGAAAGGGACGGGTATCATGGAAGCTTTGACTCAACTGATTACGGTGGGCAGTCAGTTCTGAGAGAAGGCCTAAACCCATTGACATTTCGTGCCAAAGCGCGGTCGGAAGATGCGCACGTTTTGCGAGGCCGCCTGGCCGCGCTCATGGTTCTGCAGCTCCGCTGCAGAACGTTGACCTGCTGATGCCGCTCCGTGGCATCAGCCCAGTATGCGTGCTTGCGCATATTCCGTGAAAATGCACGCGTCCAGGCGTCCATGGTCACGCGATCGACCGGACTTGCGCCGCTAGAAGCAGCTCGGAAACCTCTCCGTTTTTTTTTCGACGCCAAAAGCCAAAGTATAGATAGCTAACAGCCTAATCCTTCATACACCTTACCGAGTAGCCAAAACTCTTGTTTGCGATACCTGAAGATACGGGCGCGTTAATCCCTAAATAGACGATAAAGCCATCACGATATTCGTTTTGTGTGGAAGTCCAAAATTGGCCGCGTGATCCGAGCGCATTAAACTTCCCATCCGGCCCCGACCGGAGACCACCGGGCAATGCGGCGAACCCATAATCATTTGTTCCATTGCGGTCCTGCCCACCGACAGCTTCCCACTTTCCATTGTTCTTGAGTTTCGTTCCGCCGTCAGTTCCGACTGTAGAAATCAATTGCTTCCACTCGTTTTTTGTGGGCACGTGCCAACCTTTGGGCGCCAAGCCACGCGGGTCGGTTACGGCAAACCAATTGTACAGGATCCCATAAGTGGCGCCATTCTCAGACTTGTTTTCATAATAACACCAGGCAGCGCGTTTTTCTTTCCCCGCATTGATCCACTCGTCGTTGGTTTTCGCTTCGTCGATCTTCTCGCCGTTGGCAAAGGTGGTGACGGCAAGATTTTTGGTGCCCCAGTTTTGTTGGCCGATAATCACGAAATCTGATTTATCACCTTGCGCTGGCACGGAACTGCTAGCCGACAAATACAATAAGAGTAATACAATAGTTTTTTTCATGGCGGGTTTGGTTTGACTTCCAATAAAAGTAGATAACACGAATGTCCTCCGGGAGGCCGTTAGTCAGTAAACACTGACTGTTTATCTGAGCCGCTGGAGAGTGCGACATTGCGTGGACACCTAAAACTGCAAGAATTCAGTGCTAAGACCCACGATATCCCTTAGGGGTGAGTTTAATTCACCCGAGTCCAATAGGAGTTGACCCGAGTACTGAAAAACATCACCCGAGTAGCCTCGGAGTGTACCAGAGTACTGAAAAACATCACTCGAGTAGACTCGGAGTGTACCTGAGTACCGAAAATTATGACTCGAGTAGCCTAGGATTGGACCTGAGTACTTAAAATTATAACACCAGTAGCCTCGGAGTGTACCCGAGTACTGAAAAACATCACCCTAGTAGCCTCGGAGTGTACCTGAGTACTGAAAATTATCACCCGAGTAACATTTGGAGCTGGACCCGAGTCCTGAAAAGTACCAACCTACGGGATTCGGGGTCCATTTTGTTGTCGCCGTCCCACTTGCTTTCTGCCTCCAATATTCGTTAACTTAGTCTTTGGTGACACCATTGGATATAGTTGAAGGCAAAAGGCTCTTAATCTCCGAAGAAATTGCGAAGTGCTATGATGTTGACGTGAAGGTAACGGAACTGAACAATTTGCTTTTGGTAGGCGAGATAGATATGCCAGAATTCAGACGCAGAAAAATTGCACTTCTACGTGCCTTTGAGGGGCAGACTTTGAAATTGTATCAAAAATTGTTTGAAATAGAGCGCGGCTAATAAAACTGCCCTATCGCGGGTCTCCATCTCGAGAGGCAGCAATAGCGATCAACTACTGCATCACTGAGCGTACCAGTTCCTCAAGCGCACGTCAATCTTCGGATTTGCAGAGGTCACTAGTTTCTTAAAAGCCTCTGTATCTGCCAATCCACCTTGACCACGATAATGATAGGGATAAACTATTTTGGGTTGAAAGGCGAGCACTGCCTCCGAGGCCTCTTTGATGTCCATCGTGTAGGGGAGATTCATGCATATGAAAGCAACATCTATGTCTTTCAGTGATTTCATTTCTGGAACGCCCGCCGTATCTCCCGAGGTATAGACTTTTTTGTTGCCAAACGTAAGGACATATCCATTGCCACGTCCTTTGGTGTGCTTGGCGTCTGCTGATTCGGGCAGGTTGTACATTGGTACGCCAAGGATGTCGATGCCCAGTTGTGAAATCGACTGACCATTGTTGACTATGACGGCTTTCGTTTTTAGATCTTCGGGAAGTTTATCGGCCACCGCTTGAGGTACGATCAATTTCGCATGAGAAAGATCAAGCGCCTTGAGCGTCTCCATGTTGAAATGATCGCCATGGATATCGGAAATCAAAACTAAATCAGGGGCAGCTATTCCATCAAATAATTTGGCACCGCCTTGAGGGTCGTTATAAATGGTTTTGCCGTTGAATGTAAAAACAAGGGTGGCGTGATTCAGCGGTTGTATGGTGAGTGGGCCTTTCGATGTTTCGATCACATCAGGTGCCGGCTTCTGCGCCACGATCACGTTAACAACAATAGCTGATAGAAAAGTCAATAAGAGTTTCATAATAAAGATGTCTTTTGAAAATCAAATATAAACTCTTGGCGACAGTAAGCAACGGGGTTTTACACGAGGGAGGATTTTGATTCGACTGAGAATCAAACTTAATGCTTGTCTATTTGATAATGTTTTTTGAGCACGTCTTCGCCATATTCATTTCCTTTCTCTCTCCAGATGGAGTGGATGTGATTGGCTTCGTTGCGTGGCCCGCCGGAGTTGTCGAACTCGATCAAAAAAGTGGGGCCGTTGATGACATAGTAATGACCCTGCTTTTCCTCTAGCGCACCGATCCATCCAAAATAAATATGATCCAACCCCGCCTTTTCGATCTTGCTGTACTCTTCTATGGCTTTTTCAGATTCCATGTTAAAGACAAATTCGCGAATCATGTTTTGCAAAATGGCTCTCTGGTTTTTGTTGAGGTCGGCGGACGGAATTCCCCAATTGTCGATTAGGCGCTTACCACTTTCTGCCGACGTGATAATGTCTCTCGGCACAGCGGTGCTTTGAATTGCCTTCTTCTTTTGCATTTCGGTGAGGGAATTGACTAACCGCAAACCCAGGTCTTCTTCCTGGTTGAGTACACGCCATCCCGCATAATCGTAGACCAAATATTCGGCGGGGTCCGTACCTATGAAGAATGGAGTGACGGAAATCCTCTCGCCTACAAACGTGAAGTTGATGGAGAGATGGTGACCTTCCAATTTAAAGCCCCATTGAACATCGGACGGCGAGCCGAAAAAAGCGAAGTAATAATTCTTAGGTGACCAATTCAGTTTCCTTACGAAGCCATAGGTCCTCTCGTCAATTGTTTTTTTTGCGTACAGACTGTCGTAAAAACCGTTGATGAGTTCATCCAGATGCATGATCGCGGTCGACTTCAAATAGCCTTGTGAACTCAGCGATGCTGACAGGATCCGATGCACAAGCATGCGTTGCTCATTCGTCATGTTTCCAATGCCTACTCCGGCACGGGCACGCAAACCTACAGGCAAGTTGTTCCATTTCAATCGCGAAGTGTCGTTGAAGCTGAGCAACCCAGCTTGCTTTTGAAGCTTGCCGAGCGATGCATAGAGTTGGGTGGAGTATGTTTTGATTTCGGCGAAGTAGTCAGATTGTCCACTCACAAAGCTCACCGTTAGCGTACATAACAATAGAATAAAGCCAATGTGTTTTTTCATATTAGTTGGGTTCGGTTAAAGATAAGGATTGGTCTGGATATGGCGGTTGGCGCGGAGAAGGGGAGAGTTAAGGACGTTGGTGATGGCGAAGGACTTTCTACCATCGGTTGACGTAAAGCCTTGATCGGCGACAGCACCGATCAAAAGCCAAAAATAAACCCAGTAGGGCAGCGAGGATTTGCGGTTTATTGCTCTGCATCCTCGATCGCGCTTTCAACTTTTGAACGTCAAACTTTGAACTAATTGCTTATTTTCGCACCAAATTTCCTACAACCACTATGAGCAATCGCCCGATTTCCGCTTTCATCGAAAAGAACTATCTGCATTTCAATGCCGCCGCGCTGGTAGATGCAGCCAAAGCCTATAAAAAACACATTGCCGATGGCAAAAAAATGATGGTGACCTTGGCGGGTGCCATGAGCACGGGTGAGCTGGGCATCAGCTTTGCCGAAATGATCCGTCAAAACAAAGTGCATATCATCTCTTGTACCGGTGCCAACCTCGAGGAAGACATCATGAACTTGGTGGCGCACTCACACTACAAGCGTATCCCCAACTATAGAGACCTCACTCCTGAGCAGGAGTGGGACTTACTGCAAAACCACCTGAACCGTGTAACCGACACCTGTATTCCTGAGGAGGAAGCATTCCGCAAACTGCAATCGCACCTGTTCAAAGTATGGAAAGATGCGGAGAACAAAGGGGAACGTCTTTTTCCACATGAGTTCATGTTCCGCATGTTGAACAGCGGCGAGCTGAAACAACATTTTGAGATCGATCCCAAGAACAGCTGGATGATCGCGGCCGCGAAAAAAAACATGCCGATGGTGGTGCCGGGCTGGGAAGACTCTACCATGGGAAATATTTTTGCTTCGTATGTGCTGACGGGTGAATTGAAAGCGAGCACGATGAAGAGTGGTATCGAATACATGGTGTGGCTCGCCGACTGGTACACCAACAACGCGGGAGAGCACGGCATCGGCTTCTTCCAAATTGGTGGAGGCATTGCAGGAGATTTCCCGATATGTGTCGTACCGATGTTGCACCAGGATTTGGAAAGAGACAACGTACCTTTCTGGAGCTACTTCTGTCAGATCAGCGATAGTACGACCAGCTACGGTTCATACTCTGGCGCAGTGCCCAACGAAAAAATCACGTGGGGCAAGCTGAGCATCGACACTCCAAAGTTTATTGTAGAGAGCGATGCAACGATTGTGGCGCCGTTGATGTTTGCTTATATTCTTGACATGTAATATTGGTTGTTAGTTGGTGGTTGTTAGTTGTAAGTAAAATACACTCTCTAACAACTAACAACTAAGAACTGACAACTATCTCAAATGAGTTTAGATTCTCAACTTCGTTCTGCTATACAGCAAGCTGTTTCATCGCTCTTCGCTCAACAAATAGAGCAGCTGCAAATACAACCTACCAACCAAGAGTTTGAAGGTTCACACACATTAGTGTGTTTTCCCCTGGCAAAGATTTCAAAGAAAGGACCAGAGCAGACGGCGAATGCCATTGGAGAATATCTCGTGGCCCATTCGGGAATTGTTTCGCGCTTCAATGTGGTGAAAGGTTTTTTGAACCTCGTGATTGCCGACAAGGTGTGGGTGGAGACGTTTCGTTCGATATTTTCAGACAAGAATTTTGGGGTGTTGCCCGACAATGGCAAAGAGATTATGGTGGAGTATTCATCACCGAATACCAACAAGCCGCTGCACCTCGGGCATTTGAGAAATAACTTCTTGGGTTATTCCGTTGCTGAGATTTACAAAGCACTGGGTTACACGGTGCACAAAGTACAGATCATCAACGACCGTGGTATTCATATTTGTAAAAGTATGGCCGCGTGGAAATTATTTGGTAACGGAGAGACTCCCCAGAGTGCTGGAATTAAAGGTGATCATCTGGTTGGGAAATATTATGTGGAGTTCGACAAGAACTACAAAGCGCAGATGAAGGAGTTGGTGGAGAAGGGGATGGGTGAGACGGAAGCGGAGAAGAAAGCACCAATTATGTTGTCGGCCATTGAGATGTTGCAGAAGTGGGAAGCAAAAGATGCTGACACTGTGAAGCTCTGGAAAACGATGAATGGCTGGGTTTATGATGGTTTCGGTTCTACGTACAAACGCATGGGTGTTGACTTTGAGAAGTTGTATTATGAATCGGATACTTATTTGCTTGGTAAAGAAGAAGTGTTGCGTGGAGTGGAATCGGGCGTGTTTTTCAAGAAAGACGATGGATCTGTTTGGGTTGATTTAACTTCTGACGGTCTCGATCAAAAAGTGTTGTTGCGAGCGGACGGCACGTCGGTGTACATGACACAGGATATTGGAACAGCGATTTTACGTTTCAGGGATTTCCCAAAAATCGAAGGGCAAGTTTACACCGTGGGCAATGAACAAGAATATCACTTCAAAGTGTTGTTCTTGATTTTGAAAAAACTCGGATACCAATGGGCCGACAAATGCTACCATCTTTCTTATGGAATGGTAGACCTACCGACCGGCAAAATGAAATCGCGTGAGGGAACCGTGGTTGATGCCGACGACCTGATGCAAGAGATGGCTGACGAAGCGGAGAAACAAACACGCGAACTCGGGAAAATAGAGGACGCAACGGACACCGAGATCAAAGCTCTTTCGGAAATGATCGGATTGGGCGCATTGAAATTTTTCCTGCTGAAAGTCGATCCCAAGAAGCGCATGTTATTCGATCCGAATGAGTCTATTCAACTTCAAGGACATACCGGACCATTCATTCAATATACGCATGCACGTATTCGCGCCATTATCCGCAAGGCCGAATCCATGGGAGTGAAGCCCGCGGAATCGGACATATCAAAAGTAGCCTCTCTTGAACCTGCCGAGCGCGACGTTGTCTTTGTGATCAATAACTATGTCAACAAGTTGAACGAAGCTGCCAGAGACTATTCACCGGCTGTGATCGCCAACTTTGCTTTTGATCTGGCGAAGGGTTATAACCAATTCTACCAGACTATTCCCATTTTCAACGAGAGCGATCAGACAAAATTGCAGTTCAGGATTGCGTTTTCTCAAGTCGTAGCAGACGTATTGAAGAAGTCGATGCAGTTGTTGGGCATTCAAGTTCCTGAGAAGATGTAATCACGTTGCGTCGGGAATAACATGCACACAATCAAGTAGGCAAGAAAATCGGACCTCTTAGGCTAAAGGAAATAGACCCAACGCCAAATCATTATCCTTCTCAAAGGATCACTTAAGAGGAATTAAGTAACGCAAATTGGCTACCAATTCCCTTCCCATTCCCGGCAACGGAGCATGACCACCACTGTAAGCTTGGATGTACAGTTGATTTTCGTCAGTGATATTATAAACGCCCACGCCCACATCCCACCGCGATGTTTTGGCACGGACGAATACGTTGGCAAGGAATTGCGAACTTATGTTGGAGTAGGTATAATTGGCGGATGCGTCTTGTCCTGTGAGGGCATATCTACCGGAGAGAGCATTAAACGACGGATTAATCGAGAAAATTTCTGACAGCTTGAAGTTGGCAGATAAGTTTAGCCGGCCACTCGGTAAGCCGAGCACTGATTTGTCAGATAAAACGGCATCGTAAAGAGCAACCTTATTAATCCCCTTTGACGAGTAGTATGCATAATTCGTCGAGATATAACCCCAATGGTATTTAATTCTGTAGTCGATTTCAAAGCCAGCGGAGCCAGCGAAATCGAAATTGCCATAGGTGCCCACGGGATGTGCAGCATCCACTGTAAACACGATGGGGTCGCTAATGATAATTTCAAATCCGTTTACCGTGACAAACATGTGCTCGTTCAACTTGTATCCGAGTTCCAATTCCGCCACTCCCGTGCGTTCGGGCTTGATTTCCGGGTTGTAGTTTATGTTTTCTATGGCAGGAGATTTGAATGATCTACTGTACAGCGCTTTGATGTGGAAATTTGGCCACGCTTTCGTGATTCCCAATCGGGGCGAAAAAGCTGAACCAAACTGACTGTGATGGTCCGCACGTGCACCAATGGTGAAATTGGCAAAGTTGGTTTTGAATACGCCCTGGGCAAATGCCCCCACGTTGCTAAACGAAACGGAATTGTCTTTTCCCAGCGACGAGAAATAGCCGTTGTCGGCGCCCGTGTACCGCGCGTTATCAAAATAGGAATCAACACCAAGAGACAGGTTTATCACCTGATTGGGAACAAAGTTGATATTTACAGCGGGGGCCATGCGAGAAGCATCCACCGAGTAAGCAAAGGGAGATTCCAATGCCGTCTTCCAAGGAGTGCCTGTCTTATAGTTAAGCCGCGGTGTGATCGTCACTTTTGATCCAGCTTTCAAATTGTATTTTATGGACGCGTAAAAATTGTTGAAGTAAATCCTGTCAGGGTCGCCGGAGGGGAGATTTGTGATCTGGTCGTATTGATCGGCCGTGTTGGTGCTATATCCGTCATACATCAGGTTTACAGAAAGTCGCCCTACATTGAGACCGCCGTTCAGTAGGAACGGCTTCAGTGCAGATGTTTTAACCATGTCTGTCTGATTTCCATAGATGTCGTAATATGTTTTGTTCGACCTTATGCCATTGCCAATCATTCCACTGAAGGAATAATTCATTCGATCGTTGCCATTGCCCAAGCTAAGATTCATGTTTTCACGCGAGGTAACTCCACCTGAATTGCCATACATGCCTGACACCGACGCGCCCTTCATTTGTTGCCCTGTGCGTGAAATGATGTTGATCACACCTAGTTCGGCATACCCTCCATAAATGCTCGAGCCTGGCCCGCGGATAATTTCAATTCTATCTATGTTGGATATATCATAGTGCTGGCCAAACTGAGTGGTGGCATATAATATCTCATTCATCTCAATGCCATCAATCAATAAAAGAATCTTTCCTTCATGACCCCAGTTGCCGCGCGCACCAAGCCCGGCGGTGTTTTGAACATCGCTACCAAAACTAAATCCAGGCACTTGGTTGAGTACGTCCATGAGATCACGCGCCCCCATATTTTTAATTTCTTCCCGACTGATAACCGAAACAATTGATGGTGTCTCGCGTGCGGTGAGATTGGTCTTTGAAGCAACAATTTTAATGTTCATCAATTCTTCCAACGACATTTCAAGTGGAGCGGTGGAAGTGGTGTCAACTTGCCCGTAGGATTGAAAGAAAGCAAGGATCACAGCGAGAGTAAAAATGTATTTCATGTTTAAATAATTAATGTCGGGGTTGGTTCAATGGCCCAAAGAATTGGGTCGAGCCATATTTTAGCGGTGGTTATTGATAGCTATCTGAATGGTTTTGCGCGTGGATTTTTGGGGACATCCTTTTCGCAAAAAAAACCGTAGAGATTTTATAAATCTATCGCATGAACATGCGAAAATTGATTTCATCTTTACCTCGATTTATGGGGATTGGCACGTCTGACCTCGTGAAAAGTAACGTTAAGTCCTTAGTACGCGAGACGCGCTTTGCGGAATGGAAAAAAGCGCGTGGCATTATGAGTGCCACCCTAGAGTTCAGTGCGCGTGGGATTAAGAAATGAGTTTTTAGGCATTAGTAACGACGTTTAAATTTGACACTTGATTCCCATACCTGTACCTAAAAAGTATTTCATGAAATTTCTTCTCGATGGTAGTGAAACGGAGCGTTTGGTCTTCCGAAAGATTCAGGAATCAGATTTTGTGGATTGGCTGGAGTTCTTTAAGGACCCATCCACGTCTATTCACTGGATTGAGGAGAAAGAAAGTGCGGAGAAAGAATGTACCAAATGGTATGAAAAACAATTCGGTCGTTATAAGGATGGGCGAGGCGGAATGAATGCGGTATTGGAAAAGCATAGCGGCAGGCTCGTTGGCCATTGCGGCTTGTTGGTGCAAACGGTAGACGAAATTCAGGAGCTGGAAATCGGATATTCACTGCTGCCAAGGTTTTGGGGTAAAGGGTACGCGAGTGAAGCGGCGACGCTCTGCCGTGATTCGGCTTTCCGAAATCGCTTTTCTGAATCCTTGATTTCAATCATCAGCCTAAGTAACTATCCATCTGAAAATGTTGCCCGGAAGAACGGAATGAACCTAGCGAAAGCTACCGTATATAAGGGGAACCAAGTCAATATTTTTAGAATCACCCTACGGGAATGGACTCAATTACAAGAGATTGATCCGTAAGTCACAGCCACCTGTCCCTTTTTGATTCGCAAACGCAAACTTTTTTCATTTATTTGTGTTCGTATCAAAATAAACCTATCCACTTATGAAACTAATTGCAGCCCTTTTCATAGCGATGTTGGCATCCGCATCTTCATCTCTCTATGATATGAAGATGAATTCTCTCGACGGAAAAGAGATCGACTTTTCACAATATAAAGGAAAGACCCTATTGATCGTGAACGTCGCCTCCAAGTGCGGTTACACACCTCAATACACAGATCTTCAAAAATTGCATGAACTGTACGGCAACAAGGTGACGTTGCTTGGATTCCCCGCAAATAATTTTGGACAACAAGAGCCCGGCACCGCTGCCGAGATCAGTGATTTCTGCAAATCCAAGTACGGCGTTACTTTTCAGATGTTCGAAAAGATTTCTGTGAAAGGCGAAGATCAACATCCGCTGTATGCTTGGTTGAAAGAAAAGACGGGCCAGGAGCCTACCTGGAATTTCTGTAAATATTTAGTGAAGCCCGACGGTACGGTGAAATTCTTCAATTCAAAAGTAAAGCCACTGGATGACCAGATCGTGAGCGAGCTGAAATGAATCTGGCTCATCTCGTTTCCTTTTTCACGGGGCTTTTCTCGTCCTCGGAAAAAAGGAGCGTTTCCAATTCAATTTATGATTTCAAAGTCAACAGCCTTGCAGGCAAGGAGGTTGACTTTGCTCAATTTCGGGGAAAAAAACTTTTGTTGGTAAATACGGCGTCTAAATGCGGGTTCACGCCGCAGTACGAGGGACTTGAGAAAGTCCACGAGCAGTTTCGCGACAAAGTGACTGTGCTCGGATTCCCTGCAAATAATTTCCTTCATCAAGAGCCGGGCAGCAATAAGGAGATTGCTGAATTCTGCGAAATTAATTATGGTGTCACCTTTCCCATGTTCGAAAAGATTTCTGTTAAGGGAAAGGATCAGCATCCGTTGTACCAATGGCTCGAAGCAAAGACAGGCCAAAAACCGGACTGGAATTTTGCGAAGTATCTCGTCAGCGAAGACGGTCGAGAAGTGTTTTTTTTTAAAGCAGGGATTGATCCTGAAAGTCGAAAAATTATTGATAAAATTGTGAATTAATCTGCTTCACAAGTATGAACGTAAAAATCTGGCTGTCGGCCTTTCGTCTCCGCACTCTTCCGCTTTCCTTGTCTTGCATTGGGATGGGCGGGTTTCTCGCCGCCTCGCAGAACAAATTCAACGGGGCGATTTTTTTCCTCTGCTGTGCCACGACCATATTCCTCCAGATACTTTCCAATCTTTCAAATGACTATGGCGATACCGTCAACGGTGCCGACCACGCAGAGCGAGTGGGTCCACAACGTGCCGTGCAGTCGGGCGCAATTTCCGCGGACCAGATGAAAAAAGCGATTTTCATTTTCATAGTCCTTTGCTTGGCGAGCGGACTGTCGTTGTTGTACATTTCTTTTGGCCTTGAACTGAAACCCCTTCTGTATTTTTTTGGGCTGGGCTTGCTTTCTATTGTCGCCGCGATTGCCTACACCGTCGGTAGAAAACCCTATGGCTACATCGGGCTTGGTGATCTTTCCGTGTTGATATTTTTTGGGTTGGTTGGTGTGATGGGATCGCTTTATCTTTTCACCAAAGTTTTTGACTGGAGTTTCGCGTTGCCTGCACTTAGCTGCGGTTTTTTCTCTATCGCGGTGCTTAACATTAACAACATACGCGACATCGAATCAGATCGAACGGCAGGAAAATTTTCTATTCCTGTGCGGATCGGAAGAGACAAAGCCAGAGTTTATCATTGGGTTCTTTTGATAAGCGGTATTTTGTTTGCCTCGTTTTTTGTGGGGATGAACTATCGTTCTCCGATTCAATTCCTCTTTTTATTGTCTGCACCCTTACTTTTCGTCAATGGAATAAAGGTGTCGACTTTGCCGTCCGAGAAACTTGATCCGATGCTAAAGCAGATGGCGTTGTCAACGTTGTTATTTGTGTTGCTTTTCGGGATCGGGAATTTGCTGGCTTAGTCAGGGCAGCCGACGTGACTTTCGTTCCCTTGGATCCATGGTTTTGCATTTGAAAGGCGAACGTTCGGGCATCATCCAGGGGGCATCCGCCGCGATGGGGCCGCTACTTATTTTTAGTACAAGGGACTATTCTTTTCATTCGTGGATAAGCTGACATTAGTCAGTAAATAGCATTTGAATTGTCAATTCTTATTAACTTGAGTCACTTAACACACAAAAGTTAATTCTATGAAAAAAATTTTGATTCCTGTCGATTTTTCAAAAGCATCAATGACCGCCTTTGATGTTGCGTTTGAGATTGCAAAAAAGTATGGGGCTGAAATTGTTGCAATGAATGTGGTGGAGGAAATTACGACAGAGTCGTATCGCATTACGGGCGAGTGGCACAAGTCCAATTGGGAAGACCGGATCTATACCTATGAACTATTGAAAAAATCGAGTGCGCAGTTGGAGAAGCTGGTGAAAGATCCCAGGTATGAGGCGGTGAAGATCACCGGTGAGCTGCGTGTGGGTAATCCTTATCATGGGATCACGACGATTATCACTGAAAAGAAAGTGGATTTGGTGGTGATGGGCACACGAGGTCATACCAAATTGGATGAAATGGTGATTGGTACCAACACCGAAAAAGTGGTAAGGCTGTCCCGATGCCCTGTGCTGACGGTGCACAAGAAACCCACCGTCTTGGATTTCAAGAACGTGGTGTATGCCACCGCCATGTCGCCAGAGGAAGAAGTCTTTTCTCGTATCGTCAAACGCACACAGCAGGTTTATGACTCTACGATTCACCTGTTGCGCGTCAACACACCGTCTAACTTCCAACGTGACAGGGTTTCGAAAGACAACCTGTACAAGTTTGCCAAGAAGCTAGGGCTGAAGAACTATACGATCAATGTGTACAACGACGTGGGAGAGGAAGAAGGAATTATCTATTTCGCGGAAAGCATCAATGCAGATATGATTGCAATGGCTACCCATGGTCGCACGGGATTTGCCCACGTGATGGCCGGAAGTATAGCGGAAGATGTAGTAGGGCACGCCAAACGTCCGGTTTTGACTTTTGTGGTTCGACACTAATAAATAGCAGCTTAAAGAAACAAGCCCGCCGACGTCTTGACGAAGGCGGGCTTTATTATTTATTTTTGTTCCTGGGTTTTTGACCTGCTGCTATTGAAAAACTACTATTTCATACTGAGCCTCAACATCTACGCCAGCGAAGCAGAGGTAAAACGAGCGTATCGCAAGCTCGCCGTTCAATTCCACCCCGATAAGAATAACTCACCCGAAGCAGAGGAGATTTTCAAAGAAGTAAACGAGGCATACGAAGTGCTTGGCGATCCTGTTAAAAAGTCGATCTATGATCAGATGCTTCGGGGGGAGGAAGTGGTGGAGCAGCCATCAGAGCCACCCAAGCACCGCGATCCCCGTTATCGGCCGAAACCTAAACCAACAGGACCTAAAAAGCCAACCCACCGCGAAGAGATTTTGGCAATGATGGCCGAAAACCTTCGCTATGCATTGATGGTTTCCAGGTTAACGCTGCTGTTCTCGATCGTATTGATTGCCGATTATTCATTGCCACCGGTAAAGACTCAAACCAATGTGATTAACGAAAACCCGACAAGAGGATCCAGTTTCAAATTGCAGCTGCGCGATGGTAAATCCGTAAATGTTTCACGGGAGGCGGCAAAGAAATTGAGGCGCGCAACCCAACTAACGATCTACAGGTCGGCCTGGTTTTCAGTGCCTCGCATGTTGGAAGATGAGCGCACACACTTTCGTACGTCGATTGATCTATCGATTTACGGGAGTTTCATCTTTTGGCCTGTGGTACTTTTGCTTACTTCCTTAGCCGGGACATTTTATTGGAAAGGGGTGGAGTTTCGGTTCAATGTGGCCATTGTCAATTTCATTCTGTTTATTCTCACGTTGGTTTTCTTGCAGGTACATAAGTTCTGACCTGTCTTGCTCCCTGCATTTTTGATTTGGATGATTCCTCAGGAATACAATTTATGCGAGGTCCGCGTTTAGGGATTCATTCGAATCATTAGTTTTGCAAAGCATGGCGAATCAGCTAGCGGACCAAGTTGACAACGGAAAAAATCATAGTTCACACATGGGTAAAAAAAATGAATGGAAAAATCGAGAAGGCGTAGTTTATTCTACCAACACCGATTTTCAATACGAGTTGCAAGGGTCACATGAAGCTGAAACTGCGCCCAAACAGCAGCAGAACTTGCGTGTAATTTTAGATAAAAGTGGAAGGGCGGGGAAGCAAGTCACGCTGGTCACGGGTTTTGTGGGGAAAACAAGCGACTTGGAAACACTGACGAAATTGTTGAAGACAAAATGCGGCGTCGGCGGTTCGGCAAAAGACGGAGAGATTATTTTGCAGGGCGATTTGAGAGATAAAGTAGTGCAAGCGCTGACGAAGGAAGGGTACAAAGCAAAAAGAGTAGGGTAATACGATAATGAAATTCTTTACAGCTAACACATTAATCCTGACTGCCTTCGTGGCGTTTGTGGCTTGCGAGCAGAAAAAGGAAGATCGACCTGGCGTGATTCCTATTGTCGGAACGTGGAAGTTGTTGGAAGGGATACTGATTGAAAAAAATGACACTACGGTCACCGACTACACCCGCAATACGTCTTTCATCAAGGTAATCAACAATACTCATTTTACTTTTTTGCACCATGATTTAACAAAAGGAGAGGGGAGAGACCCGGTATTTGGTTCAGGGGGCGGAAGTTATTCGTTGCACGACAGTTTGTACATGGAACATCTCGAGTACTGCAGCGACCGACAGTGGGAAGGCAACGATTTTACGTTTGTTGTCAAAATAAAAAATGACACGTTGATTCAAAGCGGAGTGGAGAAAGTCGAAAAAGTGGGCGTCAATAGGATCAATATCGAGAAGTATGTAAGATTGAAACAATGACCTTAGCAAATGGAGCAGGACAAGATCAAAGACTATTATGCCAAAGACATCGAAGCAAATAGGCTGGACTCAGAGTTTTTTTTGTTGGAAGGAATAAGGACGAAGGAAATCATCGAGAGGTATCTATCAAAGGGCAACCTTCAAATTCTGGATGTCGGCGGTGGTGCAGGTTACTATTCGTTTTGGCTTCAAAGCAAAGGACACCAAGTCACCCTACTTGATTTGACGCCGCGAAATATTGAGCTGGCTCAACTGCATTCGAACGCCACAGGGATAAAATTGTCAGACACTAAAGTGGGCGACGCTGTCAACCTCCCGTTTCCCGACAATCATTTTGACTTGGTGTTACTCCTTGGTCCTCTCTACCATTTGACAGATCGAAGTGCGAGGGTGAAGGCGCTTGCAGAAGCGAAACGCGTCTTGAAACAAGGAGGATTTTTGTTGGCAGCAGTGATTTCGCGTTATGCCTCAGTATTCGACGGCTTTCAGCGCGATCTCGTAATTGATGATCAATTTTTCAAGTTGATGACAGATGATATTGACAAGGGAGTTCATCGAAACGAGACCAACAAGTTAGACTATTTTACCACGGCCTATTTTCACACACCCGCAGAGATTCAGTCTGAAGTCATTGACAGCGGCTTAGGATTTGACAAGCTCGTTGCGATCGAAAGCTTTGGGTGGATTGTAAAGAACTTCAAAGAGAAGACCAAGGATGCGTCCTACATGGACCGACTGATTTCGACAATCCGACTGGTGGAAGATAACCAGGACCTTATGGCCATGAGCCTTCACATCATGGCGGTGGGAAAAAAGGCCTAACAAAAACCTTTGTTTCAGGCTTAAAATCAATGTGCTTCTAAAATTTTCAATAAAAACTGCAATTACGAACAAAATATGCAACTATATTTACTGCAATTACGAATAATAACACATGAAGATTACTAAGCTCGGAGAGTTTGAGGAGTTGGTTTTGTTGGCTGTGGCTGCGCTCCACAAGGATGCTTACGGGGTGGAGATCAAACGCGAACTAGAAAAACGCTTGAAGGAGAGGTTGAGTGTTGGGTCCATTCAGTCGGCGCTCAAACGTATGGAAGAAAAGGGATTTCTTACTTCCGAATTTGGCGAAGCAACCCAGCGCAGGGGAGGGAAACGCAAACGCATTTACACTACTACATCACATGGGCACAAAGTACTTGCCGACATGAAGGAAATCAGAGCGGGTTTGTGGAGCGCCATTCCCAAACTTGCCTACGAACTCAGATCAGTCCGATGATCGAACCGAAACCTATAGTTCCGCCTCGGTGGCCTTTGCGACTTTTGCGCCTGTTCGTGAAAGAAAGATACCTTGAAGAGATTGAAGGAGACATGGAGGAAATATTCTACGACAACGTAGAGCAACTATCGGCGAGAAGAGCGCGGAGAATTTACACGTGGGAGATGCTCAAACTGTGGCGGCCGATTCTGGTGAGGAACTTGGAGGTGCTTGAAAAAATAAATCAATATGCCATGCTGAAAAACTACTTCAAAGTCTCGCTCAGAGGGTTGATGAAGAACCCGCTGAACTCTTTCATCAACGTTTTTGGTTTGTCGGCCGCCATTGGCATTTGTGTTTTTGCCTACGCCTTTGCCGCCTGGACGTTCGGCACGGATCAATTTCACGAGCACAAGAGCGAAGTTTATCTCATTACTTTTTTTGCCAACCGTGACGGTGTGCCGCAGCAGTTTGGCCGCAGTCCCAGACCTTTGGGCGAGATGATAAAAGAAGACTTTGCGCAGGTCCGTAACATGTGTAGAGTGGAAGACCGCAACGTGGTGATGAAGTACAAAGATTATGTTTTTCACGAGCGCGTCAGGTACGTTGATCCCGCGTTTTTGGAGATGTTTACGTTCCCGTTAAAATGGGGAACCACGAATTCACTCAAAGATGTGAGCAGCATCGTGCTTAGCGAAGATATGGCGACCAAATATTTTGGTGCGGCCAATCCGGTAGGCTTGGACATCCTTATGATTTTCGGAACAGGTGCCCATGGCGAGTCGTTGAGCAAGTCTTTTAAGGTCACGGGAGTGGCGAAGGAATTCCCGCAAGCCCGCACTATCAGCTTCGATTTTTTGATCAACTACGACAATTTACGTACCACTGATCCGAATTATGATTTTCATGACTGGAATGCATTTGTCAACGCGACATTCGTGCAACTGAACGAACCGAACGACTTGAAAATTATCGAGCAGAGCATGGAGAAGTACAGGAAGGTGCAAAACGAAGCAGTGCAAAAGGATTGGGCACTTTCCTCTTTTGCTTTCGAGCCGCTCGCCACACTGCACAAAAGGTCTGAGTTTATTCGAGATGATATTTCAAGGAGTTCGTCCAGCAACTATGCCTCGATCGTCTACATGTGCATCATTGCAGTGTTGATAATGGCATTGGCGTGTTTCAATTATATCAATATTGCAATTGCCACGGCCGCGAAAAGATTAAAGGAAATTGGATTGAGAAAGACCATCGGAGCAACGAGAGGACTGGTCATATTCCAGTTCTTGGCTGAAAATGTAGTAGTCACCTTCTTTGCGTTGATCGTTGGGGTCACTTTGGGTATGACGTTTTTCATTCCGGGCTTCGAGCAAATGTGGCATTTCAACATGGGCTTCAAACTCACCGATCCTAATCTTTGGATTTATCTACCGATCATTCTAGTCATGACGAGTGTTGCGTCCGGAATATATCCATCATTATATATTTCCCGATTTCAAGTGGTGGGAATTTTAAAGGGATCGATAAAATTTGGGCAGCGGAATTCCATGACAAAAATTTTCTTGTGTGCGCAGTTGGCGTTGGCTTGTGTCTTCATTACGATGTCGGTCATGTTCACACAAAACAATTCATACATGGCGAAGAGAAGCTGGGGCTACGATCACGCGCAGACCATGTACGCTCAAATTCCAGATAAAGACGGATACGAAGAATTATACGCGTTGATGTTGCGAAACAAAGATATTGTCTCCATCTCTGGCTCAAGTCATCACCTCGGTAAAACCAACGGAACCGTTGTGTTACACTTTCCGGAAAGAGAAGTGGAAGTTGATCAGATGATGGTAGATGCACACTATTTTGAAACGATGGGGTTGAAAATCGAGCAGGGGAGGTTGTTTAAGAATCATGACAATGCCGACAAGCATGCTGTCATCATCAATGAACTTATGGCCAAGAACATGGCGTGGGCAAACGCCGTGGATCAGCATTTTCAAATCGACAGCGTGCAATATGAAGTGATTGGTGTAGTTAAGGATTTTCACAGCTACAGTTTTTCAAAACCCATCAAGCCAACCATTTTTACCGTTGCCGATAAAAATGATTATCGTTTCTTAACGCTAAAGGTGAGAGAGGGGTCGGAAGTTGAAACCTTCAAGGCAATGCAAGCGAATTGGGCAAAACTGTTCCCGGAGATTCCTTTTGAAGGTGGATTTCAAGAAGATGTGTGGGCTGGCTACTTCGAAGCAAATCGCATATATAAAATCGTGTGGAGCGTGTTCACATTCATTGCAGTGTCACTTGCCGTGCTGGGATTATATGGTCTCATCACACTCAATGTAGCCGGTCGAATTAGAGAATTCAGTATTCGTAAGGTAATGGGTGCGGGCATTAAGAGCATAGCGGCCAACATTATCAACCAATATCTTGTTTTGTTCGTATTAGCGCTTATCGTGGGTGCCCCTCTCGGTTTTGTCTTAACAAAAATGTTGTTTGAAACGTCATTCCCGTATCACATGCCCGTGGGATTTTCTTCTAGTATATTGGCGGTAGTGATTTTGATTTTGATCCTTCTGTCAACCGTGTTCGCCCAAATCAGAAAAGTGCAGAAGATGAATCCCGTGGATGGCCTGAAGGTAGAATAGAGAATCCATTCCTGGTTTTCAGGATGCTATGTCTGGTCGTAACGTTTGCCTTTTGGGAGCGTCTTTTCAAATTAAACACCAAATCCATCATGATGGAATCACCGAAACAAACTGCGCGAGTAGCCGGCGCGTTGTACCTGCTCGTTGTTCTTAGCGGACTTTTTTCTCTGATGTATGTTCCCAAACAGTTGTCGGATTGGAACAACCCCGAACAGATGATCAGCAACATTATTGCTCATGAGACATTATTCCGCCTGGGGATATTCGTGGCTTTTTTTGGCTACCTTTTTTTTGGTCTATTGCCATTGGTATTGTACAAGCTATTAAGCCCAGTGAATAAGATGCAGGCGATATTGATGGTATCCTTTGCCGTATTGAGTGTGCCCATTTCCTTAACCAATATACTTCACAAGTTTGCCGTGCTCACGTTGCTCAGTAATGCAAACTACCTCAACGGTGTTGACGTTGCTCAAGTGCACACACAGATTTTATTGCACCTTGATTACTATGGCAACGGCAACCTGCTCGCTTCCATTTTTTGGGGACTATGGCTCTTCCCTTTTGGCTATTTGGTGTACAAGTCAGGGTTTCTCCCAAAAGCAATAGGAGTTTTCTTGATGTTCGGCTGTTTTGGCTACCTCATCAACTTTATAGGTAACTTCTTTTTCACAGATTATGAAGGCTCTGTCCTTTCGAAAGCGATCACCGTTCCGGGTAGCTTGGGCGAGATAGGAATTTGTTTGTGGCTGCTGATCATGGGGGTCAAAGAAAAGCCGTAACTCCATAAAATAAAAAACCCCAAGGCTTTTACCTTGGGGACTCTCTATTTGCAAGCAGAGAGTGAAGCTCTCTCGAGATTAATAGCGGTAGTAGTCAGGCTTGAACGGCCCTTTCACTTCCACGCCTATATATTTCGCTTGGTCGGTGGTAAGTGTATCCAACTCAACACCAATTTTCTTCAAATGCAACTGGGCTACTTTTTCATCCAAGTGCTTAGGCAGCATGTAGACTTTGTTTTCGTATTTTCCGCTGTTTGTCCAAAGCTCCAATTGAGCCAGCGTTTGGTTGGTGAACGAATTGCTCATCACAAACGAAGGGTGCCCAGTAGCACAGCCCAAGTTCACCAAGCGTCCTTCTGCCAACAAAATAACCTGACGACCATTTTTCAATGTGTAAAGGTCAACTTGTGGTTTTACTTCATCTTTCGTTGCGTTTTTGTTCAACCACGCCACATCGATTTCGTTGTCGAAGTGACCGATGTTACAAACGATCGCTTTGTCTTTCATGTTCAAGAAGTGACGGTCGAGCACGATTCCGAAGTTGCCGGTGGCTGTTACAACGATGTCGGCTTCTTTCACAGCGTCGTCCATTTTCTTCACGGCGAATCCATCCATGGCAGCCTGCAGCGCACAGATCGGGTCGATTTCAGTCACGATCACGCGAGCACCAGCCCCACGCAATGAAGCAGCAGAACCTTTACCTACATCACCATAACCAGCAACAACAGCAATTTTACCAGCCATCATAACGTCGGTAGCTCTGCGGATCGCGTCCACCAGGGATTCTTTGCAACCGTATTTGTTATCGAATTTCGATTTTGTTACAGAGTCGTTGATGTTGATCGCAGGCAACGGGAGTTTGCCGTTATGGCTGCGTTCGATCAAGCGGTGAACGCCGGTCGTGGTCTCTTCCGAAATCCCCTTGATACCGGCAACCAACTCAGGAAAGCGATCGAGTACCATGTTGGTGAGGTCGCCGCCGTCATCCAAAATCATGTTCAAAGGCTTGCTGCCTTCAAATGCATGCATGGTCTGTTCTATACACCAGTCAAATTCCTTCTCGTTCATGCCTTTCCAAGCGTAAACAGGTGTTCCGGCAGCGGCAATCGCAGCGGCCGCGTGATCCTGTGTTGAAAAAATATTGCATGAGCTCCAGCTCACTTCAGCGCCAAGCTCTTTCAAGGTTTCTATCAGTACTGCAGTTTGGATAGTCATGTGCAAGCATCCGGCGATGCGAGCGCCTTTCAGGGGCTTCTTTGCGCCAAACTCCTCGCGGATGGCCATCAAACCTGGCATTTCTGCCTCCGCCAATTTAATTTCCTTGCGGCCCCAAGCGGCCAGCGACATGTCTTTTACCTTGTAAGCAACTTTCTCTGCTACCATATTTTGTGTGTTTTATTTCTTGAGTGATGCAAAGATAAGGCAAAACGGGTGCGCGGGAAGGGGCTAACATTTGTTTAACGTGGAAGTTGTCATGGGATAATTTGAACCTTCCCATGCAAACGAGTGTTTTTTAGCGCAAACGCGAAAAATGACAAAACCGTTGATAAAAATAGACGTAGTTTCTGATGTGGTGTGCCCCTGGTGTTATATCGGCAAGCGCAGGATTGAAAAGGCGATCGATAAACTAAAAAATGACTTCGATTTTGAAGTGGAGTATCACCCCTTTGAGCTAAATCCAACGATGCCGGCCGAAGGGCGTAATCAAAAGGAGTATTTGGCGGCAAAATTTGGAGGAGAAGAACAATATCATCAAATCACCGACCGCACGGCAAAGACAGCTGCTCAAGAAGGCTTGAACTTTGATTTCAGCAAGCAGACGACTTCGCCAAACACGTTTCAATCTCATCGCCTTATCGCATTCGCAAAAACCAAGGGCAAACAGGCCGAGTTGAAAGAAGCGTTGATGAGTGCTTACTTCGAAAAGGGAATCGACCTGACCAAAACTCAGAATTTGATCAGCATTGCGAGCGAACACGGATTGGATCCAGAGGTGACCGAACAATTTCTGAATAGCGACAGTTTAGCGGCTGAAGTGAGACTAGAAGAACAACTCAATTATCAACGTGGCATCTCAGGAGTTCCGTTTTATATTATCAACAATAAGTATGGAGTGTCTGGCGCGCAGCCCGCAGAAGTTTTTGTTAACGCGTTAACGGAGATTGGTGGTGAGACGATGGTGGCTGATACCTGTGATACCGATTCGAAGGAGTGCTGAGGTCAAGTTCCCCTGCGCTGAAAACTCAAGAACGTCATCACCAAAAATAGAATTGCTACGAAGCCGAGAGCGACGCGAAGATTTTGCCATTGTGCGATAAGCCCAATGATCGGTGGACCGAACAAAAACCCCGAATAACCAACCGTGGTTACCATCGCTAGCCCTACACCTGGGGGCAAATCCTTTGTGTGACCCGCAATACTGTAAGCGATTGGAACGATGGCTGAAAGGCCAATCCCCACCACAAAAAATCCAACGATCACCGCTGATGGATCAGTGAACAGAACTGCGATAGCTATTCCAATGAAAGCAATAATTCCACAAACACCCATTAAACGGCGGTCCCCAAATTTCACTCTGGCACTATCGCCGAGAGCTCTGCCGAGTGTCATGGCCACGGCAAATGCCGAAAGGCCGATGGGAGCGAGTGCTTTATCCGCGTGCGATATATTCTCCATAAAGTTGGTGCTCCAGTCGGCCATTGCACCTTCTCCAAGCATGCTACAGAAGGCGATCACGCCGATGCTCACCATTGCTGCGTTTGGCAAACGAAAGGCCGGCTCTTCCGTGGTCTTCATCGCGGGCCTGTCGTGAATGAGATAATAGCGCGCAATCAACACCACTACCAAGCTAATCCCAGATACTATTGCGAAGTGAACGAACAACCCCACTTCTAATTTGGTGAAAAGCGCTCCTGCAAATCCACCGGCCGCCATACCGATACTGAACAACGCGTGAAATGACGTCATGATCGGCTTTTGAAGTTGTTTTTCAACCATTACGGCTTGCGAATTCATGGCTACGTCGAGCATGCCGGCGGAAACTCCGAGTAGGAAAAACAGAATGACAAGACTCCACAAGGAGGGCATCCAAGGCACAAACGGAATGAGTGAACAATAAAAGTACGCGGCAAAAATGGTGATCTTTCTGCTTCCGTTGCGAATGATCAGCCACCCCGTGAAAGGCATTGCTAGAATGGCTCCAATTGAGGATGAGAGAAGCACCAATCCTACCACACCGTTGTCGATGGCAAATTGATCTTGTATCCTTGGTAATCTTGAGAAATAGTTCGCATGAACGAACCCGTTGAGGAAGAAAATAATTTTGACAGCTAGGCGCGACGGCGACATATCACATCCAAGTTAACTCAATGAATCGTCAATAAAGATTTACTTTTTTACTGGGGCAGGCTTCGGCAAATCACTTTCTTTAATGATCGCCGTCCATACGCTTGTTTTTCCATTGTCCATCCGAGTCCAAATGGGAGTGATGATACCGGCGTGTGCATCGATGTTGGTGTAATCGCCAAAAAATTTGGTGGCGTCGGGTGTGAATGGGGTCTCGCTTATTTTTACTTCGCTGAAATTGTTTCCTCCATCAAAAGAGTAGGCCAGATAAAGATCGGTCTGAAGGTCGCTGCTATTTCTGCGATCGTAATAAACCACATAAACATTGCCATTGGTTTGATCTACCGTCATCCATGGGAGAAACTGGTGGGTCCCGGTTTCGTCCTTATTCACCCGCAACGGCTTTGACCAAAGGTCCCCTCGTGAACGTGAATTAATCATCCAAATATCCGTGTCGTCAGGTCCATTGGTTTGGTCTGCCCACAGGAGATGCAGCGTGCCTTGGAACCTGCTCGGACTGTTGTCAATGGCTAATACGGGAAGCCCGTTGCTGCGTTGAATTCCGTCGACCGAAAGATTCCATCCCGCAAGTTGCTTGGTCACGACGATGTCGCTGGACAGCCAGGTACTTCCGTCGTCATAGGAACGATCCATGTAGATAGCTCCCTTATTGGCCCAGGTCACGTAGATTTTCCCGTCGTTGCCAATGGCGGCCATGGCACCCATCGCCGTATTGTCGTCATCAAGGCAGTCGCCGGGGATCTCATTGACCTGAACCGCTTTCGAGAAACGGCTGCCGCCACCCGACCTGCTGAACTGAATATTGGACTGACAACCTTCTTCCTTACTTCCGTAAGTGTCAAACTGTGTCCATGTGACGACGACTTCATTTTTCTTGGGGTGAACGGCAGGCCATGCTTTGTCTTGATCGGTGGGAGGATTGTTTCCAATGGAAACACCACTATTCCATGTGGCCCCTTGATCCAATGACGTGTGGCATACAATTCGGTCAAGCCAAGAATCATTGCCACGGCCCTTGCCGCTCGGGTCGGCCAAATGAAAATAAAACAAGTTCCCCTTGGAGTTTGAAATCACGGCCGGGTCACCATACACTCCAAACGGTGACGTTAACTCAGTGGATTTCCACGTTTGGCCCCCATCATTGCTGACCACCACTCGGTTGAGCACAATTCCTGCGACAATATTATTTGGGTTAAGTTTATTGATGGCAATGGACGGCTCGACGGGCGGATAGGAGTCGTCTGTTTGCTCGGCCAATTTTATGTTCTTGAACTGAGAAAAGGAATTCGTAAAGAGAAAGAGAACGAAAAGGGCGGAAAAGATTTCTTTCATCACAGGATTGGAGAGGAACTTGATTACAATTGTCTCAAATATTTTTCTTTCCTCAAAGCAGTTGCTCGTTATTTGTCGTTTGGAACAGAAACATCATTCGATGAAAACTTGGGCGCGGCACTCACTGGCATTTTTGGACAGCGAGAAATCGGGAGGCATCATTCTCGCGTGTTGCACGGTTCTGTCATTGGTTTTGGCAAATGTCATGTTTGATGGCACCTATTCACATTTCTGGCACCTTAAATTATTCTCAAAGCCAATTGAATTTTGGGTTAATGATGGCCTGATGACCATTTTCTTTTTGCAAGTCGGCCTGGAGATTGAAAGGGAGGTTTACGTGGGTGAGCTCAAACACATCAAAAGTGCGTTGCTTCCCATGTTGGCTGCTGTCGGAGGAATGCTTGCGCCTGCGGCTATTCATTTCGCGTTCAACCACGGAATTGCATCGCAAAGCGGCTACGGAATACCCATGGCCACAGACATTGCATTTTCTCTGGGAGTCTTGTCTTTGCTCGGCAACCGCGTGCCACTTTCACTGAAGATATTCCTGACCGCCCTCGCCATTATCGACGACCTCGGAGCCATTCTTCTGATCGCCATTTTCTATTCCTCCGACATTTCATGGATGTACTTGGGTTTTGCCTTGGGGATTTTCGTGCTGCTGATTGCGCTCAACCGATCAGCTGTGCAGTCGCTTTGGGTTTATGTGCTGCCGGGTTGTGTCATGTGGTTTTGCATGCAACGTTCGGGAGTTCATCCGACGATTACAGGCGTTTTATTGGCGTTTACCATACCCTTCAAATCGGGCAATGAGGCCTCACCTTCTACTCTCTTACAGCATCGGCTTCACTGGCCTGTTACGTTCGTCATTCTGCCGCTGTTTGCGCTGGCCAACACGGCTGTACAGTTCCAACACACTACATTTTCGGAAGAGACCGCGCGCAACAGTTTGGGAATAATTATCGGCCTTGTACTGGGGAAGCCCGTTGGTATACTTTTGTTTTCCTGGCTTGGGCTAAAGGCGGGATGGTGTGTGTTGCCCCACACCTTGAAGCTCAAACACATTTTTGCCGTGGGAACTCTCGCAGGCATTGGCTTCACCATGTCAATTTTTATAGCACTGCTGGCGTTCGGTGATGAGGAGCTCATACACAGTTCAAAGGTTGCCGTACTCACTGGTTCACTCATTTCCGCCATCGTCGGTGTGCTTTGTTTGCGAGCGGTTGTTAGCAAAAAATAGTTGAAACGATTTTTGTATCTCCGAAAATCATCCTTATACTTGCGACATAATTTTCACATTTAATGGGAAGAGGAGACAAAAAATCGACAAAAGGGAAGCGCTCAAAGGGCTCTTATGGCAACTCAAGAAACCGCAAAGCCATCAAGGCAAGACTGAAGAGAACAGCGAGCAAAAAAACGGTTAAAGCAGCGGGTGATGCAAAGCCCAAAGCGCGTAAAGTAACAAAGAAGAAAGAAGACTAAACATGAATCAATTTTCAAACAGCGCATGGTGGTGGCACAGATCAAAAACTGATCGGTGCAGTGCTGTGCTTTGTTGAAAGAACAAATAATTCTCAAACGAGAAAGCCCGCCCGATCAAATCGAGCGGGCTTTTTGTTTTACCAAAATTTCGAATTCGCATGAAATACAGACTTGACACACACTATAAGAAACTATTGGCCGATACACTCACTCCCGTGAACATCTACCTTAAAGTCCGCGATATTTTCGCCGGGAGCATTTTACTGGAAAGCTCCGATTATCACGGTCGAGAGAACAGTTTGTCTCTCATTTGTTGTGATCCAATCGCCTCGTTTGAGGTTCACGAAGGAAAGGTGAACATCCAGTTTCCCGATGGGAAGAGGAGCGAACTTGAAATTCACGCAGGCAAAACCAATCTCGTAACGCTGTTTGATGACTTTAAAAACGCATTCATTGTTGACGATGACTCCAAGCTGAAATCACTGGGCTTGTTTGGTTATACTACGTACGACGCCGTCCGCTATTTCGAGGACGTCCAGATCAACTCATCGTCAACAATTCCTGACATGATTTACAAACTTTATCGCTACGTGATCGTCGTTGACCATTTTTTTAATGAACTGAAACTGCATGAGTTTGGGTTTGGAAGCCCCGTTAGCACATTGGATAAAGTGGAACAAATTATTTTCAGCAACCGTTTTTCTACCTTCAAATTTCAGGCAAGTGATACTGAAACATCCAATGTCACCGACGAAGAGTTCATGGAGTCCGTGGAAAAGGCAAAACAACACTGCTTTCGCGGAGATGTTTTCCAGATGGTGCTGTCACGAAGATTTTCAAAATCATTTAAAGGGGATGAGTTTAATGTGTACCGTTCCCTTCGATCGATCAACCCGTCTCCTTATTTATTTTACTTTGATTATGGGAGCTTCAAACTTTTCGGCTCATCCCCAGAGGCCCAACTGCAAGTAAAAAATGGGCAAGCATTTATCTACCCAATTGCGGGCACGTTTAGAAGAAGTGGTAACGATCAAGAAGACGCGGCAACCGCTGAACGCCTGTGCGCTGATGAAAAAGAAAATGCCGAGCACGTGATGTTGGTCGACCTGGCGCGGAATGATATGAGCAGAAATGCGGCGCAGGTGACCGTGGAGGTTTTCAAGGAGATTCAATATTATTCTCACGTAATTCATTTGGTATCGAAAGTATCTGGGCAACTCGCTGAAAAGTCGTCCACTGTTCAAATGTTCGCAGATACTTTTCCGGCAGGCACGTTGTCAGGTGCCCCTAAGGTGATGGCGATGAACTTGATCAGTAAGTATGAAAATGTGAACAGAACGTATTATGGCGGAGCGATTGGCGGAATCGGATTCGATGGTTCATTGAACAAAGCGATCATGATCAGGACTTTTTTGAGCAAAGGCAACCAGTTGATTTACCAAGCGGGCGCAGGCATTGTCTCGAAATCGGAAAAGGAAAAAGAACTGCAAGAGGTGAACAATAAGCTGGAAGCATTACGGAAGGCGATTCGGGCCGCTGAAACGATTTAAGATTGAAAATTTGAAGATTAAAGATTTGAAAATGAAAATTCTAGTGCTCGATAATTACGATTCGTTTACTTACAATCTCGTCCACATCCTTCGGGCGTTGGGTCATCAACCCGATATTTTTAGGAATGATAAGATAGATTTGGATCAAGTTAAAAACTATGACAAGATCTTGCTGTCGCCGGGACCCGGTATCCCTGATGAAGCAGGTATCATGAAGCAAGTCGTAAAAACATATTCGCCATCAAAAAGCATTCTGGGTATTTGTCTTGGTCATCAGGGGATAGCGGAAGTGTTCGGGGCAAAGTTGTACAACATTCCCGATGTGTTACATGGTGTGACCTCGAAATCGTTGGTCATAGACCGCTCTGAAATCATTTTCAATAGCGTGCCAGGTGAATTTCAATCCACTCATTATCACTCATGGGCGGTATTGCCTGAGAGTATACCCTCTGACCTGAAGGTCACTTCTACCAATGAAGAGGGATTAGTTATGGCGATCCGCCATGTAAAATATGATGTCAAAGGACTTCAGTTCCACCCCGAATCTGTTATGACCCCGGAAGGACCGAAGATGATCGAAAACTGGTTGCGAAGTTGATTCGAAATGTTGAACGTTGAATTGAAAAATGATGAAAGAGGTATTAACAGAATTAATTGAACACAAAGCTTTGTCAAAGGAAAAAGCGCGTGAAGTACTGATCGATCTGGCTTCGGGGAAATTCAATGCAAGTCAGACGTCGGCGTTCATGACGGTTTACATGATGCGCGGCATTACCGTTGACGAACTGGCCGGCTTTCGTGATGCCATGCTTGAGCTCTGCATTGCCGTGAAATTTGACGAACCCGTTATGGATGTATGTGGAACAGGCGGTGACGCAAAAAACACGTTCAATATCTCGACACTCTCGTCATTCGTAGTGGCAGCCGCAGGACAGCCAGTGGCAAAGCACGGAAACTATGGCGTGTCCTCTTTGTCAGGATCATCAAACATTCTCGAGTATTTCGGTTATAAATTCACCAACGACAAGGAGGAGTTGAAGCGGTGCATTGAGCGGGCCAATATTTGTTTTATGCACGCGCCACTTTTTCACCCCGCTATGAAAAACGTAGCACCGATTCGAAAAGAACTAGGAGTGAAGACATTTTTTAATATGCTCGGTCCGATGGTAAATCCCGCTTTCCCAAAACGTCAACTGGTGGGTGTATTTTCCTTGGAATTGGCACGACAATACGGGTATCTATATCAGCAAACGGAAAAGGAGTTTCTGATTTTGCATTCCCTGGGGGGGTACGACGAGATTTCACTCACGAGCCCTTTCAAATATTTTTATAATGGGGGTGAAGAAATGTGTTCAGCCCCTTCACTGGGCTTGCCGCAGCTTAGTCCATCAGACCTAGCCGGCGGGAGTACCATGGACGAGTCCGCAAAGATTTTCATTGAGGTACTAAAAGGAAATGGTTCTGCACAGCAAAATGCAGTAGTGGTAGCAAACGCAGGTATGGCCCTTTATTGTGCAAATCAAAAGGAAGGCTTAGGTAACGCACTGGGAAAAGCAAAAGACGCTTTGCAGTCGGGAAAGGCATATACCGCTTTTAAAAGATTGATTGAACATTGAAATTTTTATAATGGACATTCTTGAGCAAATCATCCATCACAAGAAAAAAGAGGTAGCAGAAAGAAAAAATCTCTACCCAGTCAAACTATTGGAACAGAGTATTTTCTTTTCAAGACAAGTGATTTCTCTGAAGCGGGCACTCAAGGAAAATAGTCGATCGGGAATCATTGCAGAGTTTAAGAGGCAATCACCCTCTAAGGGAGTCATCAACGCTGACGCTGACGTGCTTCAAACGACAAAAGGATACGTAGTTGCGGGGGCCACGGCCCTGTCTGTTCTGACCGACAAGGATTTTTTTGGCGGAAGCAACGTTGATTTGATCGGCGCACGATCCGTGAACCAATGCCCCATCCTCCGAAAGGATTTTATTGTTGACGAGTATCAAGTGGTCGAGGCCAAGTCGATCGGCGCTGACGTAATTCTGCTGATCGCAGCTGGCTTGTCTCCAGAGAAATTACAGACGCTCGCCAAGTTTGCACGCTCACTTCATCTAGAGGTGTTGCTCGAAGTGCATTCAGCTCCGGAACTAGAGGCGAACTTGTCTTCAAATATCGATCTTGTTGGCGTCAACAACCGCGACTTGAAAACATTTGAAGTAAATCTCGGATTATCGAGGGAGCTATCCACTCTGATCCCGAACGAATTCATAAAAATTTCCGAAAGCGGAATTGCCTACCCTGAAGCTGTTGTAGAACTTAGGAAATTTGGCTACGAAGGATTTTTGATGGGAGAGAATTTTATGAAACATGACCGACCGGAACTTGCGGCAAAGGAATTTATTGAATTGTTGTGATGGAAAAACGGAGACTCAAAGTTTGTGGTATGCGCGACGCGACGAATATCTTGGATGTTGCTGCGGTGCAACCCGATTTTATGGGTTTTATTTTCTATGATCAATCAAACCGATTCGTGGGAACTAATTTTACAATACCGAAAGGTTTCCCGCGCTACATTAAGAAGGTAGGGGTTTTTGTTAATGAAAACCTTGATCGCGTTTTAGAATTAGTGCGGATGCATCAACTGGATTTTGTGCAACTGCACGGTGATGAGGCCGTTCATTTCTGTGCGGCATTGAGAAAAAAAATCAAAGTGATAAAAGTTTTTCGGGTTGACAATGATTTTGATTTCCGCCAAACGAAAGATTTTAAAGACGCAGCCGATTATTTTCTGTTCGATGCCAAAACGACCGCGTATGGTGGGTCGGGAAAAAGTTTCGATTGGAGTCTATTAAATGGCTATAACGGATCAACTCCATTTTTTCTAAGCGGAGGTATCAACACCGAGAATTTCAGCCAAGCAATGTCTATAAAACATGCAAAGTTTTTCGCTTTGGATATCAATAGCGGCGCAGAGACGTCACCAGGAAAGAAAGACCCAATCGTGCTGAGTTCGATGTTACAAATACTAAATTATTCCTCATGAAATATACTGTTGACGAGCGCGGGTACTACGGCAAGTTTGGCGGCGCGTTCATTCCAGAAATGCTCTACCCAAATGTGGAAGAGCTGCGTCAAAATTATTTGAGCATCATCCGGTCGGCAGAGTTCATAAAAGAGTTTGATGATCTGCTCCGCAACTACGTGGGGCGACCGACCCCGTTGTTTGCGGCCAACCGCCTTTCGAACAAATTCAAGGCGAAGATTTATTTGAAAAGAGAAGACTTGTGCCACACGGGGGCGCACAAAATCAACAACACGATAGGTCAAATTTTATTGGCCAAAAGGCTGGGCAAACAAAAAATAATTGCTGAAACGGGTGCCGGTCAACATGGCGTGGCTACTGCAACGGTATGCGCGCTGATGGGGATGGAATGTGTTGTCTACATGGGAAAATTGGATATGGACCGCCAGAGACCCAACGTGGAGCGGATGCGAATTTTAGGCGCAAAAGTGATCCCGGCAACTTCGGGAAACATGACTTTAAAAGATGCTACAAACGAAGCGATGCGCCACTGGATTAATAACCCCACAGATACACACTATATTATTGGGTCGGTCGTGGGTCCGCATCCTTACCCCGATATGGTCGCACGATTTCAATCGGTCATCAGTGAAGAGATAAAAAGTCAGCTGACACTTGAAAACGGAAACCCATTTCCCGATTATGTGATTGCCTGTGTTGGAGGTGGAAGTAACGCCGCCGGTGCTTTTTACCATTTCCTGGAAAGCGAACATGTCAATTTAATCGGGGTGGAAGCAGCCGGTAAAGGAGTTGACACCAATGAATCTGCGGCGACGACCGTGCTTGGCCGAATTGGCATACTTCATGGAAGCAAATCACTACTCATGCAAACGGCGGATGGACAAGTGATCGAGCCTTATTCTATTTCGGCTGGATTGGATTATCCCGGTATTGGTCCACTGCATTCGCATTTGTTTGATACAGGCCGTGTACAGTTTTTAAATGCGACTGACGAGGAAGCCATGCATGCGGGCATTGAACTGAGCCGCCTAGAGGGGATCATTCCCGCCATAGAGAGCGCCCATGCCGTGGCCGCGCTCGCCAAACTCGAGTTGAATGAAGAAGACATCGTCGTAGTAAACCTTTCGGGAAGAGGCGACAAAGATCTCGAAACGTATATCAAGTGGGGGAAGTACTGATTGGCAGTTTCCTTAATGTACGGATGACCTCAACACGCAATCAACATATCGCAGAATTAAAACATCAATATGAATCGAATAGACGAGTTGTTTAAGAGGAAAAAACAAAATATTCTTTCCGTATTTTTTACGGCGGGATTTCCAAAGTTGAACGATACTGTCCTTGTCGCCAAAGAACTGGAAAGTGCCGGGGCTGACATGATCGAGATTGGAATCCCCTTTTCAGACCCCGTGGCCGACGGACCTGTCATCCAAGAAAGCAATAAGACTGCACTCGACAATGGGATGAACGTAAGACTTCTGTTGCAACAAGTGACAGAAATAAGAAAGGACGTTAAACTCCCGATCATTTTAATGGGTTATTTGAACCCGGTTGTTCAATATGGCGTCGAGGAATTCTGCACAGATGCGGCAAAAGCGGGCGTTGACGGTGTCATCCTTCCTGATCTTCCCCTGACAGAATTCGAAAATGAATACCGACATTTTTTTGAGAAAAAGAATCTTCGAGCCATATTCTTGATTTCGCCCACAACGGCAGAGTCGCGCATCCGAGACATCGACCACGCATCCAGCGGATTTGTTTATGCCGTCTCGTCATCAAGCACGACAGGTGCGAAAGGGGAGTTTTCCAATGAACAGATAGGGTACTTTGAAAAGCTTCGTTTGCTGAAACTGAAAAACCCATGGCTCATCGGTTTCGGTATCTCCAATGCAGCCGCTTTCGATGTAGCCTGTCGTTTTGCGTCAGGTGCGATTGTTGGTAGCGCCTTCATTCAAATGTTGAAGGCCAGCAAGAACCTAGGCGACGGAATACACAAATTTGTAAAGGATATTAAGGGCTGATATAATTGAGCAATATTTTTTAGGGAATTGCGACTATCTTTAAGAACAAAGATTAACCTATAGCATGCCCGAAGTCGTATTGCAAGCGGAACAGCTGACGAAAACCTATTCCTCCGCTGATAAAAAATTAACGGTTCTAGATCAAGTTTCCTTTCAAGCCGAACAAGGCACGAGCCTTTCGATCATCGGGCCGTCGGGGAGCGGAAAAACAACATTACTTGGCCTATGTGCCGGGCTTGACGTACCTACGAGCGGATCAGTTTCTCTGATGGGGTTCAAGTTAAATGCGATGAGCGAAGATGATCGGGCGTACGTCCGAAATCAATTTGTGGGTTTTGTTTTTCAGAATTTCCAACTTCTTTCTACGTTGACCGCGCTCGAAAACGTCATGGTGCCACTGGAGCTTCGCGGGGAAAAGAACATCTCTGCACGCGCGAAAGAACTATTAAGTCGAGTAGGGCTGACGGACCGGTTGCAACACTACCCGTCACAGCTTTCCGGCGGTGAACAGCAACGTGTGGCAATTGCCAGGGCATTCATTGCGTCACCTAAAATCTTGTTTGCCGATGAGCCCACCGGCAATCTCGACGAGGAGAACGCCAAACAGATCACCGATCTAATCTTCGAAATGAATCGCCAGGAGAAGACAACGCTCGTTTTAGTGACCCACAACCTTGAGCTTGCCCAAAAAACGGAGCGTATCCTGCAAATGAAAGGCGGACATTTGATTCAAGATTCAAGAGTTCAAATTAAAAATCAGATTTAGGACGATGATGTACATCACCTTGAATCTCTGAATCACCCATGATAGAATACATCATCAAAATAAAGAGGAAGACAAAAAACATTTTTCAAGATCGATGGGTTTGGAAAATGGCTTGGCGCGATGGTCGTCACAATTTCTCAAGGTTGTCGCTGTTTATGGCGGCTCTCGTCACTGGCATCGCTGCCATTGTGGCCATCAGCTCTCTTAACTACTCCTTCCAAAATGAACTCGATCGGAATGCAAAGGAATTGCTTGGTGCCGATTTCGTCATCAATGGAAATAAGAAATTTGATTCTGCCTGGAAGGAATTCCTTGATAGTGCCAAAGTGAAAGTCGCTAAAGATGCCGATATGGCTTCTATGGTATTGTTCATGAATTCCGGGAATTCTCGTTTAGTGAAGGTGACAGGACTGCAGGGAGAGTTTCCGTTTTATGGGAAGATGGTTACCCGCCCCACCGACGCCTATCTCAAAACGCAGATCGGAGACTACATTATGCTCGATGAATTGCTGGCGGTGCAATTCAATGTAAAAGTTGGCGACTCGATCAAGGTCGGAACGAAGAAATTCTTGATGGCTGGGGTGGTCACAAAAATCCCGGGTGGTGGTGCAATCACTGCCACGATCGCTCCCGCTATTTATATTTCCCTTTCCGCATTGGATTCCACAGGACTTATTCAATATGGAAGCCGAGTAGGTTACAGCATTTATGTGAAGACAAAAGATGAACAGGAAACAAAGTCACTTTTAACCAAGGTGCGGCCGTTGGCGAAGCGACTAGGAAACTCGATCGAAACAGTGGAGAGGCGAAAAGAAGGACTTGGCCGGACTTTTCGTGGTATATATCAGTTCTTTTCCTTATTGGCATTTATCGCGTTGATCCTTGGTTGCATTGGTGTTGCGAGTTCAGTTCATATTTATGCGCGTGAAAAACGCGACGAAGTGGCGATGCTACGTTGCGTGGGCTCATCGGGATGGCAAGCTTTTAACATCTATTTCATCCAAGTCTTTGTGCTGGGAATTGCGGGCAGTTTGGTCGGAGCACTGCTGGGTGTTGGAATACACCAACTGATTCCGATCGTGTTCAAAGACTACCTTCCCGGAAATATCCAATTTGCCCTGTCATGGCGTGCGATAGCAGAGGGTGTTTTGACCGGGGCAATAGTGTCAACATTGTTCACCATTTTGCCTTTGGTTTCGGTGCGATTTGTGCCACCACTTACGGTGTTGCGCAGTGATTTTTTGCCAGGCAAGATTTTCTCCAGAACCCGATTGGCTGCCATCATTTTGATTGTTTTGTTTCCGATTCTCGCGGCTGCCTATCAAACCAAAAGTGTGATATCTGGAGCCACATTTTCCGCTGGAATTGCCGTAGCCCTTGGCTGTTTGGTGTTGGTGGCCAGCGGCCTTTTGTTTTTGATTCGCCGATTTTTCCCGTCCAAAGCATCTTTTATTTTCAGACATGCGCTGTCGAATTTGTTTCGACCCAACAACCAAACGCGGATGCTGATGGTGTCGATTGGCCTCGGTGCATTTATTATCTCTGTCCTAAATATCATTCAACACAGTTTACTGAATCAAGTGGAGTTCAAGGGGAATTCGAATCAGTCAAACACGATCTTGTTTGATATTCAATCCAGCCAGAAAAACGGAGTCGTGGACTTAGTCAAGAAGCACAATTTGCCTCTCAACCAGGTGGTTCCGATTGTCACTTGCAGGATCAACAAGCTAAAAGGAAAAACGATCGAAGAAATACGAAAGGACACAATAAGAATCAGCGACGGTCTGCTTACTCGAGAGTATCGTGTCACTTACCGCGATAGCTTAATCCGTTCTGAAGAACTGGCAAAAGGCAAACTCCAACGGTATTCGTCGGGCAAAACAGACTCGATTTTTGTTACCGTTTCTGAAGACATCGGCGAGCGTCTTCTCCTAAAAGTGGGCGACTCTGTGGAATTTGATGTACAAGGAGTGCCAATGAAAACGATCATCGGCGGCGTGCGTAAAGTCGATTGGCCAAAAGACCCACCCAATTTTATTTTTGTCTTTCCACCCAAAGCTCTTGCCGATGCACCACAAATTTGGGTAGTCGCTACAAAAATAGAAGATCAACAAGCCGCAAAATTTCAAAAGGAATTAGTGACCTCGTTTCCCAATGTGTCGCTCATTGATTTGCGATTGGTGCTTAGCACGGTAAATGAACTATTCGAACGCATCAGCTTAGTCGTGCGTTTTCTCGCGTTCTTTAGCATCATTACAGGCCTGATCGTATTGGCAGGTGCCGTTATCAACAGCAAATTTGTTCGCATCAAGGAAAATGTCTTGTTGCGAACGGTGGGCGCACGAACTAGCCAGATCGTAAAAATTACCTTGATTGAATACGGCTACTTAGGATTGTTCAGTTCTCTCACGGCGATGATTCTGTCCATCGGTGGAGGATGGTTGCTCACAAAATTTTTCTTTGAGGTTCAATTTGCCGTCAACTATGGAGAGCTTTTGCTCATCAGCCTAGGGGTCGTCGTGTTGACCGCTTTTATCGGCTGGTTCAATTCCAGAGACGTGATCAATACATCACCGCTGCAAGCTCTGAGAAAGGAAAGCTAATGGAGGGAAATAAACTCGTCTTACAGAGTCATAAGGTCAAACTACTTCCAGTTGGAAGGGTCTTGTCGCCAGCTTTTTACATGCGCAAGTTGGCTTTCGTCTAAATATTTCTTTGCCACAGCTTCTTCAAGTAGATAGTCGAAGTTGCTCAAACAAACCAACGGTGTCTTGGCCTGTTCAAAGCTCTTATCGGCGACGTCAAAACCGTATGTAAAAATAGCCACCATCCCGATGACATTGAACCCCGCTTCTCGCATGGCTTGTGCGGCCTTCAACGAGCTTCCACCGGTAGAAATCAAGTCTTCGATCATCACGGCTTTCTTGCCGGGATCAATTTTGCCTTCAATCAGATTACCCATCCCATGGTCCTTTGGCTTGGGCCGCACGTACACAAAGGGCAGGCCCAGAACGTCCGCTACCAGCGCTCCCTGTGGGATTCCCGCTGTTGCAACGCCGGCGATGTATTCTGCCTCGGGGAATTTTTTCTTGACTGTATTTGCAAGGGAATCCTTTACAAAAGACCTGATTTCGGGATAGGAGAGAGCAAGGCGATTGTCGCAGTAAACCGGTGACTTCCAACCCGAACTCCACGTAAATGGGTTTTTATGATTTAGTTTGATCGCGCCAATGTCTAGGAGCATGGACGCCACTGGCCTAGCTGTAGAATTTTCGATGATAACAAAACTCATGCGCGCAAATTAGAATGATTTCAGCGATTTTTTTGCTTTAAATCTTACACCGTGTTGGTTGATTGCAAATATTTTAACTTTTTGCACAATAGTTGGACTCCGAATGAATCTTTTCGTAAACGATATCCCCGTAAGGATTTTGAAAGCAGGCCACAAGCCTCAATCTGGCGATTTCAACCACGCCATCAATGCATCAAGCGAACCCGTCACCAAGGCAAAGCTCATCAACCATGTGTGGGTAAATAATGCCAGCCTAGCCGATATTGATCTGATTCTCGACCTTATCAATTCCAAGGTGCCGATCAACCTCATCTCGCTTTGCATTACCATCAATGACTACGGCGCCGTAAAGACCTATTTGAAAAGGAAGTTTAAAGTAGTGAAGGCGGCTGGCGGTTTGGTAAGAAAAAAAGAGAAGTTCCTGATGATTTACCGCATGAAGAAATGGGACCTTCCAAAAGGTAAAAAAGACAGTGGCGAACGTTCGAAAGAAACTGCGGTGCGTGAGGTGGGAGAAGAATGTGGTGTTGAGGTGAAACTGGGAAAAAAAATCTGCACCACGTGGCACACCTACACCATGAACAAAAACAATATGATCAAAAAGACGAGTTGGTACGTCATGGACTTGGTCGATGACTCAAAAATGAAACCGGCCGTTGAAGAAGATATTGAAGAACTCCGCTGGATGACAGAAAAAGAAGTGTATCACGCACTCGAAAATTCTTACAAATCCATCCGCTTTGTTTTCGAGGAATACTATAAGAACGAGAAGGTCAAGTATTGACTCAGTCTGGAATTTATTAAAGCGTATAAGGCAGCAAACCGGATACATCACCTTTGTACCGGTGCACTTCCCGAATGATCGACGAGTTGATCGAAGCAAATTGTGGTGAGGTAATTAAAAACACCGATTCAAGCTCCGTGTTCAAATGACGGTTCACTTGGGCAATGCTGTTTTCGTATTCAAAGTCAGTAGTGTTGCGCAGCCCACGCAACAAATACTTTGAGCCGTTCCTTTTCGCAAAATCTGCAGTCAGTTCGGCATAAGTTTGCACGCTGATCTGCGGAAGCCCTTTGAACGTCTCGTTTATCTTTCCAATCATGAAGTCAACAGGAAAGTAGCGTTGACTCTTGCCGCTGTTATACCCAATGGCGATAATGATCTCATCAAATAATTTCAGTCCTCGAAGTACAATGTCTTCATGTCCCTTGGTGAACGGATCGAAAGACCCAGGAAAAATAGCGATACGTTTCATTTGAGTAAATGCAAAGAAAGGAGGTCAAAGAAATGGTGATCTTGAATTTCATCGAACAGATAACTGAACTGAATGTTCTTTGGTCGGCCACCAAAAGAAACATTGCGAATGTACTTGACGAGCTCTTGCGAGTGGGGAGAATTTTTGCCAATGTAGCCCCACAGTACAATCTCACTGTTTTGTTGATCCATATTCAACCCTTTGAGCACAAGCATGATGTATTTTACATAGTCAGCAAATTGCTTGATAGGGAACTGATTGTAGTAAACAAGATTTCCCTGTTGGGCAGACAGCACGTGCAACTTAAACCGGTCCACGTAAACGAACAGCGTGTTGGCACCCATTTTCGATTCGTTGACCACACCTTCTATTAAAGCAGTCGACTGATGATAAATGTTGAATGCCGTGTTTTTGTAAATGTTGGTGAGCCAATGATGCAACTCGTTTTGAATGGCAAAAACGGTGGTCGAATTGGGTCGTTGATTCGTGCAGCACAACACTTTTTCTTTGCTGGTATCTATCGTTGCATTTTGCTTGAGATAGGATTCTGCACTTGCTTCTACAAACAACTCCGTAGGCACTTGGCAAAATTTGCCATTCTTGATCCCGATTTTAACTTCCTTCCAAAAACCGGCTTTAAGAATAGCATGTGCATCAAAAAGGTCTTGCAAAGCGATGAGCAGTTCTTCATGAGACATGACGTTGCCCATGGCGTAATCTTCAAGCAACATCAGCCTGTTTTCAGAATCAATGACGGCCAGTTGAAAATCTTTTGGGCCCGTTTGAATTAACAACGAATGATCGTTCAAGCGCTCATCGTCAAACCGGTCGTCTTTGACTTTCTTGATGAGCTTGTAGTTCGCTGCTAAAGTCTGCAAGTGAGTGTGGTTTTACTTACGCAATATAAATATTTTTGAGCCTGAATTTTGACTGTCTAAAGCTTAAAAAAGCCCCTCAACCTACCGATCTCTGCAGGGTGATCTGTGAATCGAAAAATTCCGTGCAGCTCGTTGTGGGGGATATTTGCAACTTCAGCCCATGATTTGTATTTGACCTCGCGTATGATGGATGGGCTGCCTGTCTCTGGATCGCCACCGGTCCTTAACGTAGGAGTGAGCGGCTGCACTTGAAAAAACAATTCGATAGCATGCAACGGTGGGTTTATGAATTCACACGCAAAGAGAAAATCTCCAACTTCTATCTGAAGGCCTGTTTCTTCCAAGAACTCTCGTTTTACACCTGCCTCTGCGGGTTCTTCAAAATTCAGCCCGCCTCCGGGAGGTGACCAAAAATTGGTTTTGGTGATTCCGGTGTGATTGATCAGCAAAATTCTTTCATCAACAATGCAAATGCCGCACACCCGAGCCCTAACCTTGTTTCCGTAATATTGCTGAACTTCATCTTGCATTTTTGCGTTTTTAAAGTGAACTAGTTATTCCTAATAAACATCTATGAAAATTTCCGCGCCGTTTCTCCTGGTCCTGATTTCTTTTTTTTCGTCAGGCCAATCAAAGCAGGGGCCAGGCATTGCCTGGGATAAAAATACACATGACTTTGGAGATATTGTGCAAGGCGAAAAAGTGGAACACACTTTCAAGTTCACAAATACTGGTTCGGAGCCTTTGGTCATCACCAATGTGGAAGTAACGTGTGGTTGCACCATACCCAAAGGCTGGCCTCGTGACCCAATCAATCCTGGAGGGAAAGGAGAGATCACTGTGCAGTTTGATAGCACGCACAAGATAGGTCGGCAGAATAAAGTGGCTACCGTGATATCGAATGCGCCTGCCGGAAATAGTCAAATCACATTTTCCGTGAATGTTCTTGAGAAGAAGAAGCCCTAGATGCCTTTGTTCGACGCTATCGTGTACAATAACATTAACCAACCGGCGAGTAAAAATAGCCCCCCAACAGGTGTCACCATAGCAAAGCCTTTAGCGTTTGTTAACGAATAGATGTAAAGGCTTCCGCTGAAAAAAATAACTCCGAGCAGCATCAGTAACGATGACCACTGTGTGGACGCAGATGGATATTTTTCCATGAGCAAACCGATGAGCAACATTCCCAGGGCATGATAGAACTGATAGCGCACTGCAAGCTCATAAGTTTCTTGCCTGCCATTTTGTGTTAACAAATCTTTTAAGGCGTGCGCGCCAAATGCCCCAATTCCCACGCCGAGTGCTCCCAATAGGGCGCCCGTGATCAATGTAAATTTCTGACTCATAAGTGGGTTGTGCTATTTTTTGAGAAGCAGTTTTACCGTCTTTTCACCATCCGAAGTTTTTAGGCGAGCAAAGTACACGCCATCCGCCATTCCCTCAAGATCAAACTCAGCCTGATTTTTTCCAGGCAACTGTATTCCGAAATCTTGACTGATAACTTTCCTTCCGGTAATGTCCCAGGCAGCAAGGGTGACGTCGCTTTCCTGTGTCAAAGAGTAACTGACAAGAAATTTGCCGGAAGATGGATTTGGGGAAATCGTCAAACCCACAAGGCCCGATGGCTCCACCGCGGTAGGAGGCTGTTGGATGTATAGGTTGTCTATCGACCATCCCCAACTGACTGTATTATCGTTGTTGGCAGTCAATCTAAATCGAATCAACAGAGTATCTCCCGCCGTAAAATGGGTCTTCAAATCGAAATTCTCAGTCTTTGTCATGGATATGTCGCCCGCCTTATTGAATTGATAAGCAGAATTCCAATCTGCGTTCGCCGATGCATTATATCCGTTTGCAATCGGCACCCAAGTAAGGCCGTCTTTGGTGGCTTCTGCAATTACATAGTCGTTGAATCCGGGTTGCCCGAAAACGGCTCCCGTGGTAGTGGGCTGAACGATGGCGACATCATCATAAATAAAAGAACTTGTCGCAGCCGAAACAATAATGGGAACAAGCAATGTCGCCGTCTCCGAGCTGTTTGCAGGGTAGTTGTGTTGACTCTGAAGACTGCTATTCGATTGGCCAAACGATGCCAGGCTAAATCCATTCAGGCTGAACTTGCTCAAGTCGATCATGTAGTCATAGTATTTTTGCTGGTAAGCATTCAACTTAAGATTTGTTCCGCTGAACGATGGTGATGTCGCAGAGACCCCATTTCTATAACTAAATGTCTGTATTGACAGGGCGCCAATGGGTACGTTGGAGATTTGCAAAGCATATGTTCCTGAATCGGGCGGAGTGAATTTCAACAAACCACCCGGGTTGAATGATATCATTATTGAATCATATTTATACGGAGCGTTAATAAGAACAGCAAATTTTGATTGAGGAGTCGTTCCAGATGCAATAATTTTTGAAACACCTATTTGATCCGTTCCGATAGAGGCAGTCCAAATGCCACGACCATGTGTGCCGATTACTATTTCTTTATCCTGACCCTTCATATCCCAAACACCAACCGCCGGGAAAGACGTCAACATGGCCCAAGTCGCTCCGCCGTCAAGTGACTCAGCAATACCGATTTCAGTTCCCGCCCAAATAATGTTGGGGTCGTCCAGCCGTACGTACAAGGAGTAAACCGCTACATCCGGAAAACCAGTTGTGCTGGTTGACCCCGTCCCAAACCCGCTGATGTCTGTCCACGTTTGACCAAGATCGGTGGTCTTCAATATCTTGGCAGTTTTCGCAAAGGAGTAGAGGGCGTATGCCGTGTTTGGTTCTAGAGGATGAGTAGCAATCCGCGTGATGTTTCCAAGCGTATAGCCGGCAGGATTTGGCACCGACGTGAAAGTCTGTCCAGCATTCGTTGACACAAACAGTGTCGTTGTACCAAATTGCCCTGAGCCCGCCCAGACAATATTTGGATTTGCTCTTGATACCTCAACATCCGTAAATGATGTCATTGTACCCCACCCCGTCCCAATCGACGTTAAAGTCCAATTCGCTCCGAAATTGGTAGACCGCCATACTCCATCTGCACCCACAGTGTAAATGTTATCGGGCGTCTGTTTGGAACATTCCAATTTTGAAATAAACGGAAACTTGTTGGCGGTCGGGGCGCCGTTACTCATAGGAAAACCGGAGGTTGCAGAACTCCACGTCGTTCCTCCATCAAGCGACCGCGAGAAATTATTACTCTGAGAACCACCGATCATTTTGTTTCCGTCGCCAGTATGCCACAACACTTCAAAACCGTCGCCGGTCAATTTGGTGTTTGTGTTGAAGTTAGAACTTGCCGATGAGACTGTCCCCGTAGGAGTGAAATACGTGGAGTTGTCTTGCATACCCGCAAAATATTCTTGAGCCCCTGGCTTCTTGTCTGCACCGTAAACTTGACTCGTGTTGTAACCTGTAGCCACTCTCTTCCATTCGCCCTGCGTTGTGCCTGGTGACGCAGAGATACTTGAGAGGAAGATTCCCCCGTCGTTGGCCAAGAGTAGTTGAAATTGTTGCGAAGCGTCATTTTGTTTGATCGGGTAGATGTTGTGGTGATCTGGATGGACGACTAATCGGTTATTAACCCCATCATAACCGCCATAGGCATCGGCCACTGTTTTTACGGTGCTCGAATAACTGCCAAGAGTTGAGTACACAATTTGAAATTTTGAAGAAGGAAGAGACGAAGGATTCCAGGTAGCGCCGCTCGTCAAGACAGGCCAATAGAAATACATCTCTTGAAATCTTTGACCGCCGGCCACAGCAATGGATGCGCTCGGGGTGGTACTGTAGGGAACATTGTTGATAAAGACATATTCTCTACTCTGTTGGGTCGCATCCGTAGCATCGGTATTCTGGGCCAAGAGATCAAATACACCGTTACGGCCTTGGTCGCGAAACGACACCATCAATTGCTGATTGTTTTTAATATCCCACACTTGAAAAGGAACATCCACATAGTCTTGATAAGTATAGCTCGCATCAGGCACACCTGACGTTGAGCCAGCGGGAACTAAAAATCGATGAGCCTTTTGCGTTAAGCTCGGTCCGTAGCGAACCTCAACCGTGTCGTGTGTGGCATTGCTTCCGATATCGAGTTTTCCTCCATAACCAGACGCACCAAAATTAACAAGTGTCAAAAACGAAGTTGTGCCTGACTCATTCACCGAGTAAACCCCGTTACTTCCCGTCGCAGGGGCACCCAAGGTCACTTGAAATGCGTTGACTCCACCAACATAAACGACATCTTTGTTGTAAGGACTAAATGCCACCGTGTTGTCATACCAACCTTGGTCCCCCAAATAGTCAACCGTGATATTATTTTGAACCAAAGTGACCAGGCTCCAAGTAAGCCCAGCATCATCCGACAAATAAAGATCAGAAGAGCCTGTAAGGTTGTTGCTTGTTCCCGACAAATTTCCTTCAGCGGAAGCTACAATCCGATCTGTCTTAACAGGCGACACGGCTATCTCTACTCGTCCCGTTGGAGCCATCGCAACATTGGACTTTGACCATGTGGCTCCAGCATTCACCGACTTAATGACACCTACTCTATTTTCACCGCCATATAAAACGGAAAAATTTCCCGGTGTTGCGCGAATATCTTGAACCACTCCTGTGTACACGTTGGCCCAGCTATTACCACCATCATTTGTCGAAAAGATGCCACCGTTGCACGCGGCGATAACGTGGTTCTCATTGGCTGGATCAACTAGAATTCGGTTTACATTCAGGAGCGTAGACGAATTAGGGAGCACGCTCCAAGTGGCGCCTCTGTCTGTACTCTTGAACACGCCCATCCCGTCTACACCATCCAATGAACCGTAGCCTTCGCCGGTACCGGCGTAGATTGTATTATGGTTGGACTCCGCCATCGCAAAGCAGGTGGTTGCCATATTAGGAACGTTAGGTGTGAGCCAGGCCCAAGTAGTTCCTCCATCCGCTGTTTTCCAAATTCCACCTGAGGCAGAACCCGCATACCACGTGTTGTGAGTCGCATCATCGGGATCTACAAGCAGGCCTCTAGTCCTCCCAGGGACGTTCCCTGGACCTCGTTCCTTGAATGATGACACTCCATTTTGATTGCTCAATGTCTTCGACGTGTTCGATTTTTTGGCGGCTGACGCGATCGCTTTATGCAATTCGGCCAATCGATAGTTGGCAGGGTAGCCAGGTTTATCTTGATCCGACCGCGTTCGGATTCCCTGATGGAATTTCACAAATTCCTGCGGCCCGTCCATTCGGGACTCTGCCCCGTATTCCTTCTCCTCCCTAAATTCAGTGAAATTTCTCAAATGAACCCCTATGAACAGGGCTCCCATGAAAAGCAACGTCAATGCGGTAATTTTCTTCATCGAGTATTAATAATAGAAATCAAAGATAGGTAAGAGTGCTAGGTTTCAAATAGCAAGGGTTCCTTTAAAAGGTATTTGGATGAGCTTTGGGGGCGGAGGTTTATTGGGCTTGTTTAATAAACTGTCTCAAATCAATCGCTCTGGAGTAGTCGTCCGGTTTCGAATCCTTTTTGACAATCCCCGGCGTTCTCGTCTCGTTGAGCCTCAGGTCGTCGCTCCAGGTTATCGTGCCGCGGATATTATTTTTGAAAACTGCTTTGTTGTCGGACAGACGTACAACAACATACCGAACGGATTCATCTTTTTTTGCAATGGCGAGGGCAAATGTCTTCGATTGATTTTTTGTAATCGTCGAGTTACCTCCAATTTCCCGTTGCACTAGTTTTTGCAGAGGATCATCGTTTTGCGAGAGGGTTTGGGACGATGGCTTGCAGGCGAATAAAAAAATTAAGACCGCAATAGCTCTCATGTTTTTTGTTTCTTTTTCTTCGCCGCAGGAAAAAGAATGTTGTTCAAGATCAACCGATAGCCCGCAGAATTGGGGTGGAGATTAAGGTCCGTCGGTTCTTCATAAACATTATGTTGGTAGTCCTCAGGGTCATGTCCCCCATAAAACGTCCAAAAACCTTTGCCTAAAACGCCATGCAGATATTTTGCTTCCCCAATCGATTTGGTCTCCGCCATGATGACAACTTCGGGCTTGATCAACCGCTTCTTGAAGCCTGTCGTTTGACCATAAAAACCTTTGATCTGCTTCGTGTGATTTTGCGTCAACATTGTTGGAATCGGGTCCCACTTGGCCGAAAATTGGAAAAGGGAGAAGTAATCATTATTCGGAGCAAGCCCTCGCTCCGGCGCGTTGTTATCGATGTCTGAAAACTCATACATATATGGATCTCTCGACAAACGGAAGTTGGTGAACGCCAAAGAGTTGTCAAAATTCAATTTTTCCTGCGCTCTAGGGTCGGCAGGATCCCCATCATACATATGTTCGCAAATGTCTACTCCGTCGGCCGCGAGAGCAATGTCAAACGAATCCGTCGCCGAACACATCGCAAACAAAAATCCACCACCGGCAACAAACGTCTTGATCCTCTTTGCGACGGCAAGCTTTAACTGTGACACCTTATGGAATCCAAATTTGCGCGCTGTTTCTTCCGCCTCCCGTTGTTGCTCGATATACCACGGATAGTTGGCATAGGCCGAATAGAATTTTCCGTATTGCCCAGTAAAATCTTCATGATGCAAATGAAGCCAATCATATTTTGGCAAACCCTCGTTCAATACTTCATCGTCAAAAATCACATCGTAAGGAATTTCAGCATAAGTGAGCGCCAAGGTGACGGCATCGTCCCATGGTTGTTTCGACTTCGGCGAATAAACCGCAATTTTTGGAGCCTTCTCCAACTTCATGAGGTCATAATTTACGGCTGGACTGGCGATCTCATTCACGATCGAGTTCACTTGGGCTTCCGAAATGATTTCATAGCTAACGCCCCGGATTACTAGCTCATTCTGAATCTTTGAACTGTACTTGCACATAAAGCTTCCCCCGCGGTAATTCAGTAACCAGTCGACCTCAAGATCAGATTTTAAGATCCAATAGGCAATACCATACGCCTTCAGGTGGTTGGTTTGCTTTTCATCCATCGGAATGAAAATAGAATTGCATTTGCACGTAGCAGACAAGAGAACGGCCGCCAACAACAACAAAATCCTTGCACTCATCGTAAAAGTCTACTGGTTTGTAACAAAATCAAGAATATACAGTCTTGATTCAACGAATAAAGATATACTTTTGATCCTGTAATCGCACGGATTAATATTTGAATTTGAGCGTCTATGAATCTACTAGAGAATATTAGGGAAGGGCTTCGTTCCGTAAAGGCCAATCTCCTCCGTTCTGTGCTTACAGCCCTCATTGTAGCGATAGGGATCACGTCCCTAGTGGGGATCCTTACCGCAATAGACGGGATCGAATATTCCGTCAACGAAAGTCTTTCCTCGCTTGGCGCGAACTCCTTTGACATGTATTCGAAATGGAACCGTGGGTCGGCTCAAGATGGCGTCAAAGAAAAAAACTACACACCCATTCAGTTGAACGAAGCCCAAAAATTTATACAACAATACACTTACCCAGCTTCGATCAGCTTGTCGGCAAGGCTTACAATATTGGGAGAAGTGAAGCATGGCTCCGAAAAAACAAACCCGAATGTGAATATCACTGGGGCCAACGAAGAGTACCTGGGTATTAAAGGATTGAATCTAGAGTTCGGTCGAAATTTTTCAGTTTTTGAAATCCAGCACGGAGGAAGGGTAGCAATTATCGGTCATGAACTCAGCAAAATTCTATACGGAGAGGGCAAAGACCCTGTCAATAGCATCGTTTCATTTAAGGGAGCTCAATTCAAAGTAGTTGGGAAACTCAAAGAAAAAGGGTCGTTGTCCGAAAACAATTTCGACAATATGATGATCATCCCGATCATAGTTGCCAACCAACTGGCCTCTGGTGCCGGGCTCAACTATCGACTGAACGTTGGCATTGCAGATCCGAATCAAATGGATTTTGCCATGGGAGAAGCTACGGGTTTGATGAGAAAAATCAGACGAGATGAAGTTGGACACCCCAATTCCTTCGAAATCGAGAAAAGCGAATCGCTGGCACAAGAAATGGAAAGCATTACCAGCGGTTTGAGATTCGGTGGTTTCGGGGTGGGATTCATTACACTTCTGGGAGCTTCTATTGCCTTGATGAATATCATGCTCGTGTCTGTCACGGAGAGAACACGAGAAGTAGGGGTTCGCAAAGCATTGGGAGCAACTCCTTTGCGCATCCGGCAACAATTCGTGATTGAGGCGATCGTGGTGTGTGTGCTCGGCGGAATTGTGGGTGTATTACTGGGTATCACTCTTGGAAACGTACTCTCTCGCTTTGTTTTCAAAATCCAAGCATTTGTGATGCCATGGATGTGGATCATGATAGGTATGGTCGTGTGTATTGTCGTCGGTTTGTTATCAGGCTACTACCCCGCCCACAAGGCGTCCAAGTTAGATCCAATAGAGTCGCTCAGGTTTGAGTGATTATTTCTTCATTAAATCCAAAATCTCTTTTTCCCTTATCAAAGGATTTGCACCATCGTGTTGTGCAACCAACGCACCCAAGGCACATGCGTAGTCGAGCATTTCTTGAGGGGGTGTCTTCAAAAGTAGATTCTTTATGATCCCAGCCAGGAACGAATCCCCGCTGCCAATCGTATCTTTTACTTGAACACGATAAATTTTTGATTGGTATGTTCCTTCATCACCTACAAGAAGAGCTCCGTCCGCACCAAGAGTAACAATGAGCAGTTTTATACCATACCTTCTTTTCAGCTCTTCAGCGATTTGTTGCTGAGTGCCGTTGACGGGATGCCACGACTTAATTATTTCTAACTCGTCCTGATTCATTTTAACGACATCGGCTGATTTCAATAAATCATCTATAAGTTGCTTGGTGAAGTGCGGTGGCCTAAAATTGACATCGCAAACTTTTATGGCCCTCGTTGATTCCAACAGGGTCATCAACGAGTTCTTTGACACATCGCTTCTGCAGGCAAGCGACCCGTAGACAAATACCGCCGCCTGGCTCGCAATCTTTAGTGCCTCCGACGTTGCTTCGATAAAATCCCAAGCCACGGGCTTCAGAATTTCATACTTCACTGCACTTTGATTGGACACATCTGCAAGAACCCTGCCCGTAGGAAAATTGACGTCATTTTGGATCCATGCCACAGAACATTTTTTTTCACTCACGTACGATTTTATCTCAACGCCTAGGTCGTCGTCGCCCACTCTGCTTATCATGGCTACTTCAAGCCCCAGATTCTTCAAATGAAATCCTACATTCATAGGGGCACCGCCAGGCTGCTTTCCTGAAGGCAACACGTCCCAGAGGATTTCGCCATAGCAGCAAACATATTTCTCTGACGTCATTGTCAATGCACGATTTGTCGTTGGAGCTGTTCGAGTGATGTGCCTTTTGTCTCAGGCATAATAAGCCACACATACAATAATTGAAATACCATCATGACAGCAAAAAATAAGAAGATGATTCCCCCTCCAAACTGCTCTGAGAAAAAAGGAAATACGTTCGCAATCACAGCGGCAAATACCCAATGTGTTAAAGCCCCGCAAGCCATCCCTGCCGCCCGTACTTCGTTTGGAAATATTTCAGAAATAAAAACCCAAATCACCGAGCCTTGCCCAATCGCATGGGCCGCAATAAACGAAAAAATGTAAACAGGGACGGCACCAAATGATGCATTGAAAAACGAGATGGCAATCATCGTCAACGAAAGAATGTAGCCAATTGATCCAATATACATTAGCACCTTTCGCCCGAGTCGATCAATGAACACCCAGCCTAAAACAGTGAATACCAAATTGGCGATACCAATCCCGGCCGAAGAAAGCAACGCACTTTCTTTTCCAAGGCCCGTCATTTCAAAAATACGTGGCGAGTAATAGATGATGGCGTTAATCCCCGAGAGCTGATTGAAAAGAGCGAATAGAAAGGCAAGGAAGATAGGCCACGCAAATTTTTTTGAGAAAAGCCTTTCGCGACGGTCACCTGATTTTGAATTTAGAATATCGGTCACCGCTTTGTCTACATCCGGATCAGCCAACGCGATAATTTTTTTAGCCTCTTCAATTTTCCCTTTCCACAAAATGAGCCACCGCGGAGTTTCGGGCGTAAACACCAGCAAAATCATGAACAAAACGGCAGGCACCGCCACAACTCCCAACATCAACCGCCAATCGTTGTCTCCGCCGCTGAGAAAGTAATTTGAAATGTAAGCCGCGAGAATACCAATGACAATGTTAAGTTGGAAGGAGATGCCCATTCGGCCACGGAACTTAGGTGGGGCAATTTCCGAAATATAAACAGGAGCCACGACCGACGATGCCCCAATACTTAAACCTCCAAGGAATCGGAAGAACATAAACCAACCGATCCCTCCAGCAACAGCCGCTCCAATTGACGAAACAAAGAAAAGCAAGGCGATCCATTGTAGGGTGCGCTTTCGCCCCAACCTGTCGCAGGGGATACCCCCAAGAGCTGCCCCGATGACTGTCCCATAAAGGGCAATCGCAACCGCCAAACCATGCTCCAGCGTAGTGAGACTCCAGAGTTTCTGAATATTTTGCTCCGCGCCCGAAATCACAGCAACATCCATCCCAAAAAGAAAACCACCCAAGCTCACCGTGGCGGACCAAAAAAGCAATTGCCTGTTCATAATCAAATATACTACCTAGTTCGATTATGTTTTGACAACGGGCTTTTCCACGACCCTCGCGGATCGTCTAGGTCTTTTCGTGTTGTGCCAACGAAAATTGTCTGGTCTTTATCCTGTCTAAAACGAACATTAGCATAATCGACAAGCCTACGGCCACAATCAGCACAATTCCGATCGCCAAGCAAGTCGTGGTTAGCAAAAAACTGACGACTCTGTTACCCATGATTCAGTGAAAAGATTTTTGGGTACCAAAACTGTAAATCGAAGTGAAGTGCCGAATCTTTAACTAGACTCGGCACCCAAACAAATAAAACCTGACTAAAGGTACACCATGCAAAACAAAATTGGGGGAATCAATGGTTAACCTAAATAGCATGACGATGCGCTTTTTGGTCACGTCTGAGCGAACTAATGTGATAAGGAATAAATAGTTGATGGTTGCCAAATAGACTCACACCATCCGATGTGCACCGCCTCCCCAAAAAGGTATAGCAAACGTCCAAATAACCTTGCTTGAAAAGCATATTCAGTGATTAAATGGAAAGCAAGAACACGGAAACAGCATGAATATGCTATTGAGCAGAACCTGTACTTTAGGCAGCTTTGTTCTGTATTCGTTTCAAATGCTGTTCAAGAGTTTCCCGCTACGAGTCGTTTGAAATTAATCGCACACCCTTTAGCTAATGTAAAAAAGACCCCATGAAAAGAAACTCTATTCCTTTGGCTGAATTTCAGGTGGGCAGGCGGAGCAAAAATAGTGAGTTAAACAAATATCTATCGGTAATAAACATCTTAAAAGGATTTGAAGAATACACATTAGACGCAAATGGTATAATAATAAGCTCTAATCTAGAAGCGGTCAACATTACAGGGTATGAGGAATGGGAAGTCATCGGAAAAGAAATCTCGATTTTCTATTCAACGGAAGATCAAATTACAGGAAAGCCCGCCTCTGACTTGATGCGGTGTGAAAAAAACGGAACCATCGTTTTTACTTGCGTCTGGATGAAAAAAAGGTCTTCTTCTTTTCTGGCAAAAATCAAACTCACACCCATCAAAGAACACGGATTGCTCATCGGCTATAAATTACTGTTGCAAGACGCAACCCATAAAGCAGTGAGCAGCCAGAAGATAAAGAAGTTTAAAGACGAATACTTGAATTTGTTCAACAATTCTTTCGTCGGGATTCTCAAATTTAACATGAGCGATTTCACTATTTTCATGATCAATGAAAAGGGGTTGAAGATGCTGAATTCAGTCGAAAGCCAACCCAGGGACCACTTTGATCAGATATTTGAATCCCAGGAAGAATTCGCCGAGCTGATAAAACGCCTAAAGACTGAAAAGAAGGTGGAAGGCTTTCAGTTCAAGCTGCGGAAGAGCAATGCATTTTTGATGGTTTCGCTTCGCTATTTCAGTAACGAGGAATTTGCGGAAGGAATTCTTTTGGACGTAACCGATCTTGTTAAAAAGGAAAATGAAATTGCTCGCTTGAATCAGGAGTTAGATCAGTTGATTTATCACGCATCACATGAACTGCGATCGCCGCTCACTTCTATGCTCGGGTTAATTAATTTAATGAGGCAGGACTCAAGCTGTATTTTTCCAAAAGACTACACCGGGCTCATGGAACAAAAAGTCAACAAACTGGATAGCTTGTTGAAAAGCATCGTCGCTATCGCCTATAACAATAGAGTAGAAACCTCCAAGGAAAACATCGAGTGGAATGGATTGATGAACTCATGCCTTCGCGACGGCACAATTTTTAACGAAAAAAATGTTGCGGTAGAGTGCGAAGTTAACCAAGTGGGAGTCTTCATAGGCGATGAAAATCGAATCAAAATCATCATAAAGAACCTCCTTTCGAATGCATACAAATACCAAAACCCCCATGGTATAAATGCGAGAGTGAAAATACAGGTTCATTCAGACGAGAATCATGCCAGTATTGTCATTGCTGACAACGGGATCGGCATAGATGAAAAATACCTTCGAAATGTCTTTCAAATGTTTTACAAAGCCCACGTACATTCTACCGAGGGACATGGCCTCGGTTTATATATTGTTAAAGCAATGGTTGACCGGGTTGACGGCAAAATTTATGTAGAATCGAAAATGGGGGAGGGCACTCAATTCAAAGTTGTCGTGCCAAATCGACAGATGCAATTTGGTTGATAAAAATAGACAAGAACTATGGCTTGATAGTTTGTATTAATAATAAGAGGTTAGGCTTGGTTGGCGGCTGCAATTGCAGGTTGTGGCTTTTGAATTTGAAACATGGAGCGTTGAATAAAAAGACACGACATGACTTTATTCAATCCGAAGTCCCTGACCCGAGTTACATGGCTACGACACATGGTGACAATTTTGATCTTGCACCAAGCGGTCCCTTTGAAATGTCAAGCCTACCCAACCGAAAACAATATAACTTCAAATGATACTAATGCAGGCGGCGTGCTCGAAGATTCGGTTTGTCCATGGGTTTCCTGGCATAACACCCGATCCCGTTTGAGAATAGAGAAAGGCCATGTATCATACGTAATGACGATAATGAACGACCAAATGAATGAATCAGCGTTTTTTTTTCAAACCATAGCCGAACGAACGCTTGAAAAGGACGGGGTAGAGGGAGAATCATTCATGCCACAATCCCAAAAAGCAATGTTCAAGGGGTTGGCGTTGGCAGCCGCGGTCGTAATTTGCTATACCATCTACCGTATAAAAGTAAATCGAGCGAACGCGGCCACAAAAGTCATAAAAAAGATTGTTCACGATTTGCATAGTGATATAGGATCAAGTGCAAGTGCAATTGCTGTTCTGGCCTCCGTGACAGATATGGCTTTGAGAAGTATGGAGGGCGCAACAGATGCACGTGAATTCCTCAAAAAAATAAGGACACTCTCTAATGACGTTATGGAAACCACGGAAGAGATCTCGTGGTCAATTGACCCCAAAAACAATTCTATTGAAGAGGTCTCAAAAAGGATAAGATTATTGGGAAGCCGATTCGAGGACGATGGAATAAATTTTAAATTTGAAATTGAAGGTGATATCGCGAAGCACAAGTTTGACATGGAAACCAGAAATCACATTTTTGCGATCCTAAAAGAAATCGTGACCAATATTCAAAAGCACGCATACTGCAAAAACGTGAACGCAAAATTGTCTTTGTCAGAACACATTGCTCTCTCAGTCGCGGATGATGGCGCTGGCTTTGAAGTTGAATCGAGCTACCCAGGCAGTGGATTACGTATTATCAAATCTCGCTGTGAGCAATTACATGCCAACTTTTCTATAATATCTGAAATGGGAATGGGTACCACGATAAAGGTGATTTTGCCGAAATAAGCACACTGTCAAACCTTTTATGTAACTTCAGTTTTTATTTCAATTATCTTTAATAATTGATGACTGAAATAGTTATATACGAAGATAATAATGAGTTGGCCGAAGGCCTAAGGCTCTTGCTACATGTCTCAAACGACTTTAGGGTCGTTGGTATGTTTGGGAACTGTGATAACATTGAGAACGAATTGCAAAGGTTGAAACCGCAAGTGCTGCTGATGGATATCGAGATGCCAGGCACTGATGGGCTTGAAGGACTTAGAATAGCAAAAGAGACGATGGGCGATAACATCAAAGTATTGATGCTGACCGTCTTTGAAGACAACGAGAAAATATTTGACGCCTTGAAATACGGGGCAGATGGCTATATTCTAAAAAAAACACCTCCACCCAAAATTGTAGAATTTATTAAGGATGCCATAGACGGCGGTGCACCGATGACCCCAAGTGTGGCTAAAAAAGTCCTGTCATCGTTTTCCCTACCAAAGGAAAATACGAGTACCATGAGCCTCATTTCGGCAAGGGAACAAGATGTGCTTAATCTTATAATTGAAGGCCACAGTTATAAGATGATTGGTGACAAACTTTTCATATCCATTGACACTGTCCGTTCACACATTAGAAAAATCTACGAGAAATTGCACGTTAATTCGAAGGCAGAAGCAATCTCAAAGGCATTAAGGAAGCGATGAACTGAAGTTCAGCTCGATTCATTCAACCCACACGCATTTCGAACAAATAAACCGCATGAATATGCGATTACCTGCTTTTTAACCTTCGGGTAGTTTTGTATTCAATGGATATTAAGTTCTGGATTCAAGCACTTATTCTTTTTACTGCTTCTTTACTTCTTGCCATGGAAGGTTGCTCGGCGCAGCAACGTATTATTATCGGTCAAATCGAATACAACAATGATCTCGTAATAATTCATTATAGTTTAACAGACTCTACGCCAGGCCGATTGTATGTCGTCCGCGCCTATTTTTCGCAGGACAATTTTCTCGCCCCTTTAATTAACATAAGCGGAGACCTAGGATTCGAGGTACGCCCAGGGCGTGACAAAAAAATCATATGGAACCCCAGGAAAGAACTTGGTGGCTCTTTCAATGGAAAAGTATCTGTCGAATTGCGAGCGACGGTGTTTGTTCCGTTTTTAAAGCTAAATGGGTTTGAAAAATACAAATCTGTTGTTCGCGGGCGCAACTATAATATTCTCTGGAGCGGGGGCTCTGCACAAAACATACTGAATTTTGAACTGCTTCAAAACGACAAGGTAGTGACCTCTTTTCCCAACATTGCCAACGTTGGGCACCATGGTCTGAAGTTCCCTGCTCACGTGCGCGTAGGGGAAAACTATCGGTTGCGTGTAAGCGATACCAAAAACAGTGATGAGGTTGTCTACACCGGTATCTTTTCAATTCGCCGACGGATTCCACTGGTATTCAAATTTGCTGCTGGCGCGATTATCAGCACTGGGATTTTTGCTTTGAGTTCGAAAAATACTGAACCCGATTTGCCTGGTCCCATTTTACCTAAATGATTAGCCATATAACATGACTGCCCAAAACAAGTTGATGCCCATTAAGGTTGTTAAGATTACTAGGATCGTGCTTGCGTGTTTTGCACTCTCCGTTGCCCTTGCACCGCCATCTTTTTCGCAAGCGCGGTGCCTTTGGAACGGAGGCGATCTTATGTATGAAGATCCTCTTCCTCCACCTGGCAGTTTCAGTATTACGGCATATAACTCACCAAATTCAACATCGATCGACCTCACTTGGTCCAGTTCTTTAAAAGCAGATACCTATTATGGCTGGTACAACACTTCGACTGGGCCGTTGACCAAAGACTGTACTGTCGGAAATGGAACTTCAACGTCCATCGCCACCAACTGCAGTCTTACGGGTTTAACTCCTAACACACGCTACTATTTGAGCGTAGATGGCTTGGTGACATGTTATCAGGCCCTGGGTCCCCAACAACCGCCTCCTAGTACACCCACGGGTTTTCAAGAGCAGTCGACGACAACGGCTTCAAATTCTGGTTTGGTTAATATCTTGACGAGGCCTGGCGTACCCACTCCTTTGAGTGCTAATGCAATCGGTACGACACAGTTTACTGCAAACTGGTTGGCTCCTGCTGGAGGTTTGGATGGTACGCTCTCTTACACTGTTCAAGTAGCCACGGATAATGGTTTCACCACAGGTCTACTAACGGTTACCCCTGTGAGTAGTACCAGTACAACTATTGGAGGCCTGAGTTCAAATACCAACTATTATTACCGCGTATTGGCGACCAACAACAGCGGGCCTTCACCGTACTCGGGCACATACACGACAGTACTGACACTGCCCGGTGCACCAACGCCATCGCCCGGGTCGTCAATCGGTCAGACGCAATTGACGGCCAACTGGCCGGCCGCCTCGGGCAACGGAGCAATCACTTCCTACACAGTCCAACTTTCTCCAGACAACACCTTCTCGAGCGGGTCAACACAAACTATCTCCACTCTAAGCGCACTTTTTACGACCCTGAGCTCAAATACCAGCTATTACTACCGTGTATTGGCGACCAATGGGACGGGTTCGTCTCCGTACTCCATTGGCTACACTACAGTCTTAACGCTTCCTGACGCACCCACTTCACCATCGGCCTCGGCGATCGGTCAGGCACAGTTCACTGCAAACTGGTCGGCCCCCGTTGGCGGTGCTGCCAGCTATACAGCCCAGGTATCGCCACTGAGCGATTTCAGTGCGTCCGTACTGTCCGCCACAGTGAGTGGTTTAAGTACCACCATATCGACCCTGACCCCCGGCACAACTTATTACTACCATGTAAAAGCGAATAATGTGACTGGCTCGTCAAGTTATACCAGTCCTTCCGTGTCGTTCATCACCACCCCGGCAACGCCCACGGCCAACGGACCCTCTTCGGTCACTCAAACCTCATTCGTAGCAAGCTGGTCAACATCTACGGGCGCAACCAAATATTACCTTGACGTTTCCACTGATCCAGGTTTTGCTTCGTTCCTCGCTGGATACAATAATTTAGATGTTGGAAATGTCGTTACTTACCCAATAACAATAAGCGCTGGGCTGCAGCCTAATACCATCTACTACTACAGAGTACGAGCGGCCAATGTCAATGGAAATGTTTCACCTTCTTCAATCTCGAATAGTGCACTCACCGTTCCTAGCGCACCCACAGCAACAGCTGCTTCCTTGGGGACGATAGGCCAGGATCATTTTACTGCTAACTGGCTCGCGGCTTCGGGCAATGGAGTGCTCACTTATACCGTTCAGACGGCAACTGATAATGCTTTCACAACTGGAGTACAACTAATTCCAGCGGGGACAAGTACCAGTACACCTATTACAGGCCTGATTCCTGGTACCGTGTATTACTATCGTGTAAGCGCCGCCAACACGAGCGGCTCCTCACCTTATTCTACTGAAACTCCTCCGATCTCGGTGCTCACCAGCCCTGTTACACCGATGGGAATTTCCACCACGACATTTTCCGCCAATCAAGCTACTGTCGGTTGGGCGAGCATTGCGACAGCGACAGGATACGATGTCGGATACCGGATTATTGGTTCGGGAACATGGTCAACTGGATGCTCGCGTACATCAGCCACAACTTGCACCCTTACGGGACTGATGAGTAATACACAGTATGATGTTCAGGTAAGTGCTTTCAATGGAACCAACTCGCCATTCTCTTCGCCTGCTACAATTTTGTCCCTTCCTGGAACGCCTACAGCAACAGCCGTTTCGTCAGCGACAATTGGCCAGACACAGTTCACTGCGAACTGGTCGGCTCCCTCGGGTGGTTCGGATGGTGTGCTCAATTACTCAGTTCAATTATCCAGCGACAGCAGTTTCCCTGGTGGGTCAACTCAAACTATTCCTGGTGGAACTGGAGCGAATGCCGTCATCTCGAGCTTGAGTCCAGGCACGATCTACTATTATAGAGTGAGCGCAATCAACACAAGTGGTTCTTCTCCTTACTCCTCCGAGAATCCTTCAATCTCAATTCTTACCAGCCCTGCGACACCGGTAGGAATTTCTCCGGCGGGCTTTTCGGCAAATCAGGTTACAATCACTTGGCCGAGCGTGCCAACCGCTACAAAGTATGATATTCAGTTTAAAAAGAGCACAGAAGCTTCATGGACCGATGCGTGTACAGGTACCACTGCCACAGATTGTCCCGTTTTAGGCCTATTATCTGCAACATCTTACGATTTTCAAGTACGTGCATTTAATGGAACTTACTCTCCTTACTCAGCGGGTTTGTCGAGGACTACGATCCCAGATGTTCCTACTAACTTAACTAATACCGCTACTACCACTACTGCTCATCTCGACTGGGAGGCCGTAACTGGTGCCGATCACTACGGGCTTGAGGTTTCCATCGATGATACATTTGGGGATGCAAGTTTACTCGTTGGTTATAAGCCGAAAGTAATTAATGGCTACGTAGGGCAGGACCTCACCGGATTGACTCCTGGGACAGCGTACTATTGGAGACTAAGTGCTGGAAATTCCAACGGGGTTTCAGCCTATTCAGACACGCAGCCATTTTCAACCGGCCCGATCAACGGCGGTCCCAATCCTTTTGATATTTTACTGGGAACCCCAAGTGTTCCAGTATCAAATGATCAGATTTCGGCAGCAGTTGCGGGATATTTTTACCCACTCACAGCAACCCTATTTTACAGGAAAATAGCTGAACCTACTTATTCACAAGCGACAAAAGTCCTTTCAGGACCCCAAACGAGCCAAGCGCAATGGACCGTGGATCCCAGCATGCTTGACGAGATGGGGCTGGAATTTTACTTAACTGTTCAGGATAAGTCTGGTAAGTCAAAGAGAAGCCCAGCAGATGTAAATACAACCTATAGGATTCGACAGCAAAACAATTTTGCAATCAACCGTACTTCGTTTGGAGCTTCGGTCAAGGATTACACGATGATTTCCAGTCCTTATGACTTAGCTGGCACTATTGGTGCAATTCTAGAAGCAAACCCTGATCTTGGCACCTATGACCCTAAAAAGTGGAGGTTTGTTCACTATCAAAATAATGAAAACGTAGATTACCTAGATCAGGGGCTTTCCAAATCGGGGTTTATACGAGGGAAAAGTTATTGGCTCCTCACTAAGAAGCAAGTAGATTTGAAGTTCGGTTCTCAGATTTCTCCTGACAATTATCAAGGCAACGAATTTGTCCTTCAACTCGACCAAGGCTGGAATCAGATTGCAACACCATATCCGTTTGATGTTGATTGGAGTAAGATACTGGATTTCAATAGTTTGACTTCAGTTGGACAATTAAAAGTGTTTAATCCGAAGACGGGGGGATTTAAAGACACCACTCGTCTTGAAAAATATAGCGGAGCCTTCGTTCATGCAGATAAAGCCGTGAGTTTGAAGATACCTTTGACCAGCAAGATAATTCCAGGAGGACGAATGACTAAAAAAGGCGACGATAAGTTCGTTGAACAAGGCGCATGGGTTATGCCGATCACCGTGGAACAAAATGGAATTCAAAACTCCCTTGGAGCATTGGGTATGCACCCTAAAGCTAAAGCAGGTAAGGATGAGTTTGATGATCTAACCGTGCCGCGATTTCTAAATTACCTAGAATGGAATTCGTATCACCCAGAGTATTTCACTCCAAAATTCACTCGAGACATTGTTCCAACACAAGACTCTTTTACTTGGACTTTTTCATTGAATTCTGGAGAGTCTGGACGTATCAACATTAGCTGGGATTCGCAACAATTAAAACGGCGTGGATGCGAATTGATTTTGCATGATCTGCAAGCGAATATCATAACAGATATGCTTTCCATAAATGCATACTCTTTTCACGGCGACAATCGACAATTCAAAATATATTATAGTTCAGTGGGAGCGGCGGAGGCGACCCAAGTGCAACTGGGGGTGCCTAATCCTAACCCGTCAAATGGACAGATTACAATTCCAATTGCTTTTACTAACGATGAACAACCATCAACAGACAGACTACAAATTTTGGACCTGAGAGGAATGATTGTGAAGGAGTTGTATCAAACTAGCAAGGAACGAGGGCTCCGTAAAATTATATGGGATGGCCAAACCTCCGATGGACGAAGGGTTCAGCCTGGATTATATTTTTTTAGAGCTGAGACTAATTCAGGTTCCGCTCCTCCGCAATTTTATTCTGGAAAATTGATTATGTATTGATAACAAAAAAAACATTCAAAAGTGAAACAGTTAAACTTTGCTTTCATTCTGTGGCTTTCAATTTCCGTTTCGTTGGGCCAAGTGATATCAGGCACAACGAATGAAATGCATTTAAATTTACAGGAAGGTGTACTTCCCAACTCAAATCAACTTCCAGCGATCAAATGGGTTAGTCCACGGCTGGAATATACATCCAGCCCTGAAAGCAAGGTAGATATTGACGTAGAAATAAAATCACGGCTGAACCTAAAGGAGCTAAAGGTCAGCTTGGGGGGGCGTACCGATGGTGTTGTCTATGCGAGCAAAATGTTCAATATTAAAAATGTTGAGGGTGTCTACCACTTACATCAAACCATTAGTCTTGACAAGGGGTCAAATTTTGTGGAGGTTACAGCCTCTAATATTGAGGGGGCAACAGTTTCGAGCCATCGCGATATTTTGGTCGGTAGTGGATTCGCCTCGGAAACAGCTTTAATTGATCGAAAGGATCATGCGTTGATGTTCGTTACAGACAAGTACGACAATTGGGACGATCTTGTCAATCCAGTTGAGGATGGAAAGGCAATTGCAAAAGTGCTCCAAGAAAAGTACGGATTCGAGGTGGAGATTGTCGAAAACGCCACTACCGAGCGAGTATGGGAAAAACTCAGAGCATATAATGACAAAAAATTTAAACCACAAGATCAGTTGCTTGTGTTCTTTGCTGGACACGGTCAATTCGACGAGACTTTTGGTGAGGGCTATGTGGTGACTAAAAACTCTTTACGGAAAGATCCATCGCGAAACTCTTACATATCTCACAACCGACTTCGGGGCGTAATTAATAATATCCCCATTGAACATATTTTTCTGATGATGGATGTGTGTTACGGTGGAACTCTTGATCCAGTAATCTCGCGAACTCGTGGCTCGGAGGATACTGACCGGGCTTCCAACAGCGAATTTATTGCACGTAAGCTAAGCCTGCGGACCAGAAAATTCTTAACGTCAGGAGGAAAAGAATATGTTTCTGACGGAGTTCCGGGAAAGCACTCACCATTCGCTGCGCGCTTTTTAGAATCTCTCGCTTCCTATGGAGGAGACGATGGCATACTTACTACGTTTGAACTAATTACTCATCTAGAGAAGCTGACAATATCACCTCGATTCGGTTCTTTTGCTCCCGAGCCAAGTGGAAGTGACTTCATATTCATAGCGAAACAACAACAATAGGCTGTGAAGGGTTTAGGTCTAGCGAGTTATTATCAGCCCTTGCGCGAAGCCCGCGATTAATCTTCACATACTTTTCGAGCTACAAGTTATCGAAGGCGAACAATTCATGGACGGTAGAAATGGAAGGCGAACTTCCAATAACGGGAAGACTACTATTTTTCCCAATTTAAGATATATCTTGGAGGAACGTCTTTATTGCAAGGAGTGAGATCTGTTGAGAATTTCCCATTCGACCCAACGCTGACAAACTGAAAAAAGCCCAAGAGATCATCTGAAAAAAAGTCTTTTTCCCAGAGATCCACCCTTAGGAAACCCCTCTCGTCCGAGAAGACATCAACATCAATCATGATTTCTTCTGACGGTTTTATTTTAGCGAACGGACGAGCTGGCCAAATTTTCTTATTCTCAATTTTTAAATAAATCTCATCTCCGCCGCGCTCTGATGCCCTGTAGCATGTCACAGAAATCAGCTTGCACTTAACGCGAAGTGGTGCTTCAGGCTTTGCCGTAATTTCTTCTTTTGATAGAAGCTTCATAGAGGTTTTGTTTTTGCGTTTAAATATTAATATCAATAATAGGATTGGTGTAGATTTCGCAATAGCAAAGTTCAACCCCTAATCCTGCTCGCAGGAGCCTTATGATTTCATGCTGATTGTGTCCAGGAGCTTGATGATTTTATCGGAAATCGGTTCAATTGTTTGAAAAGCATCGTTGGCCTTGATATCTTCCCCCCGATGTTTCAATTCCACGATGTGGCGAATAGTTTCGTGTAAAGTCATATGGACTTTCTCTAGTTCCTGCATTTCGGGGTAGGTTTTGTATTTTTCAAAACCTACCGAGTAAAGCCATTTGCCCAGGTCACAGTCCCTATAAGAAACGGCTTGTTCCAAAGTCAGAGATTCTCTTCCGTCCAAAAAGTCACGGAGACGAAATTTCCAACTCAAGTGTTTTTGTTTTGCCATCAAGAAATCAAAGTTTGCCATACCTACTTTATTTGTAAAGTTGGTAGCACCGAGTGACAAATGAAATCGCATGAACATGCTTTTTTAATTAAGCATTCACTTGTCTTGACAAAGGGTTCAGAAAACCAGAATCGTTTTTATTGAGAAATTGCTTACATCATTTTTTTACTTGGAAAAGCAGAGGTATTCACGATGCAAACGGTTACAACAAATTCTCGCATCGATTTACGAAAATAGCATGTAGATGCGATTTCATTTAAACAGAAAAGAGCCCAGTTTTGAATTGGCAAACAGGAAGCTCGTGAGCAAAGATTGCGACATAGGTGCAATGACGAGAGCAATAGATTGTGTTGACAACAAACGTGTCAACTTATGCACGTGTAACGTCTTCATCCAAAATGGTCGTCACATGCTAGTTTTAGATGCGAACTTGGGAGTGATAGAAAATCCTCTATCGTTTTCTTTTTGCGTGATGGAGAAGCACCCAGAATTGACATGTCGTGCAGCTAGGTATTTGGGATTGGTGTTTTTAAACTTAGATTTTCTGGCAGATCAATTAGGGTTGGACGCCCTAAAACTTATGATTTTTTAAAAACCAATTTGTGTCCGTGCTGGAGTTTTTTTGCAGGAAATTTTGGTTCGATGTCTTCGGGAATTGATAAGTGAATGAGAACATAGATAGCATCCGAAATGAAAAACAAAACCGATTCTCTCGTGCTCTTGCTTTTAGGACTAGGTGGTCTGGTGTTTATATACCTTTTAGCATTTCTGGTCTTTTTGGTTGCTTGGGGGCAACCTTGATTCTGCTGGCCGGATACTAAATATTCCGTTTAATCAAAAATTTCTTTATGCTCCCCAATGGATTAGTGTTGAAATACCAAAATGAACCAGCGGTGGTGTGTAGCGAATACACGGGCGAAGTCTCGTTTGATGCCACGGCTTCCGACACCTTGATTTTTTATGCAGAAGGGAGTGGGGTAGTGACGGTCAACAATAGAAAATATGAGATATCAAATTCGAGTTTGATGTTACTCCCAAAGGCCACTGAAATTTCTTGCGCACTCACCAATTTCAAACAACGTGGCAGACTCGTTGCGGTCATTTTAACCGAAGAGATTATATGGGACTATGAGTCTCATTTCGATGGCAAGATAAGATCCATCGTGGCATTGTTGACACAATTTCACAAGATCGACATGGAATATGTTGGTCAATTCTTTGTTTCATTAGTAGCGTACTCGCAGCAAAGACTTTCCATCACGGAAGGGATTCTCCGCTCTAGGATATTTGAGATACTTTTTGCAATTGAAAACATAATTCTTCCAGAGAAGGTGAATGTTAAAGAGTCAGTTTCTGGCCACCATGGTGTTCGATCAATAGCTCATAGCATCTCAGTTGACCTCTCCAGTAGAAAACCCATTTCCGAGATTGCGAGGAATTTTGGTGTTTCCCCTTCGACTTTGAAAAGATGGTTCAAAAAAGGGCTTGATGTTTCGCTGAATCAATGGTTGATCATCAGGCGTTTGGAGAAAGCGAAGTTTCTAATTCGCCGAGGAAAGTCGATTAAAGAGGCGTCGTTTGAGTGTGGATTCTGCAGTTCATCTTACATGATTAAGATGTACAGAAAGAGGTATGGGTGCACCCCGAAAGAAGACATGAGTAAAACCAATTGTGTTACATTTTGACAAGAACGCCAACAGCACTTTCATTAATGCAAATATAGTTGTCACCAATAATGGAGGGATATGAATCGTATTATATTGGGCAATCATTAAGGCCGTTCCGATCGGGATTGATTTTGGCCATTGTCTTGTATACTCTTTTTGGGGTTTTGGACTATTATGCTGCCCCTATTAGCTACCCGAAGATATGGGGCATTAGACTAGTTACAGTGTCTGTTTTGTATTCAGCCTGGTATTTGTCGTACTCAAAAAAAATCTTCAACTATTTTACGTTACTCGCCTGTGTTAGTGGGTTGGCAGTTTCATTTGGAATATTGGGTATGCTCTATGTATTAAATTATAGCGAGCTGGCAATTCTAGAATATCATAACGGCTTGATTCTTTGTTTGTTTGGAACCAGTACCATCTTCCGATTGAGAACATTTCACGCTTCTTTGGTGATCTCAATTGTTGTTTTCTGCTACGCATGGTGGGCGTATTTCCATTTGGGTTTATTTGGGACCACGTATTTAGCAAAGCTATTGAACAACGGTTTTTTCATCGTCTCTAGCGCTGTCATGGGAATGGTTTACATGACTTCGCTTGAAACAGTGTTAAGGAGGAACTATTCAAATGATCAATTACTCCGAGATGAAAAGGATCGACTAGCAAAAGTCAAGCTTGAGCTGGAGGTGTCTGATTCAATGAAAAATAAATTGCTGACCATTATTTCTCATGATATAAGGGGCCCTTTAAGTAGCATTAAAGGATTGTTATTGCTTTGTCAATTCAAGAAGATTACGCAGAGCGAATTCGATGTTCATTTAAAAAAAGTAATAGGCGCTGTCGATAATACTTCGCTGCTGCTCGAGAATTTATTGTGCTGGTCCACTCACAACGGTGCAAACAAGTCTGTTGGAAGCCAAGTGGATGTTAGGACAGTAGTAAATGATATTTTTTCCCTTTTCGAAGAGCCTGCCAGAATCAAAAACAACAACCTCATTAATTCAGTTAATCCGCAAACCATAATTCAAACGGACCATTCGGTCATTAAACTTATCATTAGAAATTTCATAGCCAACGCGATCAAGTTTACAGAGAACGGCTTGATCACGGTGAGAACTGACGAAGTGAACGGACATCAGGTGAAGATATCTGTACATGATACTGGTAAAGGGATGTCTCAAGACGTTACAGCAAAATTATTTAACTGGGGATTTAAACAAACTAGCGAAGGCACGAAAGGTGAAAAGGGGGCAGGCATCGGGCTGTTGATTTGCCGAGATTTTGCGGAGAAAATTAGGGGAAGTATATCCTACGACACGAAAGTGGGATTCGGAACTACGTTTAGTATTGTGATACCAACAATTCCGCTAAAGGAAATTGCAATGAAGAGGTAATAGGATGTTTCGATCGGGCAAGTTGTTTTGAGTATCCACATGACCCAATTACTACACTATTTGATCTCAATGTTGTACACTGAACACTATAGACGCATTTAGTTTTACGACACCAACATCTGGAAGAAAATTTGCCTCTGCACGTAGATTAAAAAAATAATTGTCAAAAAATGAAGATGAAAATACCCTTTGTGTTGCTGGTATCAATTCTGGGATCAGGTATCGCGATGGATTCTTTTAGTCAGAAGTTAAGCGTTGGGGCCATCAAGAGAAATAATAAGAGGATTGCCACCTACAGAGGAAGAAAAGACGTATTCAAAAAATACTCTGGTGTAGGATTTTCCGTCAATGCCCTTAACTACTTTGGCGATCTTTCTCCACTGCCGAACAAGTTCAGTACTGATATATCCTTTACAAGGCCTGGTTTTGGTATTTCTTTTTTTCGCTGTTACGGCCCTCGGTACACGTTGAGCGCTCAGTTTATGTACGGCACCCTTACCGGATCGGATGCGAACTCAGCACATCTGTCCGATATAGGTAATGGGGTGTTTCGACATGAGCGAAATTTGTCATTTCGAAATCGAATCAAGGAACTAACCGTGATGGCTGTATTCGACCTCTTTGAGAACCCGGGTACTAATTACATGAATCGGGTAAATTGGACTCCATATGCGTTTGTGGGAATTGAAGCGTTTGTGCACAACCCGCAAGCCCACGCACCCCAGACCTTTTTGGATGGAAGCCCTAATCCAAAGGCTGGCCAATGGGTTGACTTGCAGCCACTCGGAACTGAAGGGCAATATTCAAATTTGCAAACCGGTGATGTCAATTACGGGATCAAACCGTATAGCTTGTTACAAGTCGCAGTGCCGTTTGGAATTGGTGCCAGGATTAAATTAAGCGATTTTTTAGACCTATGGGCTGACATCGGTTTTAGATATAGCTTTACTGATTATCTGGACGATGTAAGCAGGAACTATGTTGATCTTGGTGCCATCAAGGACCCATTAGCCCGGGCGCTCTCTTATCGGTCGAACGAACTCGCAGACATTTCAAAATATTCCACTTCTTCGTACATCGGACGTGACGGAAAAATGTATATGACAATTGATGGGTATGGAAGAGAATACAAAACAAACAACCGGGGAAACTTCCGTAACAACGATATTTACATGGTTACTTCAATCAAAATTACTCGCGTATTGGGTTCGAAGTTTCATCGAGCTAAATTCAGATAAGATTAGCATATAAAGCTCGAAGGATTTTAATTCTTAAATCGTTAGGTTGACCTTAAGCTTGCGTGATTATTGTTTTGCCAGGTAGCACATTAATGCTAATGCAGGCGCCCTTAATCATTAATGAGAATGCTTTTTTATTAGAGGCTTCGCTTCTCGGGCTGCTTTATTTTCACATTGACATGCGATTTACTTCTTGCTTATCAAATAATACAATTGTAAGAAGATTTTGGACAGTTGCTTCTTAGGGCAAATTGCGTGGGGCAGGAGTCATTTGATAAAAAGGAAGCAAGTCAAAAAGAACGCTATGTTTGTTAGGAAGAAAGTTATAATCATAGAGCATGACGAGATTTGGCAAAATTCCGTCGTGCATTTAGTCGATGGCACTGACAGATTTGTTGTTGGAGGTTGCTATGCAGATTGGGATGAAGCGTCGTCGAATGTTTTGAGGATTAAGCCTGATGTGGTGGTTATGGAAATAGTTGGACCAGGCCGGCAAGGGATAGCCGAGATTTCGGTAATAAAAGAAAAGCTTCCTGATGTTGAAATATTAATAGTGACGTCGCAGGACGAAGATAGCGTTGTCATTGCTGCGCTTAGGGCCGGAGCCTCTGGTTACATTCTGAAAAGCGCAAATTTTGTTGAAATAATTTTAGGTATCGAGGAGATCGTGAGGGGCGGATCCCCGTTGAGTTCAAGAATTGCCCGGAAAGTGATCCAAAATCTGCATAGAAATCCAGATACTCCGTTTACAAGACGTGAGCTTGAAGTTCTGGGTTTAGTGGCTCGAGGCCACAGTTCTTCTCAAATTTCACAGCAGCTGTTTATTTCACGGGACACCACGAAAACACACATAAGGAACATCTATTCCAAGCTGGACGTCAACAAGAAGGCCGATGCAATAGAACTTGCTCACAGACGTAGATACATTTAAGACCCGATTATTTTTGGGTTGAACCGTTACGAAGGTTAAAACCTGGCGTTTTATATCTCTTCCAAAAAACCACTTATTGTTTTCACAAATGACGCGCCATTCCAGAAAGGAGAGCTATTTACTGTGTCTTTTCCATTGCAATAAGAAACTCTGAGGGAGATGACACTGCTTCGCGCGTCTGACTTGCATCATTTGCGAACTGGTGGTATAAAATTAATCCTGATAGTCTGAAGATGAGTGATAAAATTCACACCATTAGAATGACTATGATATCCGGCTACTAAAGCACCTTTGTACAGTGAAACTATTCATAGATGTTTTACAATTTAGGTTAATTTTAGATAAAGAGGCCCATCAGGCGGATGGGTCTTTTTATTTTCAGACACCTTAAGTGTTGCGCGCCCCTGAATGACTATCGCTATCAGAAATCCTGAATTTTTCAGTTTGTTTTTTTTCGATTCTGGAAACTCTCGACGGCAGCTGGTAAACCAAATGGTAAAACCAATGTCCCTGTTGCTTCAAGAGTTGATACAAAAAAAGCCCATAACGGGCCTTTTTTAAAATGCTTGATTAATTTTAAATATCCCTGATGGCTTTTTCTAATGCTTCCATGTCATTATGAAATCCGCGTTTGAAGGACGTCCACATATTTGTTTTAGTATTGTTTGATTCCTTGATTCTTTTTTTCAAGTCATTATTCTGAACTTCAACAGCGGCCACTTTTTTATCATATTCTTCCCTTACCGCCTGACTTTCGTCAGATTTTTTTGCTTTTAGCTCATCAATTTTCTTTTGATTGTCGCTGATCTGCAATTCCGCCTCTTTTTTAAATCGATGGAAATCGGCCGCAGAGTCTACCTTTGCTTCTTTAAGATCCTGCTTGGCTCCCTCAAGTTCCTTTCGAGCTTTTTGCGCTTTCTTGTCTTGTTGGGCTGATACTGAAATGCCCATCATAGCGATAACTCCTGTTATAGCGATTGTCACAATTTTGTTTTTCATTTTTTCATGTTTTAGTGTACACAAAAGTCACTCAATTCGCATCACGATGCGTTATACAAGCTGAACAATTCGTTGCAATGTTCACGCCTTTAGCGATAGAGATGATGAGGAATGTCACTGATCTAGTAATTCGCCAGCGGAGGTCATGCTTTTAGTACAACTTGGTATCTGCAGTAGAGAGCGGTCTTTTGTTTTCGGCAGAGGATAGGATTTAGCGTTCTCGGCGAGTTGTGGACAAAAAAGTGATAGTAGTTTTTTTCGACTTTATGAAATACGAGGCCATCCGCCGTTGAAATCAGTTTGTTATCTGATCTGAAGGCTCCACCTGCAAAATGTGCAGCATCCTGTGGAAAATCGGCGCTAAAAAGATGGCGGTGGTACTCAGAAAAGCTATGCCACTGTACAAGGCATAAAAGGACGAAAAGAGTTTGGCGTTTGCGGACGACATATCCGCGACGGGACCCATGCCTGTTAAAATCATGCACGACATATAGAAACTGTCTACCCAATTTAATTTTCCATAGAACATGTAACCAAGTGTTCCGATCAATATCGACAATGAGATAAGCAATCCGCAGAACAGGAAGTAACGGCCGAGCCTAAGGAGAAAATGCCGCATCGGAATTACCTTTTGCTTTCTATGCTCGAATTTTATTTTTTTAAAAGTAAGTGAGCCCATGTACTCGGATGTAGCGACAGTCCATTAATTCTTGACTTTAGGCTTGTCTTTCACTTGCTGTTTGCCATTCGACTTTTCTTTGTCCAGCTCTTTTTCTTTTTCTTTCTCTTTCTTCTTGAGATACCCTCTGAGAAGAAAATTATGACTGGCGGCATCCATATTTTGTTTAAAACCGCCGGCTCCTTGTTTAATATTGACTAGAGCCTGTGCCACGTTCTGGGCAAAAATGCTGTCCATTACAAGTTTTCCGATGGTTCCTTTCCCCTCGCGTACATTAAGCATCATTGCCGACAAATCGTTGCTGATAAGGGCTGTGTTATCAACGGTGACTTTTATTTTGAACATGATTTCATCTATACTTATCGGCTGTGTTGTTTCTATCACGTCATTATCGGAAAGTTCTTTTTGATCGGCGGTCCCTGGGATTATTTGGATGATTTTGTTGCCCATGAGGCCATCTGAGCCTATCAACGCTTTTACATTTCTTTTCATAAACTGCCTGGAGCTTTCGGCGATAGTCATGTCTACACTGACGGTGGAATCAGTGACTTGTCTGATTTCTGAAATGATACCTACGTTGATTCCTGAGAAACGCACGTTGTCGCCAACTTGCAGACCGTTGATATCTGAAAATATCCCACTGATTCGAAATGTATTGCTAAATAGATGTTGCCGCTGTCCAACAAAATAGATTCCAATGATAAAAAAAGCGACAGCAACAGAAACAAATATTCCAAGCCTGATTTCATTTTTAGCTGCTTTTTCCATAATTCTGGTTTTTCGTATTATTCAAAGAATGAGTGAATCCACTCATCTTTTGATGTCGACAGTTCCTGAAATGTTCCTTCTGCAAAAGCGACACCATCTTTGATTATTATCATTCTGTTGCCAGTGATGCGGGCGCATTCGACATCGTGCGTTATAATTACTGAAGTTGTATTGTATTTTTTTTGGACGTCGAGAATCAACTGGCTTATTTCTTTAGAGGTAATAGGATCTAAACCCGTGGTGGGTTCATCGTAGAGAATTATGTCGGGTTTCAAAATCAATGTGCGGGCGAGCCCTACGCGCTTTCTCATACCGCCAGAAAGTTCTGAGGGCATTTTGTCGATCGCCTCTTCGAGGCCAACGTTGATCAGTACTTCTTTAACCAATTCTGCGGTTTCTTCCTTTGACTGGTCCTTCAAATCGCGAAAAGGGAATGCGAGGTTTTCCCCAACGGTCATGGAGTCATACAAGGCTGCACTTTGAAAGAGAAAACCGATTTTCTTTCTTAGCGCATTTAGCTCGTCGTTTTTTAAATCGATCATGTTGTGTCCTAGGATGACAATCTTGCCGCTGTCAGGTGAAAGCAAGCCGACCATACATTTTATGAGTACTGACTTACCACTCCCTGATTTGCCAAATACAATGAGATTTTCTCCTTTTGCGATTTTTATATTGACATCTTTTAAAACGGCATTTTCTCCGAATGACATTTTCAAATGCTCAATTTCTACAACGGGAGTTTCCATTCCTTCCATCAAGTAAATAAGCTGGTGATCTGAACCGCTATCATGTCAATTATGAATATGGCTAGCGACCCTATGACTACGGAAGTATTCGCGGCTGTTCCTACGCCTTCGGTACCGTTATTGGAGACATAGCCCTTGTAGCATCCAATTAATCCTACGGCAAAACCGAAGAATACAGTTTTGATAATAGCCGGAGTGATATCCGTAAAAGAGAGTTTTTGAAAGACCTTAAGGAAAAATAGTTGAAAACTTACGTCTCCCTTGAGATTGACACCGACATAAGATCCATACAAGGCTATTGCATCGGCAACAATTACCAATGCGGGTAGCATTAAAGAGGTGGAAAGGATTCTTGTGACGACAACGTATTTGTATGGGTTGAGTCCTGATACTTCCATTGCATCGATCTGCTCTGTCACTTTCATGGACGCCAATTCGGCTCCTATGCCTGATCCGACTTTTCCTGCAAATATGAGTGCGGTGATTACCGGACCTATTTCTCTTATTATCGAAATAGCAACCATGGCAGGCAACCACGACTCGGCTCCAAACTCTTCGAGTGTGGGCCGTGATTGTATGGTGAGAACAAGCCCCATGATAAACCCTGTAATACCTACCAGGGGAAATGATTTGTATCCTACCAGATACGACTGCCTTAGAAATTCTTTAAACTCAAATGGAGGCCTTGTCATTTCACGAAAAAAGCGAACGGCAAACAAAGTCAACCGGGATGTTTCGTAAAAAAAATCCCGCAGCGCCTCGGTGTATAAATTTTCAGAAGGCTTAACAACAACCTTGTCTATCGCTTCCTTTAATTTTAGCCGTAAACCAAGTGCCATGAGTAAGGGATGAAATTATTTTTCAAATTCGCGTAATGCGCTACGTTCCAGTGCGGTTTTCCAGTTTTAAAGTATAAGGTCATTTCCGTTGAAGGGATCGCAAAGAGAAATCATAAGCGAGCCTTTCAGATTCTTTTTATGGTTATGGATGTTAGATTTCATTTGAGTTACTTAAGGTGCAATGTTAATTTTTTTTCGGGGGCATGGAGACTTCAGAGACCGTAGGTATTGTATTGCCCAACAAGAATCCCCAGGGCTTTAGTGATTCAATGTGATCGAATATTACTTTGAGGATGGCCGTTAAGGGAATTGACAAAAACATGCCTGGGATACCCCATAAGGCTCCACCAACCAAAACTGCGATGACGGATATGAGCGCATTTAATTGAACTCTGGATGCGACCACCCTAGGCATGATGAAATGATTATCTATAAATTGAATACAGAGGTATAACAGAATGACGATCAATGGATACGAATACGAGTCTTTTGTAATGAATGCAATAGCCACTGGAAGTGATACTGCGATTATTCCTCCGATGTAAGGAATGACGTTGAGAATGGCTCCGATGATTCCCAGGATAATCGCATAGTCGATACCGATGAGCAGTAACCCGACTGAATTCAATCCCGCAACAATGATGAGTTCAAACAATAACCCGATCAAGTAACTTTGAATCAGTTTTTTTACGTTGATCAATACTTCTGTCACCGCCAGGTGATGCTTTCTGTCAAATAACTTCATGATGAACTCAAGCAACAGTGGCTTATAAAATAAAATCATGAATAGATAGACAGGCAACAACACCAATGTCAGAACCAGTTCGCCGACCTTAGTGATCTTGTCGCCAATGGAGAAATTATTGATTGCGTCTATTTCAGTGTCGCGTATCCATGTATTGATTTTGAGCTGACTGATTCTAAGCTTATGGGATACCCATCCGACAGCTTCGGCGCTGGTGACATCAAATTTCTTCCTCAGTTGTGGAACGGCCTCGCTAAACATAGTTAGTTGAATCGATATCGCGTAAGCAAAACCAACGACGATAAGCACTGCTAATGTCACAGTAATGAAGATGGAGATAATCCTATTTATCCTTTTTCTGATTAAAAAATTGACGACTGGGTTTATCAAAATCCCCAAGATTGAAGCATAGACTAGCGGGATGATTATTTGCTGGCCAATGCTCATTGTAATGACAAATGCAAAAAGACAAATAAAAATTAATGCGACTTTTGCATAGAAAGGCATCTCATACTTTTTTTGCGTTGACAGGCTCATTGAGTTGCTATTTCCTTAATAAATAAAACCAAAAGTAGGATGGAGTTGTGTCGGCACGTAAGGACAAGTTTCCGTACAAAGGTGTTCATGTTAAATATGTAATGTGTTATACAATCGACAGAATGGTGTTGCATCATTCACGCTTTTAGTAAAGGCGAGAACTCTAATGGTTGAGTTAAATTGAAATGGCTTTTTCTGTGGATCATGTTCCCCAATTTTTTCGGATTGAGTTTAATCTCTCCAGCGTCTGACAAGGCATGAGATTTATGGCATATCCATTACAAACAAAAAAAATGGGTAACATATTATATTTCATTGCGGTGATATTGGTGATCGCGTGGTTGATCGGCTTTTTGGGTTATGCAGCTGGTGGATTGATTCACTTGCTGTTGGTCCTGGCAGTGATCTCCGTTATATTAAACTTTATTGGAGGTAGAAATCGGAAAATCTGATTTCTCGATATTACTGCTTTTCGCCAGGGAACATTGAAAGCCGCAAGCACCAAATTGAAAAGGGTTTGCTTTATTTTATTGGTTTCCGGTGCAGCTGCAATTATTATTTTGTTGCTGTTTCTGTCTCCTTTGACAAAATACTTGATTGAGAGGTATGACGAACAATACACTGGTCGTCAGATAACTCTGGATCGCGCCTATGTAAATCCTTTTACGGGATTCTTTGCTTTCAGCAATTTTAAAGTTCTTGAAAAAGAGAAGGACACTGTTTTCTTTTCAGCGAAAGAAGTTAGCATTGACTTGGCGCTGCTGAAGTTGCTGTCAAAAACTTACGAGATCACAGAGGTCATTTTCAAAGAACCGCGCGGGACCGTGGTCCAGAATAAAAAACAACTCAATTTCGATGATTTGATCAGAAGGTTTTCACGAGATACGCTGAAACCGTCAAAAGCGCCGGCTCGAATCAATATACTGAGAATTGCAGTCGAACATGGTGAGTTCTATTATCATGAAAAAGTAATTCCTATACGATATGTGATAAAGGACTTGTGTATGGAGAGTTCAGGCAAGCGTTGGAATGCTGATACGATCGCGTCATCTTTTTCACTTCTATCCCAGAACGGAAAGGGTGGGATGAAGGGCAATTTTACGATAAATGTGAAAGACAAACATTATCGATTTGCGACGGCCATCAGGAATTTTGATTTGGAAATCGTAAGGCAGTACCTATGGGAGCTTATCAATTACGGAATGTTTTCGGCGCAGCTGGATGCCACCCTTGCTGCAACAGGAAATTTTAAACACAGGGATAGTATCAATTTGCAAGGACGGATATTGTTAAGAGATTTCCATTTAGGCAAGACTTTAAATGATAATTATATCGCTTTTGAGAAACTGGTAGTCGGTATCGATGAATTGAATCCTGGGAATAGAAAATTTCTGTTTGATTCGATTATTCTTAAACGCCCATTTCTGAAGTACGAGAAGTATGACTCCTTGAATAATGTCGAAATGCTGTTCGGACGATCAGGTTCAAACATTTCGGATATAACGTCGCAGGATGGAAGATTTAATCTGGTCATCGAACTTGGTCGTTATCTTAAGAAACTTACCAGGAATTTTTTTATAAGCCATTATAGGGTAAATGAACTGATTGTCGATGATGGAGAATTTGAATTTAGTGACTTCTCACTAAGTGAACAATTTACCGTTAGTGCAAAGGCGTTGACGGTTAGGGCAGATTCGGTTGATAAGAGTAACAAACGGGTACGAGTTAGGATTAACTCGATGATAAAACCTTACGGTAATCTGTCTGTGATGCTCCGCATCAATCCAAGGGATAGCGGTGACTTCGACATGCAATATCATCTCAATAAAATGTCTGTGAGCATGTTCAACCCATATCTCGTTTCGTACACTTCTTTTCCATTGGATAGAGGCTCACTCGAACTTCAAGGTTTGTGGAATGTGCGTAATGGGGAAATCAAAAGTGTGAATCATTTGGTGCTACTTGATCCGCGGATCTCAAAACGGAAGGCAAACAAAGGTTTGCATTGGATGCCCTTGCCGTTGATTATGGCATTTGTTAGGGAAAGGGGTAATGTAATTGACTATCAGATTCCGATTTCTGGAAATCTGAAAGATCCACGTTTTCATTTGCACGATATAGTTACTGACTTATTGAAAAATATTTTCGTCAAGCCAGTTACAATACCTTATGGGATGGCCCTGCGCGAGGCCAAGAATGAGATTGAAGATGCATTAACCCTTACTTGGGATGTCAGGCAACAGGCATTGCGCCCACATCAAGCAAAATTTGTGAAGGCCATAGCAAAGTTTCTCAAAAAACAACCGACGTCATCTATCATCGCCTATTTTAAAGAGTATGAATTGAAAGAGAAAGAGCAGATACTTTTCTTTGAAGCCAAGAAGAAGTACTTTCTTTTGAAGCATGGCAAAAAGTGGCATCCCTTATCGGAAAAAGACTCTCTTGCGGTAGAAAGAATGTCCATAAAAGAGCCCTCATTTATGCACTCTTTGAAGCGTGGCAGTGGAGCCAGTGACACTGTGCTATTCAGTATTCAGGATAAGAGTTGGAACTACGTTGGTAGTGGTAAGATTAACTCTATGTATCGTCAGTTGCTAAAAAACAGGAGCTCTGAGTTTTTGAAATGGTTCATTGAAAACGGAACCAGGACCAGGGTAACTGTTCATTACAGCAGCGACATCATTCCCTTCAATGGTTTTTCTTGTTTTCAAATAGTGTATAAAGGTGATATCCCCGAATCATTACGAAGGGCCCACAAGGAGATGCACGAGATCAATGATGAGAGCTTGAGAAGGAGGTATTTCAAGAAGAAAACATAGTTGGGGTTTTTCGAAGCAGCCGTCAGGTGATCTTTACGGTTTCTTTGCTAGTTTGCTGGTACTATACTCTTCCGATAATTTATTAATCTCATGTTCTGTTTTTTCTTTTAGGTCAATTACATGGTTGCTGGCAGATTCATGGGACGAAACAAGTTCGTTCACTTTTAAATGAAGCGAGGCCGAAAAACGGTTGAAGGATTTTTGAATGATAAACAGACTTAGAAAAGTGATACCAAGAATGATGTCTCCGATTGTTGAATGAATATCTTGCGTATAGCTGATATTGCCGAGCCAGTACAAGGTCAAACATAATGCGATGATAAAAGTAATTGAGTTGCCTAGGATGGCGATAGCAATGGTAGCTACTCTTTCGAAAAGTCTTTCCATGCGCATGTAAATGGTTTTCATGGTAAAGCCTTTTGACAAATGGTATACTCTGCTTACAACGTCGTCACTGCGTCTTTAACAGCAGGTTATCAAAATGACGTGAGACTAGTCAATTATATATTGTTTTTCGTCAATGGTAAGAGTTCTGCAACGAACTATCGTGTAGTGTATTGGCGCGAATTCTCCGTTACGCAATATTTGACTTCCGCTATAAGAGACGTACGCCCCCGCAACTGCTATTTTGTCCAACTGCTCAGCTGCATAAAGCGGTATTCTCAAAACAGTTTTGTCGTTGAGGATGTAGCCTTTTAGCTCGCCCACTTTGTCATCTTGTACCTGCGTGATTTTGCCGCTTCCATAAATGAACTCTTCAGCTGGGGCCAACACTTTTAGAGCGGGAGGATTGTCATAAATGTTCATCCCGTTGGTGGTTATGTTGACAAACCGAACGACTTTTTTGTCCGCCATCTCGGGTATTTCAACAGCGTTGACTGAAATTTCGGAGCCAACTTTAAGTGCAGATGTCAACTCGTTACCGAGATTGGGAGAAAATTTTACCAGGTAATTTTGAGTACCAGATTGAAGATAGAATCCATCGTAAGCAAAGTCTCTATTGCTTGCCCACCCGGTTAATCTCCCAGTAAAGACAGCCGCTTGTTGAAGTTTGTTTTCAGACGGTGCTGCGCTACTATAGGTTGATTGCGCTACGCTAGTGATTACAATAGCCATCAAAGATGCTACTGTAAAAAGTGAAGCAATTTTCAGTTTCATACATTTTATTTTAAACAAGGTGGGAATGTTTACGAAGAGTAGACTTACACAACTTTAGAAACTAGTTGTATTGTTTACAGGGTCGGCACGCGCGTTAATCCTTATGTATTAGCCGTTTCCAGATACAGTCTGGTTTTTTGATTC
>DATJJP010000029.1:0-6758 GCA_035492075.1 Cyclobacteriaceae bacterium | reverse complement strand
CGGGACTCGTTTCATTTCCTACCGACATTCCGTCCCTAGCGGGACTCGTTTCTTTCTCGTTTCATTCCCAACCGACATTCCGTCCCTAACGGGACTCGTTTCATTTCCTACCGACATTCCGTCCCTAGCGGGACTCGTTTCTTTTTCGTTTCATTCCCCTACCGACATTCCGTCCCTAGCGGGACTCGTTTCTTTTTCGTTTCATTCCCTACCGACATTCCGTCCCTAGCGGGACTCGTTGATTCGCTTAGGGCTTTGCGTCCATGGCGGGACTCGGCCCTCATGCTGTCCCGTAGGGACTAGAAACAGGTAACTCGAACACCGAACGACTCCATCAGTCCTGTAAGGACGGCACATGCTGATCATCGCTCGATTAAGCAATTCTCCAACACGAGCATATCCATATTTGTTCTCAAATAACAATCGAGGGCTTCCGCCGGAGTATTTACGATAGGCTCATTTTCATTGAACGAAGTATTCAGCAAAATCGGGACACCGGTTTTCTGCCTAAACCTTTCGATGAGTCCGTAATATCTTGGGGAAACTTCCTTGGTAACGGTCTGAAGTCGTCCTGTGCCATCCACGTGCGTCACTGCAGGGATCAGCGGCTGCTTCTCTTTTCTAATCGGGAAAACTTTCTCCATGAACGGAACATCCTCCACTTTTTCAAAATATTCACCGGTGTACTCTTTCAATATCGAAGGCGCGAAGGGGCGAAAACTTTCCCTGCGCTTGATCTTTGCATTGAGCAGATCTTTCGCCCTTGGGTTTCTTGGGTCAGCAATAATAGAACGAGCACCCAGAGCGCGAGGCCCAAACTCCGCCCGTCCATTGAACCACCCCACAACCCCTGGTTCAATCAGTTTTTCGGTGACACGGTCGAACAAAGGTTGGTCATCGAGACGTTGGTATTTTATGTTTCGTTCTCTCAAAAGAATTTCGATCTCGTCGTTGGTGAATTTGCTTCCGGTGTAGGCGCTGTATACCGCCGGTGCTCTTTCATTCTTCAGTAAATGATTGTAGGCATACAAAGCGCTGCCCATGCTGATGCCGGCATCGTGGCCCGCAGACGGAATGTACAAGTTCTCGAAACCTGTGAACTCGATGATCTTTCCATTGGCAACCGAGTTTTGAGCAACGCCTCCAGCCAAACACAAATTTTTCAATTCCGTTTTTTTCTGGAGGTGATTCAAGATGTGCAAAATCAGTTCTTCACAAACGCGCTGCACGCTGGCGGCAATATCTTTGTGTGTCTGAGTTAGCTCCTCCCCTGACTGGCGTGGCGGCCCGAACGTTTCGACAATTTTTTTTCCGTAAAGGGTCGAGACCGTAGGCACATGCGTGGAGTAGTCCAATTTAATTTCTGTAGCGTTCGAGAAATAGCGCGCGTCCCAACTGAACAATCCACTTGACTCGAATTTTAACGCTTTCTTCACTTGGTCAACATAAATCGGGCGACCATAGGGAGCCAATCCCATCACTTTGTATTCATCTCCATAGTGTGGAAATCCAAGGTACTGCGTGAACGCGGTGTAAAACAATCCCGCAGAAACCGGAAAATCGACAGAGTCAATGACCTTGATTTGATTCCCTCTCCCAGTCGCGATCATCGTCGTAGTAAAATCACCCGAGCCATCGATCGACAAGATAGCGGCTTCATCAAATGGACTTGCAAAAAAGGCAGAAGCTAAATGACTTCGGTGATGTTCTACATTGATAATTTTTGGTTTGATTGATTCTTCGCTTAGGCCGCTAAGGGCAGACAGTTCACTTTCGATACTGGCGATTTTCTTTGAGTTTTTGATTCGATCAGAGAGGAGCGTGTTTTTTTTGTGGACGTTCTTCAATACAAATCTGACTTTGTTCCAAAACTTGGCTTTCGGGTCGCGGCCGATCGTGACGTAGTCAACCTCTGCGAGTGAAATACCTGCTTCGCGAAGGCAAAATCTGATGGCTTCGCTTGGAAATCCTGCCCAATGCTTAATTCTACGGAAGCGTTCTTCTTCTGTGGCTGCAATAAGAATTCCGTCCTTAAAAATAGCTGCTGATGAATCTGCGTGGTAAGCGTTGAGGCCGAGGATGATCATGTTCAAAACCCCAAAACTACTAAAATTATGGGGGCAAGCGAGTGCATATTTGGAGCTATGCAATAAAAAAGACAAGCGTTTGGGTTACCGCTTGTCTTTCGAAGGTTGTTGGCTTGCACCAACACTGATGTTTTATAATGGAAGGAATCCAAAGGCAACGGCTTCAATGGACGTTGACTTGACATCCAGTTTTGCATTGGTTTCAATATGGGCTGTGGATGTGGGAACTGTGCCGTCTGCAAACGAAACCCGGATATCGGAGCGGCCTATGGCCCTTAACAATTCCTCAACATACTCCTTGGCTTCATATTCTGCTTGCATCAGAATGCAATGCGACACCGCCATCTGCTTTACTGAGTCGATGCGTTGCGCAAGGGTGGCTTGCAAGTAATTGCCTACTTGTGAGTAAAGGTCGTGGCCTACATGAACTTGAAAAGATCTCGTTTCTCGGCAAACCATTTTGTCGACTTGGTATTGAGGTTCGTTCAGTCTTGCCTTGGGCAAAATGATCTGCTTTGTTGAGTCTCCTTGTTTTATCAGTTGAACATCCCTAAGGTTGATGTAGGCGGTCACCACCACGGGCACATGCACAATGGCCCTGATCGCTTTGGACGGGTCATTTTTCTTATGCATGAAGAAGAGGTCATTGTAGGTGTGTTTCACCAGATGCAATTCCCGAATGGACAGTATTTGTTCCAGTGTGAGCTGGGTCGGAACGGCTGTTGACTGTTTTCTGCCGTAGAAGATGCCACCGATAAAGGCGATGACGATTACGGCTGTTGTAATTAGGTTCGTTGAGGTTTTCATGGCATTTCTGTTTTTGAGGTTTTAAAACCTCCGCAGACTAGCCACGGAGGTTTTTTAAATGGTTTGGTGTACCATCATTTTTTGATTTTATTGAAACTGATTTTAACTAGCTGTTTGTACTGATCGCTACTTGGGCCGTACACGGACTTTACGTAGTCCTTGACTGTCCTGGCAATATCGCAAAGATTGCCGTCGGCGGTGTAGAAGAGATCGTTGCGCTGACCGCGTGCTTTGCCCAATCTCGCTTTCGTTTCGATCACGTTCCTGTTCATTTCGCGAAGGTGGTCGAGCATGGCTTGCAGGCTCGCCAACGACAGGTACTCTTCGTTTGGTGTGTACTGCTCCACGGTGGAGACGGTTTGCACCAGTTTGGCAAAATATTCTGCCAAGGCTTCAAAGTTCTTGGGCAAACCAGACATCCCTTTCTTCGCGGGTTCTATAAGTGCGGCCGAAGCGGGTGTCTCCACCGGCTTTCGGTCTGCCGCCTTGAAGCCCGTCATCGACCGAACCATCGCGCGCGCATCGGCAACTGTTTGCTTGGTCGCCCGCACAGCCTTGAGGGCACTCACGACCTGAGGGCACAGGCGCTTCATGGCGTTGAAGGCAATCTCACGGTCGTTGGTTGCTTTTTCGTAGTCTGTCTTGGCAACCTTTACACTTTGCAATGCCTCCCGTGCCTGTGCAGGAATAGCATTGATGACATTCAATTGGAGGTTGGGCGATCCGGGATTGTATCCTCCATACCCGGAGCAACGGCTTACGAGCTCTTCGAAAGCGGCTACTGTTTTTACATTGGACATAATTGATAATGTTTAAATGTTGAGTAATTGCACGAAGCGCGTTGCAGTTCGTTGTACTTTTTTCAACTATTTTGAAAACTATATTTTGGTAAAAACTTGAAACACCAAAATCGTTGGCACGTTAGGATGCGCTCGTTCGCCGCGCGACAAAGATATCTTTCAGTGATAGCTATTTTACTTATTGAATGGCAGTCGGCATGATTGTGTGGCCTTGGTGATTTTCAGAGGAGGAGGCGGGGATTGTCGACGTATTCTTCAAGGGCAACTTTGTTAGTGCGGCGGCCTGGTCGCAACAGTTGGTTAGGGCAAATTCGTTGGAATGCCTTACCAATTGCGTCATACCACCGCGCAGCTCAGCCAGAACGAGGTCGTGCTCGCATTTGTACCTCGGCACGACGTTGTTGACGGGCGCTCAACATCGGTGCTGAGTGTGGGCCTAAATCCCACCAAGTCAAGTCACATTTTCCATAATGCTTAAGCCCAAGTCTATCATCGCCTCCTCATGATGGAGGTTTATACTATTGTAATTTCCACAACGCGCATTCAATGTAATAAGCTATGAGAGGCAAACATGAAGTATGGCGCTTTATGTGCATTCATACTGTCGAACCCGTGAACACGATTTCTTCATAACTGGAAAAGTCTTCTATACTGACTCATAAAGTTATTCTCCTCAAAGTATTTTTTGGCAAGCGCATGTGCTCCAGCCGAGAGAGCGGAATACTCGTTTTCGTCTAAGGTGTAAAATCGTTCAATTGCCCAAGCCCATTTCTCAGGTGCCTCTGATTCCACCACAAACCCGGCCCTTTTCTCCGCGACTTTCCAGGGCGTATGTTTGCTTATGATGACCGGCGTGCCCACACTCAGCGATTCATATATAGCATGGCCAAAGTTCTCACCTTTGGTGGGAAGGATGAAAGCATCATATTTAGAAATTTGATTCTGAACCTCGTTTGGGTTTACGCTTCCAAGGTACTCGATGGCATGTATTTGGTCTTGCATCAGTGCTTTGCATCGCTCCCAATATCTGTGATCCTTCACAGGGCCGAATATATGAAACGTGATGGGCAACTTGACTAGTTTCAACGCCTCCAGAACAACATGTACATTTTTTTTCTCCGTAATCAGTGACAAAAAAACAAGTCGCAGCTGCGCACCTTGTTTCTTTCTAGGCTTGGGTTGTAACGGTTTCTTCGGAATGTTGGGAGCAACAGTAACACGAGCATTTGCTCCAAAAACAATTCTTATATCCATCTCCTCCTGTAAGTCGGTTGCATGCCAAGAAATATTTTTATGAAGACCGAGGAGTTTGAACAGGGTCAGGAATATTTTCTTTTTCAACGGTTTTAAAGCCAGTGCCCCACCTTGAAGCATGCCTCGCGGTGAAATAATCACCTGTTGCTTCGATTTGTTTACGAGCACCAGAGGCAGCCAGTTATAGGATGGCGAAAACATTCCGTTGAGGTAGATGATATCGGGCTTGAAATGTTCAAGCGCAGAGCGAACGGCACTGTAGCCATTGGATGTGGCGTAAAAAACATCGACACTATCTAGATACGAATTCCATTCATCTGGTTTTATACCCTCGAGAATGGTGCTCTCCCCTAGATCATACGCGCTGCAGACCACACTGATTTTACATTCATTATGGAGTAGCTCAACAAGATTCGTCAACGATTGAACTGGGCCACCACCCTTGAAGGAGGGATAAAAGTGAGGATAAAGAATTAGTAAACTTTTCAAGTTGGCTGAAGTCATTTCTTAAATACCTCTTCCCTTTCTTTTATAACGGCTTCGATTCGATGCACTGCGCTTTTCACTTCGTCAATCGAAATCCCTTGCATGCAAATATTATTTGCGCAGGTTTCTGAAAAACACAACGAACATCCCACATGGTCGTTACGAAGAGCTACATTCCCAAGGGGAGGAAACCATTTATTGGGGAAATCCCGCGAACTGAACAAGCCTATTACAGGTGTGCCCACGGCGTACGATAGATGCATTGGGCCGGTATCATTTGATATACAAAACAGACAGTTTGAGAGCAGCGCGGCGCTCTCCATGGGGCTAACAGTCCCGCAAAACGAAATCACATGGTCATTGACACAAAGTTCTTTACCTCGTTCTTCATCTTCAGCCCCGCCAATAACAATCACATTGTAGCTTAAAGAAGTCAACCATTGCGCAAGCTCAACAAATCGGTCGATTGGATAGCGGTTTTGGGGTCTTTTTGCGCCAGGCACTAGCGCGACCAGATGGCGCGAATTCGTAAATTCCCGTAACCTCTCTTTTGCATTGAGTGCATTGAATTTGGTTAGGTTTAACGGATATTGGGAAGACAATTCATGCGGAATATTGTTCTGTTGTAAAAGTTTAAGCAACCTAACGGTCTCAGACTCAAACTTCATTTTATGTTCTTGCGTTTGTCTAAACAGAAAACAAGTATTTATTTGCCATCCCCATGCCGCTCGAATACCTGCAAACCGAAAAAATCCCAGATTTCTGATTTCAGTGGTGAGCGAAACTTGATCCTGTGGCAACTCAATAATTAGGTCGTACTTATTTTTTTTGATGATCTTAAACAATTCCAGAAATCCATAGGATGAGTAATCTATTATTTCGTCGTAAAAGACAGGGTTGAGAACAGCGTTCAGAGAGACAAGATTATTGGCACCGGCATTTGTGAGGATGTGCAACGTTGAATTCTTATAATGCTTCCTGATGGCGCTGATGGCTGGAAAGGCACAGATCGAGTCGCCTATCGAGCCTGTTCGAAATAAGAGAATGCGCTTGGGTGATGTTTCATTTTTTGAAAACAGAACAAAATGGAGGGTTCTGAGAACAAAATTCTCAAACGCGAGTATCCCCTTGACACAGGCAATTTTTAATTTCGAAATCAAACTATTATTTGACAAGAATGAATTTAAGAAATGGCTTTAACAGAAATTTCTGAATAAACCATACTACCAACAAATACAGAACAACAAATGAGACAATTCTGTTGATTGATTGTTCGGCAATTTGAAATAAATAGATCATGGGCATTGCAAGAGCAAAACCCACC
>DATJJP010000028.1:0-10742 GCA_035492075.1 Cyclobacteriaceae bacterium | reverse complement strand
TAGTTTGAGCCATCCACGATTGTACCTGCTGCCGCGGTGCCGCTGGCGATGGATGCGAGGAATGCTTGCAAGCTTGGGTTCGCATTGGCTACGTCCACGTATTTTCCCCACACTTCAATGTCCAGTGTGTCGCCGGGCATCACGCTGAGTGACCGCGCCAAACCGTGCTGTTCATTGGGTGTTCCGTTCAGTCGCTCCGAATAGAAAGTAGTGTAAGTATTTGATGGATCAAGGTGGGTGTGATCGAATAACTGGGCATTGATCATCCTGACATCGTCATAACGTAGAAACTGACTGTGCTCCGTGGGCAGGTTCGCTGTTTCGTGCGTAGCGGTGGTAACGTCGGCTATGTCTCCGCAGAGTCTCCCGCCTCGGGGACTCTGCGATTTTTCACCGCGATCTGCTCTCCATTCACGAAAGGCGCACTTTATCATGCGCGGCCGTGAATTGCGCAGAGTCCCGAAAACGGAGACTCTGCGGGGACGGAAGCGTTTGCTTGTTCAAACAAATGCAGCCAGTCACCGCACGTTATCGTCACGAAATAAATACCGTCATACTCGGGGATTTCTCTGCGGACAGCCATGCGGGGAAGGTACTCCTTGATCGCATCCAGTCGCTAGGCTATTTATTCCGTGGTAGTGGCAACCGGGCTGTAAACTGTTTCTGGATGAGACACGGTGTGGATAACGCAGAGTCCCCGAGGCGGGAGACTCTGCGGGGACGGAAACGGAGACTCTGCGGGGACGGAATTTGTTTGTATGCTTCCTGCCAACTTATAGTCTCTCCGTCCTCATCCTCATAGGTTTGGCTACCCCAATTGTACTTAGGCAGCATGCCGTTTAGGTCTCGGAAGTAAAGAGGGTTATTATGGCAGTATGAATAAGTACTTGAGCTTAGCATTTCTTCCGTAAGTGGATCGATCACTCCCCATCTTCCGATATCGCTCATGTACATCCTTGCACCGTAGTCGAGCCAATTGGTGATTTCCTGCTTTTCTTTTCCATTGTACAAGTAATTTTGAGCAGTCATCTTATCCCGAACTAGGTTATTGAAATCCATTCCAAATGGGAAATAATCCGTTTGCTGTACCACAAACCCTTTTTGATGCTCCACATAAAGGTCATCGAAATACACGTCAATGTTTTCCGATGCATCGTGGCTCACATTAATATAGACAAACCCAGGTTCGGTAATTTCTTAGCCATCGTTGGTGTTGCGCGGTGCATGCGGGTGGTTCACCAACGATCGCGGGCGGGGAGTTGGTTGGTGAACCGTTCGCAACCCACGCACAACACCAACCAAGGCTAAAGAGTCCCGAAAACGGAGACTCTGCGGGGACGGAAAGACTGGCAACATCTATCTCAACGTCAACAAAATTCTCGTGCAATAAAAAACACAGCGCTTGGCTGGGGCTTTGTTCCGCTGGTGGGCTAAAGGTTGTTGCGCTTAAATAAAAATAGCACCTTGGAATTTTCATTAAAAGAATCTTCATAGTTGAAAGCTGCACACCAGCCAGAAGACAATCTCACATACTTGCTCCAGCCTTTTTCATCAACAATTTTGGCTTTGCCTACAGTTCGCTGTAGTTCCTTTAGACTCATTTTAACCTTGATTCCCTCCGATGTTTCAAATGATTCATCATTCGTCTCGATATAACTGATAACGTTGCTCGAGTCGAGTAGAATTTTGTATTTAATGTGTTCAGATAAGATCACATAAACTTTTTTCATGGATCCAGCCGACACCAACGATAACTCTTCAGGCAAGTTTTTTTTTCTATCAAACTTTGCACCTATGTTAATTTGACATAAACAATCATTGCAGGAAATTGCAAGAATGGCAAGCAAGTAACCATAAATCTTCATGTCAGTCTATTTATAAGTTATTTTGACGCCCGCAGCCTCTGCAGCCTTTAAGAAATCTTGAACCGTCTGTTTTGTCATTTTATCTGCTTGTTCACAGCTTACTTTCACATCGCTCTGTGTTTTTCTGTAAATTTCTTTATTGGTATTTCCATCAGGCCTACACCAAGCTTTCTCCATCTGTTCCTCCGTATTTTCTTCCTGAAGACCACCTTGGCCATAGACACATGTACCTTCATCTGTGTTGGTTTTGCTAACAGTTTTTGAATCTTCTACTTCACCGTTTGTATCTGTGTATATGACCGCATCGCCATTCTTCTCTTTCCCTTGTTCAACCTTGGCATACTTGTCGCCCTTCAAAATCTTCCTTACTTGGTCGTTGTTTATCCAATATTGACCATCAGCAAATGTCTGTCCATGGCAATCTGTATCCCACCCTTTACCGCCGCTAACTTTTTGGTAAGCTTCAATCTTTGTGCCGTCATTTGCATATATGTAGCCCCTGACCATCACAGCAGAAGAACCACTTGGATGAGTCACTTTTACCGTTTCAACTGCTGAAAAAACAACATTCCCATCTCTATCTCTCACAATCCTTCCGTCCGAATCGGTGAGCTTCACAGGATTGTTTAAAACATAATTATAGGGAGAGTAGCTAGCATACTTAGAGGCAATAGGGTCTATTGTTGTCCATCTCGCTATTGTCGGGTCGTACATCCTTGCCCCGTAATCATAAACTCCAAGTGAAAGGTCGTTCTGTAGTTCCTTCCCGTTGTATTGATACTTGTTGACTAAACTATTCTCTCTAGAGTATGAGTTAAAAGACAGACCGAACGGATAAAAATCCTCGCTTTGTACCACGGGGCTCTGTGTTTGCGTTATGGTCACATCATCGATATACACGTCTCTCAAAGTTCCTTCTTCGTTGCTCACATAAATATAAGCATAGCCCGGCTGCTTTGCCGTGTAGGTTGCGTTCATCACGCCGCTTGAGGTGAGTTGTTGGTAGGCCACATCCTGGAACACGAAGTTTCTGTCGAACATCAAAATGGTAACGAATGTCCTCGGGTCGGTGTTGTCAGTGCTGCCGTCGCCATACGCTCGCGGGCGGGGAGTTGGTTGGTGAACCGTTCGCAACCCACGCACAACACCAACCAAGGCTAAGACAGTGCTTTTTCGAACTTGTTCAATTGATGAAGGGAGATCCCTCTTCCGAGGTAAGACTCCCAGTCATTTTTGTTTATGTCGATTGCTTTGCTATAATCGTGAACGGCATTTTCAAACAATCGCAACTCTCGCTCGCACGCTGCTTTCAATTGATAAGCTTTCCCATATTTTTGATTAAGGCTGACAACGGTTTCGAAATCTTTAAGGGCTCCACTGAAATCACTCCGCTTGTATTTTAACATTCCAGCGTCAAAGAATTGATTGTACTTCGTGGAGTCGTTATCTGTTTGACAGGCAATCCCACGCGCCGAATAGCAAAAGGAAGCCGTAAAGACCAGTCCAAAAATTAAGGGCTTTATGTTCATTAATTAAACTTGATTGTTATCTCGATCAGGAAAAGACATATAATAGCCTAGCAGGAATCCCACCCCAAAAATTATAGAGGGAATGGGTAGCGAAAGCTGAAAACAAGCTTCCAGTTTTTGCTCTGTAATATCCTGCAATTAGAGACATTAAGAAGGTCCATAAGAAATCTCTTATTGGGTTAACAGTGTGATGGAACGGTAGGGTATGCATTATCCCGAATAGAGTGCTAGAAACCAAAACTGGTGTGCTGACGGTAACCGATCTAAACGTTATACCTCCAGGAATTTCGATATTCGTTTGAATCAAACCCCTCATGAATACTTCTTCGCAAAGGGGGGTAAGAACTACATATTTCAGCAGCATTTCAATGATAGAATCTCCGTACGGAAAATTCGGAACCTTGATTTTCAAGGCGAATAAAATAATCACGCCCGCAATTGAAAATGACTGAAGCGCGAATGTTAATAAAGCGATCCTCGGTAGATCCTTGGTTCTAAAATTCAGACCATAGTCTGGTCTCCTTAGAAAGAGCATAAATAAAATCGAGCCCATAAGTATCGTCACTTCGTTGGCGACAATTGGATCGTAATAAAAATTAAACTCTCTCAATCCAACGCCAACCAGCCGCGGGATCCCTTGCCAAACTATTAAGAAAATAGCGACAACTCTTAGTCCTTTTATCACGTCGATAAAATTCGAACCACTAATATCAATAATATCACCACAAAAAGGCTAAACCCTAGTCCGATATATGCAAGGCGAAAATTCATCGTACCGTCCAAATGCTTGAGGCTTTTGCCTTTAAACCCTGAGAACATCCAAAGCACCAGTGCTCCAATTAATTCAAACAGCCCCATTATCTTTTGTCTAGTACTTTTTTGATTCGCTCAATCTTAAATGCATTTTGAGCGCGGATATTACCATTCATTGTTGCATCGCCCAACGGCGACGGATCCAAGATAGCGAAAACAACGCCTGCAAATTTTCCGCCAATCCAGCCCAATATTCCCGATGCTCTGCCTACACCTTTTGCTAAAGCAATATTTCTGGTTGCCACTTCCACGCCCTCGGAGACCATTTCGCTGATCATGTCAGTATTTCCTCCACTTAGGTCAGCCGGCGCTCTCATCAAATCGTTGTCGTAATAGGCGCCAACATTCTTAAGCCATGGCGAATGCTGCCTCACAACCTCCAACAGGAGTGGATCATTTGGATCCATTCCAACCTCCTTAGCTATACTTCCCGCTATTCGCCTTACTCTAAAGTCATCATAGCCTGCCGCGGAGACGATCACCTTACTTCCAGGTTTTGGGCCCAAATTCATATACCATCCGTGTATGTCCTCCTTGGTATTCGAATTCCAGTTGTAGAGATCAATTACACTAACGCCGTTTGCGCTTGCAATGCTCTCCCACGTGTCGCCATCTTTCACTTCATGGTAACCAGGCGGCTTGGTTGCTTGTGGAGTGGCCCCATACATCGCCTGAAGCTGTTTGAAAGCCTCAACAGCGGCTTCGCCTTCAAAATGTTGAGCAATGTCAGCCTCGGTCACCTCCATCCCGTCGGGATCAATGAGACGAATCGGATTGTCGAGTGCATAATTGTAAGGGCTCCATCTCCGATACATGTCTCCCAACGGATCCATTACAGCCCACCTTCCGATCTCAGGCATATACATCCGTGCTCCACAATCATCCCAATTCAAGTCAACTGCATCCTACTTCTCCTTTCCATTATACTGGAACTTATTGTAAAGTGAATTCTCTCTACTGTATTCGTTGAAACTCAACCCAAATCCATAATAATCATTGCTCTGCACGATATTCGATTTGCGGTGGGTAACCTTGAAATCATCAAAATACACCTCCACTGGACCTCCTCCAAGAACTACATTGTCGTTGCTCAGATAAATATAAACATAACCCGGTTTATCGATGATGATGCGTTGGTTCATTGGCTTGAAAGCTTTTCCTGTGCCGTCTTCACCCGCATCGTTCGGTAATTGCTTGTACCCGCATTTCGCGTCGATGTGATTATAGTCCCTGTCGAATACCAGAAAATTCAAGAACACTTTCGGGCCTGCGTCATGATCGTCTTGTTTATCAAGGAATGTGTCGTCAAAAGGAAATGCATTGCCGTCCGCTGTTCCGTAGTTTGAACCATCTACGATTGTACCTGCTGCCGCGGTGCCGCTGGCGATGGATGCGAGAAATGCTTGCAAGCTCGGGTTGGCATTTGCTACGTCCACGTATTTTCCCCACACTTCAATGTCCAGTGTGTCGCTGGGCATCACGCTGAGTGACCGCGCCAAACCGTGCTGTTCATTGGGTGTTCCGTTCTTAGCCATCGTTGGTGTTGCGCGGTGCATGCGGGTGGTTCACCAACGATCGCGGGCGGGGAGTTGGTTGGTGAACCGTTCGCAACCCACGCACAACACCAACCAAGGCTAATCAGAACATCGACAACGATGCGCTCAAAAGATTGAAGCTGTTGGAAAAACTTTCTCCCGAAGACAAAGAACACATCTTCGCGCTCATGGACGCCTTCTTCGCCAAGCACAAACTCAAAGTGCTCGCGCAATAAAAACCCGACTCTCGGTCGGGGTTTTTAACTCTGAACTTATTTTTTTCTTTAGCTCACCATCCTGATTTAGAAGGAATGTACTTTTTCAACTTTCCAGTAAATTCTTTGTAATTCAATAACTCACAGACCTTGTCAGAATCGACCTGGATTAAGTTTGTCGAACTGACTGACCATTTTTTTGTCTTGCCGTCTGTATCGGTTATTTCGATCAACAGCCTTACGTCAATTTCTTTAAAGTCAGGCTTTGCCTTTCCTACAAAAGATTCGCCACGGAGATAATCGAAAATTTTTTTGTCATCGGTGATTAGCGTCTTCTTCACGTCAGATAAATTTTTAATACGATCTTCTGTCACTCGGAATTTATATTTCGAATGCTTTGGTAAAGCATATACTGTGACGCTTTGAGGCATGAGTTTACTTGGTGACTGACCAAAAGAAAATTGAGTCAGAGTCAAGAGAATGGCAGTGAAAAATATCCTATGCATGGGCTTAATTTCCATCAGGGTTAGTCTTATAGACATCAGGGAACATTTCTGTCGTACTGGTCGCTCCAGTGGAGTAAAGCAAGTCCCCGTTATGGTTAGTTCTTGGTGTTTCACCTAACTTAATTGCTGCTGGAGTTTCATAGTTTGTTATCACATGCTGTTCTTCTTGATCATCATAGCCAGCCACTGGAGTGTTACTTCTTCGAAAAAAAGCACGAGGGTCAGATATCTTATTGTATCCATGGCCAACTTCGTGGAATAAGCCCAGAGCGGAACTTTGAGTGCCCATGTAATTTCCGTTATTATCCAATACCTGCATTGCCGATTGAGGATGCCATTTAATAGTATTGTTTGAAGGGTTAAAATGATCGTCTCCAACTTCACCTTCGCGTACCTTCAAAGTTTTTCTGTGATTGATCGCGTTTGTAACCACATTATTCTGATCTCCTTTCTTGACATAATTCAGCGAGGACACTACTGACGATACAAACGAATCATGTACGTCATTCCCTTTTTTATCTTTGGCTTCGACACTTCCGCTCTTACCAATGGACAAGCTGACTGAATATGTTTTAGTTTTGGCTTCTCCGTTTTTCCTGTACTTAATATTTCCTTCTTTGTCTCGCTTGTAATCTGTATAGAAAACAGTGATGTCCCTTCCGTCAGGATCAACGTAGTGCATCGGGTTTCCACCAGCCCAGCTATATGGGCTCAGACTATAATATCTCTCTGCATGTGGATCCATCGTGGTCGTGTGAGGTGCCCACGGATCGTACTGTCTCCAATGGAAGTTGTACAAGTTCAAACCAAGATCACTCTGGTATTCTTTTCCCTGATAGAGTCTTTTATTTTCAAGTGATCCCTCACGAGAGAAGGATTGTGCCACCGCTCCATACGGATAATAGTCGTTTTGTTGAATGATCGGAGATTTTATTTGAGTAACGGTGAAATCATCAAAATACACTTCCACTGGACCTCCTCCAAGAACTACATTGTCGTTGCTCAGATAAATATAAACATAACCCGGTTTATCGATGATGATGCGTTGGTTCATTGGCTTGAAATCTTTTCCTGTGCCATCTTCACCCGCATCGTTCGGTAATTGCTTGTACCCGCATTTCGCGTCGATGTGATTATAGTCCCTGTCGAATACCAGAAAATTCAAGAACGCTTTCGGGCCTGCGTCGTGATCGTCTTGTTTGTCGAGGAATGTGTCGTCAAATGGAAATGCATTGCCGGCCGCTGTTCCGTAGTTTGAACCATCCACGATTGTACCTGCTGCCGCGGTGCCGCTGGCGATGGATGCGAGAAATGCTTGCAAGCTCGGGTTGGCATTGGCTACGTCCACGTATTTTCCCCGCACTTCAATGTCCAGTGTGTCGCCGGGCATCACGCTCAGCGATCTTGCCAGGCCATGCTGTTCGTTGGGCGTGCCGTTCAATCGCTCCGAATAGAATGTTGCGTAGTAGTGAGTTCCTCATCGTTGTAACTCATCGATGGTTGGCAAATCGGTTTTAATCTCATCGGTTGAAGATTTTGTTTTCGTTATTTTCGTGAGGATTTTGAAAGATTTAGCGTTTTGTTATGACTGACAACCCCAAGTTTACGATAGTTCCATATCGAGAATTGATAACATTTGGAATTGCATTGACGTGCATAATTGTAGCTACTTTTTTGACCGAGCTTGGCGGTTGGTTGGCATCGTTTATCGCATTGTTTTCTTATCTAATGATCGTAGGCCGGGCAAAGATTATTAGACTAAACAATAATATCTTGACAGTCAGCCCGCTGCTCCCGCTCCTTGGTTCGCACTCAATCGACAAAAGCGCCATTGTTTCCGTCAAATCTTTTGAGGAGTATAATATAGACTCGGTGATCACAGGCGAAGTGTACCCAATTTTGAAAAAAGAATACGCCATTGTGTATAGAACGGAAACAGGTACAACACGTGAAGCAGTCATCGAGCTTCCAAATACAGAAAGAACGAGGGATCTACTTAAGGAGTTAAACACCTTTAAGGTGTCTGACCAATAAGGCCTTTGTTCTCCTCAATTAACCTGGAAAGTTCTCTAACAGCGTTGGCGATTCCATCAAAAAACTTTTGCTCTTTGAATTTTGGCACCATCAAATCTCTGATTATTCGGCCCACAACTTCATCTTTAATGATTTTTTCAAGACCAGCTCCAACTTCAATCCTAATATTATGCTCCTTGTACACAAAGGTTAATAATATGCCGTCATTGAATTTAGCTCTCCCCAAATTCATCTCCCTTGCTTTCTTTAGGGAATACTGATTGATGTCTTTACCGTCCAGCGAATCAATTATTATTACCGCCAGTTGCGAACCCACATCAGTCTCCAACTGTTGGATTAGAGAATTAAGTTGTCTCTCCTCGCTATCCGATAAAATTTCAGACTTGTCATACACTCGAATATATTGCGCACGTCCTTCCTCTGTTCTTGACTTGGACTCGCAACCTAACAATGCCACCAACATGACTAAACTCGGCAATATTAATTCAATTTTTGCCATATGTAAATTTATCAATACTTATAAGCGTTTCCTGCCCCGTTAAATTTTCCGCCGTCTGAATCAATAGGGCCAATGTTATCTCGATAATAAGTTGGGTTCACTTTTTTTATCTTTTCTGCAAGATCATCATTTTCGACTTCCAAAAGCATTGATTGTGCGAGGTAGGCGGCTCCCAAAATGGATAGGTAAGGTTTCAAAAGTTTTTGATTCTGAGCGCCCGCCCAGGAAGTAGCCGTTTTAATCATCTTAACAGCCAAGTCCATAATCTTGTTGGCTCGTTCCAAATCCTTCTTATTGTCGGGGTTTGTTATCTCCGATATTTTATGCCTTAATTGGGTAAGGACCTCACCGCCTACGCCACTCTCTAGAAGGGCTTCCCCCGCAAACTGCAATGCCCACTTATCTATCTCGTTTTGCTCGTATCGATTGATCAACTTTTCTCCCGGAATTTTCTTATCGTCTTTTTCCTTACTGTCATTATCAGGTTCCTTACCATTATTGTCATCCTTGTTTTCCTCCTCAGAGGAATCGTGGAACCACGACTGGATTTGTTTAAAGGCTTCGACCGCTGCGTCACCCTCAAAATGTTGTTCAATATCAGATTCCGCCACTTCCATCCCATCAGGGTCGATAAATCGGATTGGGTTGTCCATTGCATAATTGTAAGGGCTCCATTTCCTTGCAATTCCGCTCATTGGGTCAATAACTCCCCATCTTCCAATCTCTGGCATATACCTCCTCGCTCCATAATCGAGCCAGTTCAGGTCAAGTACATCCTGCTTCTCCTTTCCGTTGTACAGGAATTTATTGTAAAGTGAATTCTCGCGGCTGAATTCATTGAAACTCAACCCAAACCCATAGTAATCATTACTCTGCACGATGTGCGATTTTCTGTGGGTCACTTTGAAATCATCGAAATACACTTCCACGGGATTTCCGCCAAGGGCTACGTTGTCGTTGCTCAGATAAATATAAACATAACCCGGTTTATCGATGATGATCCGTTTGCTCAACCGCTCAAAAGCAACACCGGTACCTGTTTCCATTGGCTGGTCCGATAATTTCTCGTAACCACTTTTCCCTTCGTTGTGGTTGAAGTCCCTGTCGTATACAAGAAAATTCAGGAAGGCCTTTGGGCCTGGGTCTGGATCGTCTTGCTTATCCAAGAAAGTGTCATCGAACGGGATGGCATTTGCGGCTGCGGTACCGTAGCTCAATCCGTCAACGACAATGCCTGGTGTCTGGTTGGCAATCGAGGTGAGCAGCGCATTCAGACTGGGATCAGTGATATTGTTACCGAGATATTTTCCCCACACTTCAATGTCCAGTGTGTCGCCGGGCATCACGCTGAGTGACCGCGCCAAACCGTGCTGTTCATTGGGTGTTCCGTTCAATCGCTCCGAATAGAAAGTTGTGTAGGTATTTGATGGATCAAGGTGGGTGTGATCGAATAACTGGGCATTGATCATCCTCACGTCATCGTAGCGAAGAAACTGACTGTGCTCCGTGACCAAGTTCGCAGTTTCGTGCGTGGCTGTAGTAACGTCGACATCAGCTTGAGTGGTGAACGTCAATCGGGTATTGCCCAAGTGGTCTTTGAGGTAGTATTGGTATTCCCGCCTCACGCCGTTTTCATTTGCGGCAAGCGGTTTCATCACCACTCTGCCTTCGTCATGGGCTATAAACTGCAACACGCCATTTTCATAAACCATACCACTGGTGTAGTCGGTCAGCTTTGGAGGATTG
>DATJJP010000027.1:0-36722 GCA_035492075.1 Cyclobacteriaceae bacterium | reverse complement strand
ATCAGCAATTCTCAGTCAACCGCTCTTTCCCTTAATCTACAAGACGCCCTGCAATTCATCCTCTTGCTGCTGATCTACCGGGAGTTTTATATGAAAGATGTGCGGGCGCTCGTGGCGGTGACCACGATCTACTGCGGGTTCGAAATTGTAAATTCCCTTTTCTTTCAAGACATCAACAGTTTCCAGACGTGGACATGGGCAATGGGCAGCCTCTTGTTTGTAGGAATGTCGTTGGGTTATTTTTTGTTCATCCTCAAGAAACAGGAACTGGTCGATGTGGCCGGTTATGCCCCCGCCTGGATCAATGCGGCCGTGGCATTCTATTTCAGTTTCAGTTTGTATTTATTTATTGTGGCGCAATATGTATTCTCTCACGCGTCGCCCGACACGTCTTTTGTTTTTTGGGGATTCCATAACCTCAACAACCTTATCAAAAACATTCTCTTCGCCGTGGCGATTTATAAGGGCGAGAAAGGGGGGCTCATTGCAAGATCAGATCGTACGTGACCGTCGTCGCGCCCGTGGATTTTGTGAATTCCACATGTCGGCCGGAAACGTTGAGTTGAAATTCGCCATTCAGGATCTCAGGTTGTTGCGTGCAGTCGGAAGTGAGTTCTATTCCCTGACCCACGATTTTGTAAGTGCCACTGTTGCAAGGATTGAAGGTGAACTGAGGACTTTCGATGGAGTATCTGCTCGGGGTAAAAGTCATTGTCAAAGAGGTGGGCGCATAATCGATAAAGCCCGAAAGCAATACCAACCGGCCTTTGTAGGTGCCCGCCCGGAAGGTGTTGCCGTCAACGATATCTCCATACCGACATGAAACCAGCAGAACACCAACGATCAACGGGATCAGGAACTTTCGCACCATAGTGTCTATTGCATGTTGGACACGCTAAGATGGGAAAAGGTTGGTATCCCATTCTAACGATCGTTGTAGACGGACGCCGAGATTTTGGATACGTGACTCTGTATTCTAAGGATATCTTTACGATAATATCCGGCATCTGGTATGTGATATCCGGTGTAATGATCTTCATGTGGATAAGCTCTGGATTCCAAAAATGGCTACGCAACCGATATCCCCTGGTCCTCGTTTAAACCCTACTTTCCAATACATGACACCCGGCCATTTTGACAAAGTAAAGAGTCGCCACGCCGCCTGGTTGTTGGCCGTCGTACTTTTCTTTTCGGGGCTGAGTTTTTCTTCTCCCGTCGCCTATGCCAGAGAAAGGCAGACGAAGGCAAGAACAGAACTTGTGCTGTCGGCAAGAAAACAATCGATCCTTTCTTCGTCACCATACGCTTTTCCACCGCCAACCGTCGCGATACAATTCATAGAATCTAGTCATGCTGTCCGATCTCACGCCATTCTTACGGCGATGCGGATAAGAGAAATGAATAAAATTCATCGGCAATTTTTGTCAACCATTATTTGCGCTTCATTCTTCTCCCAGCAAAGCACAACTGATTTACCCAGATTCTAAATACGGGTTCAGCGTTCCTCGATCTTGTTTCTGACTTTGATCGAACGCCTGGCATCCAGTACCTGCCATCCGGCATTTAGTCATCATCAATCCACTGCTGACATAAACTATTCAGCCCGACCTTATTTATTCTATGAAACGCATCAAGAAAATCCTTCGATCGATCTTCCTCGCTCACCTTTTATTGCTTGCATTGGCAGGCGTACCTGTCATCGGCAACCTATATGAAAGAAAGCGCGATGACCTTTTTGACAATGAGATAAAAATGGAATTGGTGGAAAAGCGAAAAGAAAAAACAGAATTGCCCTCAATACTAGATAGTTGATGCTGGTTTCCGGAGCTTAAGTCTTGGCGTCTTCACTTTTTTCGTTCTACGGCCAGTAATTTTCGGTGAAGGCGGATCGTATGTGTGTCGTACTCCCACAATAGTTTTCTTCGCTTCTTTTCAAACTCGTCGGTGAGTATCTGTCCTCCGAACAATTGTTTTTTCAGATGTTCAATCTTCTCTCCAACCTTATAACATTTTTCGATTTCTTCGGCGATCAGAATTCGCTTGCCTTCGATAATATCCAGGGTCCCTTTCACTGCGCGTAATGTTACGTAAAACAGGTAGATCAGGATGTAGTAAAAACGATGATTTTTCATTTGCTCCGAGAGGCGTTATCGTTTTAGGAAACAGAATGACTTACCCTCGTTTGAGTTCATGCAATGAACGCTGAATTCGCATTTCTCAAATCACACACTCGTCTAACATCTCGTACTAATCCCTAACTTTCACCATGCCCATGCTCATCGAAGAGAAGCCGCTCGCGCACTGGCTCCAACATTTTTATGGCTACGGATCGTGGCACGCACGCACGTGGTTTATTTCTCACGAAGATGGGGGCGGCGATCTGCCGGAAGAAGTGGCCGAGAAGCTTAACTATTTCCACAAAAACCAATCGCACCGGACGCAACCTACCGTGTGTGATATTCGCGAATGCTACCGCCATTTTTCAATGTATGGGCAACGACCAAAGTCAAATGGTTTCTCTTCGTTATATGAATACCGCTTTGGCGAACAGGCGCAGCTGAGTGGTGTGTGGAAGAACCTTATATCCTTTGAGCACGGCCTTCGCGGGAGAGAACTTCCCGACCTGCTTGACTATCAAAGAAAATCATTTGCCGAGCCGAGCGCGCAGCGCGAGGCTTTGATCAAATTGTTTCCATTGCCAAGTCCCCACAATCATGCTTGGTACTATAGCTGGCTCGACCTGCCACAATTTCCTTTCCTCAAAAGCAGGGCGCAGTACCAAGAGCATATGTACGCGGATCGCGTCAGCAGTATTCTTCAAAACATCGCTGCCTACAAACCGGAGGTGGTGTTGATGTACGGTATGGAGAACATCAACGGCCTGAAAAAATCAGTGCAAGCTTTTTTTCGGGAAACAAAATTCAAAATTGTCAAAGCAGAGAAGATGGTGACTCCCCAATATCACCGGGCCGATATCAACGGAACTGTTTTGCTTATTACCACGCAGTTGCCCTCACTACGCCACGGTCGCGTAGAGACGGGATTTGATTGGCAGGAATTTGGAAAGCAAGTGAGGGCAACACAGCGCGACGGATGATTCTTCAATCCTTAACTTCTCAAATCACCTAGTTTTCAAATTGCCTAAGCTGCGATATGGATTTTATATTCCTCGTACAGTCGTAGCACTTGCTTCACGTACCACACGGGCCCATCGCATCTGCAATAACCAGCCGTAGACAGAGCATCGCGATAGTATTTAGGGTCGGATTTCTGTTTCAAATAATATTCCACGGCGCCATCCCAGACGTCGATTTTCTTTCCGTATTTGTTGGCCAGCCGCTGCGCATCGATGACGTGGTTGAGCCCGACATTGTATGACGCGAGCACAAACTTCATTCGTTCATTCGGGTCGGTCACGGTTTTTTTCCAATAACTGTCAAGGAATTTTAAGAAACGTACTCCAGCATCGATGTTCTGCTGTGGGTCCCAAAGATTGTTGATCCCAAAGAGGCTTCCCGTCTCTGGCATCACTTGCATCAAGCCGATGGCTCCGGCCCACGATTTCACCCGAGGGTCGAATTTCGATTCTTGAAATACCAGCGACGCCAGCAAACGCCAGTCCCAGCCCAGCTGCGCGGCTCCTTCCTTCAACTGAGCATCGTAGGGAGAAAGTTTTTCGGAATTCCAAGACGTGTAGTCGCTCTCGGTCAGCAGCACTGAAAACCGTGGGTTGTTGAAATACTTTTCGTGAAGGATGATGAGTGTGCCATCTCTTTTGATCAGGGAGAGCCATTGATTGATTTTTTGGCTGAGTTGCGGAGAATTTTTTCGCACGGCCCAAGCAATTTGCTGCGGTAAGCTGAGCACCGTGCTGATGTCGATGTCGGGATAATACAATTGATTCACTTGAGCGATCATCTGGTCCGCCACGGTATATTTTATTTCGCCATTGGCAACCCGTCGGATCAGTGATTCGGTCTCGGCATCCGCGCTGTCTTCATGCACAATGATTTCCCCACCGATTTCTTCAGAAAGATTTTCCAGGCGCCGCTTGAAGGCTGATTCCTTGATTACATAAACGTCCTTACCGATTAGTTCTGCGGGGTTGCGTAAGACAGATTTCTCATTTTCATCAGCTTGTCGCTGCCGCCAGTCCGATGGTCGACGCTGCACCAGCACTTGATGTGTGCTTAGAAACGCATCGGTGAACAAGACATACTGGGTTCTTTCTTTGGTTATGGTAAATGGGAATGCAATCACGTCGCCCTCCCCGCGATTGAGTTTATCCATGGCCTCCTCTACGCCGGAAATCACTTTCAGTTTTAATTCCACCTTGAGGTAGGAAGAAAGATGCTTCATTAACTCATACTCGTACCCCATGGGCCGACCGCGATAAATAAAATAACTCAAGGAATTATTGTCGAGGATGGCCTCTATAAAACCGCGTTGCCGGATTCCATCCAAATCCCTGGCGACCACAGGTTCAGGCGAAAAAGAGATTTTGGCTTTTTCTTGGCAGTTAAAGAGGATAAGGATCAACAGGAAAACAAAAAACTGCCGGGGCATGAATGAAGATAACCAACGTGCGAGAAATAAAAAAGCCCCGCGCGTGCGGGGCTTTTCGTGAAAATTCAAATTCAATTTAGAAGATGTAACGCAAACCAATCTGCATTCTCCAACGGCTCGCTGGGTCGGATGCAAAGTAGGCATTGCCAGGACCGTTTTGACCGGCTGCGGTGTACGTGAAGAAAGGCTGGTTAGCAGAGTAGTCTGGATTTGCAGCAGTGCCAGCGTTTTCCATACCTCCGTAGCTAATCAACGAGAAAGTTTGGTTAGTTACGTTCCACTGTTTGCCCCAGTTCTTTTGGAGCAGGTTGGCAAAATTCAAGATGTCCAGTGAAACCTGAAGCTTGTGAGTTGTGTTTCCCGCCTTGATCGCAAAGTCTTGCAACAAGCGCACATCAAATTGGCTCGTGAAAGGAGTACGTGCGCCGTTGCGCTCAGCGTACTGACCTCTGTGTTTGCTCAAGTAAGGATCTTTGCTGATGAATGCATCAAGAGCCGTCCATTGATCTGCAGCGGTAAGCGTAACCCCGTTTACTGTTGTGGCATGCAAATCAATTTGTGATTGATCTTTTGGGATGAAAATCAAATCGTTGGCTGTTGTACCATCGTAGTTCATATCATTGGCATACACATAAGAGAATGGCAAGCCTGATTGACCAGTATAGAATACCGACAATTGAGTTGCCAACATTTTGTTCATATACTCCTTACGGTAAGACACAAAAGCAACGATGCGTGAGCCTACGCTATAATTCGCTCGTGTAAGTGGCAAATTATTAAGACCATTGACTTGCGGCGTGAAGCGCCAATTGGACAACGCCACACTGGATGTGCCCGAATTCAAATCCTTTGAATCGCCATAATTGTAAGCAATAGAACCAGTGAATCCATTGGTGAACTGCTTTTGGATTTGGGCAACTATGTTGTAGGAGTAGCCTTTGTTGGTGTTCGTGAATTTCAACACTTCTGTATAGGCGGCATCAATGCGATTGGCAGATACATACCCCGCATTTGTAGGAGAAGTACTCGTAGTAGTGTAACGCGAGCGAGCATCTAACCCGGCAAAATTGGTTGTTGGTACACGTTGCAAGTTGACATAGTTGATATTGTTGAGTGTCTTACTGAAGATCACCTCAACGGTTCCGACGAGGCCCCAAGGCAATCTTTTGTCTACCGCCAAGTTCGTTCTCCAGGTTTGAGGGAATTTGAAATTGGGATCTACAATATTGATGTCACCTCTCCCCACTGCAGCATTACCAATGGCGTGAGGTTGTGAATATGGATCAATGTTGTAAGGCGTAGAATTTGTACCTGACAAAGGGGCACCTGTGGATGTTCCGACGCTAATAGCGCCATTCAAAATACCATTGTTCGTAAACTGGTTCGACATCCAAACAAAAGGAACACGGCCGGTGAATAAACCACTACCGCCCCTTACTTGCAAATCTTTATTTCCCTTCACATCCCAGTTGAAACCTACGCGTGGTGACCACAGCGGGCTAGTTTTAGGCATGTCGCCGGTATTGCCTTGTCCTGCAAAATTGGCGTCGGTGTTGAAAGCAGGGTTTGCTTCTGGCTTTTTGCCGAAAACCGGCAAGTCAATTCTCAAACCAGCAGTCAGTCTAAATCTATCGTTTATTTGATAATCGTCCTGACCATAAACTCCTAACTGAAAAGCACTCCAATCGGCAGCGCCTTTGCTTTGTGAAGGATCGTCACTAGGGTCAAATGAAAAATTGACGGCAACGGAAGATGGATTTATAGGAGTTGCTGTCCCTTGAGATTGGAAATTTGCCAATGAAGCGAAGCCATAGTTACCATAGATGTTCTGTACAAACAGATTGTAGAACTTATAGAATTCGTTGTTCGTACCTACCGTGATGGTGTGCTTTCCTTTGTAGAAAATAAAGTCATCAGTGATCGTGAAGATGTTTTGTTTGAGCAAGTTGGCTACTGATGAAGCCTCACTACCGAATACAATGCTTCTGCTATTGCCCAAGTTCACCGTGGTTTGAGGGAATGGACTTCCAAGTGGATCGCGATCGTCCACTACGCTTGTGTATCCAATCAACAACCTGTTCGATTTGTTTTTGAAGCTACTGTTCAATTCCAAGCCGGTCGAGTTGGTGGTGCTGGGGAAATAAATGCCGTTGTTGGAAAGGTAGAGGGTATTCGGCGTACGTCCGTTGTTTACACTTTCACCATACGTGTAGCTATGACGAAGAGTAAGTTTGTGGGTGTCGTTGATGTTCCAGTCGAGCTTTGCAAAAATTTTGTTGCTCTTCACAGTATTGTTGAGGGCACCGGAGGTTCCAGGGTCATAATTGGGAGCGATGGACTGCAGTGTGCTCACCACAGCATCCGCTTCTGCCTGCGTAATGTTTGAGCCCGGTGTGCCAGCGCCATAAAGTGCTGGCGTATTTCTTTTGGTAATCTCACCATTGACGAAGAAGAACAATTTGTCCTTGATGATCGGACCACCTAAGCGGAAGCCGGCCTGATAATCGGTATAAGTTCCGAAAGGGCTTTTTTGTTCGCTGGCTGGGCTGTAGCTACCCACGAGGTTTTGATTGTTCCCAAAATAATAGGCAGAACCGGAAAACTTGTTTGTACCACTGCGGGTTACGGCGTTGATACCACCACCGGTGAATCCACCCTGACGTATATCGTAAGGAGCAATGTTGATCTGAAATTCTTCAATGGCGTCCAAGCTGATTGGGTTAAGACCACTTACTTGACCACCGTTTGTTCCGGTAGAGGACAGGCCAAACACGTCGTTGTTTACCAAACCGTCGATGGCAAATTGGTTATAGCGGTTGTTGGCACCTGCGAATGAAGTTCCAGGTCCATTAGTATTGGCAAGCGGGCTGAACTTCGTAAAGTCTGTTAAGCTACGGCTGATGTTGGGGATAGAGTTGATGGTCCTATTATCTACGTTGGTAGCAGCACCCGTTCTTTCGGAGTTGAACAAGTCGCCTTTTGCGGCCGATACGATTACCTCTTGAAGTTGAACACCCTCTTCAGTAAGAGTGAAGTTCACGTCAGCCACGTTGCCCAGGCTAAGGTAAATCTCATCTTTGTCCTGTGTCTGATAGCCAACGAAAGATACAGTTACCTTGTAAGGTCCACCGATGCGTGCGTTAGGAATCGTGAAGTGCCCGTCTGAAGTAGCAAGAGTTCCATATCTCGTTCCAGATGGCGTATGGACTGCGATCACGGTAGCTCCTGGAAGAGCTTCGCCCGATGTGGTTTTCACATCCGGATTAGAGCCCTTGGCTCCCAGCACACGGCCCGTAATGGTGGCCGTGGTGACGCCCTGCGCCCAAACACTTGCAATCGTGATGAACAACAGGGAAAACATCAGTAGTAAGTTTCTCCTCATAGTTTTTTAGTTTTAGATTTTTCGAATTATCCCGGCAAAAATATCCGATCTCCGCGGAATAAAACCCAGAAACGCCTTTAATTCTTTGGCACATTTTATTAACAATTTGATAACATCAAACCCGCCTTTTGGCCTTGTTTAGCGGTTTTTATGATCAAGTGGACCGCAATTTTAGGATTCTATTTTCGCACCTTTGTAAACCTTATTTTTTAAAAACTGTTTAACGCGACATGGACAAAGAAACCGTCAGCAGCGGCAACATCATAGACCTAAACGTGTTGCGAAGGATTATGAAATTCGTAACTCCTTACCGCGGAAGGTTTTACCTCGTCATCACGTTGACTTTTGTGCTCGGAATTCTCACCCCCCTGCGTCCCGCCCTCATTCAGTACACCCTCGACCGCCATGTGCAGCAGGACAACTATCAAGGGATGGTTAACATCATGCTCATTCTGGTGGCGCTCATCTTTGTGCAAGCCATCGTGCAGTATGTGCATACGTATGTTTCAGGACGGATCGCGCAATTTGTGCTCCGGGATATTCGCGTGAAACTGTACGAGCATATCGTTCACCTCCGGCTGCAGTTTTTCGATAAAACGCCTATTGGTAGATTGGTGACCAGGACAATTTCCGACGTAGAAACGTTGGCCGACGTGTTCAGCGAAGGGCTCGCTGCAATGGCCAGTGATTTCCTTCAGATTGTTTTTATCCTGGCGTTCATGTTTGCCATCGACTGGAGATTGGCTTTCGTAAGCTTGTCAACTATCCCCCTGATGCTGTTGGCAACCTACATCTTCAAGGAAAAAATCAAAGTGGCCTTTAACGACGTGCGCAATGCGGTCTCCAATCTCAATGCTTTTGTGCAAGAGCATATCACGGGGATGAACATCGTCCAAGTATTTGGAAGCGAGAAAAAGGAATTTGAGAAATTCAGGACTATTAATAAAGAGCATCGAAATGCACACCTGAAGTCGGTTTTATATTACTCGGTTTATTTTCCCGTCGCCGAGATCATTGCCGCCATGGGCACTGGCTTACTGGTGTGGTATGGCGCACGGAACGCAATCAACCCTGAAGTGACCGGCATTACGCTCGGAAAATTGGTTTCGTTCATTATGTTCATACAGTTGTTCTTCCGCCCCATTCGAATGTTGGCCGATCGATACAACACCTTGCAGATGGGTATCGTGAGCTCCTCACGGATCATCAATTTGCTCGACGACCAGAGCTTTGTACAAACCAACGGAACGATAAAACCGGAGAAAATCACGGGAACTGTTCACTTTGATCATGTATGGTTTGCTTACACCGATGCGAACTATGTGCTGAAGGATTTCAATCTAAAGATCAATCAAGGAGAAACGATTGCCATGGTTGGCGCGACGGGCGCAGGGAAGTCGTCGGTGATTAATTTGTTGAGTCGCTTTTATGAGATCAATCGCGGAACCATTACCATCGACGGAACCGAAGTACGCGATTTTGATTTGACAGTACTTCGAAAAAACATTGGCGTGGTTTTGCAAGATGTGTTCTTGTTTTCAAATTCCATTCGATACAATATCACGCTCGGCAATCCCGACGTCACCGATGAAATGATTTGGCACGCCGCTGATCTGGTAGGGGCTAGGCGATTTATAGAACGATTGCCTGGAGGCCTGGACTATAATGTGATGGAACGCGGCGCCACACTTTCTGTAGGTCAGCGCCAATTGCTCTCCTTTATTCGTGCCATGGTTTATGATCCGAAAATTCTAGTGCTTGATGAGGCTACTTCCTCGGTGGACTCAGAAACAGAAGAAATGATTCAGGAAGCGATTGGCAAAATGATGCGCGGAAGGACATCCATTGTGATCGCACACCGGTTGTCGACGATCCAGAACGCAAACAAAATTGTTGTACTCGACAAGGGTGAAATCAAGGAAACCGGTCGCCACGAGGAGTTGCTGTCGCAAAACGGATACTACGCGCACCTCCATAAAATGCAATACAAAGAAGCCGTTTAACATTTGACGATGACTTAGACAGCTTCGATTTCGCTTCTGTCAAATCAATTATCTTTGTTTTGATGCCCTGTAAAACTCCCCTCGTTTTTTTTATCTGCGTCGCCTGTGTTCTTCCCGGTTTTTCACAACTGAGGAAGAGTCAAGTGAGCGCAGGTATGCGCGTGCCGAGAATCTCAGAAAACAAAGCGAGGATCGTTTGCCCTATTTTTAATGTGAACCAATACCCCTATCAGGGCATAGGGGTGAAACTGGGCGACCCATTCGCAATCACGTACAAGCTTTATCCCTCCAGACACTGGGCTTTCGCCGCGGATGTGGGCATACCGTCGGGAGGGCTCTATCACGATTACTACCGCGGTCTTTTCAAAAGCTACACTCCCTCCGACACGCTGAAATATGTGACCCACAAATCGACCAGCGACTTGTTTATCGAGACCAAGTTCTTTTATCAATGGGATATTGAAAGCATTTCGAAAGGACTGCAGTTGTATGCCGGTTTAGGCTGGCAGTGGAGAAGCACCACTTTGAACTATACCTACAGTTATGCGTCAGGCTCGCAGTACGGAGATTTTTCGCGAAGTAGGTTTACGTATGGCCCAGTCGTGGTTCTTGGGTTTGAGTACGCTTACTTTACGTGGCCGGTTTCCGCCTTTATTGAAGTGGAGATGTTTACCGATGATATGGCCGACCCCGGCTATCGCCGATTTCAGGGTGGTATCGGCCTGCGTTACGTTTTTTGATTTGAAAAGGCCCGAGTTTAATTAAAAATGGATTTGTGAATGTTGAATCGCGACTTTAACTAGTCGGCTACTCTTAATTAACATCTACACACACTAATTAGGAAAACCTTTTTTGATGCAGCCAAGAGTTATTTGTCCTGAACTACTTCATCCAACTGCATCTGCTTTTCAAACAGCTCTTTGTAAACTCCATCCTGAGTCAGTAAGCTTTCGTGTGTACCGTGCTCTACGATGGCACCATCATCCAACACAATGATTTTGTTGGCCAATTTCGCGGAAGAAACCCGATGCGAAATAATAATGGTAGTTCGACCCTGCATTATTTTTTTCAGGCTCGTCAAAATATTGTTCTCCGTTTTCGTGTCAACGGCGGAAAGAGCGTCGTCAAGGATCAGGATTTTCGGCTTGCGCGCGACGGCTCGTGCAATAGAGACACGCTGCTTTTGTCCACCCGATAGCGTAATGCCTCGCTCCCCGATTCGGGTAGCAAAGCCTTGCGGAAAAGCCTGCACGTTTTCATAGACGTCGGCATCCTTGGCCGCTTGAATCACCATGGCTTCATCCATGCTATCCAATCCAAAACCAATGTTATTCGCGATGGTGTCACTAAACAGGAAGACGTCTTGCGGAACGGTGCCCAGTTGCTTGCGCAGGAGCACTAGCTCATAGTCCTTAATGGGAATCCCATCAATCAAAACTTCACCGGCGGTGGCGTCGTAAAGGCGGGTGATCAAATTGGAGATCGTACTTTTTCCGGAACCCGTTGTGCCAATGATGCCCAGTGACTCACCCGGCTCAATCGTGAACGAAATATTTTGCAGTGCGACAATACCCGTGTCGGGATAAGTGAATCCCACATTTTTAAACTCCACTTTCCCCTCAATCTCCCGCTTCAAATTTTTATCGGACACAATCTCCGTTTTCTCTTTCAGAAATTCATTGATCCTTTTTTGCGATGCTTCCGCGCGTTTCACCTGACTGCTTGTCCAGCCAAGGAATGTAACAGGCCACGTGAGCAAGTTCACGTAGATGATAAACTCCGCCATGTTGCCGATGGTGAGCCTGCCGGCAAGAACTTCTACGCTGCAAACATAAACCGTCAACACGGTGCTAATGCCAATCAGCGCCATTATCAAAGGAAAAAACAGAGCCTCCACTTTCGTGAGTTTGATCGATTGGTGCTTGTATTGATTGCTTTCGTTGGTAAAGCCCAACAGTGATTCCTGTTCGCGCGTAAACGATTTCAAAACACGAATGCCCGAAAACGCTTCTTGAACAAACGTACTCAAACGAGATTGGCTCTTCTGAATTTGATCACTTCTGTGCTCAATGACATTATTGACATAAAAAACCGCAATCGACAAAAAAGGCAGAGGCAGCAACGAATAGAATGTCAGCTTGGGGCTAATGTAAAACATCAGCGGCACCAGCATGCCGAACAAGGTGATCAGCTGCAATCCATACATGATCGACGGACCGAGATACATCCGTACGCGGCCCACATCCTCACTAATGCGGTTCATCAAATCGCCGGTGCTGTTTCTCCGGTAAAAACTGAGCGGCAACGACTGATAATGATGAAAGATCTCGTTCTTCAAGTCGTATTCGATAAGGCGGCTCATCACAATCAGCGTCTGCCTCACGAAGTACAAAAACACACCGCTCAATAGGGCCATGAGCAACATCAACATGGCGTAGAACAAAATATCCTGACTGAAATCGCTAAGAAAATCTTTTTGAACGACGCTCTTGTCGAGCAGTTGGTATTCGTGCACATTACGGATAACCAAATCAATGGACTTTCGCACGTACACTGTGGGGAGAATCTTAAAAGCCGTCGATACGATAACAAAAACAGTCCCCCAGATAAGTCGCCACTTGTATTTAAGTAGATATTTATTAAGATAAGCGAGTTCCTTCATTCAAAGCGGGTATATGTGGAAAGCTAATAACGGAAGTTGAAGGCCCTAAGTTCGCGAACGCGAGTTGACCGTACAACGTCTTTTTGACCGTTGAAACTTTTGATTCGTCAGATTCCAATGAATATTACCAACGAGCGCCAAAATCCTGCCAACTGAAAAATCAAAAATTTGCCTAAAGGTCATCAACGTCGTAATTTGCACCCTCACAAAATCGTTCTTTTCTTATGCTCAACAGGCGCACCATCCGCATCAAAATCATGCAAAATCTTTTTGCCTATGCCCAATGTAAAGATGCCGACCTGTTGTTGGCTCACGATTTGATTGAAGAGCGCTTTCACCCAAACCTCAATTCGATGGAGGTTCAAGACAAAGAAATGCTTCGCAAAAAGAAGAAACAGGCAGTTCAGCTCTTTGATAAGCACATGAGTGGAGCTGCCCCTTCCATCGAAGATGAAGCCATCGCGAAAGCGATCGCCGACGCCACCGATCTTTATGAAAAGTCAATAAAAAAGGATCAAGTTTTCCTGGGCAAAAACATTTTGCTCGAAATGGAAAAACTTTCTTCTACCTACCATAGTGTGATAGCACTGATGATTGCTTTTGCTGATTTGGCCGCGGCCGAAAAAAAAGAGCCTCATGTCAATTTTGCAAACCACCCTTGGATAAAATCGTGGCGCAGCAATGATGAACTCAAGAAAGCGATCCTTAAGGAGAATGCCGGCTGGGACAGTAAGATGGACCATGTTCGCAGCTGGTATCGCGAGCGGTTGAAAGAGGATGCCGCCTACAAGGATTTCATCGCCGAAAAAAACCCTTCCGAAGAGTCGCAGAAAAACTTCATCAAGCACTTGGCCCGTAAAGTGATCTTAGGAGCGGGCGCCATCAACGATTATTTCGAAGAACAGAACATCCGCTGGGCCGAGGACCGTGACATTATAAAAAGCATGATCGATAAGACGATTAAATCCTTCGCCGACGGTAAAACCACCTTGCAAAAAGTGTCCTTGAATTGGGAGGAAGACCGAGAATTCACTGAAAAATTATTCCACAGCGCGATTGAACTGGCGCCTCAATACAGGCATTTAATAGCGAAAAACACCCGCAACTGGGAAGTAGACCGCTTGCCTCTTACCGACCGCGTCATTTTGGAAATGGCCATCGCCGAAATGGTTCATTTCCCGAATATCCCGGTGAAAGTGACCATCAACGAGTACATTGAGTTGACCAAAGACTACAGCACACCGAAAAGCCGCCAGTTTATCAACGGGATTTTGGATGTGATTTCCAAAGCGATGAAGGAATCCGGCGCGGTAAAAAAGAGCGGAAGAGGACTTATCGACAACAAATAAACCAGCACAATATTTTATCTTTGTAATCCCTAACCAGAAAAACTATGGGAAAGAAAAGTAGCAACGCGATGATGGCGTTTTTGGCCGGAGCTGCCGCGGGAGCGATCCTCGGAATCCTATATGCGCCCGACAAAGGATCGAATACGAGGGAAAAACTGTCCTTTCAGCTCGACAAGTACAAAAAAATGCTGCAAACCTACCTGGACGATCTGATGTCGGGTAAAGAAACGCCACTCACATCGCAGGCGAAATCGCAGGGGGAAAAAGTGGTTTCCGAAGCGCAAGGAAAGGCCCAGCAATTACTGGATGACGTTGATGAACTCCTGGAGCAACTGCGCGGAAGAAACAGTTAACGTTTTGTTAAACAGACAAACGGTGACATTCGCTTTTACTCGATGAATTTAACTTTGCAAATAGTTCATAAAATTTGATTGTATGAAGATAGGAATGAAGATTTTGTTGGTGGCGGCGATTGCATTGATGGGCACGGGGTGTAGAAATCGCGAGTATGAGAAAAGATTGGCCGATGCGGAAAGCCGCATTGCCGCACTTGAGACCAACAAAGGCACGACAGACCCCACGAAATTTTCGTCAACACCTACGCCGGTTACTTCTGCCGTAGACACCAAGCCGGAAGGCCCACTGCCGGTGTTGGAATTTGACAATACCACATTCGACTTCGGAAAAATCAAAGAAGGAGATAAGGTGTCACACACCTTTCAGGTGAAGAACACCGGGCAGGCACCGTTGATCATTCAAAGTGCAGCCCCTTCTTGTGGCTGTACCGTGCCCGACTGGACCAAAACTCCGATTCCTGCCGGAGGAGCAGGCTTTGTAAAAGCAGAGTTTGACTCAAAAGGAAAATCCGGGATTCAAGACAAGACAATCACCGTAACGGCCAACACCTGGCCAAAGACAACGACACTGAGATTCAAAGCACAGGTGGATGGCAAGCCGACAGGTGCCAATGGCCCAACTGTAAAATAATACCGATGCAGAATCCCCGAAAGGGGATTTTGTTTTTAAGACACGTTCGATTATTTGCGGCAACAAATCCAATAGATAACTTTGCGGCCTAAATTTTAAATCAATGTTTTCGATTTTGTTACAAGCACAAGGCAATAGCTGGAGCTTTCCGTTAATGATGGTGCTCATGTTCGGTATACTCTATTTCTTTATGATTAGACCGCAACAGAAAAAAGCAAAGGATCAAAAGAAATTTACCGAAGACATCAAGAAAGGAGATTACGTGGTGACCATCGGTGGTGCGCACGGACGTATCGCTGAGATTGAAGACGATACTTTTATTTTGGAAGTTGAGCGTGGGGCACGTATCAAATTTTCGAAGTCAGCAATATCGATGGAATCGACCAAAGCGGCTACCAAGAAGCAGCCGGCCGCATAAACCTATCGCGCACAAGCATGCGCTAGCTTTGGATGAACATGAACATCGTCCGAAACATATTCAACCTTCTGCGCTTTGACCGTGCCAACTGGAAAGCCGTTGTGTTGTGCATACTGGCCTCCATGGTGTTTTGGATATTCAACGCGTTCAACAAGGAGTATTCCGCCAACCTAAGCTTCCCTATCCTTTTTGAATTTGACGGCGAGCGTTACGTTCCATCCGAGCATTTTCCAAAGGCGATCGCAATTAATGTGAAGGGCATCGGTTGGGACCTGATTCGCAGGAGAGTTGGGTTGAAGCAGCCGGAGATTATCATCCGCCTGGACCGTCCTTCGGAAATAAAAAAAATTGTGGCCGCTACCTTGATCCCCGTCCTGACTCCACAAGTAGGCAACCTGAAAATCAATTTCGTAGCAACGGACACTCTATTCGTTGATGTAGACAAGAGAGATGTTCATCGATTTAGTCTCAAAGCAGATATTTCCTCCATCAGTTTTCGCTCCGGCTTCGGCCGTATCAGTCCGGTCGTCATCCTTCCCGACTCTGTGAAACTCGAAGGGCCGCAAACCCGATTACATGCCTTGGTCGATTCTATTCTTTTGAATGTAGAGGCTGAAAACGTAAGCGAGAATTTTCGCCAAGAAGTGGAGATCACCTTTCCGGGAAGTGAATTTGTGAAACGAGATCCGCCGTTGGCACAGGTCATGTTTGAAGTAGGTCAGGTACAAGTGATAACTCAAAAATTAAAGGTGAGAATCAATTCCCTAACACGAGTAAAAATACAGGACAGTGTGGCGGTGAGTTTTCAGATTCCTTTAAACCGAACGAGCGACTTTGAGTCACAACTGAGAGAAATCGAGCTAACCGTAAATGAAAGGCAATGGCGTGGGCGCAAATCACTTCAACCAAGGCTGCTAAATGTGCCTTCTTATGCCACCGTGATAAAGATTGATCCCATTCAGGCCAATACCGATTAACTTCGCGAAAATGAAATCACTTAAGGTTGGTGTCACGGGGGGAATCGGTTCGGGCAAGAGTTTGGTTTGCAAAATTTTCGGACAACTCGGCGCACCTGTTTATGATGCCGACAGTCGCGCGCGACGATTGATGACGGAAGACAAAGTCCTGGTGGAGCAAATCAAAGCCAAGTTTGGCGAACAGTCGTACGCAAACAATGGAGACCTCAACCGCGAATACCTGGGCAAAGAAGTTTTTAACAATTCCTTAAGACTTGAAATGTTGAATGGGCTCGTTCACCCTCGGGTAGGGCTAGATAGCGAACGTTGGATGAAAGAAAATGCCGACGCCCCTTACGTGATTAAGGAGGCGGCCTTGCTTTTCGAGGCGGGCTCATACAAAGCACTTGATAAAATCATTGTGGTGACTGCACCTGAGGCGATGCGCGTAAGTCGTGTGATTCACCGAGATAAGTCACGAACAAGGGAAGACGTACTTAAAATCATTCGCAGTCAAATGCGAGAAGAGGATAAAATCAGTCGCGCTGATTTTGTCCTGCGCAATGATGAAAGTGAGTTGCTCATCCCTCAAATATTGAAATTACATGAGCGGTTTATTAACGGGCTTGATAATTGAACTTCTGCTTCACACAAGCGTTAGATTTAAATTCTGAATTATTAACTTAATTACATGCTAAGGAGAACTGTTGTTTTGGTTTTTGTATTTGTATCAGTGTTTACGATCACGTCGTGCAAAAAAAAATCGGGTGTTGCGAATGCGGCCCGTAAATCAGGCCCCATCTTGGCCGAAGGGTTTGTAGTGCAACCCCAAGTGGAAAGTGAAAATGTGGAGGTGCCAGGGTCGCTACTTCCGGTAGAGGAAACGCAAATACGCCCCGAAGTAACCGGCCGAATTGTGACGCTCAACATTCAGGAAGGTGCCGTCGTCAAAAGAGGGTCGTTGCTCGTGAAGCTTTTTGATCAAGACCTTCAGGCACAATTGAAAAAATTGCAAGTGCAACTGGATATTTCTACGCGCACAGCGGATAGACAAAAAGACTTGTTGGCCATTAATGGCATTAGTCAGCAAGATTATGATTTAAGCGCCCTCGCAGTCGACAATCTCAAAGCGGACATCGAGACTATTAAAATCTCTATATCCAAGACAGAAATTCGCGCCCCTTACGATGGCAAGTTGGGCTTGCGCAATGTGAGCTTGGGCGCATACGTGTCGCCCACGGATATTCTGACTAGTGTTCGTCAAGTGAGCCAATTGAAATTGGAGTTTTCAGTTCCGGAAAAATATGCAAAAGAAATCGGCGTTGGGTACGTCGTAACATTCCGAGTAGATGGCGGCGAAAAAGATCATAAGGCCCGCGTTTTGGCGACGGAAGGAAATGTAGATCAAGTGACTCGTACGTTAAAGATAAAAGCGGTAGTCACGGAAAACCATCCTGAACTTGTGCCTGGAGTTTTTGCCAAAGTTGATTTGCAGTTGGGCAATGTCACGAACGCCATGATGGTGCCTACGCAGGCCATTATTCCTCAAGCGCGGAGTAAGCAAATTATTTTATTGAGAAAAGACAGCGCGCAATTCTTGACGGTGGAGACAGGGATTAGAGATTCTACGTATGTTCAAATTGTGAAGGGACTGAAACCCGGCGATACGGTGGTCACTTCTGGTTTGATGGCCATTCGGCCGAAAGCAAAAATTAAAATCACAAAAGTGAATCATTACGGATTAAAAAATTAAATATGAACATCTCCGAATTGAGTTTGAGGCGACCGGTGCTCTCGTTTGTGATGAGCATCATCCTCGTGCTGTTTGGGTTGGTAGGATTCAAATTCTTGGGAGTAAGAGATTATCCAGCCATCGACCCTCCCAATGTCAACGTGTTCACCACCTACTCCGGTGCGAACGCAGATATTGTTGAGTCGCAGATCACCGAGCCCTTGGAAAAGGCGATCAACGGGATTGCCGGTATTCGAAATATCTCATCGACCTCTAGTAACGGAACAAGCCGGATCAACGTGGAGTTTGACCTGGGAGTAGACTTGGAAGCCGCTGCCAATGACGTGCGCGATAAAGTTTCGCAAGCACGGAGCTCGCTGCCGCTTGATCTTACGCTGCCACCTACGGTCTCTAAAGCGGACGCAAACTCCGACGCAATCATCAGTATGACCGTGCAGAGCAACACCAAAAACCCTTTGCAACTGACAGAATATGCAACCAATGTTCTGGTGGAGCGGCTTCAGACAATAAAGGGAGTGAGCGGAATACAAATTTGGGGCGAGAAAAAATTTGCGATGCGCATCTGGCTGGATCCCTCCAAACTCAGCGCTTATAATTTAACGCCACTGGATGTTCAGAACGCGCTCACGCGCGAGAACGTGGAACTTCCCTCTGGAAAAATATCGGGCAATTCCACCGAGCTGAGTGTTCGAACCTTTGGAAGACTTTATACCGAAGAAGATTTCAACAACGTCATTGTCAAAGCTTCTTCCACCGGCGACATCCGACTCAAAGACGTAGGTCAAGCTATGCTCGGACCGGAAAACGAAGAGTCAATTTTGAAAGACCGCGGAGTGCCGATGGTGGGACTTGCACTCGTGCCACTTCCTGGAGCCAACTATGTTTCCATCGCCGACGAATTCTATAAGCGAATGGATCAGTTGAAGAACGAAGTACCCAGTGACATCAAATTGAATATTGCCCTTGATCAAACGGTTTTCATCAAGCGTGCGATATCTGAAGTTCAGGAAACGCTTCTGATTTCATTTTTGCTTGTAGTGTTGATTATTTATTTGTTCTTCCGTGATGCTCTCATTGCCTTCCGACCGCTGATCGATATCCCTGTTTCATTGATCGCCACCTTTTTCATAATGTACTTGTGCGATTTCTCCATTAACGTACTGACCATGCTGGGAATTGTTCTCGCCACCGGTTTAGTGGTGGATGATGGAATTGTGGTGACCGAAAACATTTATAAAAAACTCGAGGGCGGTATGAACAAATATCGCGCAGCCAAAGAGGGATCACGAGAAATTTTCTTCGCCGTGATTTCAACCTCAATCACATTGGCTGTTGTTTTTCTTCCCATTGTTTTCTTGCAAGGATTCGTAGGCCGTTTATTCCGTGAGTTCGGTATCGTAGTGGCGGGTGCCGTGTTGATATCGGCCTTTGTGTCCCTCACCCTGACACCGGTGCTGAGCGTGAAGCTCACTAGAGAGAATCACGAGCACTCATGGTTCTACCGATTCAGCGAACCGTTTTTTGTTGGAATGGAGAATGGCTATAGACGATTCTTGGAAAAGTTTATGCGGGTCAGGTGGATGGCTTTCATCATTGTGGCGCTTTGCATTGCATCATTTGTTGTCATTTTTCTGAACATTCCATCGGAACTGGCGCCAATGGAAGATCGCAATCAGTTTCGACTCAGCATCACGGCCCCAGAGGGAACCTCTTACGATCACATGGATGGCTATGTCGATAAGCTCATCACCTTTGCGGAGGATTCCATACCGGAAGCGAGAATCATTCTCACGGTTACAGCTCCTGGATTTTCAGGCGCCGGCTCTGTAAACACCGCTTTCATGCGTACCACGCTCGTCGACCCTAGAGAACGCAATCGATCTCAACAGCAAATCGTCGATATGGTTGGTAGAAACCTCCCACGATTCCCCGAGGGTAAGGCGTTCGCCATTCAAGAGCAGACGATCGCCGTGAATAGACGGGGAGGGCAACCGGTTCAGTTTGTGATTCAAAACAACAATTTTGACAAACTCCAAAATGTGCTTCCTAAAATCCTGGAAAAAGCAAACGCCAGTCAGGTTTTGCAGCAGGTGGATGTTGACTTAAAATTCAACAAACCCGAATTGCGTGTGAATGTAAACCGTCTGAAGGCCACACAGCTTGGGATCAGCGTTCAAGACATTTCTCAAACCCTGCAATTGGCGTACAGTAACCTCCGGTTTGGATATTTCACCAGAGAGGGGAAGCAGTATCAAGTCATCGGACAAGTGACACGTATTGACCGCGATGATCCCGAAGACTTGAAAAAACTTTATGTGCGCACGTCATCGGGTCAACTAGTGTCGATCGACAATGTGATTACCATTGAAGAATCGGTGACGCCCCCCGCACTGTATCACTTCAACCGATACAAGTCGGCTACCATTTCTGCAGGACTTGCTCCTGGCAAAACGGTGGGCGATGGGATTGCGGAAATGAATGCAATCGTGAAGCCGTTGCTTGATGATTCCTTCGCCACCTCTTTGGCGGGGACCTCCAGGGACTTTGCCGAAAGCACAGGGAACACTTCTTTTGCATTGATACTGGCGCTCGTGTTGATCTACTTGGTTCTGGCAGCGCAGTTTGAGAGCTTCATTGATCCATTCACAATCATGTTCACCGTGCCGCTCGCGTTCAGCGGGGCCTTCCTTTCCCTTTGGATATTTGGGCAAACCTTTAACATCTTTTCGCAGATCGGTATGATTATGCTCGTTGGCTTGGTGACCAAAAATGGAATCTTGATTGTGGAATTCGCCAATCAAAAAAGAGAAGAAGGGCTCGACAAATTCAACGCCGTACTCGAGTCAGCGCGCCTCCGCCTCCGCCCGATATTGATGACTAGTTTGGCCATGGCTCTTGGTTCTTTGCCGATCGCTTTATCGTTGGGTGACGCAAGCACCAGCCGAATTCCATTGGGGATCGTCATCGTGGGTGGCATTATGTTTTCATTGATACTTACGCTCTTCGTTATCCCTGCCATGTATTCGTATTTGTCGCGGGCCAGGAAACACATCGATAAAGAACTCGAAGAAGAAATTGCACCTCAATCTCAAAAGGAGTTAGCCTATGAGCAGCAGGTTCATTAACCATGACAAACGCACCAAGCGGAACTTCGTGAGTACGTAAATGCTCATGTAGCATTCGATCATGCCATACCATTTAACAAAAAGAACTAGAACATTTGTGAATCAAAACTTATAAAAGAGAAATGTCGCGTTTGAAATCCATGAAGAATTTTATAACAATACCGATTCTGTTTTTGACAACCTCTTTGGTTTCTGCCCAGAACCTGCTTAGTCTGGAAGATGTCATCAAAATGACTATCGAAAACAACTTCGACGTTGAGATTGCGAAGAATAATAAACAGGTCGCAAAAAATAATAATAACATCGGCTTGGTCGGTGGCGGTCAGTCAACGGGAGGTACCGTGTCAGGAGGTACGACAGGGATGCTGCCTCAGGTTTCGATAGGTGCTGGCAGCCCACAAAACCCCCTCGGCATTGGTCGAACAACGAGTACTTTGAAGTATTCCAATCCGGCATCGAATGTTGATGGTCAAACACTTAATTCAACGAGTTATTCTCCTTCCATTGTAGTGACATGGTATTTCTTTGATGGATTAAAAATGTTTGCCACGAAAAAGAAATTGAACAGGGCCGAAGAACTAACCGATTTGCAATACCGCCAGACCGTTGAAAATACGCTGCTAACGGCACTCACAACGTATTATCAAATGATCAGCATAGAACAGTTCATAAAATCGCTGAGAACATCATTGCTCTTGGGTGAGGACCAAAAGAAACTGGCAGAAGAAAAATTAAAGGCGGGCATTGGTTCTGCCGTGGACGTGCTGCAAACGCAAATCGATTACAACAACATCCTGGTTCAAATTACCCAACAGGAAAACTTGCTTAACGAGCAACGCATCAACTTGAATGTAATCTTGAAAAGGCCACAGGACACGGAGTTCAGCGTTCCGGATACGATTGTGATTAAAACGACGCCCGAGTATACCAGCGCGCTGGCCAACACCGACAAGAACAACAGCTCCATTTTATTGGGCAGAAAAACCCTTGAAATTGACGAATTGGCGTTAAAAGAATTCAGGGCGAACGCCTACCCGAAAATTGGTCTCACGGGAAACTATTCCTATCAGCAGTCTACCAACGACATTGGATTTCAGCGGCTGAGTCAAAGTTACGGATACAACGGCGGCTTTATTTTCTCGTGGACAATCCTGAATAACCTTACGACTCGAACGGCAATCCGAAATCAACGAATTCAATATGCTTCTGACAATTTGCGTTTGCAAGCATCAGAGCTGCAAGAGAGATCAAATCTGTACAAGTCTTATTTGAGTTTTCAGAACAACCTGAAAATTATTGGACTCGAAAACCAAAGTGTGCAACTCGCTAATCAAAGTTTATACATCGCTGCCGCCCGTTTTAAGCAGGGCCTATCCAATTACATCGAGTACAGAACTGTTAAGCTGAACTTCGAAAATGCGCAATACCAGCTTTCGCAAGCGGCGTATAATACTAAAATAAGCGAGTTGAATTTCTTGAAGGCACAGGGCTTGCTGGTTCATTGAATTACATCCGCGCTTGGTAGTATTTAACAATCAAAGGTGATCATCTATCGGCTGCCACAGTTCAATTTTGTTTCCCTCGGGATCTAAGATGTGGGCAAACTTTCCATACGGAAATTCTTGAATTTCGTCGATAACTTGAACGCCCTCCTCTTTGAGGATTTTTATTAATTCGACGAGGTTTTCAACTCGATAGTTGAACATAAATTGCTTCTCGCTTGGCTGAAAATACTTGGTATCCTTTGCGAACGGGCTCCAGGCTGTCTGCGCGGGAACTTTTGCATCCCTGTTGTCGACATCGATCCACTCAAACGAGCAGCCATATTCATTGACCGGCAATCCGAGATGCGTGCCGTACCACTCTTTCAATTTCTTTGGATCCTCCGCTTTGAAGAACACTCCACCAAGGCCAGTGACTCGTTTCATTTCTTTTTTCATGGGGTTGGTTTTTTTACCCAAAAATAAATTGGGCAGGCGATAGTTCCATTCACCCAAAAGGATGATTCTTCAAGATGTAGCTCAGATCAAGCCAGAGCGCTAGTTTTTTTCCTGTTCGCTGGCCGGTGCAACTTCAGTTTCGGGCAGTGTCACCCAGAAATTGTTGAACCCTTCTCCTTGCTGAAGATTAAGGAAACCGTTGGCCAGCATTTCTAGGATGGCCAGGAAATTAAATATCAAGGCGATGCGTGTAGGCGCTTCCACAAACAAATCGATGAAAGCTACGCGTGATTTTTTGGTAACGGTGCCAAGAATAAATTCTTTTTGCCCCTCGATCGTGTAAGGGTACTGGATGACCTGGTGAACGGGTCTGTTTTTTTCTTCTTCTTGACGCTTCAGCACTTTTTCAAACACCGTGAGCAGTTTGAACATATCCACGTCTTGCAGCTCTGCTTCCACGTTGGTGCTTTCGGCAAGCTGGCGCAATTCTTTCATCAAGTTGCCCCGCTTTTCTTTCATCAACTCCGTCTCCTCCATCCTGTGAAACTGGTCCACCACCGACTTGTACTTCTTGTACTCCATCAGGTGCTTCACGAGCTCTTCACGAGGATCGATTTCGTTGCCTTGTTCATCCAGTTGCGGACGAGGCAGCAACATTTTCGATTTGATGCGCATTAAGGTCGCTGCCACCAGGATAAATTCGCTGGCCACCTCGATGTTCAGTGTCTCGAGACGATGCAAATATTCCAAAAAGTCTGCAGTGATTTTGGAAATCGGAATATCATTGATGTCCAGCTCATCCCGTTCAATGAAAAATAAGAGCAGATCAAAAGGGCCTTCAAATAGAGGCAACTTTACTTCGAAATTTTCCTGAGTCATAAATAATTAAGCCTGCAAAAATATTCAAAATCCAATGACAAAACCGATCAAAAATGAAATCGCTGGAAATGCCGTTTTTGTAATGTAAATGACTATCGGGGTAAGGCAGAAAAAATATTATTAACCGTATCAAATGAGTAATTTTGCCTGTCAGAATTGAACGCTAATTCAAATACCCTTACGTTTCGTTAATTTCGAACGCATGCTCATTACTCCCGGAAAGTTGTTGGCGAAAATCGATAGTCCTGCTGACTTGAAAAAGCTTGACCAGGCGCAGTTGGTGCAACTATGCGATGAACTCCGTCAGTTTATCATCGACAACGTTTCGGTTTATGGAGGACATTTCGGCGCCAGCCTAGGCGTTGTAGAGTTAACCGTGGCATTGCATTACGTGTTTAACGCGCCTTACGATCAGTTGGTGTGGGACGTCGGCCATCAGGCGTACGGACACAAAATTTTGACGGGGCGCAGAGATAACTTCTATACGAATCGAGTTTACAAAGGAATTTCTGGCTTCCCAAAACGGAAAGAAAGCGAGTATGATGCGTTTGGCGTTGGCCACTCTTCTACTTCCGTTTCGGCGGCATTGGGGATGGCATTCGCTTCCAAAAGCTTGGGTCTTCAAGACAAACAGCACGTGGCCATTATTGGCGACGGAGCGCTCACTGGCGGAATGGCGTTTGAAGGCCTAAATCATGCCGGAGTTTCGGATACCAATCTGTTGATCATTTTGAACGACAACTGCATGTCTATCGACCCGAATGTGGGCGCATTGAAAGATTACTTGACGGACATTACGACTTCAAACACGTACAACAAGCTGAAGGATGATGTGTGGAACATGTTGGGCAAACTCTCGGCGTTTGGCAAAAGTGCGCAAGACATCGTGTCGAAGATTGAAAACGGTATCAAGTCTACATTGCTTAGTCAAAGCAATCTTTTCGAGTCCCTGCACTTGCGCTACTTCGGCCCCGTAGATGGTCACGATGTAGATCATTTAGTTGCTGTGCTCACCGACCTTAAGAAAATCAAAGGACCGAAAATTCTGCATTGCGTAACCGTAAAAGGCAAAGGCTATGGTCCGGCCGAAAAAGGAAATGCTACGACTTGGCATTCGCCGGGCACATTCGATAAAATCACGGGAGAGATCCACAAGAAGACCCACGACAAACCGCAGGCGCCAAAGTATCAAGATGTGTTTGGCCACACGTTGGTGGAGCTCGCAAGAGCGAACGACAAAATCATCGGAGTTACACCGGCGATGCCTTCTGGATCATCCATGAACATCATGATGAAAGAAATGCCTGGACGCGCCATTGATGTAGGAATCGCCGAACAACATGCCGTGACTTTTTCAGCGGGACTCGCTACCCAAGGACTCGTTCCCTTTTGCAACATCTACAGTTCGTTCATGCAGCGGGCGTACGATCAGGTGATTCACGATGTGTGTATTCAAAATTTGCCCGTGAATTTCTGCCTTGATCGCGCCGGCTTCGCCGGATCGGACGGACCCACGCACCATGGTGCTTACGATCTGGCCTACTTCCGCTGCTTGCCCAACATGATCGTGGCGGCACCAATGAACGAGCAAGAGCTGAGGAATTTGATGTTTACGGCTCAACTTCCAAGAACAGAGAAAGCATTCTCAATTCGCTATCCACGCGGACAAGGAATAATGCCCAACTGGAAAACACCGATGGAGAAAATAGAAATCGGGACGGGAAGGAAAATAAAGGACGGTGACGAACTCGCCCTACTGACAATAGGGCACGTCGGAAACTACGCCATTGAAGTGTGTCAGCGATTCGAGAAACAGGGCACCGGCCTCGCGCATTTTGACATGCGTTTTGTGAAGCCGCTCGATGAAAAGATGCTGCATGAAATTTTCTCGAAATTCAAAAAGGTAATCACGATTGAAGACGGGTGCGTTCAAGGCGGGTTTGGAAGCGCTGTTCTTGAGTTCATGGTCGACCATCACTATCAGGCAGAAGTAAAGCGCTTGGGTATACCCGATGATATCATCGAGCATGGCGAGCAGATCGAACTGCAACGTGAAAGTGGTTTTGACCCCGACGGCATTGCGCGTGCGGTGGTAGCTCTTCTTGAGCAAGTAAAAGCGTAAACAATGCCATCTATTTTTTACCGGAAACTCGGTAAAGGCCACCCCGTCGTCTTGATTCACGGCTTCTGCGAGACACATGAAATCTGGAACGGTTTCGCGGAGCAGCTTGCCGGCAAATTTGAAGTGTTTGCGATCGATCTTCCCGGTTTCGGCGAAAGTGCCATTTTACCCCACTCTTTTTCGATTGACGACGTCGCACAAGTAATGACCGCTTGGATTGATCAATCCGATCTTCGGCTTCCCATCGTCGTTGGGCACTCGTTAGGAGGGTATGTGGCGCTGGCGATGGCCAAAAAATCTCCAGAAAAATTAGCTGGCATTGGGCTGTTTCATTCAACGGCGTATCCTGATTCGGAAGAGAGAAAAGCCAATCGAAACAAAGTGATAACGTTTGTAAAAGCACACGGCACTGATCCATTTATTGACACATTTGTTCCAGGACTTTTCTTCGACAAGAATCATCCAGCTATTCAAGAAACCTATAGAATCGCCAGGAAAACTCGAGAGGACGCTTTGATCACCTATGCCCGTGCGATGCGCGATAGGCCTTCGTCCACTGATTCCTTGCCGCTTTTCCACAGGCCGGTGTTGGTGTTGGGTGGTGCCGAAGACCCCATCATTTCGGCTGCAAGTACGCGTGAGCATCATCATTTTTTTAAGGACTCGGAAGTGCATCTTCTTGAAAATGTGGCCCACATGGGCATGTTTGAAAGCCCTGCGGAGTCGCTTAAAATCGTGGTGGTATTTAAGCTGAAAACGATCGCGAAATCGTTGCAGTGAGCGCGGATTTCAACCCCTTCGGAATTCTCCCCCATCTTGATTATTTTTGCCGAATTCAATACTCCAAATCAACTTTCTTTTAGCTATATTTGATACCTCATACAATAAAACCTGTAACACTAACCCAATATGAATAAAGAATTTGTAAAGCGAGCGGCAACATTATTGTTGGCATTGTCTCCCGCATTAGCTTTTTCGCAAGATCCAGACGAAGTGCCGCAGCAAGATTTTACGGCATGGAATTCGTTGGCGCAGAATATTGCTTTTGTATGCTGGGCAGTTGGCGTTCTTATCGCGTTGGGATACTATGTCAGATTAAGCACCACCAAGGGAAGCAAAGACAAGTATGACTTCATCAATAAGCACGAAATCAGATCTCTCTGGATCGCCGTCGTTATTTTAATCATTGGTGGATGTTTTTTCGCCAATTCGGCCATCACAAGCCTTACTCCGGTAATGATCGGTGTGCGGATTTTCGTGACCGCAGCAATGGGATTGATCGTTGCTGTAATCATCCAAAACTTATTGAAATTCTATTATCCTTTCTACATCGAGAAAAGACTCAAAGTGTTGCGCTATATGCCTCGGATTTCCCCGAAGACAGGCAGGGCAATGAAGCTCTTGAGTGAAGAGGAAGAAGATGCTTACCTCGATGAAGGGATGCAAGCCGAAGAAAACGTATTCTCTGTTGACTACGACGTATGGAAAGACGAAGAGACTGGTTTTATTCAAATCGAAAAATACGCTGGTCACTTGCATGCGTTGCAATGCCCTGAATGTAATTATCAAACATTCAAGGTGGTGAAAGAAGAGATCCTGAAACAGCCTACAGAAACCGAAACCGGCGAAATCGTTAAACACTATCAGTGCGGATATTGCGGTTATAAGGCCAAGAAGTCAGTTATCTTGAAACAACAAACCAAGGTGGAACAATCAACTGCTACGGCGTAAGAAACTTTTACAAAGAAATGAAAACCCAGCTTGTCAAAAGGCTGGGTTTTTTATTGAATGATATTTGGAGCGAACCTAGAGGCTCATCATGTCCTTGAACTTAGCGGCTTGCCGGCGGCTCACCTCCACTTTATCTCCACCACGCAGCTTTACCATAAGGCCGCCATTGAACCAGGTTTCTATTCCTTCTACCCAGCTTAGGTTTATGATGTGCTTGCGGCTGGCGCGGAAGAAAGCGCGTTCATCAAGCTTTTCGTCCAGCGCGTTCAATGACTTATGAATCATCGGGCGGTTAGTGTCGAAATACACTTTGATGTAGTTCCCGTCCGACTCGAACATACGCACTTGAGCCAGGCTCACAAACCAACATCTCTCGCCGTCCTTTACAAATACCTGATCTTCCAATCCCAGTTTTTTGTCGAGGGCTCGGCCGGCCCTGGTTTTCTCCTTTTCCAGCACTTTGTGAACGGCCTCACTCAAACGCTCCGGTTGAATAGGTTTGAGCAGGTAATCCAAGGCATTGACCTCAAAAGCCTTCAGGGCAAATTCATCATAGGCAGTTGTGAAAACAACGAAAGGAACCGAGTCGAGCGACTCCAATAATTGAAATCCATTTCTGCCTGGCATCTGTATGTCAAGAAAAAGGAGATCAGGGTTATGCTCTTCTATCAGTTTTTCGGCCTCGTCGGCGTTCATGGCCTCACCGGCTACTTCTATGGAAGGATGTTCTTCCAGCAGCTTCATCAATTCTTTTCGCGCCAAGCGCTCATCATCAATCACTAATGCTTTCATTGTTAGTTCGTTATAAGTTGTATAGATGAGGGATTTTAACTTCAGTCAAAACAAAATTGTTTTTTTCGTTGCTAATTTTTAGATAAGCGGCATCCCCGTACAGCAGCTTTAGGCGCTGAATGGTGTTTGAGAGGCCCAAGCCGCCTTTACGGCCATTTACGTAGCGTCCGCTGTTGCTGATTTGAATTTTCAATTCGTCGTCAATAATGACGGTTCTCACGCGGATCACGCCTCCTTCTGTGAGGTGCGAAATTCCATGCTTCACGCCATTTTCGACTAATGTTTGGATCATAAACGGGGGCACCCAAAAGTCGCTCGAACCGGGTGCAATGTCATATTCTGTCTTCAGCCGCTCTTCAAATCGTATGCTCTCCAGACTAAGGTAGTCTTTCACGATTTTAAGTTCATCCTCAAATTTGGTTAGCCCTTTTTTTTCCGTGCCCAGCGAATTGCGCAGAATGTTTGAAAGCTGTGTGATCGCCATCTTAGATTTGGATGGATTTTCGTCGATCAACGCGCGAATACTGTTCATCGCATTGAAAATAAAATGCGGATTCAGCTGCGCCTTTAAATTGATCAACTCAATTTCTTTGACGGTGGCCTCAAGTTTTAGCGACTTATTGTAGCGCTCGAAATAATTGTAGATAAAATAAATGATCGACCACACGAAAAAGATGAATGCGTAATAGGCAGATCCGACGAGAATTCTCATGAGAGCAAAAACCGAACTGAAGTTGAACATCCCCAGCGGGATCGAAAGAGGTATCCTCAGAAAATATAAGATCAGACCCATCACCAAAACACAAATGATCATCCGCGGAACGATGCGCGATATGCCAAGCCCAAACCAGCGCCAACGATTAATCAGTAAGCGGTACGTATGGCTGACAATGAAACAAAGAAAGGCTTCACTGACGAATAAAATGGTCCGCTGGGAAGTTATGGAACCTGTACCGGATGCCAGCAAACTGGCCACTATTTGAAAAGAGGCGTAGAAGGACCAACCAACGATTTGCAAAACCCAATAAAGGCGCTCTTTGTTGTTGATCATGATGGCAAGTTAATCAAATGAACACTAGACAAAGAACGGTACTACACCAGCGGGTAAGTGATTATTCCGTTATTTTGCTTCGTGATTTCCCTTGATGATTTTTTGAAATTACGGCATGAATTGCCGGTGGTGGATGTCCGCTCGCCGCTGGAATTTCAGCACGGACATATCCCCGGAGCAAGTAACATCCCTCTGCTCAACAACCAAGAGCGAGTAGCAGTAGGCACCGACTATAAACAAAAGGGTCAGGCAGAAGCCATCAAGACCGGCTTTCGACTGGTCGGACCTCGGTTAGAGGAAATAATCAATTACACCGAGGAGATCGCTAAGGGAAGAGAGTTGCTCGTCCACTGCTGGCGCGGGGGAATGAGGTCGAACAATTTTTCTCAATTCGCGGGCATGGCCGGGATACCGTCGCGCACGCTAGCGGGAGGCTATAAAGCTTACAGACAACACGCGCTGGGAAATTTTAAAAACCCCTTTCAGTTCATTTTACTCACGGGATTTACAGGTAGTGGCAAGAGCGAAATTCTCCGAACGCTCAAAATGCAAGGCGAGCAGATTTTGGATTTGGAGCTGCTGGCCAATCACAAAGGTTCTGCTTTTGGTGGTTTGATGATGCCCCCGCAGCCAACGACTGAACAATTTCAAAATGATTTGTTCGAAGAGATATTAAAATTGGATGTGTCGAAGCGAATCTGGGTGGAAGATGAGTCAATCGCGATTGGAAAGATTTTTCTGCCACAGGATTTTTGGAGCACGATGAACGAAAGCCAGCTTGTGCAAATGAACGTTTCGAAAGAAGTGCGAGTTCAACGACTGGTAGACGAATATGGATCGGCCGACCGCTTGGAATTTCTCAAGACCATAGGTAAAATCACCAAAAAACTGGGCGGACAAAATTATATCGCCGCCAAAGAGACGCTGCTAATGAATGATATGGCCTCGACCATCGATATTTTACTGACTTACTACGACAAAGCCTATCGTGAGAGTATTGAAAGAAGAAAGGGAAGAATTTTGGGCATTTTAGAATGGGATGGAAAGGACAAAATCCAATTTGCGGAAGAACTGAAAAAACTTTAGACACGTAGGGACACGTGTTTAAAAATTTAAAAAAAGACAATGGAAAAGATAAAGCTAACCCAATATTCGCACGGCGCGGGCTGCGGCTGCAAAATTTCACCGGCAGTTCTTGACACGATCCTGCATTCGAATTCGCCCAAACAAAAATTTCCAGCACTGTTAGTTGGCAATGAGTCAAAGGATGATGCAGCCGTGTTCGACATCGGTGACGGAACTTGCATTGTGAGCACGACTGATTTCTTCATGCCCATTGTAGACGATGCGTTTACGTTTGGTGCTATTGCCTCTGTCAATGCGATCAGCGATGTGTACGCCATGGGTGGCGAACCTTTCATGGCGATTGCTATCCTGGGATGGCCGATCAACAAACTTGCCCCTGAAGTTGCGAAAGATGTTTTGGAGGGAAGTCGAAAGGTTTGTGCTGACGCTGGAATTCCATTGGCTGGCGGCCACAGCATCGATTGTCCCGAACCTGTTTTCGGCCTGGCTGTTTCAGGAAAAATGAGGAAGGAAAATCTGAAACGGAATGATACTGCCAAAGAGGGATCGGTACTTTATTTAACAAAGCCGTTGGGTATCGGTATTGTAACAACGGCACAAAAAAAGGGGATCGTAAAGCAGGAGCATTTGCAAAAAGCAATAGACGCCATGCTGACCCTGAATAAACCGGGCGCGCATTTTGGAAAAATGAAATACATCAACGCCATGACCGACGTCACGGGTTTTGGCTTGCTAGGTCATTTGTGTGAAATGTGCGAGGGCAGCAACGTCTCGGCGGAAGTTAATTTCAGTGAGGTGCCGCGTTTTGATTTTCTGCAAGAATACATTCAACAGAAATCAATGCCGGGAGGAACGCAACGAAATTGGGACAGCTACGGAAAAAAAATTTCGGCGATTTCCGAGGAACAACGAATTATCTTGGCTGACCCGCAAACGAGTGGAGGACTATTGGTTTCAGTAGACGGAGAAATGTCAAAGGAATTCGAAAAGGCGGCGCAGGAACTCGGATTAAGCCTTGCACGGTTTGGTCGGCTGACACAAAAGAAAGATCACGTGGTAACTGTTAATTAACATTCTCAGGAATTTGCTACCTTCGTTAAACATTTTTTAAACTTATGGCTAAAAGACTGGGCCCCTTGTTCCGGAATTTTTATGCAATGACCGGAATCTCTTTTTTAATCTGGATGACATTTCTTGACTCTAACGACTTGATCACTCGTTTTAGGATGAGCTCAAAACTGAGGTCACTCGAGAACGAGAAGGAATTCTACCAAGACCGAATCTCGGAAGTAGAAAAAGACAAGCAAGAACTTACGACAAACAAAGAACTGCTTGAGAAATTCGCTCGAGAGAAATACCTGATGAAAAAACCGAAGGAAGATATTTTCATCATAGAAGAAAAATAACAGCGTATGAAAGGACGGTTGCTTCTGCTGGTGGGTGTGTTGATGTCGAGCATTTCGTTGGCGCAATTCAACACTGTACTGAAAAGGTCAAGCAATCAAAACTCATCACCGCTTTCGGGTAGAGACCGGCTTTATTTTTCGATGGGCGGAGGACTGGGTGGAGGGACTAACGTACAAGGATTTCGCTATAATTATTACGCACTCCTGCCAACTATTGGTTATCGTGTATCGCCAGAGGTGCTTTTGGGTGTAAACCTCCAGTATTCCAAATACTCTTTCCCGGACCTCGGTGCATCTTACGATCAACTTGGAGGAGCGTTATTTGCGCGCTACTATCTTCAGCAACTTTTTTTTCAACTCGAGTACGATAAAATCAGCTCTACCACATTCGATAATGCTTCGAGAAGGTATTTTGACCGTCTATTGGTTGGCGTTGGTTATGTAGTGCCACTAGGAAAGAGAGGCGGCATCAACGCAATGGTCTTGTACGATCTTCTTTATCAACAAAACGGTGTTTTCCAATCGCCGATTGTTTATCGCGCCTTTTTCTCGTTCTAGAATTTTATTTCAAATTTTTCGGATAGCTCCTTTAAGTCTTGGATAACCTTCTCATTCAAGGGAATCCCATTCTTCATCCGCGCTATTTCAAACTCTCTTTCGGGGTCTCCAGGAATAATTAATTTTTCCTCACTCGCGATTGTTTGTGCTGAACGAAAGCGGCTGATCCAATTGTCCATGTGTTTTTTGAACTCGGCGGCGGGACGAAATGCGTCGATGCGCATCGCTCCAAAAAAGTGGCCAATACCTTCACCAACAGGATCGGCCGGAGGAGCCAGAAAACTTACGAACGGCGGAACCCAAGGTCCGTAATTGGCGCCACTAAGTACTGCCGAAAAAATATCCACCCAGGCACCTAGACAAAATCCTTTATGACTTCCGTGCTCTCGATCACTGCCCAGTGGAATCAACGCGCCTCCATCCTTCAATTCGTTGGGGTTGGATGAGGGCGTCCCATCTTTTTTTTGAATCCAACCAAGTGGTGCCTCTTTCTCTTTTCGCTGAAGAATTTCAAGCTTGCCGTTGGCGGCAGTGGTAGTTGCAAAATCGGCTACGAAGGCAGGTTGCTTTCCTGCGGGTATCGCGACGGCAATTGGATTTGTGCCGAGTAGCCTCTCCACAGCAAAGGTGGGAGCTACAAGTGGGCTTGCGTTGGTCATCGCCATGCCAATCATGTCGTGGCCCAGCGCCATCATCGCGTGATGCCCCGCAATACCAAAGTGATTTGAATTTTTTACGGCGACCCAGCCCGTCCCGGCGTTTTTGGCTTTGGCAATGGCAATGTCCATGGCTTTAGGAGCTACCACCAAACCGAGACCAGCATCACCATCGACGACTGCTGTACTTGGACTCTCATGTACAATCTTAATTTTCGGCTGACTGTTCACGCGTTTTGCTTCCCACAGGCGCACATAGCCGCTGAGGCGGGCTACGCCGTGCGAGTCGACGCCTCTTAAGTCGGCGCGGAGTAAGGATTCGGTGGCTAGATTCGCCTCGTCGTCGGCACAGCCGATTTTCAAAAAGACTTTTTTCGAGAAATCACTCAGGTGAGCGTGGGTAAAAAGTTTTTCTTTCATGATTTCGCAAAACTAATTCTTATTTGGACATAAGACACAAGACCATAGAGACAAGATGAAGGCAGACGATTATCTCCTTTCAAGTAGTATGTTTTTGAGTGATTCGTAATTTGAGTCGCAGGGAATTGACTTTTTGATGCTCAACATGAAATTTTTCAACGCTTCGGGGACGCTTAATTTTTTCCCAATGATAGGTTCGACTGTTTCTCCGAACTTAGCCGGGTGCGCAGTCTCTAAAAAGATACCCACATGCTCAGGGTTTTGCTGCAAGTATTCCCTCAATCCCAAATATCCGATCGCCCCGTGCGGATCAAGGATATAATTAAACTTATTGAAAACCAGTCCTATGACTGTTTTAGTTTCTTCGTCAGTGAAAGCATACCCTTTTATTGCTTCATCCATAGATTTGTGGTTTCTCTCGAAGAGCTCTTGCATTCTTATGAAATTGCTCGGATTGCCGACGTCCATTGCGTTGCTTAATGTTGGCACTGATGGGCGCGGAAAAAAATCACCCGTGGTTAAATAGTGAGGAACAACGTCATTGACGTTGGTGGCTGCAATGAATTGTTGAACAGGCAAACCCATCTTCTGAGCAATAAGACCTGCAGTCAGATTTCCAAAATTTCCGCTGGGAACGGAAAATACGACGTTGTCCCTTTTCGGCAGTCGAGACCAGGCATAGAAATAATAGAATGTCTGAGGGATGAGGCGGGCTATATTTATGGAATTGGCTGAAGTGAGGAGAAATTTGTCTTTGAGATCGGCATCGAGAAAGGCTTGCTTCACCAGTCGTTGACAGTCATCAAATGTTCCTTTAATTTCAATAGCGGTGATGTTCTTTCCCAACGTGGTGAACTGCTTTTCTTGAATCTCGCTTACTTTTCCTGAAGGATACAGGACAACGACTTTGGTATTTGAAACTCCTAAAAAACCATTTGCAACAGCACTACCCGTATCTCCGGAAGTGGCAACCAGGATGGTGATATCGCGATGTAGCTTTTGCGCGAAGTGACCTAGTATCTGCGACATGAATCGCGCTCCGAAGTCTTTGAATGCCAACGTTGGGCCATGAAACAGCTCCAGCGCAAACACATTTTTTTCTATTTCGAGTAACGGCGCATCGAAGGAGATTGTCTTTATAATAATTTCTTTTAAATGCTTTTTCGAAATCCCTCTTTCTACGAAGGCGCTGGCAACGTCAAAAGCGATTTCATGAAACGGTCGCAGCGGGAGAGATTCAAAGTATTCATGAGGAAAAACCGGAATTCGGTCAGGCATGAATAAGCCGCCGTCAAGGGCTAGACCATTCATTACGGCGTTTTCAAATGAGACCCGGTAGGTGGAGTTGTTTGTGCTGTAAAATTTCATTTGCATTCAATTATATAAGCGCCTTCTTGATTTACAGGCGACACAAAGACTTCACTCTTTAGCCCCATCGATTCAAATTCTTTCTGAATGGCATCTCCAGCGCGGTGTGCGTCTTCTGTCCCTTTGCATAAGCAAAAAATGGTAGGTCCAGACCCCGATATGCCGCAACCCAGTGCACCATTTCGAAGAGCAGCACTCTTTACTCGGTGGAACCCCGGGATAAGATCGGCGCGCACGGGTTCAGCGATCACATCGGCAATTGACCGTCCGATAAGTTCATAGTCTCCCTTCATCATACCTGCCACCAGCGCCGCAGCGTTTGCCCATTGTGTGACACCGTCCTTCAACTCGATCATCTTTTTTAGCACCGACCTCGCATCTTTCGTCTCCACTTCAATTTGCGGATGAACCAATGCGCACATTAAATTTTTGGGAGTAGGGATGGAAACGATGTCAAGAGGATGGTTTTGTCTGACTAAAATCAGACCGCCCAACAAACTGGGCGCACCGTTGTCGGCATGAGCGGAGCCACAAGCAATACGTTCAGCTTCCATCACAAAGGGAAGTAACTCCTCTCGTCTTTTGAGATTGCCCATCAAATGATTAACGCCGACCACGGCAGCCACTGCGCTTGCAGCACTGGAGCCCATCCCGCTTCCCAGGGGTAGATTTTTGTTGAGCACAATGGCTACTCCGCGACTACTTTGAATGGATTTCAGGTATTCAATCACAGCAATGCCCGCGGTATTTTTACCCGCGTCCAAAGGAAGTCGGCCTCGATCGCCTTTGATAGCATCAATTCGAACTTCGTGAGAATCGATTAGCTCAATTGTCACTTCATCGCCAGGGGAACACACCGCCAATCCAAACACATCAAATCCACACGATAAGTTTCCGACGGAGGCGGGAGCAAAAACGCTGACCGATCTCATACACTTGTTGGATTTGAATAATTTCCAATGCGAATAATGTCTGCAAAAACTCCAGCCGCCGTCACTTCGGCACCCGCCCCGGGGCCTCGAATCACCATTGGCCGGTCGTGATACCGTTCGGTAGTCAATAAGATCATGTTGTCGCTTCCGGACAACGAGTAGAAGGGGTGATCGCTGTTTACAGCGGATAGCTTGACGTTAGCCTTGCCGTTTTCTAACACGGCTTGGTAACGAAGTTTTTCTTTTTTGGCTTCGGCATTAAATAGCAAACGTGCAAAGGCGGAGTCGCTTTCCGCTAATTTGCCAAAGAAGGAATCGAGATCGATTTTGCCACGACAAGCTTCCGGTACGAGATTTTCGACAGAGATATCGGAAAGCTCCAATGGAACCCCTGCCACGCGCGCGAGTATTAAGATTTTTCGAGCAACATCCAATCCGCTTAGATCGTCGCGAGGGTCTGGCTCTGTGTATCCTTTAGACCTTGCTTTGGCCACGACAGCACTAAATCTTTCTTCCTTGGAGAATGAACTGAAAATAAAATTTAATGAACCACTCAGCACGGCCTCTATTCTAACAACCC
>DATJJP010000026.1:0-5373 GCA_035492075.1 Cyclobacteriaceae bacterium | reverse complement strand
CCGCTGGATACTGACGGGCCACACTAGTTCTTCAAGATGAGGAACTCCACCCGTCTGTTAAGCTTGCGGGATTCCTCCGTGTCGTTGGTGGCGACCGGCCGACTGGCACCATACCCTTTGCCCTTCAGCCTTCGCGCACTGATTCCTTTAGACACGAGATATTTCTTGATAACGTCGACCCGTTGCTGTGATAGGGTCAAATTCTTTTTTGCGTCTCCTCGGTTATCGGTGTGTCCCTCTAGCTCAATCTCAATTTTCGGATTGTCTTTCAAAAAGGCGACAACCACATTTAATTCAGGATAGGATTCTTCCAAGAGGCGCGTCGTGCCCATGTAGAACAAAACATTTTTCATTTCCACCAGCGTACCCACTTCAATGGGCTGTAACTTGAAATTCATTTGAACGTTTTTCACGTCAAAAAACTGCAAGTCGGCACGGTCCGAAAAATTAACGTAACCTGACGCAAGAATCTCGACCGTGTAGGGCTTATTCGCGGGTACCTTTATTGAATAGCTCCCATCCTGAGAGGAGTACATGAAATGGGTTGAATCCGTTTGGAACGAAATCCTCGCCTTTACCTTGTCACCCGTTTTTGCATTGGTGATCATTCCCGAAACCTGAACAACTCCTTTTCTGGTCAGATACTGATGGTTATCCACATCGGTGGTATCGACCCAGGAGCGAATGTCGCCAAGGCCATCGCTGTTGCTGGTGGTAGTAAAAAATGCGGAGCTCTTGGTAAACGGCCTGTAGTAAAGTTCTCTCGCCTCGGTGTTGACCAACGACTCAAGACTTTCGGGGCGTGACCATGACTGCCAAGTGTCATCTAGTCGAGTTGACTTGAAAATATCGAATCCTCCTTCACCGTTTCTTCCATTCGAGGAAAAGTAGATCGTCTTTCCATCTTCACTTAGGCTAGGCGTCCATTCTTGATAAGGTGTATTTATTTCGCCGCCGAGATTAACGGGCTCGCTCCATTTTCCATCACGCTTCAGGCACACGTAGATATCTTCTGCCCCTTTCGTGACATAGGATTCCCCGGAGAAAACGAAAATATTTCCATCAGCACTTATTGTTCCTGAAAAAGAATTTGACTTGTTCAAGAAATAGGGTATTGAAATATTCTCTGGCGTTGACCAACCGTAGTCGCCAAGTCTGCTTACGGCTATCCCCTGACTTGTTGCCGATGATCCTTTTTTCGCATAATGCCCCAACAAAAACATTTGTTTGCCATCATGACTAAACCCGGCCACAGAATTGTAAACACCATCATTGATTAGATTTCCCCCGTGGATGGGTTTACTCCAAGCCCCCCCTACCCACACAGACACCCAGATGTCGCCGGGATCTTTTTTTCCGCCAACGTTCTGCGGATGGTTCGCTACTGTAAAATAGAGACCATCCGGGCCGATAATCGGGTTTTGCTCATCGTAAGCTGTATTGACCGATTTGAACGGAACAGTTTGTATGCTTTGTGCCCTCACCGTGAAGGTGATTGGTATGACGACTAACGCCAGCCAACAGACGTTACTTTTTGTCATTCTTACAGTTCGATTGTCATTTTCCATTTAATTTACTCACCCATCCGCTATTCTTCAAAAAAAATCGCCACGGCAGCAGGGCGTCCACGCCTGCGTAATCTATTCCGATCCGTTTGGCGCTTTGTATTTCTCGAGGCTTGATCCGGTTATTTTGGTCTTCGATCCAAATTTCGTGTCCATTCAATTTTTTTCCATTGAACGATCGATCAATGCCCAATGCCTTCGTCAACTTGCCCGGCCCTGAAGTTAGTCTTCGAGGTGTTTCTGTTTGCATTCGTTCAAGCATCGTTTCGACACCTATCACGGGCTCGAGCGCTCGTATGAGTACGGCATCTGCTTTCCCGCTCACGTTCGTCACTACGTTGAACATTTCGTGCACGCCGTAGCAAAGATAGACGTAGGCCACTCCTCCATCTTCAAACATGACTTCATTGCGTTTCGTCATTCCTCGATATGCATGACATCCTTTTTCTTTAAACGAATAAGCTTCCGTCTCAACAATGATTCCGCCCGAAACCAACCCGTCGATCTTAGTGAGCAACACTTTTCCAATCAGTTGACGGGCAATGGAGGTGACGTTATTTCTCAGATAAAACTCGGCAGAAAGCCTCATTTTCATTTTGTTAAGGCAATGTTAAAAAGTAATTTCGGCTGCAAACTATTCTAATTTTGTGACCGACTAAAACAAATTTCTTATGAAAACCATTTTATCATTTTTCTTGATCGCGGTTGGCTTCGCTTCGCTGGCGCAAATAAGGACCCCAGCGCCAAGTCCCGCCGGCTCGGCATCCACCGTTGTTGGGCTCACGGATGTGAAAATCGACTATTCGCGACCTCGCGTGAAAGGCAGAAAGATCTTTGGCGAAGGAGATGCGTTCCTCCAGCCTAACGGTAAGATCTGGAGAGCCGGTGCAAATGATGGTACGTTCGTTTCGTTCTCTGACGATGTCACAGTGGAAGGCAACAAAATTGCTGCCGGCAAGTACTTGCTCTTCGCATGGCCAGGCGCAACCGAGTGGACCTTGTCTTTGTACAAAGACCTCACCTTGGGAGGCAACACGAACGAGTACGACAAGACCAAAGAAGCAGCGAACTTCAAAGTAAAAGCAGAAAAGCTGACTGAAAAAGTGGAAATGCTTACGTATAACGTGACGGATGTGTCTGACGACAATAAGTGGGCTAAAATTCAGTTGGCATGGGAAAACACTTCCGTTAAATTTTCTGTTGGAGTGGACTTCGATGCAAAAGTGATGAAGGCCATAGAAGCGAATACAAAAGTGAACCCCGGAGCCTATGCCACCGCTGCCAACTACTACCTGGAAAACGGCAAAGACTTAAACAAGGCATTGGAGTGGATGGATCTTGCCATTGCAAGCAATCCAAAAGCCTTTTGGAATGTGCATGCAAAAGCGAAGATTCAAAAAGCGCTTGGTGATAAAAAAGGCGCGATTACTACCGCTCAGCAGTCACTTGACCTAGCCAAAAACAATAAGGACGGAGATTTCGGCTATGTAAAATTGAATGAAGATTTGATTAAAACTTTGAAATAGTTACGTAAGTAAAAATTCATCGCGAAGGCAACCTCAAATGGTTGCCTTCTTTTTTTATCGAATCATTTCGTTCCTGCTTTCGATGTAACGGATGATACTTTTCCCCATTGCATACTCTGCCGACTGCTCATCAAAAAATACCTTCGGATAAAAAGAAGAGATAATTTCAAGTGGGCAATGATGACAAGTCGATTTCTACTATTGATGCCGCGGGAGTGGCACTCGCAGCAATTCAAGAATTGACGCATCAAAATCAAGAAATGAAGAAGGCGATAAGCGAATTAAAGGAAGAAAATAAGGAACTGAAATCACAGTTTTCCGACCTACAATCAGCACTTGATAAACTGGTTATGAAGTTGGAACCGCCGAGGCCGATTAAAAAGAATTAAATTTGGTTACTTTTTTTGGAGCTGCACGGCAGCAAAAAGTCCGGAGAAAAGTACTACCACCACACACCCGATGATGTTGTAATAAAGAAAGGCAATCTCGTCATAGAAAAATAGGTAACAGGACAACACCACCGCCTCTCCAATGATTGCTGCCCAGAAAACCGAATTGCTCTTAATTTTTTTCAAGTAAAAAGCGACCAAGAAAATGCCGAGTATGGTCCCATAGAAAAGAGAGCCAACGATGTTCACAAATTGAATCAAGTTCTCTGCAAAATTGGCCAGCGACGCAAAGGCCATGGCGATTAATGCCCACAACACAGTAAAGAACTTTGAAGAATTCAAATAATGCGCAGCGGACGCCTCCGGCTTGAACACCCGTTTATATATGTCAACCGTTGTGGTGGATGCAAGTGCATTCAACTCCGAAGCCATTGACGACATGGCCGCAGAAAACATCACTGCAAGGAGGAGTCCAATCACGCCGTGGGGAAGGTGTGTGAGCACAAAATTGAGAAAAATGTAGTCCTTATCTTGCGTCTTTGCCGACGGAATAGCCTCAGCAATTGCCGTTTTGGTCTTGGTGCGAAGGCTGTCTTCCTTGCCCTTTAGAATTTGATAGGATGACCTTGCTTCGCTGATCTCTTGGCGATTGTTGCTGTCGATACCACCCACCAGTCGATTTATCGTTCTTTGTTTTTCTGAAAAGACTTTATCGTATTCGGTTTCAATGGATTGAATGGTGGAGGATTTTTCCGTGTACTTGGCTTGATTTAACAAGACCTGATTGTGAAAAATGGGCGCCTGATTGAACTGATAAAAAACAAAAACCAGGATGCCTATAAAAAGAATGATGAACTGCATTGGAATTTTCAACAGGCCGTTGAAAATCAAACCCATCCTGCTTTCCGTCAGGGATTTTCCACCCAAATATCTTGCTACCTGCGACTGATCCGTGCCGAAATAAGACAAGAATAAAAAAGTAGACGCAAGCAAACCCGACCATATGTTGAAGCGATCTTTCAGGTTAAAATCGGTGGTCACAATATTCATTTTGCCTAACTCTCCTGCAATATTTACAGCCTTTGCAAAGGACACACTCTTTGGCAGAAGTGAGAATGCAATGATGCCCGCCAAAATCATTCCGCCCATGATCACCGCCATTTGCTGACGTTGGGTGATGTTAACGGCATTGCTACCACCGGCCACCGTATAAAAAATAACCAGCAGGCCAATCAAAAGTGTTGTGAAGACAATATTCCATCCGAGCACCGTGGAGAGCACAAGCGCGGGTGCAAACAGCGTAATACCCACCGAAAGCCCTCGCAGTAATAGGAACAAAATCGCCGCCAGCGTTCGGGTTTTCAAATCGAATCGCGTTTCCAGGTATTCGTAAGCGGTATAGACCTTGAGCCTGTAATAAATCGGCAGCATGGTGATGGAGATGATTACCATCGCCAAAGGAAGCCCAAAATAAAACTGAATGAACCTCATCCCGTCTTCGATGGCCTGACCGGGTGTGGAAAGAAAGGTGACAGCGCTGGCTTGTGTTGCCATGATAGATATCCCCACCATCCACCATTTCAATTGTTGATCGCCTTTGAGGAACGCCTCCACATTTTTGGCACCTCGAGACTTCCACGCTCCATAAAGGGCGATGAAGACCAGCGTACCGAAAAGCACGAGCCAGTCAATCCAACTCATGAAAACGATTTAGTGATGAAGAAATAGACGACCACCTGCACCAACATCACGGCCAGCACCAGCCAATACCATGCACGCCAAGTCGAAAACACGGGTGGCTTTTCTTCGGTCATTTTGATTTGACTTTTACATCCTCAGGGCGAGTGGATTTCCGCATCGAAACCAAGTTTGCAAAAAGCTTATAGGCACCCG
>DATJJP010000025.1:0-55518 GCA_035492075.1 Cyclobacteriaceae bacterium | reverse complement strand
AAATCAAATCGCCCCAGACCGGCCTCGCAAAGATCGGTCTAGAAGGGAATGACGGATTTCGACTTTACATTGACCACAAGCTGCTGATCGACAATTGGAAAAAGCAAAGTTATCGCATGGTCTCGCGGGAGCTTCTGTTCGAAAAAGATAGAGAATATGACTTGCGTGTGGAATTTTTTGAGCCCATTGGGAATGCGCACATCAAATTGATATGGAATGTTGGAATCGGAAGTGAGTGGCAGAAAAAAATAGAAGAGGCGGTGACTGCCGCTCAGGATTCTGATATGGCTGTTGTTGTTTGTGGAATTCAAGAGGGAGAGTTTCAAGATCGAGCCATGCTTTCACTACCGGGTCATCAGGAGGAGATGATAAACAAAGTGGCAGCGACTGGTAAGCCTGTTGTTGTCGTACTTGTTGGCGGTAGCGCCATCACTATGTCTAAATGGATCGATAAGGTAGATGGAATTTTGGACGCTTGGTATCCAGGCGAGCGAGGTGGTGACGCAGTAGCATCAGTTCTGTTTGGAGACTACAACCCGGCGGGAAGATTGCCGATTACTTTTCCAGTTCACGAAGCGCAGTTGCCATTGGTGTATAATCATAAACCCACGGGACGAGGTGATGACTATAACAACCTGAGCGGCGAGCCACTTTTTCCTTTTGGTTTTGGATTGAGTTACACGGCGTTCGAATATGGCAACATTAAATTGGACAAGGGCACGATTTCAACGAATGAATCCGCCTCGGTTTCGATAACGATAAAAAATTTAGGAGAGCGTGAAGGAGAAGAGGTAGTACAACTCTACATTAAAGATGTGTTGTCAACCATGGCGAGACCGATTCAGGAATTAAAAGCATTCACCAGAATCCACCTCGGGGCGAGGGAACAAAAGGAGGTTGTTTTCGCCATTACGCCTGAAATGCTGAGCATGTTGAATGAGAAGATGGTGAGAGTTGTTGAACCTGGCGTATTCAAAATCATGATTGGGTCGTCCTCGAAAGATGTCAAACAAATCACGACTGTCACTGTAAAGTGAAAAGGGCTGGTTCGAGCCAGCCCATTAAAGCGAAGTTTATATTTAATCAATTGTTCCTCTGATACTCAGACAACCCATTGGCGCGTGTTATAAGGAAGGCCATCATGTTCCCTTCTGTATTCTTTTTTGCAACGTTGAGCTCGTAGTATTTTTTTGTCATCAAGTTGAGCTGGTATTTATGTTTTCCGTAGTTGATGGCGTTTTTCATCAGAGCACTGGACGAGGCATGATAAAAATCGGCCGGTGAAAACTTAGCTAATTCTGTGTTGTCGACTTTTTTCTCATCGAGCCACACACCATAGGTCAACGGATCTTTCCAGGAATCGAGGTCGGCCTGGGTAAACGTCATCTGCTTGGGTGGAGGTGATGGTTTCAAAAAGATGACCGTTTGTTCCATCCTCTGATCATCGCTCATCTCAGAAAAAATGGCGTAAAGACGTGCATGGTCCGCATAGGTAACTTCTTTTCGAAATGTACCCCATTTCTTGGCCGCTCCAGACCGGTATTTGTTGATAATGGATTTGTATTCATTCATCATCTCTGTTGTCGTGCCGATAGAATTTGCTTTTGGAAAACCAAGTGGCGCTTGTTTTTTGACGGTTTCTGTCTCCACCGCTTTTTTGTCTGCGTTCGATTGTTGGGCAAAGGCACGTTCGCCAAACAGAAAAATGGATGCAGCCGCGACTGGAATTACAGCGACTTGTTTGAAAATCGCCAGAACCAAGGGAGTTTTGCGAGTCATCATAATTAATCTTGTTTTAGTTAATGTATAGTTGAATGTGCTCGACATTGGCATCGCCACCGACGTGGATGTTTTGTTCAATAGAAGGACTTGATATCTATACGTATCAAATCTGGAGACGACGCTTTCGTCAGCTAAGAATTCATGGTTGAGCCGAATAGCTCGACGATACAGAAATAGTATTGGGTTGAGCCACGCAAAAACCAGAAGGAGTTCGATAAACAGAATGTCGATCGTGTGCTTCTGTTGGACGTGAGTAAGCTCATGGTGCAGGATTTCTTCTTCTAGCTTCTGTGCCTCAAAATCAGAACGGTTAACAAAAATGTAGTTTGCAAAACTGAATGGGACAGTGGGGTCGTCAACCAAGATGAGACACGAGCTGTTCCATGAGATTCTTTTGGACGTCTTGATTTTTCGATGCAGCGACATAAGATTTCTGACGAATCGAGATAGGAACAAAAGACATGTCGCTATATAAAGGATAGTCAACACCAATGGCCCGTCTAAAGTCGTTTCTACGCTTTGCCCAACCGGGGCGGTGATAGACTCAATCCCATTTGAATCTATCAGTATTAGATTTTGAAAAATCGGTGCTCTGGTGATTTTCGATTGAAACGAAATCAAGGGGGTGAAAAATGAAAAAACTACCGCCCCCATCAAATAGAATCGATTGAATCTGTGAACCTTCTCTTTTTCTAGAAGTAGTTTGTAAATGATCCACAACAACGTGCAACAACAAGTGAACTTTATGATGTAGGTTATCATTTCAATTTCTTTTTCAATTCCAAATCAATGATCTTACGCAGCTCCCTGAGTTCTGCAGTCGACAAATTTGTTTCAGTCGTAAAAAATGAGGCGAATTGTATGGGAGAGTTCTCGAAGTAATCCTTGATTATCGTCTTGACATGCTTGGAGAAGTGGTCCTTCTTTTTTACCAAGGGATAGTATTCTCGTGAGTTGCCAAAGGTGCGATACCCAACAAACCCCTTGTCCTGCATTCGCTTCAGTAATGTGGCTACGGTAGTTGGTGCGGGTTTCGGGCCTGGCCATAGATCGATTAACTCTTTCATGAAAACTTTTTTGTGTTTCCAGATCAGCTCCATAAGCTGCTCCTCGGTTTTTGACAACATATTTGTATTCTACAGTTGAATAAAGTACTCTACAAATGTAGAATAAAAAATGAAAAGAAAAAATAGAAAAACAAAAAAGGCAGGGGAAACCTGCCTTTTTTGATGAAAATACTTTTTGATCTATTCGTATCTCAACGTTTGCGAAGGGTTGGTCATCGCTGCTTTCACGGTTTGGGCGCTCACGGTGATCAACGCAATTAGTATAGCGGCAAACGCAGCCAGTAGGTAGATAAACAAATTCATGTCAATATGATAGGCGAAGGTGTTAAGCCATTTTCCCATGAAAATCCACGCAATAGGCCACGCCACGGCATTGGCAATCAAAACGAGAATCACGATCTCCTTTGAAAGGATGCCAAGAATATTTGGAACAGTAGCACCTAACACTTTTCGGATTCCAATTTCTTTGATGCGCTGCAGCGTATTGAAAGTAGCTAATCCAAATAATCCAAGTGAAGCAATGAAAATAGCCAAAGCTGAAAAAATGGTGAACAGCTGATTTTCTTTTTGTTCACCTTGGTACAACTGTTGATAACGTTCGGAAGTGAATTGATATTCGAACGGTTGAGTTGGTAAGAACGACTTCCAGATATTTTGCAGGTGCTCTATGCCATCTTGAAAGTGATCGCCGGAAATCTTGACGGTGATGAAATTAAAAAAGGATTGTTTTATTGGTAAGAAGATCATCGGCACGATCCGCTGATGAAGTGATTCAAAGTGGAAATCGCTAACGACACCAATGATCTTTCCCGTTTTACCACCGTAGTTAAATTCCTTTCCAATGACTTCCTCGTTCGATTTCCAACCCAGGGCTCTTACCGAGGCTTCATTGATAACGTAAGCTAGCGAGTCATCCGTCTTGATATTCCTGGAGAAGCCCCTACCGGCGGCGAAAGAAATTCCGTACGTATCGAAAAACTCATAGTCGGTGGCAATCATCTTCAAAGTCACAGATGCAGGAACCAGCTGGCCGTCTTGAACCAACGAGGCGCCGCTGCTGTCCAGCAATCGACCTGTCGGGATACGGGAGCTGCGACCAACGTTCTTTATGGTAGATGATTTAACGGCTTCGTTGTAAAAAGCGTCATAGTTTTTGTCCAATTCATTGGAGTACCCGAGGGTGATGACTCTGTCCTTATCAAAGCCCAATTTAATCTTGTTCAAAAAACCAAGTTGCTGGGTAGTGACCATGGTGGCGATGATCAATACGATCGAAATGGAGAACTGTGCCACCACGAGAATTTTTCTAAGTCCGCTTTTTCCTTTTACTGAACCTTGTTGTCCTTTTAAGACTAAGGCTGGTTTGTATGCAGAAATCACGAACGCGGGGTAGATTCCCGCTAAGATGCCGACGAGCAGAGCAAAGCCTACGAGGGCGAGCGTTAGCTGCCAATTGGAAATCAGTTGAAAGACGAGATGTTTATTTGTAAACTGGTTGAGCCACTGAACGGCGGGCCACGCAAGCCCAACGGCCATGATCAAGGCAAAAAAAGAAATCAAAACCGACTCGCTTAAGTATTGGCCGATCAATTGATTTCTAAATGCGCCAACCGTTTTTCTCAAGCCGACTTCCTTGGCTCGTTTTGTCGCTCGGGCCGTTGACAGATTTACAAAATTGAAACAGGCGATAAGCACGATGAAGATTCCAATGACGGCCATCATGTATACATTATTGATGTTGCCGCCGAGTTCAATTTCATCGTCCAGGTGCGAGCGTAAATGGATGTCTTGGATATTTTGAATCGTCAGGCGTGTTCTTTTTGATGCCACAAAATCCGCCGGAGCTCCATTGGCGCGTGCCACGGGAGTGAAATGCTTGTCGAGAAAAGCGGGGAAACGCGATTCGATTTTTTGGGGGTTGGTCCCTTCATCAAAAACCAAGTAGGTGGTAAACGCATTGTTGCCCCAATTGGTCTCCAGTCGTTTTCTCCCATAAATGGTGGAGTCATTTAATGTGCTGAATGAGATAAGGAAATCGGGATGCCAGTGCGTTTGGCCAGGAAAGTCTTTAAAAACACCGGTCACTTCCAAGTTCAATTGCCCACTTTTCAAGGTCCTTCCAATCGCTTGAGTTGTGCCAAAATATTTTTCGGCCGTTTTTTCTGAAAGCATTACGGTATTCGGTCGTTCCAGGTCTTTTAGCGGATCACCTGAAATAACTGCGATGTCAAGGATTTTGAAGAGATCAGGCTCTGCCACAAAGACGTTTTGCTCGGACGCGATTTTTTTACGTTCACCGTTTTCTTCAATGGCCATCACTTGACCAAATTGAAGTGTTCGGGCCATCAACTGTATTTCCGAAATGTCATTTTTTAAGAGTGGTCCAATGGGAGGCGCAACCGTGCATAAGTGTAGGGTAGACGAACCCTCGCGGTCAAAGAATTCGCGTGTTACTCTGTACGTTCTGTCCGCTTTTGCATGATACCGATCATAGTTCACTTCATCTGCGATAAAAAGGTAGATGAGAACTGCTGCTGTCATCGCCAATGTGAGGCCCATCAAATTGATAAACGAAGTAAGGCGGCTGCGCAAAATTGACCGAAGCGCCACTTTGAAGTAATTTTTGATCATAATACGGTGGGTTGATTATAGGGTAAACTTGGTTGCGGAAGAAAGGTTACGAAATAGACAATCTAAACTCGCTCAAGTTGCATTTCTTAAAAAAAAAGCCCTGACGGTACCGTCAGGGCTTAAAATCTGCGTCAGTGCGAAATTATTTCTTCACGCAGCAGGCAGCACCGGGTTTGCAACAGGCTGCCCCTTCTTTGCAGCAATCGTCGTTCGCGGTGACTTTGTTATATCCGAAAGCGGCGACAGCAGCTACCAGAGCAGTTGCGATGAAGCCAATGATGATCTTTTTCATATGATTATTTTTTAAGTGTTTTGATTTTTTTCGGTTGAGCCTTGAGACAAAAGATCAAACCACTTCGGGGGGATGAAAACAATCTGCTTGATAAGTGGACAAGAGGTTAGCAGATGTCAGGTCATTAAAATCAACAAACGGTGTTGATTTGTCGAACTCAAAAAAAGAAGGCTCCGGTGCTGCAAGGCAACAGGTACATTGGCCAAACGGATTGCATATTCCACTCGCTGGGCATTTCCCTGGCTCCTGTTTGTCCTGTCTTTTTTCTTCGCAGCAGGAGTGCGAGCTCTTGGGCGCCATTTTTTTCTCGCACGCTTGTACTGGCGACACCAAGGGTTGAACCGTAAGGAAGCCGATATAAGAAGCCAATAAGAGTGCACCGATCCGCATGTCGGTCAAAGATACGAAATCTGTCGAAATAAGGTTGTGCACTCAATGAATGAAACCCGCCAGGGTAAAGAACACGCCATTTTGTTTTGCGTATTCCGAAGGTGTGTTTGAGCACAACATGCCAACACTGGTGACGCCTATATTCATGGCTAAATGATCAGACACTTTTATTCGACTGTAAAATAAACTTCCTGCCGTCGAAAAATACTCGGAATTGTCGTGGTCAATCATTTTGTTGTTGTGGCATGCCTGAAGCGTAACGTCCCAATGCCCATTAGTATAAAGCATTCTGAAGCGGTTGAACCAATCTCTTTCGCTTGGTTCGATCACAAGGTTTCCCAAGATGGCGGTATGATCGACGGTTAGGTTATTCGAGATTCGATAAGAGGTGATAATGATGGAGGAGATGTCGGACCCTTTGTCTGCCACCGAATTACTTTGCTCAAGAATGGCACCGATATGGGGCGTGATGGTAAGTCTGTTCGTCAGCTTAAAATTCTTCCGAAGCATCATCAACATGAAGTTGTTGGAAGTGTTATGGTCGTAAAGGTCAAAGGCCTTAAACGACATGAAGCCCCACGTTTTGCGATCGTAGGTGTAAAAGAAATCCAGCGCAGGGTTAGTGCTGATGATTCTCGTCGTGAAAGCGAAGTAACCGGCGTTGTGCGTGCGTATCGTGAGCGTGCTTTTTGAGCGCCGTTCGCGCTTAGCTGGAGGCACACTGTCGCCAGGAGCAAAGCTGTAGGCGCTGGTGAAAAGGATGGAGAGCGAAAGTGAAAGTAAAATTCTTTTCATTTTTTAAATTAATTCTCAAAGGATTCCAATGATGTGTCTTAAATCAACCCGCTTCTTGCTCAAGCATACCTTGGTTGAAACGTTGGGGCCAATTTTCCGACAAAGTTCACAAACGGAACAAAAAAATAACAGTTTCAATTTTTTTATTTTAGACCAGATCAGTTACATTTGTCGCTACCATATCACTTTACAACTATGCTCACGCTCACGAAGAAGAAGTCGAAAAAATTTGTTGCACGCGATCACAAATACACTACGGTGGCGGATCGCATTGGTAGGCTCATCGAGAATGGCGCGATGAAAGTGGGTGACAAACTTCTGTCGGTGCGTGCGTTGAGCAAAGAACAGGACATCAGTTTGAGTACGGCGTTTCAAGCGTATTATCACTTGGAGGCAAAAGGGTTGATCGAAGCGCGGCCGCAGTCGGGCTACTATGTAAAATTTTCTCCTCGCCATGGATTATCGCTTCCACAGAGTTGTGAGCCCCATGATGAAGTTGTGCCCGTGACGCTGGATGATATGATTTCGGGTATTTATAATGACCTGAGATCCGACAAACTGACGCAATTTTCAATGGCAGCCCCCGACTATTCATTGCTCCCGGCAGCCAAATTGAATAAATCTGTGATGCATGCCGTGCGTTCTTCAAAAGACAGTTGTTTGCAATACGAGCACGTGCAAGGCAACCCCGAATTGCGTCAACAAATTGCCCGGTTGTCTTTTAACTGGGGTGGAGCGCTGAGCCAAGACGATGTGGTGGTCACGGCCGGATGCATGGAAGCCCTCAACCTTTGTTTGATGGTAACGACAAAACCGGGAGACGCCGTGGCGATAGAAAGCCCAACCTACTTCGGTATTTTCCGCGCAATGGAAAACTTGGGATTGAAAGTCGTGGAAGTTCCCACTAGCCCTGAAACCGGCGTCGATTTGGATTATCTCGAGCAATCGATTGAACGGTTCAACATTAAGACCTGTTTGTTCGTGACCAATTTCAACAACCCCATCGGATCTTGCATGCCTGATGAAAACAAAAAGCGATTGGTCGATATGCTTTCCAAGAAAGATATCCCGCTGATCGAAGATGATATTTATGGAGAGCTTTTCTTCGGAAAAAAGAGGCCGACCACGTGCAAAGCGTTTGACAAGCGGGGGATGGTACTTCAGTGCGGATCGTTTTCGAAATCGCTGGCACCAGGCTACCGGCTTGGTTGGGCTGTGCCGGGGAAATTCAAGGAGCAGTTGATCCGTAGGAAACGCATGAGCAATGTTTCTACAAACACCCTCGCGCAAGCAGCGGCGGCCCATTTTTTACAGAATGGGAGATATGAATTGCACTTGAGACATTTGCGTAAGTCGCTGCACACGCAGTGTTTGAGATACGTTCAGGCCGTGACAGAATATTTCCCCGACGATACTCGCATCACTCGGCCGCAGGGTGGATTCGCGCTGTGGGTGGAGATGAACAAAAAAGTGGATGCGTATAAATTGCACAAACGTGCGTTGAAGCACGGCATCGGTATCGCGCCTGGCCACATTTTCTCAATGCAAGGCCAGTTTCAGAATTACGTCCGACTTACGTATGGACTGCCGTGGAGCGACCGAGTAGAAGAGGGGATAAAAACAATCGGTGACTTGGTAAGAAAGTTTTGACTCGCCATCGGTTTCAGGCTCGAAAACATGAAAAGCAGGGTCAGGATCATTGTTTTTGACAAACTTTTCTGTGGCTTCAGCGGTTACTATATTTGAATTCTAAATTTTAAAACCAATCAATATGGCATTTACACTTCCTGCGCTTCCTTATGCATTCAATGCGTTGGAGCCCCACATCGATGCGCGCACTATGGAGATTCACCATGGCAAGCATCACAATGCGTACGTAACCAATCTCAACAACGCGATCGCCGGCAAACCGGAAGAAAGTCTTGGCATCGAGGAGATTTGCAAGAATATTTCAAAATACCCTGTAGCCGTTCGCAACAACGGAGGCGGACATTACAACCACAGCTTATTCTGGTCAATCATGGCACCTAACGCAGGTGGTGCACCCACAGGTGCATTGGGAGATGCTATTAACTCGGCGTTCGGAAATTTCGATGAATTCAAGACAAAATTTGCGGCTGCTGCAGCAGGTCGTTTCGGGTCTGGTTGGGCTTGGTTAATTAAAGATGGTTCCGGAAAATTGGCCATCACATCAACACCTAACCAAGACAATCCATTGATGGATGTTGCTGAAGCTAAAGGTACTCCGGTCCTTGGGCTTGATGTTTGGGAACATGCCTATTACTTGAATTACCAAAATCGCAGACCGGATTATGTGACTGCTTTCTGGAATGTGATTAACTGGAACGAGGTTGCAAAGCGATTTACAGCCAAGTAGTTTTTCTACTTATTAAGATGTATACAAGAAAGTTGTTTGCCGGTTAGGCAAGCAACTTTTTTTCTTTGCCTTATCTGCGAGTAATTATTCTAAAACTCAATTCGGTAACTGATTACAGGCAACAAGCCTAGCTGATACGCCGTCTTTTCTTTGCCTGTAAACGGATCAAAATAGCTTCCCCATACATTTCGGCGATTGGTAGCGTTCATCAAGTCCAGGGCAAACGTGGTGGTGTACTTTGATTGTCGGTTTGCAGCGACAAAAGCATCTCTTGATCTGATAAATTCACAACCAATGTTTAGAAATTCAGAACAAGTTTACGTTTTTATCGTGTTGAGGTTATAACAACTTAATCTCCCTTTACCCCTACGCCCAAAACAATATAAATTCAACCTGGAAGCGGGCCATGTCTAAAAATCGCATGGCTAAACAGTGACTTTTTTTCAATTTTACAGCATACTTCTTTTCGGAACCAAATTATGCATAACACTTCTACGCGGCTTGCGATCAACGGGATGGGACGAATTGGCCGCACTCTCTTTAGATTGTTGCATCAGCGCGGTGAACTTCACAAAGTGATCGCCGTAAATGATGTAATGCCCAAAGCGAATCTAATTTATTTGCTCAAGTTCGATTCCATTCGTGGGACTTTTCCTTCCGAGATCATTTCTACTTCAAATGGATTTACCGTAGCAGGTCATGAGGTCATTTACCTGAACCAAAGTGACATGAGGGCCTTGCCCTGGAAGAAACATGCTATCGACATTGCAGTGGAGGCTACGGGTCTATTTACCGAATCATCAGAGGCGGTTCATCATATTGAAGCAGGGGCGAAACGCGTTTTGCTAACTACTTTCAGTAAGGATCTACCCACCACAGTACTAGGTGTCAGCCAGCGTAACACGGCGACCAAAATTATTTCGCCGGGTGATTGCACCATTAATTGCGTCGCTCCCTTGATTTATCTGATGGATAAAGATTTCGGGGTAGAGTCAGTGCACGTCAATGTCATTCAGGGATACACTACTAGGCAGGAGTTGTTGGACAAACCGTACAAAGGCCTGAGACGTGGCCGCGCCGCGGGGCAGTCCATTATTCCCTTCGAAGTAAACATCAAACCCGTATTGGAAAATATTTTTCCAACTTTGATAGGTAAGATAGAATCGATGTCTACGCGTGTGCCGGTGCCCTGCGGTGCTATCGCCGATATTTCAATGGTGGTAAAGAAAACCACAACGACGGAACAAGTAAACCAAACCGTCCAAGACGGATCACGTGGAGACTTGAAAAATATTGTCAGCATAACTTTTGACCCGATCGTTTCCGCGGACATAGTCAACAGTCCTTATTCAAGTATGATTGATGGACAACTAACGAAAGTTACAGGCAATCACCTTCGATTGATGGCATGGTTCGACAATGAGTGGGGTTATGCAAGCAGATTGTATGATTGGCTCAACTTTTAAAAATTTTTAACTATGAAAAATTTGATTTGCGCTTTCGCAATGGCAGTGACGACCTCCCTCCACGGACAGGATACATCGTTGCCTTACTATGAAATCCCCACTTATCCGGAAGGGTTTACCGCAGGAACAGTTGCGTCGAGAATGCTTGACGGTTTAGGCTTTCGGTATTACTGGGCTACAGAAGGACTTCGCAGTGAGGACTTGTCGCATAAACCTTCAAAAGATGCTCGAAGCTCCGAAGAGACCGTTGCACACATCTATGAAATGTCCACACTCATTTTAAACGCAACCACCAAAACTCCCAACGTTCCCGGTCAAGCCAAACAACTTCCGTTTGCGGAGATGCGAAAAGTGACGCTCCACAATTTTAAAAATGCCAGCACCAACTTGCGAAAAGCAACAAATGAGCAAATGAAGGAATTCAAGTTCATATACAAGGACCAAAATCAAACCGTGGAATACCCGTTTTGGAATATGATCAACGGCCCAATAGAAGACTGCGTTTGGCATGTAGGGCAATTGGTTTCATTTCGAAGGTCGTCGGGCAATCCTTTCAACGGCAATGCAGAAGTATTTACTGGTAAATTGCAAAAGTAAAATTTGCCTATGAGAAAATTGACCTTTCAAATATTGGCCAAACTCAATAAGTTGATCTTGCCACGTTACAGCAAGCGCGACATCACGAAACTTTCTAAACTGGACAAAGCGATTGTTGCTTTCCGTTATTGGGTCACCATCCACGCCATTGAATGAGTATGACCACGGATCAGCTTGGGGAAATTGCGTACCGGTGGTTTGCTGCATTCAACGAAAAGAATTTGGAGTCCCTTCTTTCCCTTTATCACGACCACGCCGAGCATTTCAGCCCGAAACTAAAAGTTCGCCACCCCGAAACCAATGGATTGATCCAAGGAAAAGCAGCCCTTCGTGCCTGGTGGAGCGACGCCTTTCATCGGCTTCCGACCTTGCAGTATGAAGTGGTGCGGTTAACTGCGCAAGACAACCGTGTGTTCATGGAGTATACCCGCCATGTGATGGGGGAGGATGACCTTTCGATCGGTGAGATGCTCGAGATCGATCACGGGCTGATCGTGAAGTCTAGCGTGTTTCACCAGTAAATGGAAATTTCGACTGCCATTCGATTAATTGAAAAAGGAGTTCCTGGGTCACTCGAACCACAGCGTTGGGCTGACCTCGGGGCGGGTGACGGTCTGTTTACCAGCGCCCTGGTGTCTATTCTCCCCAAGGGTAGCTCCGTGGTGGCCGTGGACAAGAATATGTCGTCCCTGAAGTCCATCCAAATTGCATCCGGACACACGGGAGTGACGGTTCACCTCGGTGATTTCACCACACTGACCTGGGGTAGAAACTTCGATGGCATATTGATGGCGAATGCCCTTCACTTCGTCCAAGAACAGACCGATTTCCTGATGAAACTCAGGTCAACGCTTTCTCATTCCGGGCAACTGTTGATTGTTGAATATGAGCGAAGAGAAGCCAATCGGTGGGTACCATACCCAATTTCCTTGGGAAAATTGAAAGAAACCGGTGCAACAGCGGGGTTTTCATCGGTAGAAAAATTGGATGAGACGAGGTCGATCTTTGACCATGCGATCATCTACTCGGCATGTCTTCTTCAATGATTACTTGAAGGTGCAAATCACTTTTTCATAGGGGAAAATTGTATTTTTTTGTCGAATTGTTAGTGCATTGTTAAAGAAGGGTGGTATATTTCCGCGTTATTTTAACAACCACATAACCCATAATAGCTATGGCAAAAAAAGCAAAGAAAGCTGCTAAGAAAGCAGTAAAGAAAGTGGCTAAGAAAGCTGCTCCCAAAAAGGCAAAGGCGAAGAGAAAGCCGAACGCGGCCTTCATGACGGCGCTTACCCCAAGCGCTGGCTTAGCAGAAGTTGTAGGTAGCAAACCCCTACCAAGAACCGAGATCATCAAGAAGATCTGGGATTACATCAAGAAGAACAAACTTCAAGATTCAAAAAACAGACGCATGATCAATGCGGATGCAAAATTGAAAGTTGTCTTCAACGGCAAGAATCAGATATCTATGTTTGAACTTGCAAAAGTGATTGGCTCACACGTGAAGTAATTCTCGTTGTGCTCAACACAAAAAAACCCGGCTAGCCGGGTTTTTTTATTTCGCATCGGTCGTCACTTCAAAACATATCCTAAACCGATCCTCAAGGCAAAGGCAGCCTCATTGAAGTAGTAGTCGCCCATTCCTTCCAGTCGCAAATTTTTATCGATTGCCTTCGCGTAACCGATTCCCATGGAAATATCGTTCGCACCAATGAGACCACGCACCCGAAAAAAAATGTTTTCGTTGGCGTAAAGCCTGGTGCCGAGCACGAATGAACTTTTCTGGTTGTTGGTCCACATCTCAACTCCGATGCCAAGCGCTATTCGCCTTTGAATAAAATAATTTCCTTCGAAGCCGAGCTGAGCTTTGTTGAGCAAAGAACGATTGTCGGTCTTTAAAACGTCAAGTGCACCACCGATCAAAATGTCGCGGGTGCTTTGTGCGTGAACGATGTGACTGAAAGAACAGACTAAGACAGTAAACAAAACCTTTTTCATGACTTCAAGATGATGGGCAAAATAATAAGCTTGGACTCGGGTAAAAAAATATTGGCGGCCAAGCGCTGCTGAGCAAAACAAACGATCGGATTTTAAAGTCCAATCACTTCTTTGATTTGGTAACAAGTGCAATTTTGCCGTTACCGGCGGCCACGATCAATTTGCCATCGCGCGCTTTTCGAACCGTGTGAAACCCTTTCTCGTCCGACAGCGGCACCCAGTTGACTCCTCCATCATTGGATTGATCTGCACCCAGTGGGCCAACCGCCACCAGGTAATCGTCGCCCAAGGTTTCTACCGCCTCGCGAAGGCCGCGGGTGGGTCGGATAGGCAAATTCCACGTTCTTCCTTTGTCTTGTGTAATGTAAACATGCTTGCCTGTGTGACTTTCATTTTTATAATCGCCACCAACGATGACTCCTTTCTTGCCCCAAAAAATGGACGAGAACGCACCCGCACTCTCGATCTCCTGCAAAATTGGAATGTTGGACACGGTCCAGGTTTCTCCGCTGTCATCCGAAGTCCACAGCCTTGATACTTTTCCTCCGGTGGTAATCACCACTTTCTTTTTATTGAAACAACGAATGCCGGTACCGCTTGCCGCGAATGAGGCTTCACCTTCATTCAATGTTGGTCTCTGGTTTTCCGGAACTACTGTCCATGTATTTCCACCGTCGATCGTTGAAATCAATAGCATTTTTCCGTTCATAGGATCACCATAGATCAAGCCTTTCTTGTCGTTCCAGAAGTCGATGCCATCGATGAAGACGTCTTTGGCATCATTTCGATATACTTCTTTCCAATTCGTGCCACCATCGGAGGTGCGAAGGATATATGCGGGTGAACCGGCGTTTGCGATCACTGCATTCAATGAATCGAACGCATATATGGAACGGAAATCGAGTGCATCATAGTTGGGAACCTGCTTAAACGAAAAAGTTTTTCCTCCATCACGCGTACGCCCCACAGTTCCTTTTGTTCCGCCCAGCCAGGCCACTTGGTCGTCAACAACAGAAAGGGCCCGGAAAGACGACTTCGTATCTACCTGCACGTTTTTCCATTGGTATTGACCGAAAACGTGAAGAGTAATGAAGAGTAGGGGAGAGAGCAGGAATTTCTTTACCATCGTCAGAAATTTCAATTTTAAATAAACCTCTATTTTTTTTCTTCTACTAATTTTTGCAGCGCCAAATATTCATCACGCAACCGTGCCGCCTCCAGAAACTCCAAATCCTTCGCTGCTTTTTCCATGGCTTTTTTGGCGTTGTCAACCATTTTAGTCAGTTCGTCTTTTGGAAGATACGCCATCACGGGATCCGCCGCCAAGGATTTTTCTTCGTCTTCCACGTAATACTTTTTGATCGATCGCTTGGAATCGGCCACTTTGGTTTGACCCAATATTGCTTCTTTGGATTTGATTACGGTTCTGGGGGTAATTCCATTCGCCAAGTTATAATCCATCTGAACTTTCCTTCTACGATTGGTCTCATCGATGGCCACTTGCATTGACTCGGTGACCCTGTCGGCGTACATGATTACTCGACCGTTTTCATTCCGTGCTGCACGACCGATGGTTTGGACGAGAGAACGGACATTGCGCAAAAAACCTTCCCTGTCGGCGTCCATGATGGCCACGAGCGATACTTCCGGTAAATCCAACCCTTCTCGAAGAAGATTTACACCCACCAAGACGTCAAAGACTCCGAGGCGCAAGTCTCTCAATATCTCTACACGATCAAGCGTAGCAACCTCGCTATGTAGATAGCGACACTTAATCGCCGCTCTCTCTAAGAACTTGGTGAGCTCTTCGGCCATGCGCTTGGTCAGGGTGGTCACCAAAACCCGCTCCTTCTTTTTTATACGCTCATCAATTTCTTCAAGCAAATCATCTATTTGATTTTTACTAGGCCGCACGTCGATCTCAGGATCAAGCAGACCGGTGGGGCGAATCAATTGTTCCACGACGATACCTTCCGATTTTCGCAATTCGTATTCCGAGGGTGTTGCGCTTACGTAAACCACCTGATTCAACAGCGACTCAAATTCGTTGAATGTGAGCGGCCGATTGTCCATCGCGGCGGGTAGCCGAAATCCATAATCGACAAGGTTTACTTTGCGTGAACGGTCTCCACCCCACATTGCACGCACTTGAGGTAGTGTGGCATGACTTTCATCGATGATCATCAAATAGTCGTCGGGGAAATAATCCAGCAAACAGAATGGTCGTGCACCCGCTTTTCTTCGATCGAAGTAACGCGAGTAATTTTCGATACCACTGCAGTAGCCCAGCTCACGCATCATTTCAAGATCAAACTCAGTCCTTTCTTTCAAACGTTTTGCTTCAAGAAATTTTCGCTCTTGTTCATACATCTGCACCTGCAATACCAGGTCATCTTGGATTTCGCGAATGGCGAGGTTTAATAGTTCCTTTCCGGTAACAAAAAGATTGGCGGGGAAAATGGTAACTCGTTTTTCATCCGATATTTTCTTTCCTGTAGTTGGGTCGATGGATTGAATGGATTCGATCTCGTCACCAAAGAAATAAAAACGTACAGCATAGTCCGCATAAGCAAGAAATACATCGACCGTGTCCCCTTTTACGCGAAATGTGCCCCGCTTGAATTCAACTTCGGTTCTACTGTACAAAATATCCACCAACCCAAAAAGTAATTTGTTGCGCGGAATAATTTGGCCTACACCCAATTCAATTCTGTTCTTGCCAAATTCTTCGGGGTTGCCAATTCCATAGATGCAGCTGACCGACGCCACAACGATCACATCGCGCCGGCCGGTCAGCAGTGATGAGGTAGCACTCAGTCGAAGCTTTTCAATCTCTTCGTTAATGGACAGATCTTTTTCGATGTATAAATTGGAGGAGGGAATGTAGGCTTCGGGCTGATAATAGTCGTAGTAAGAGATAAAATATTCAACGGCGTTTTCAGGGAAGAACTGCTTGAATTCGCCGTAAAGTTGGGCGGCCAGAGTTTTGTTGTGACTTAAGACCAACGTCGGTCGATTCAGTTGCGCAACGACATTGGCCACGGTGAAGGTTTTGCCGGACCCTGTTACGCCGAGCAAAGTTTGATGCGGTTCACCTTCCGCAATTCCGGCCACTAATTGCTTGATCGCGTTCGGCTGATCGCCGGTAGGCACGTACTCGCTCGTGAGTTTGAAGTCCATTGAGGAAAGTTAATGGTTATCGGTTAATCGTTAAAGCAAATTGGCAATAACGAACAACAAACAACGATTAACTTACCTCAGTTGTTCCAGATAGCCCAGGCTTTTTCCGCTTGGATTTGTAGCATCTCCAGCCCGTTCTTTACCGTAGCTCCGCGCATGTCTGCTTTTTGTATGAACATGGTACGTGCGGGATTGTAGATGAGATCGTATACGTAGTGTTGAGGAGTGATCAGATCGTAGTCGATCGGAGGGAAGTTGTTGGTGTCGGGCGACATCCCTAGCGGCGTGGTGTTAATAATTAAATTGGCGCCTGACATTATTTTTTTGTTTTTTTCCAAGTCCGCATACGTATGGGTTCCTTTCCCTTCTTCGCGTGAAACCGTTTCAAACGGAATTGCCAATTTTTTCAAGGCTTGCTGCACGGCTTTTGAAGACCCTCCCGTGCCAAGGACAAGCGCTTTTGCGTTTTTAATATGAGGGAACCATTTTTCCAACGTTTCATAAAACGCATCGCTATCGGTATTGAATCCTTTCAGTGTGCCATTTTGAATTTTGATGACATTTACGGCGCCAATATTCTTTGCCGCCGAATCAATGTCAGTCAGAAATTTGATCACTTTTTCTTTGTAGGGAATGGTGACATTCAGCCCACATAATTCTGGATTTTCAGTCAATAATTTTTTCAGCTCATCCACAGACCCGAGAGCATAAAGATCATAATGACAATCGCGCAGCCCTTCCCGGAAAAATTTTTCGTCAAAATAGGATTTAGAAAATGAATGACTAACTGTTGAACCGATTAAGCCGAATTTCTTTTCCATTTTTTGTCTGTTAATGAACGATAGTCAAAAAAATTTTTGCTGCTGAGCAAACATCTCGCAAAACATTAAACGAGGGATGCAAAGCTACGGTCTAGGTGATAATAATAGGGACCAGCGTAATGTTTTAGGATCGAAAAATAGTCAAAACACTAATAATCAGATGATTAAAATGCGTCCATCGACATCAATCGGCGTGAAACGGAGGTGCGCTTTTGTCCTTTTTTCGCTCGATTCCAAGGAAGTGCAGAAATGTATCGCCGCGCAAACCAAGACGTATCGTTTCTAGCGGAATCACTTCATTTGGCGCGATATTACCCAAGTTGACATTGGCACCAAGCAATTGAATAAACCAAACCTGTTGCGCTTTTTGCGGGGCTTCCCAAATTATTTTTTCAAAGGGAATTTTGGTGAGGATCTCCTGCACTAATCCCGAGCGAACTTCACCCGAGGAGCGAAACAATCCGACGTTGCCACCTTCTCGCGCTTCACCAATTACTTTCCACGCACCCGCGTCCAATTCTTTTTGCATGAGCTCAATCCACATGTACGGTGGAATGATTTTGTCGGCGTCCTTAGATCCTACTTCACTGAGAACAGTAACTTGTTTCGCTAGCTTGTTGATGTACTCCAACTTTCTGTCATGATCGAGGTCTATCGAGCCGTCCGAGACTTCCGCATAGGATAGCTCATATTTGTCCAATACTTTTCTATAGTCATCGAATTGATCGCGGATGATAAAAGCTTCGAAAAGCGTGCCGCCAAAGTAACACGGAACACCGGCGTCCTTATAGACTTTGATTTTTTCTTTCAAATTGGGCGTCACATAAGAAGTGCCCCAACCTAGTTTTACAATGTCAACATGTTCGCCTGCAATGCTCATGAAGTCTTCAGCTTCGCGTACACTTAAGCCCTTGTCCATGGCCATAGTAAAACCAGTTTGTCTGGGCTTGGCGGTTCGCTCAGGTAAATTTTTTAAAGTGTAGTTCATTTAGGGGTTCTCTTTTCTGTACTGTTCGATGATTTTAAAAAGCGCCTTTTGGGTTTCGAGTTTGGGAAAGAAATCGAAAAGTTGTTGGTGTGCGTCGAAATTCAATATTAATCCATGTTCCAGGTAATGCAACGCTTCCTTGAATTTTCCGGCTTCTATCAGGTAGGCAGTCATTCGATAAAAAAATTCCGGCTCGTGCGGAATCTCTTCCATGCCCTGAAGCAAAACCTCTGCTGCCTTTTCGTGCTCTCCTTGTTCATAATAAATGAACGACCAATTGAGCCAAATTTCCTTGTCGGTGGGACCAAGCAAGCTGGCTTCTTCATACGCACTAATGCTGGAAATAATGTTTCCGATTTTGTATTCGGCGTGAGCAGCGGCTTTCCAGTAATCTGAATTGTCGTTATTGATTTTTATTGCCTTGTTGAAGAAGTGCAAGGCTTGATACCATTTTTCCTGTTTCTCCAAACAACTTCCAGCACCAAAAATGGCTTCGTCGTACAAAGGGTCGAGCTTTGTGGCTTTCTGATAATATTTCAAGCCCAACTCATACTGATTCACGTTTTCATAAGCGGCGCCAATGCAACAATACACTTCTGGGCTTGGCCCTTCCACCTCTATAGTTTTCTTGAATTCCTCCAATGCTTCGGTATACTTCTCCAAATTCATGAACGAATTGCCCATGTTGAAATGGGCCGACGCAAAGTTCTCATCGATGGCAAGCGCAAAGCCATAGGCTTCGATGGCCTCTTCAAAGCGTTCGAGCTTATTGCAGACGATTCCCAAGTTGTACCAAGCGGCCGCTGAATAGGGATCTTCGTCAATAAATTTCTTGTAGTAGGTCAGGCTATTCTCAAGTTCACCAACTACATCAAGGCAGAAAGCGAGTTCATAGAGTGATCCCTCGTGCGTTAGATTTACCTCGATCGACTTTTTGTAAAATTCAATCGCCTTGGTGTAGTCTTCCATGCTTTGGTAGGCGAGGCCAATGTTGTAGTACAACTCATCGTGCTCATCTTCTTCTGCAAAAGTCAGCGCCTCTTCATAAACGGCTATGGCATCGGCGTGCTTTCCTTGAAGCGAATGTACTGAACCGATGGATAAATAAATCTCCAGGTCATTTGGATGAAGGTTCTTGGCTGTTTCGAGGAGATGCAAAGCCTGGTCATACTCCTTTAAGTGTGACAGCACCTGAGCCTTGATCGTCAGAAGTTCAGTGGAAAACGGGAATTGTTCGATCGCTGAGTTTACCGCCATCAACGCTTTTTTGAATTTCGAACCGGCCATGTAGTGATCAATGATGATCTCATAGCTGTCGATGTCGTAAAAGCTGTGAATGTTTTTTCGGAGATTCTCCTCGTACCTCTTGATCAACTCTTCCTCTTCTTCTCTCTTTCTAAATTCGTGGGCCATCGGGCGAAAGGTTTGCCTAAATTAGGTAAAAATTTCGCGTACTAAAAATGTACGCTCTCACACTGCAAAAATCGGTGATTAATTAATCGCTGTCAACCTTGTTATTGCCGTTTGTTTATGGTAAATGTCTTCTATAATAGTCGCAGCACCAATCCAGGGTTTCTGCCAGTGGTCTATATTCCATTTTCAATCGATTGATTGACTTTTGGTTTTGGTAAACAAATTTTTCTTTTGGCATTTGAACCGACTGTCGACTGATCATGGCCTCGGACCCCGTGATTCGACACCTTATTTCCTCAAGCAATGCTGCTATTTGAAGCACGCCAGCGCCAATCTTTATGGAAGGAGGTCTTTTGCCCAGGCGAAGTGCAATTTGATCCAACAACGTTTTAAGCGTGACCTGACCTGCACTGGCAATGAATTTTTCTCCCGAAATTTTAGCTTGATGTAATTTAAAAACTAAGTCTGCTACGTCCCTTGCGTCAACGAAGTTGATGTCGCCGTCCACATAAAAACGCCGACTTTTCAAAACATAGTCAAAGATTTTCGCACTGCTCTTGTTGGTGTTTGCGGGCGCGAGAATGATCGACGGATTGACGACCGAAACACTCATCCCTTCTTCTTGCCCGCGAAAGGCTTCCAGTTCGGAAAGGTACTTTGAGTTGGCATAGTCCGAATTCAATTCATTGTCGGTCCATTGCGCTTCCTCATCAATGTGTGCTTGCCCCTTTTTTCTACCTATGGCGGCAACAGAGCTGATAAGGATCATTCGTTTGATACCTAAGCTGAGGCAAGCATTGACGACATTGCGAGTGCCCTCCACATTGGTGTTGTAAATTTCTTTTTTGGCGCGAGGATCGAACGACACCAGTGCCGCAGCGTGTATGACCTGATCCACGCCTTTAAAGGCCTCCATCAGTGAATGGCTGTCATTCAGATTGGCATTACGCCACTCCAGAGATTTGACGGTTTCATCGACAAACGACAAGTCACTGTGTTCTCGCTTTATGCCTACGATAGCGGTTTTTTCATCCGCGAATTTTTTCAGGATGAAATTTCCAAGTAATCCGTTACCGCCCGTGACTGCAATCATTGATCAGAGTGTATGATTGTAAAGTGGAAGATTCATGGCCTTCGCAAAGTACTTGTTTTTCTGCGCCTCTTTAATGAGCATGGCGTGCTTTAATCCGTGGGAATCACTACCCAAAAAATCAATCAATCCCTTGTCAATTAGTTTGTGCGCCATTAGTTGAACAGGTCGTGAATAAAATCCGATCAAGGAAAGGATATTTATTTGTAACAGCACACCGCGGTACCTGAGGTCTTCGGCTTTTTCTAGGGTCATAAACTGATACCTCTCAGGGTGGGCGAGCACTGGTTTATAACCTTTGGTCGTCAGCGAAAAGATGAAGTCATTTAATTGGTAGGGCTCGGTGACATAATTCATTTCAAAAAGAAAAAATTTATCACCGAAGGTAAGCAGCGGATTTCCTGTGTTGACTTCGTTGATCAACCACGTATCTAAGTAGTACTCTGCGGCTGCTTCTACTTTCATCTTACTGCCTTTTTGTTCCAGATAATCGGTCAAATTTTTGAGACCGCTTAAGATGATGTCAGGTGTATTTTTGTAGGTATCGCTGATGATGTGAGGTGTGGTAATTACTTTTTTATAGCCCGCATCTTGAAGCAGCAAGATCACTTCCAATGAATTTTCAAGACTCGTCACGCCATCATCAATTCCAGGAATGAGGTGCGAGTGGATATCTACACCCAAAGGGGTAAAATCGATTTTTTTTGTCTTAAAAAAGGAAAACACTTAGCGTTTGAAAAAATTCCACCACTTCCTTCGGTCTGAATAATCTTCGTAATAACCGTACCCATAAAGTTTGTCCGACTGAGGAAGGGCATTGAGCACGATCGCGACATTACTCAGTTTGTTGACAGTCATGATACGGTCTATGTTTCGAAGAAAATCTTTCTTTGAATAATTGGCCCTGATCACGAAAATAGAGAGATCGGATTTTCGCATCGCCATGATGGCGTCTGTTACTAAGCCTGCGGGCGGAGTATCAAGCAATAAGAAGTCATATTCTTGCTGCATTTCATCAATTAATTTAGTGAACTCACCATTGACGAGAAGCTCGGAAGGGTTAGGCGGAAGCGGTCCGGAGGGGATGAAATCCAGATTCTCGATGGACGTCTTTTGGACGCATTCTCGCCAACTGTTTTTGTTGATCAATACGGTACTCAATCCTTTGGCTAGAAGCTGATCACTTCCCGTACCCGTCAATTTTGCTTTTCGCATATCCAAATCGAGAAGTGCCACTTTTTTGTTCGACATGGCAATCACCCCGCCCAGGTTTTTTGCCAAGAATGATTTCCCTTCGCCGGAAATGGAGGAAGAGATGGTCACTATCTTTTTAGTGCCGCCCGAAGTGAAAAAGTCCAGGTTTGTTCGGAGTGATCGAATGGCTTCACTTGCCATGGATCGAGGATTGTCTTGCACGAGAATTCCATCGGTGGGGTAGCGCGTAGATGGAATAATACCAAGCACGGGCACATCAAGCACTTGATCAATTTCTCTTAAGCTGGTCACTTTGTCGTCGAGGATATAGGCGAAGCCAATAAAAAAGAAGCCGAAGGCTAATGAGGAAGCGAAGCCAATGCCATGATATAATAATTCTCGCCGTGTAATCGGCGTTTTGGGCCTTGATGCTGCCGACAGGATCTTGAAATCGGGAATGCTACCGGCCTTTGCAATTTCAAATTGAGCCTTGGATTGCATCATTGAAAGGTAGAATTCAGTGATGAGGTTATAATTCCTTTGGTTTTTTGAAAATTTTGTTGCCTTGTCCGGCATCGATAGAAATTCCTTTTCGACTTTTTGTTTTTCTATGACGATGTTACTGAGGTTTTTCATCCAGTCTTCTTTGAGAGAAGCCAACTGCGAAAAGACTTGATCCTTTAACAAAGTCAGATCTTTTTCCTTTTGCCTAACGGCCAACGTGTTTTCATTGTAAGCCATCGCAAGCCGATCCCGTTCTTGCATCAGCGTGGATAAAGCCTCAAGTCGTTTATTGATGTAATCAGGAAGGAACGGATATTGAAACGTATATGAACGTTTCTTTTCAGACACTAATCCGTCAATCACCACTTCGATTTCAATTATCTTTTTATTTAACGAGTAACGTTGCGAGTCATAACGGTTGATCAAATTGATGGTCCGCTTCATGTCCGCGCTCGCATCGCTGGATTTGTTCGTCAATGTGAACTCTTCAAAATAACTCTCGAATGATTCCATCTTTTTCTCCAGCTGTGAGAGCTGGTTGTTGAGCCATTCGATTTTTTGCTTGTTCGCTAAATTCTTTTGCTCATTGCTATACGAAATGTAAGATGAATCTATCTTGTTGACGATGTCGCTGGCTTTTTGCGAATTGTAATCCTTAAATGAGATGCGAATAGTATTGGCCTCAAAATTCAACGGCTCCACCCTCGAGTTTTTAGCAAGATAACCCACCAACCTTTCGCGACTTTGAATAATGAAATAATAATCGTTTCCGTCCTTCTCGGTAATTTGGTCAATATTGTAAATGACCAAGTCGCTATCAGCGATCGACAAAGGAGCTCCGTAGTTTGCTGAAATCTCTTCTCCTTTGCCACCAACATTTAATCGAAACGACCGCACATCGACGGGAAAGAAGTAAATAGGGATGTCTTGAAGTTCTCGACCGGTCTTAATCAGTTTGACTCGAAACGGCGCTTGCTTGTAGAGTTCATTTTTCAATACATTTCCCTGACTGAAATACCCCACCGTTAGGTTCAAAGAATCGATGATCTTATTTAAGAACAGGCTGGATTTGATCTGTTCGATTTCCCCCGCAATCAAATCGCGATTTGGATCCTGAACAAAATCTTTCATTCCTAGCTCGGAGGCATCTCGTCGGACATCTAGTTTCAGATCGGAACTTGACTCAAACACATCTTTTGTCCAGCGAGTGGCTAGATAAGCCGCTCCATTGAATGCCAAAAAAATACCGACAAGCCACCATTTGTTTCGCGAGACTACAGCACGAAGCTTCTCGATGTCGATGGCGTCCTGTTGCGAGTTAAGTAATTTGTCTGCTGTATCCTTCAAGGCCGTTTTATTTAAGTTGATTGGCAATGATAACGGTAATCACAGTTATCAAAGGATAGACGAAGATGTAATTGTCGCGTAATGCTTCGGTAAGAGGCCTTCGAACGGGCTCTACATAAATGATGTCTCCGGGTTCAACGATCATATTACCCTCAGCATATCCTTGAAACGTACTGAAGTCCATTTGGTAAAAATGCGTACCTCGCATCAGCCTGACGTTGTGAGCTTTTGCAAAATTGTCAAGGCCTCTCGCCAGTGCCAGCACTTCAACCACGGTGACGTTTTGATTGGTCAGCGGTATCACCTGTCCGCCGGGCGCTCCAAGCACGATCACACGTTTGTTCGCGTACGACAATTTCACAAACGGTTCTTCGTTGAAAACGGATTTACTAAATTCTTTTTGCAGAACATCTTCGGCTTGCCTGAGCGTGAGGCCCTCCAGTTTTACTTCGCCAATGGTCGGAAATTTGGCGAGGCCATTCAGGTCAACCAAATAAGCGTTTTGCTCATTTGCCTGCTGTTGTGACGATTGATCGCTACTTTTAGATACCGCCGCACCTTTTGTAGCTTCTTCTGGAATTACGATAGGTTCACCCTTGTGTGAGTAGATGTCCATTCTTAGCAGATCGTTCTTTTGAATAACATAATTCTTCTCCGCCGTGGTGGCTTCTTTCTTAATCGCTTCGGGCATGTGGCCTTCGGTCGGCTTAAACATGATGTTCTGTTTATAGGAAGCACAAGAACTAGCGACGATCGCAATAAAAATGAACAAGTATGGTTTGCGCACGAGCTGGGTAAATAAAATACCAAATTACGATTTTTTCACCAACATAAATCGGTTAAGCCGAGGGAGAAAGAGCCTCCGGTTGAGGCGTGGTGCTTGATGCGCCATAGGTAGTTATCGCTCTCAGGTATTTTTTGATGACGATGGTTTCATCAAACTCGCTCTCTATTTTCTTTCGGCCGTTAAGTCCCATTGATTTTAAAGTGTCGTCGCTAAAACCCATGAGCATTTTCATTTTCTTAGCTAGGTCACCACCATTTTTTATTTCACACAGAAGGCCGTTGTAGCCGTCTGAAACCACATGGTGGCATCCAGGCACATCGGTCGTGATGATCGGTTTCGCAATACTCGCGGCCTCAAGCAATGTACGGGGAGTCCCTTCGCGATAAGAGGGTAGGACAACGCAATCGGCTTGGGTTATAAATGGCCTAACATCCTGGGTAGTCCCAAGATATTCCACCAGACCGGAATCCGTCCAGCCGTCAATTACCTTCAGAGGAATTCCGCGCTTGTGGTTCGGATCTTTTGATCCTAAGAGCTGAAATCGAGCTTCAACGCCCGATGATTTCAATTGCTGAATTGCTTCGATATACTCATGAATGCCTTTGTCTGAAATGAGCCTAGATATCAGCAAAAAAGTAAATTTCTTATTTCTCGTGAACGCTGCGGGTTTGAAATGATTCAGGTCAATGCCGGAGCCAGGCAGAATGTCGGCCATTTCCGGTTTGATCAACTTGGAAGACACAAACAAATTGAGGTCGTCGGGATTTTGAAAAAAAACTTTTTTCGGAAACAGAAACGCCAGTTTGTAAAGAGCAATGGCGAAAGACGAAATCCAATTCTTTTTCAAAAAGATGGTGCCCAACCCGCAGACGTTATTGATGGTTGGAATTCGAAGTAGGCCAGCCGCCAGGGTACCGTAGACGTTAGGCTTGACCGTGTAGTGCAAGATCACGTCGGGTTTGATCAAGCGATATTTCCCCAAAAGCTCAAAAATCAACAGTAAATCTTTTATTGGGTTTGCACCCCGGCTATCCATCTTTAGGTCGTGATGCACACAACCAGCCTCCACCAAAAACTGGGTATAATCGTCGTGGGGTGCGACGGTGTGAACTTCGTGGCCTTGGGCCAACAAAGCTTTAACAAAATTCATCCTGAAGTTATAGATATTCCAGGAGGTGTTGAGTACGATAGCGATTCTCATGCGCAGCAGCCAACTTTTTTCAGCCTAGACAAAACTGAAGTTTTCATATATAATCCTGAAAATGAGGGTTTTCAGGGATACATCCAGCAAAGATATGAAAAAGTAACCGTAAGCATTGGCGAACATGCATTAAGTTTGCCACCCGATGGAAAATTCTAAAAATCTAGCGGTTCTTGTGTCTCTGGCAACTCCAAGACTACATGCAGAAGAGATAAGGGAGCACCTCGATGAGCTCGCGTTTCTAGCTGAAACAATTGGAATTAAGGCGGTTGAAAGATTTACGCAGAAGCTGCCAACACCCGATACGCGCACTTTTGTAGGGAAAGGCAAACTTGAAGAAATCAAAACCTATGTTGTGTCCCATGACATTCGGCATGTGCTTTTCGATGATGATCTTTCGCCTTCCCAATTGCGCAATCTCGAAAAAGAACTGAACACAACAGGAAAAGAGGCTAATGTTAGAATCTATGACCGCTCTCTTTTGATCCTCGATATTTTTTTGATGCGCGCACAAACAGCACAAGCTCGTACTCAAGTTCAGTTGGCAATGAATCAATACCTGTTGCCCAGACTCACCCGAATGTGGACTCACCTTGAAAGGCAGCGCGGCGGCACCGGCACGCGCGGCGGGGCAGGAGAGAAGGAAATTGAAACCGATCGGAGGATCGTGCGCAATCAGATATCGTTGCTCAAAGAAGAGTTGAAGAAGATTGACAAACAGCGTCAAACGCAGCGGAAGTCGCGCAGCGCGATGGTCCGCGTGGCGTTGGTGGGTTACACCAACGTGGGCAAAAGTACGATCATGAATTTGCTCTCTAAGTCAGACGTGAAAGCAGAAAACAAATTGTTTGCCACCGTGGATGCTACCGTACGCAAAGTGGTTATCGACACCGTACCTTTCCTGCTGTCTGATACGGTGGGATTTATTCGGAAGTTGCCGCACCACCTAATTGAGTCTTTCAAGTCTACGTTGGACGAAGTGAGAGAGGCGGATCTGTTACTCCACGTCGTGGATATTGCTCATCCGTTTCATGACAATCAAATCGAAGTGGTGAAGCATACGCTTGTCGATATCGGAGCGGGCGATATTCCTACCATTTTGGTTTTGAATAAAATTGATTTGCTGAAAAATGAAGATGGCCCCGTAGACCTAAAGGCGTTGCAGGGGTACTATCGACAGCACGGGTTTGAGCACGTGGTATTTATTTCCGCGGCGAACAAAGAAAACATCGCTGAGTTCAGGGAGATGATTTTTGAAATGATCAAGAAAAGACATTCGGCTATTTACCCGAATTTTACTTCGGTTCCGCGAGTCGAAGGATAAGAAAGAAAGCCACAAACCTCAGATATACCAAACCTCCCTTACCTTCGGTCTGCAGCTTTCAGGTCTTATTTTGAAGTGATAATTATTTTTCGCGTTTTGCGTTGATCGGGAAAGTACCAAATTGACCTACACTCATGTTGCCATTAAGGTCATCCTCTTTGATTGTTCCTACGATGGTAAAGCTCATTGTGTTTCCACCGAAAGAAACCTCGTAGGCAATATTTATTTCGTTGCCCTTCACGGTTACTGACTTCAGTGCAACTTCTTTGTTGTTTCTGCTGCTGGTGATCGTGCCGGAGTAGGTTTCCCCTTCCTTCTTGATTACCAATTTGCCACCGCCACCTTGAGGCGACTCGACAGTATAATTCCAGATGCCTGCGGCATTCACTTCTTTGGTAGGATCTGCGGCCGCCATTTTCGCGTTCGGTTGAGTTGCGGGGCGTTGGCCTCCCCCTCCTTGCATTCCACCACGGCCACCGCCTCCTTGTTGTCCACCGCCCATGCCACCGTCGTCACCGCCACCGCTGTCTTTCAAGTCATCATTGTTGATGGACTTGCCACTCTTGCGCGAAGGATTGCTCATGCTAAGTTTGCCGATTCTGTAATTGAAGGTGATCTTGAAATTCAAGTAGTTGATTAAATTCGCGCTTTGCTGATTGAGAATCGGCGATACACTTGACGACTTAATGGTAATCGAAGGGGTGGCGAAGTTCTCAGCCCCCAAACCAATACTACCACGTTTCTCATTGAATTCTTTTTGTAGACTCAAGCTATAGACCCGGAACGCGCCTTGGTATCCTTGCAAAGTGACTTGACGTCCGCGATAGAAACCAAAAAACTGCAAACCCCAACCGTTGGCAATGCTATAGCTTCCAAACATGCGTGCATTGAAAACCCATCCGCTATTGCTGCCTGCGTAAGGTGCATCCGTGGGCGAGGTCGCGGGATTTTTCAGTGACATCATATAAGCTTCCGAGCCGCCGCTCAGCGACAGCTTGTTCGAAAGATTGACGTTTGCGAAAATGCTGAATCCGTATGCATCTTGAATACCGATATTTCTGTAGGTGGTGTGTACCGTGTCACCTCGGGTATCGCGCACCTGAGTTATGGCGTTGTCTGTGTTGCGCATGAAAGCGGAAAAATTGATCGTCGTGCTTTTGATGAACTTGTTGTACGACAATTCGTAATTGTTGGTGTATTCGGGGCTAAGCCGAGGATCACCGCTCGAAGTACTCTTTGGATTTGAAACGACCAAGTTCGGGTTCAAATTCTGAATGGATGGTCTTTGGATCCTTCGATTGTAAGAAGCCTTCAGCATACTTCCGTCGTCGAGGCGTTTTGAGATGTTCACACTGGGAACGAGTACGCCGTAGGAGGTTGAAAATGGACCTTGTGAAGTAGTTGCGGAAACCGTGGTATTCTCATATCGAGCTCCTGCCTTCAATGAGTATTTCCGAGCGGTTGTCAAAGAGTACGATGCGTAACCGGCGGTGATGTTCTGAGAATAGTCAAGGGCATTTGATCTGTATAATGTCCCGGTATAACCTTGATATACGCCACTCGCATCTGCTTGTTGATAGGTTCCGTTACTGGTTGCCTGGCGTGCGATATCCTTTGCGCCAATTTCAATCAACTGATTATCTCCAATCGGAGTTTGAAAGTCCGCTTGCAGCGTTGCTTCTGTGTTCTTGGTTGGGTTGAGGTTTTTTAGGAAAATAATTGCGTTGGGATCTGAGGAACTAATCGTGTTTGTGATCACATTGTTGTCACCTGTACTTTGACTATAAAGGGTTAACAAGTTGAATTCTCTGTTTTGTTTCGCAAAAAGGTGTGTGTAATTTAAACTTGCGTCAACTGAATGAGACGTGTTTAGGGTGCTAATGTTTTTGATGGTGGCACTGGTCAATGAATCCAGATTGTGGGTAGCTGCACTGTTGGTATATGACAGAGTAGATAAATTATCTTGGTAACTGTGCCCATCACGAATTCCAAATCTCACTGAACCCGTAAGTGAATTGCTTTTGTTGATGTCATAATCCAACCCCAACGTGTAGTTGCCAAAGATATTCTGTTGACGTGTGGAAGCGGATTGGATGTTGGTATAAGTGCCAGCAATGCTGTTGTCGTTTGGGTCGTGGGTATACGTCTGCTGATTGTTGGTAAAGCTTCCAGGCGTATTGTAGTTTGCCCGTCCAAAACCGCCGAGCGTCAGTCCTAGTTTGCCTTTGCGATAACCACCTTGCAATCCAAGGTTAGACCCCCTGAATCCCGCACTGCTGTTGATGTTCAATGTCAATCCTTCGAGGGTATTTTTCTTAGTGATGATGTTAATGATACCCGCCGAACCTTCAGCGTCATATTTTGCGGAGGGTGACGTAATCACTTCCACCGATTTTATTTGGTCCGCAGGTATTTGCTTCAATGCATCAGACACGCTCGTCGCAGTTATGGTCGAGGGTTTGTTGTTGATGAGCACTTTAAGGTTTGAACTTCCGCGTAAGGACACGTTTCCGTCAAGGTCTACCGTAAGCAGAGGAACCCTTCTCAAAACGTCGGTGGCATCGCCGCCCTTGGCCGTGGCATCCGCTTCTGCATTATAAACCAATCGGTCCACTTTTTCCTCCACCAAGCTTTTTTGAGCTGTGACTTCAACGCCTTTCAAAACAATCGCCGAGGGGCTGATTTGCACATTGCCGAGATCCAAGTCGCTATTCTTATCGGTAAGTTGAACCGGAATAGCCTTTGTTTTGTATCCCAAGAAGGAAACAGAAACGATGTATTTTCCGAGGGGAACGTCAGTAATGGCAAATTTCCCTTGATCATCACATACGTTCCCGTTGATCGGGCTTTTCGTGTTGGGGTCTAGAAGGGCCACATTCGCGAACTCAACGCCTTTGCTGTTGGTGGAATCGAGGACAATACCCGTGATCTTGCCTTTGGATAGCATCGCTGGCGGCTGAGCCAGGGCAAGCGTTGCTAGGCAAATAAGAGTGACTAAAGTGGCAAGAGATTTCATTTTCATCAGTTTTTTTAATGTTCGCGGTTCAATCAATGCGGTTTATACCGCAAAGTTGATCAAATGGTTTCCGATTTTTGATGATTTTAGATGGAAGCCAAGGATTGGTCGATCCCTCCGCTTTTCTATCGACGCATGACGTTATCTAATAGATGCTTCGTGCGATCGAACAATTTTAGCCGATGGTCTAAAAGAAACTGATTGACGAACGGCGAGACCGATAACGAATTACCTTGTTTGCGATTACGACGTTAACAAACCGCATGGCCAGCTTTTTCCAGCGCAATCGAGTGTTTTTGCTGCACCTTTCATTTTGGTGCTTCTATCTGTCGTTCTATGTCTATGTTTACAGCTCCCGTCCAGGACGAGGTGAAATTGTCCTGACGCGCCTATTGGGTTTCTCGACCCTCCAGCTGACCTTCGCGATGCTGGTAGCTTACCTTAACTATTTTATTTTCCTGCCACGGTTTTTGAACCACCAAAAGAATTGGAAATACTTTCTGGAGTTTGCCATCCCCTTTATAATTCTAGTGACTGCCCGGGTTCACCTGCAGCGGTATTTCATTGATGGATATACCCATCACGAGCGATATTTTTATTCGAACTTTTATATTGTTCAACTTTCATTTGACACGATCCTGATCACCGTGTTTGTAAGTGCGCTTCGATTCGCTGTGGGCTGGTTTGAGCTGGAATCGAAACGCAAGCAAATGGAAAACGACAAGCTGATGAGTGAACTGAAGTTTTTGAAGGCGCAGATCAACCCACATTTTTTATTTAATACCCTTAACAATTTGTACTACCTGGCATATAGCCAATCGCCGAACACAACAGAGGTGATTGCCAAGCTGTCACAGATGATGCGGTACATGATATACGATTCGAATTATCAACAGGTACTGTTGTCGAAAGAGATCGAATACATGCAAAATTATATTAGCCTTGAAAGGCTACGGCTAAACAATGAAGTGCCGATCGAATTTGAAGTGGAGGGTGAAGCAGAGAACAAGCTTATTACACCAATGATCTTTATCACTTTTCTAGAGAACGCCTTCAAGCACGGTGTCAGCGCTAATAATCCGGACTCTTGGGTGAAAATCAGTATTAAAGTCAAAGGGAACGAGTGCATTTATACCGTAGAGAATAGTAAATTGAAAAACCTTTCCGAATCGAAGGAAAAATCGGGTATCGGATTGCAAAATTTGAAACGACGTTTGGAATTGAGCTACCCGCAAAGGCATGCGCTTAAAACGGATGAACAATCCGACCGATATTTTGTGCAACTGAACTTGACACTGTGAGTATTTCTTGTGTTATCGTCGACGATGAACCACTGGCCCGTAGCCTACTCAAAGATTACGTCTCAAAAATTCCATCGTTAAAACTGGTGGATGTCTGTCCCAGCCCATTGACGGCAATGGAAGTGTTAAAAACAAACGCTGTCGACCTGCTGTTCCTCGATATTCAAATGCCCGAGATTACTGGAATCTCCCTGTTAAAAATACTGAAGAAAAAACCACTGGTGGTACTGACAACGGCGTATTCGGAATATGCCCTGGAAAGCTATGAGCTCGACGTGGTTGACTATTTGCTAAAACCGATTACGTTCCAGCGATTTCTTCAAGCCGTGGACAAAGTCAGTTCGCGTTTGCAACAACCACCTGCACTTGTTGAAAGAGCGGCACCTTCAGCATCACAGCCGTTTATTTTTGTGAAAGACGGCACCAAATTGGTGAAGGTGAAGTGGGAAGATATCTTGTATATCGAAGGGTTGAAAGATTACGTCACCATTCACACGCGTCAGCAAAAGATTGTAAGCCTGCAGCGGCTGAAGTCGCTCGAGGAACAATTACCTGCGGAGCAGTTTATCCGGATTCACAATTCGTTTATTGTCGCGTTGAGCGCGATAGACTCTGTTCAAAAAAATGAAGTCCACATTGGGCAGGCAGTGCTCCCTATCAGCGACTCTTACAAAAAATCATTTCGGGATTTAATCGAGAAGAACCACTTGCAGTGATCATTTCCTTTCGGTGGCCAGCACCACTTTGATTTTGTTTTTCACACCAATCTTTAAAACGTCTACCAAATCTTGAATTTCCAGGTCGCGCGGAATGTGGAGAACTACGGTGGGCGATTCGAGACCTTGCGTTGCTTTGACCAGCTGTTGTTCAAGCTGCGCAGAAGGGACAGGCTTGTTGTTGATGAAGTACTCTTTTTTTTCGGTGACCGTGAGCACGATCGTCTTTTTGTTTAATGCTTGCGTTTCGCTCGACTTAGGCAAGAGCACCTTAATCACATTGGGGTTGGCGATGGTCGAAACAATCAAGAAGAACAACAGCAGAAAGAACATGATGTCGTTCAGCGACGAGGTAGCAACCTCAGCTGCAAACTGATGTCTGCGCTTAATCTTCATTTCGCGGGAACTTGAAGTGATCTTAAGAATTCGAAAACATCTTTCTGGATCTGAAGCGTAAAACGCCCGATGCGCAATTGCAATAAATGATAAGCGATGTAGGCGATGATACCTACCGCCAAACCTGTGCCACTCGTGATCATCTTTTCGTACAGACCACCCGAGATGATTCCGATGTTGATGTTGTCGGTCAGGGAAATGTTGTAGAAGATGTGGATGATACCCGTGATCGTACCAATGAAGCCGAGCATCGGTGCTACGCCAGCGATGATCCCCAAATACCCCGTGTTCCGTTCCATCATCGCCACTTCGATATTTGTGGCCGACTCCATAAGCGATTCAATTTCACGCATGGGCCTCCCAATGCTATGCAACCCCGCCGAGATGATTTTTCCGGTCGCTGAGTCGTCGTCGTCGGCATATCGTTTCGCTTCTGCAATATTTCCGGAGGCCAACGATCTTGTCACTTTTGAAATGAAATGACCATCAGTGCTCAATGCGGATCGCAGGTACAAATAACGCTCCACGGCCACGTAGATGGCTGCCAGCGACAACAAAAGGATGGGAATCATCACGTAGCCACCTTTCATCATCAACTCGATGAGGGTGAGTTCGTCTTGTGGGGGAGCAGCAATCTGAAGAATCATTATTTCGAGTTTAATAAAGAGCAAAATGAAACCTTAACGCAAAAACTGAACGAGGATTGTAGCAACAGGTTTTATACTCCTGTAAAAATAGCAAGGGCAGGGAAATGTGCCACTATTATTTGGACTTTCCCTGCCCTCGATTGGAGCATCATAATATTATCCTTTCTTCGGCTTTGGTTTTTGCTGAGGCTGAGGATTGTTAAGTTCTTTAATGGTCTTCTTGACCTCGTCATTTTCAGGATCAACCTCGAGGATTTTGGCAAGCATTTCTTTGCCTTTAGGGAAATCTTGCTTAGAGAGATAGTATCCAACCAAATAACGGTAGGCCTCAATCAGTTCTTTTTTGTTTTTCTCCTTATCTTCCTGTCCTACCTCAATCACTTTTTCATAAGAAGGTTTTGCCAGCCACTCAATCTTAGCTTTCTGGTCACTGAAGTCACCGTCTTGCGAGTTCTTGGTTCGCGCAGCCCAAGCGAAACCCTGAACGAATTTTGGTTGCAATTCATTAAGCTTAGCCCATGTGGAGTCTGCACTCGTATATTTTTTCTGATAATGTTGCGCGCGTCCCATATTGAAGTAGTCGTTTGGATTAGGGGTTTTGCGCACTTTTATTGAAATGCGGCAAACACGCTCGCATTGGTCGTACTTCTTTTTTTCGAAGTAGTACTTAATCAATGCCTGCAAATTGTCATTTTGATTTTGGTCGATGGAAACACTCATTTCCAAGGCGTTCATCGCCAAAGAGTCTTTGCCTTGCTGGGTTAGTAATTTAGAGTAATTGTTATAGTCATCAGCATCCACTTTAGTGTCTGGATGTTTGAGGTATTTCTCGTACACTTCCTGACATTTCGGGAGATTCTTCGATTGCAATAGGGATTGAGCGTAAAACTTTAACACTAATGACGATACATCCGGTTTCTTTGCAAGTTCTTCAAATTCCTTGTTCGCATTGTCAAAGTCCTTGGCCATGAACAAAAAGAAAGCATACTGGAATCGATCATCTGGTTGTGGACTGTCTGTAAGGTCGAGGTATGCTTTGTGATGTTTCGCAGCATTGACTCCATCCTTTTTCTTGTAATAAAGCACACCTAGTTCTCTGTGCGCTTCTGCAAAATTAGGATCGACTTTTACCGCTTCATTGTAATTCTTTTCTGCCTGGTCAATCGATGTGCTCATAAAAAGCTCACCCAATTTGTACCAAGCGGTGGCGCATTTAGAATCGATTTCGTACGCACGTTCATATGCGCTGGCTGCAGGGCCACCCTGACCCATCACCATGGCGTTGGCATCGCCAATGAGCAAATACGTTTCGGGGTTGGTGTCAACAATGCTTTTAGAGCGTTGTGCCATTTCCAAGGCTTCTTTTTGGTAAGCCTTGTCAGTCAAATAAGCTTCAGCGATCGCATTCAATGTGGCCGTGTTCTTCTTGCCCATACCGATTGCTTTTTCAAACAGTGCTTTTGCTTCAGCCACTTTCTTATCCATAAGAAGCATGCGCCCTTGCCCTACATAGTTCAACGGCTCCTTTAGGGCTGCTGCTGCGCCTTTGTCAAAGGAAGCTTTTGCTCCCGCTTTGTCACCGGCGATCAATTGAGCACGACCCAAATAATAATACAGGTTGAAGGCTTCCGGATTGGCAGGTATGGCCTTTTGAAGGGCTTCTACAGCGCCTTTCTTTTTGTCTTGGTTAATGAGCTGCTGGGCAGATTTAATTTCTGCACTGCCTGGTATCTGTGCATAAGCGAAAGCACAGCTAACACAAAATGCAATCACAAATCCAATTTTGCCAATCAGCTTCAGTTCAAATAATCTTTTCATGGTCATTTAAAGTTCAAATTTTCAATGAATTGGGGAATAAAGAAACTACAGCGCGCTGGATTTTCCAAGAATGATGCCTTGGATGGTTGTAAATGGGGCAGCGATTTTTTGTAGTCTCCCACTCCTGGAGTGACAATAAAGAAAAACCGTGCCAGTTAATTCTTTACAATCTTGGGCTGAACCTCTTTTTTCACCTCCACCAAACGAATTGGCGCCTTTGCCGGGACCAAACCTGACTTCAGAATGATTCTCTGCCCCTTATCGCTCGCCACATAGGCAAGGAACCCATTACCAAGGCCGGAGCGCCCTTCGCCTGTAATCATATAGACGCTACGTGAAAGGGGGTATTTCTTCATCACGATGTACGCTTTGTATGGTTTCAGGAAATCTTCATCAGTCGAGATGCCCATCACAGTGATATTTTTAAGGAACTGATTGGCGGATGGATCATCTTTATCGCTGATCCAGCTCAACCCAATCAAGCCTATAGCATTTTCTGTCTTCGCAACGTGGGCGAATACTTCTTCATTCGTTCTGGCTGCAAAACAGTAGGGGGGGAGTTTTGTGAGCCCGAGTGTGTCAGTCAAATAGCGCACAATACCTGACTCCGGATGATCGAAAACTAATTGCAAGTCGCCGAGTTTTGATTTGGGGTAAATCTGACTCCATGTGCTAATGTTTCCTTTCAAAATATTTGTTACCTGATCCCAGGTGATCAAACTGTCTGGATTGTTTTTGTGTACAATCAACGCCACCGCTTCACGGGCAACTAAAATCTGAGGTACTTTTATCCTCAGTGAATCGAACTTATACATTTCGTGTGGATATAGCTTGCGCGTGAGCACCACCAGACGCGCGGTGTCTTTCAGAAGCTCTTTTACTGCCGAATCCTCGGAAAGGTAGTGTGCTTTAATTTTAGCATAATGATACAAGCCCTCAAAGCCTTGAACTTCTGCTTGAAAAAGCGGCTTCAATGATTCATCCACCGCAATCGTAATTTCACCCGTGGTTGGGGTATCTAAAATCTTGCCTTTTTTATCACGGTCTCGACACGAAAAAGCGAGCACTGCGAAAATGATGAACAGTTTAATTCTCATGGCTAATAAAATATTTTTGGTACGTGCGGTATCCGCGAAATAGGCCGTAGACAATCATGAACCCTCCGAGGATTAACGTGTACCTGCGTGGTACGCCAGCGAAGAACGGGGAGTTGCCCAATAAAACGGCACCTAGCATGAGGTACACCAAGCTCATGAACAACGCAAAGTACTTTGTCATCGATTCCATAAAACGGTTTAAAGTAAAACTCCTGCCGGAGCAGGAGTCTTGTTTTTTATTCCGACAATCTGAATTTCACCGGTAGAACGTAGGCCTGTCGAACGGCTCGACCACCTTGTTTACCGGGTTTCCATTTTGGCATGATTCCGATCACCCGCACAGCTTCCCTGTCGCAAGCGCCATCAAATCCTTTCAACACTTCTACGTTGGAGATAGAACCATCAGGCTCAATCACGAACTTACATGTTGCTGTTCCTTCGGTACCCATTCTGCGAGCAGACGGGGGGTACTTCACATTTCGGCTCATCCATTTGTAGAGCGCTTCCGTGCCTCCAGGAAATTCGGCTGACTGTTCTACGAAGTTGAAGATCTTATTGGCGTCACCATCATCCTTTACAACTTCTTGAACAGGTTCCTCAAATACCACCTCACCGGTTCCTTCCACATTTTCCGATCCTGTTTCGTTGTGCTTGATCTCTTCGATCGTAGGCATCTTTTCTTCTTCCACCACTTCCTTTTCCGTCACCTTTGGAGGCAAAAACTTAATGATGGTTTTTACCGGTGGCGGAGGGATGCTTGGTGGCGGTGGCTGATCCGGGTTGATTGGCGGTGGCTGCTCGAGAGACACTGTTGTTTTCAGTCTTGGTTTTTTAATGGCCTCATCATTGCCTTTGAAGAAGGCGGCTATGGAGGGATAAGCCAGACAGAACAATATCACGAACAGAGCCAATAGCCCTGCCATCATCACGTTTTTCGAATATACTTTCCGGATGAAATAAGCGCCATAAGCTTTATTCCGGTTTTCGAAGACCATGTCGTCCCAACCGTTTTCGTTTTGGTTTTTACCTTGCGTGCTCATAACTGTGCTCCTTTAACTTCCTTTAGCTTCTTTAACGATGTCCTTGTCGGCAGACGTTATGTCCACAATTGCAAATCGTTGCACATTGCTGATGGTCATCTCATCCAGTATATCCACCATATTTTTATACTTGGAATCGTCCATTGCCTTTATCAGTACAATCAGGTCTCTGATGGTAGCCTTTTTCTCGAGCAGAACTTTACGAATTCCGTCTTTTGAAAAATCGGTTTTCTCCGCCCTGGGTTCAGTGATACCCACATACCAATAAACCTTATCATTGGCTCCCAGCACGAGTGTGAGTACTTTCTTTTCATTCACCTCAGGTTGCTTATCACCTTCTTTCGGCTTCTCAGGCAGTGTGATTTCCATTGTCTGAGGCTTAGATAAAGTTGAGGTAAGTACGAAAAATGTAAGTAGTAGAAAGGCAAGGTCAACCATGGGTGTCATATCGATCCTTGTGGATGTTTTTTTACTTCTTACTTTGCCACCCTTTTTACCGCCGTCGCCACCACCACCTTGTATTTCTGCCATGTTATTTCTTTTTAGGGTTTAAAACTTTAAGCCGGTTTTTTTGCCGCTGCCGCCGCTGCTTTCACTTCTGAAGGCAGTTGCTCGTCTCCCGTGATAAGGTTAAAACGATTCACTTTTCTGTCGGTAAGTGTGTTCATCACCTTTTTCAAAACAGGGTATCCTGAATCGCCGTCACCTTTAATCGCAATCCTTACTTTGGGGTTTGCCAAGCGAGCTTGTAACACCCAGTCTTTTAGCTGATTGTTCAGAGAGTCAACAGGAATCCCTCCCTGTGTCACGCCTTTGCGATCCTCACGATCCAGTTGCAAGAACTGCTTGAGTTGCTGGATGGGAAGCCCAAAACTTGTGAGCACGGAAAAAATCTGTTTTTCATCTTCACTAAAAGAAACGTTGTAGAGCTTTCCCATCTCGTCGAGCATTTTTGCTCGTGTAAAAGTGCCATCCACCGTGAAGAAGACCTTGTCATCTTTAGAGATAGTGATGACTATCATGTCTCTTTCAGGAATAGGCATTTGTGAAACCGAGGAGGGAATGGAAACCTGCACAGGTTCATCAGGAGTGGCGGTTGCCGTAAGCATGAAGAATGTTACAAGCAAGAACGCCAAGTCAACCATCGGTGTCATATCGATGGAGGGCGTACTCCGATGCATTTTTACTTTAGACATACGTTATTTAATTAACGATTGACCTATCCGAACTTATACCTTAGCCTGAGCTGTGAAATTCTGCACGATGCTAAATCCAGCTTCGTCGATTCCATAGGTCAAAGCATCAATTTTGCTAGTGAAATAGTTGTAAAGAATAATGGCAAGGGCTGAAGTTCCGATACCCAGAGCGGTGTTGATCAAGGCCTCGGAGATACCGTTCGCAAGAGCCACTGAATCTGGTGCACCTGCGGTTGCCAAAGCGGCAAACGACTTAATCATACCCAATACAGTTCCCAACAGACCCATCAGCGTTGCGATTGAAGCGATCGTCGCTAGGATCACCAAGTTCTTTTGAAGCATTGGCATTTCCAATTGCGTAGTTTCCTCAATGTCTTTCTGAATCAATTGGATGCGCTTGTCAACTTCTATCGCTGTATTTTTTGTCAGCTCAGAGTATTTGTGCAAACCTGCTTTCACCACATTAGCTACAGAACCTTTTTGTTTGTCGCACTCGCCAATCGCTTGATCAACATTATTGGACTCAACTAGATTTTTGATTTTGCGCACGAAATTTTGTGTGCTGCCTTTTCCTGAGGCCATTCCGATGGTGATGGAGCGCTCAATTCCGAACGTGATTACCATCAACAGCAACGCGATCAAAATAGGCACAAGAATTCCACCTTTGTAAATGATGGCAAAATAGTCCCCAGGAATAGGGTGGCCATTGTTATCACCGCCCTGGAAGTGCGAAGCATCTCCCAAAACAAATATGTACACCGAAATGGCGATTAGAAATTCGATCAGGATTACCCCAACCGTGAAGGAAGATTTTAAGCTATCGCCTAATGACGACGATGATGACTTGGACTGAGTTTTCATAAGTTAAAGTATAGGTTATTATGGTTTAAAAGTAAGGATTTAAGAACTTTTTAGGGCGTTAAAGATGCAAGGCAGAAGTGAAATCCACAACTGATTGCAAGTAAAAAACCTAAATAATCAACCTTCGGTAAGCTTGCCTTACAAGTGGTAGCAAATCGAAAAGCTGTAAAATCATACAATCTGACCATAAACCTGTGCTCATAATTGGTAGGGACCATTAAAGTCACATCACACGGCCATATTTTTTTTTCGTGAATCATTCAAGCTTTTGTTCTCTGGGCGCGAATTGTTTTCTAATGAAAGCAATCGCCAACGGAAGCGTGGAGATAAAAATCATTATCAACGCAATCAACCCAATGTATTCCGACAGTCCTGGAATTAATTTGCCAAGCCAGAAACCCGCCATGACCACCGAAACTACCCACAAGGTGGCACCAAGCAGATTATAAAACCAAAATTTTTTGATGTCAATTCTTGCAATTCCCGCAAGGATAGGGAGGAATGTGCGCACAATTGGGATGAAGCGGCCAAAGACGAAAGCCATCATGCCATATTTCTGAAAATATTCCTGGGTGAGATCGACGTATTTTTTTCGATAGAAAAAATTCTCTTTGCGATGACTGAAGAAATCACCTGCCCAGCGTCCGAAGAAAAAGCCGGCCGCAGTGCCCATGGCCGCAGCCAAAATCAACAGAGGGATCAATTTGCTTGGAGGCAATGTGAGGTAAGGACCGCCGCACATGATCCCCGCGGTAAATAGAAGTGAGTCACCAGGTAGAAAAAACCCAAAGAATATTCCTGTCTCAAAAAACACGACAACCAACAGCAGCGCAACACCACCAATGTGGATGATGGTTTCAGGGCTAAGTTCTTTGGGCAACAATTCTAAAAGCATTTGTTCTTAGTTCGGCTTTTCAACCGCCGGTTTGGTTGGTTCTACTCAATTTTTATCGTAAGGCTTAGACCAATGGCGAAGGAATGAATCAATTACAAGCTCCCGAAAAGACCATTGAAAAAAACATTTTTATTTGGCGCAAAGTACAAATTTTGCTCAAAAGAGATGGGAAAAGGTCGTTTTTCCAAATGAGATGCGGAAAAAGAAAGAATAATGTAATACTTACTTTTGCCTTTGTGACTTTCCGATAGGAAAAAGATTAAAAGTCGTCTGCAATCTCCTCTACTTTCTTCTTTTTGTCGGCATACATGATCTTGATCACGGGGTGAGATTTGTAGATCAACTTTATCTCTTTGTGCTGACCCTTGTACACCAAACTGAGTTGATCGGGTGCTCGCCATGCGTATGTCTCTGTCCGCATATTATAAGTCGCTTTTCCATAGGATTTTTCCAGCGCACGCATGATTCGAGGATCTTTGGGCGTGGTCACGATAATTTCATAGATCAAACCTCTATAAGTCTTAAGCTCCACACTCTTGACGTCGGCTTCACCTATTTTTTCGTACGCTGGGTTCTTTACTTGAAAGAGTTTAGCTTCAAACTCCTTGAGTTCGACGAAATCTTTTTCAAACTCGGCGCCCTTTATGCTGTCGATGGAGCTTCCCAGTTTGATGTCCTTGAATCCGTTTCTTCGGGCGAGCTCGTTAACGTCCTGAGCAATGGTTTGCACGGCTATGAGAATGCAGGCCAGCATCGCAAAATTCTTGATCATGGCTTTGATTCTATGAATTGAATAATGAAACTGACTTGCGTTTTGTCCCAAAGCAGAAACATTTCTGCGGTATCAGTCTTCTGATCGATTCGAATCGTGAAAGGTTCGAAGACTACGTTTTCGGGTATTGATTTCGAGGCCACATCGAATCGGAGCACATCTTTCTTCTCGCTGTAGTTATAGGCGCCCCACTGGCCTAAGTCCTTGTTCAATATGATTGTCCATTTTTCTTTTTCCGGGATGGTGAAAAGGGCATAAGTACCTGCCTTTACCAACGAGCCATTGAAGTTTGCATCTTGCGTTATCGTTATTTCGGTTGCCTCATTGGCGCCGGTTCGCCACACCTCTCCAAAGGGAACTAGTTTTCCGAAAACTTCTCTGCCGTGTTTTTGAGGTTGCGAATAGACCACTTTCAGGTATCCTTCCTTATAATGAATTGAAGTTAGATTGAGTGGACTCACGCGGGGTTTCAATTCGTCTTGAGCGACGGAAGGTGGGGTCAGCGCAACGGACAAAATAGCGGCGGCCAAAAGTCTGAACATGATTTGCGATTTTGCCGCGAAAGATAGGGATTTGAATTCATTCACTACTTTTGAAAAAATCAAAATTAATGAGCGTGCGTCCCGCATTTGATGACATATATATGGAGTTGGCAGTGAACCTGGCGAAGCGTTCACATTGCATAAGAAAACACGTGGGTGCCGTGCTTACCAAGGACACTCGAATCATCTCTATCGGGTACAATGGCCCGCCCAGTGGCACGCATAATTGTGATGAACAATGGCCCGACCAGGGATGCCCCCGCGACTCGAAGGGGAGCTGTTCCCTCGCGATACATGCAGAGCAGAACGCCATTTTGTACGCCGTGAAAAACAAGACATCGGTGGAGGGGGCCACGCTGTACGTTACGTTGTCGCCTTGTCTGGCCTGCGCCCGAATCATCTACAGTATGGGTATCCAGAGGGTCATTTATTTGAATTCGTATGCGGAATACAAAGGGATTTCATCCGACGAGGGAGTGGACTTTTTGAGGACGTTCGGAATCGATTGCAGGAAGTATCAAGGTCAGCTTGGCAATGTCACGCATATGATCTGATCAATCGCATTTCTTCGTATTTTGAAGAAAGGTTTTACTAATCGAAGGTTATATCCTAATTTTCAACGGTGAAGAGGCATCCGCTTGACTTTCTGAGTTCAAACCCAGAGGAAAGAACTCAAGTGTCCTTAATGCTGGGCATGGGGTTTTGCTTTGGGATTTTCATTGCTACCTATCAGGTAACAGCCGAATCTCTATTCCTCAACCGGATGAGCAGCCGCCTCAACGAGGCGTTTCTTTATTCGGGTATCCTTGGCATTGTTTCCACCCTCATTTTCACATTTTTCCAGAATCGGATACGTTTTGTTGTGCTGACTTTCTCCAGTTTAGTGGTGATCCTGGGAGTTACATCGACCGTGTATTACCTCTATCGCTACGGCGACCCGGCATTACGTGACTCCGTGTTGTTTTTTATGTACAGCCTCACCGGGCCAACGACAGCCATCCTGCTGCTGTGCTATTGGGGGATATTTGGACGGCTCTTCAACTTCAAGCAGTCGAAGCGCATCATCGGATGGATCGACACGGGCCAGTTGATCGCCATCATCGCCGCTAACTTCTTTGTTCCGTTCACCACTCCTTTTTTTAGGAATACGGGCGACTATCTGGTGATCTGCAATTTTAGCATCATCGGCGCAATTCTGTTTGTGACACTGATCGTCACGAAGTATACACTCACAAAGAAATTGGATAGTCGCGTAAAGCAAGAGACGCAATTCGGTAAAATGTTCAAGGATCCCTATATCGTTTTGCTGGCTGGGTTCTTGGCGACGTCGATGATCACATTTGTTTTCAGCCAATTTTCCTTTCAAACTCTGCTAAACCAGCAATATCCTGTGCAGCGCGACCTGACCAACTTCATTGGTTATTTCAACGGAACAATTTATTTGCTGAGTTTGGTGATGCAAACCTTCGTGAACGATCGATTGATTGGTACTTATGGGCTTCGCGTGGCATTGTTCGTTTTGCCAATTGTTACTTGCGTGTTCGCTCTTTGTTCTTTCCTCTCTAGTTCGATTTTTGGTAATTCGATTGACTCTGGCCAAGCGTTCATCTTTTTCTTTTTGTTCATTGCGTTGATGCGTTTGTTCAACACGATGCTGCGTGATTCGCTTGAAAATCCAGTTTATAAGTTGATGTTCATACCGCTGGATACACGATATCGATTTGGCATCCAGTCCAAGATTGAAGGCGTGGTGAATGAATCAGGTCGCTTTATAGCCGGCTTGATCGTTTTCGTTTTCAGCCAGATGGTCATTTTCAAGATTGTGTGGATCCCCGCGATGATCTTATGTCTTGGCGTCCTTTACATCACATTCGTGCGCAAATTGTATCAAGGGTATCGGAATAAAATCCGATCGAAGCTGGAAAGTTCCGAATTTCATGAGGATAAACTCGAAATTGGATTTGCGCACATCACCTCCACGTTGGAGTCGCAACTCACGGATCGGAAGACATCAAAAGCTGTTTTCTCATTCAAACTTTTGGAGAAACTCAATCCTTCGAAAGTAGGTGCATGGGTGAACACTCTGATGAAGAATCGATCGGAAGAAGCGCAGGATTATGCGCAGCGAAGGATGAACGAAATGAAAGGATTGTCGGTATCTGAGAACTATGTAATACGGATCGATCGGAAGCGAATTAGTGGAGAGGGCAAGAACATTCTCACCGGCGTTGATCTGGACCACGTCCTTCGCAGCGGTGGAGACATCACCAGACAACGCATCCAAAAACTGACACGATCGACCAGTGAAGGTGATCGCCATTACGCAGCGGAATTGCTCCTTCACTCATCGTCAAATGAGAGCACTTCGTTTTTAATTGAGCTTTTAAATGATACGGACCCAAAAGTTCGTAAAACTGCACTGACAACGTCAGCGAAGAAATTCAACGGCGAAGTGATTAATGCGGTGATTGAAAACCTCAATAATCCTTTGTACTCGAACTTAGCCATGAATGCGCTTGTACTCATGGGTGCTCCCGCCCTGAACTACTTGGACAGTGGATTTTATCGTTCGGGTCAAAACACGCAAACGATGTTGCGGATTGTTCAAGTGTTGGGCCACATCGGGGGCAATCGGGCGAAAGAACTTTTGTGGAATAAAATTGACTATCCGGATAAAGTAATTGTCTCTCAAGTGCTTTTGTCATTGGGCGAATGTGGCTTTAAAGCAGGCATTGCTCAAGTCACGCGCATCAAATATGCCATTGAAACGGACATTGCTGATCTCACGTGGAATCTCGGCGCAATTCGCGAATTGGGCGACAGCCAGCAAACGGAGCAGGCACGATTGGCCCTGCGTCAGGAAATCAGCCACGATATAGAACACATCTACATGTTGTTGGCCATGTTGTACGACACACGTTCAATTCAATTGGTGAAAGAGAATATTGAAAGTGGAACATCCGAGGGAACAACGTATGCGGTGGAGCTGCTGGACGTCTTTTTGTCAGAACAGTTAAAAGTCAGAGTTATTCCTGTGCTGGACGACTTGAGTGATTTGGAAAAAATAAAACGCCTCGAGGTATTTTATCCGCGCGTAAATCTCGACGCTAAACTCTGCTTGAAATTTCTGGTCAATCGAGACTTTACGCAAACCAATCGTTGGACCAAGGCCACCGTGATCTACCAGATCGGCATCCAAAAAATTGTTGATTTCAAATTAGACTTGATCGCTCAGCTTTTCAATCCCGATAGGCTCATTCGTGAGGTAGCGGGTTGGTCGTTGTTTCAAATCGACCCGAATCTCTACTTGACCAATTCCACACGCCTCGAAGAGACCCAGAAGCGCCGGCTTGATCGCGCGGTGCTCAAGGAGCGGCAAGGACATAAGTTGATGATCTACGAGAAAGTAGTGTTCTTCCAAAACATCAGCGTGTTTTATGGAATACCAGGGTTGACGTTGTCGTATCTGGCGGATATCTCAAAACAGCAAAAACTGAAGGAGGGAGAATACCTTTCGGTTGACGAAAGATTGAACAATGACTTTTACATCATTTATGAAGGGTCAGTGCAGTATTTCGAGAACAGTCGTTTTGTAAAGGATTTTCACAAAGGGCAGTTTGTGGGTGAGATGCTTTCTGCACCTGGGTTCATTAACACGAATTTGTTGGTGGGAAAGGAGGAGACCATCCTCTTGAAGATTAACAAAGACCAGTTCTATGAACTGCTGTCTGACCATGTTAAGCTAACGGATAAGTTTTTGCAGTTTATTTGAATTTGATGAAGTAGCTGAGTTTTGAATAAGGATTTATATCTTTGATGTTTTTGAAAGTTGGGGTTTGCCCGTCTATGTGAACTTCAACTTGTAGATAAATATTTTTAAATTACTTGATGCCCAATTCACCTGTCAAAGTTGGCGTGACAGAAGAGTCGGTTCCTGAAGTCTATTATTCAGGAACCCAGCTCGGTATTAACCCGTTTCCGGGTCTGCGGCCCTTTACCATGGAAGAGTGTTTCCTCTTCTTTGGGCGGGAAGGGCAGGTGGATGAGATTTTGCTGAAACTCTCCGCCCATCGTTCCATTACCGTCATGGGCTATTCCGGAAGTGGTAAATCCAGTTTGATGTTTTGCGGTCTGCTGCCTGTTTTGTACGGCGGATTTACGACAGAAGCAGGACCATTTTGGAGCATCATCACCACGCGGCCGGGAAATTCTCCGATTAGCAACTTAGCCGAGTCTATTCTGAAATACTTGGTACAATCCAAAAGAATTGAAGAAGAAGATAAATACATCCACCGATCGATCATCAATTCTGTTTTAAGAAGCGGTCCTGACGGGCTCGTAGAACTCGCGCGATTCATTCAGAAGGATGAAAACGAAAATGTCTTTTTCCTTTTCGATCAATTTGAGGAACTGTTTAGATATTCTGAGAATGCCAACGAGGACTACCTCAACGAAGCCACGGCGTATGTGAATCTGATCCTCAACGCGGTGTCGCAGCGCAAGTCGCCCGTTTATGTAGCGCTTAATATGCGCTCGGATTTTATTGGTGACTGCGCGGAGTTTCAGGGACTCACGGAAATGATCAACACCAGCAACTATTTGGTGCCGCAGATGACGCGCGAACAGAAGCGGATGGCCATCGAAGGACCTGTGGCGGTGAGTGGTGCCCGAATTTCGTCTCGCCTTGTGAAGCGCTTGCTTAATGATGTCGGCGACAACCAAGATCAGCTTCCCATCTTGCAACATGCCATGATGCGGACGTGGGAGTATTGGCACAACAACCACGATGAGAACGAACCCATAGACATTCGCCATTATAACTCGATCGGAAAAATTGATCAGGCGCTGTCACTTCATGCCAACGAAGCTTTCGAGGAATTGACCAGCCGTCAAAAAGAAATTGCCGAGATTCTTTTCAAATCGATTACTGAACGCAACCAAGACAATCAAGGCCTTCGCCGTCCTACTCGCGTGGGCCTAGTAGCTGAGCTTTCGAACGCCCAGGAGAAAGAGGTGATCGATGTCGTTGAGAGCTTCAGAAAACCGGGACGATCATTCTTGATGCCAGGTAGTCATGTGTTGTTAGGTGCCGACTCGGTGATTGAACTTTCGCACGAGAGTTTGATGCGCATCTGGACAAGGCTTTCCGCCTGGGTGGAAGAGGAATATGAATCGGCCCAGATGTACAAGCGGGTGTCAGATGCGGCCTCAATGTACCAAATCGGTAGAACGAGCTTGTGGCGACCACCGGACCTTCAGCTGGCACTCAATTGGCAAAAGAAACAAAGACCCACGCGCGCTTGGGCCCAACGTTATGATGTTGCATTTGAACGGGCCATCGTATTTCTTGACACCAGTCGAATTACCTATGAGGCCGAACTCAAGAATCAGGAGATGTTGCAGCGTAGGATGCTGCGCCGGGCTCGCGCCACCAACCTAATCCTTGCGATCTTTTTGGTGGTGGCCATTGGTCTTTTCTTTTATGGCTTGATTCAGAGTATAGAATCAAACAAAAACTTAATCGAAGCCAATGCGGCAAAGGACAGAGCGGAGAAAGCTTCGCAAGCTGCTGAAAAACAAAAAGAGATTGCCGAGCAAACGGCCCAGGAGCTTCGCTTGAGGCAAACCCAAATAAAAGCGCAGACCGACGAACTGGCTCGATTTAACCGAGACTTGGGATTGGAGGTTTATCGCGCAGACAGTTTGAGGAAATTGGCGGAGGATAATTTCGGAGAGGCCGTTCGGGCAAAAGAAAGTGCCGAACTGTCCAGCAAGATAGCCGACCTGGAAACACTCCGGGCGGATAGTTTAAAACTGGTTTCGGATAATCGTTTGATGTTATCTATTGCGCAGTCGCTCGAAGCAAAATCGGTTGAAATCGATGACAAAGATTTGGCCGGAGCTACGGCCCTGCAAGGGTACATCTTCCATCGGCAGAACGGAGGTAAGAAATACGACCCTTATGTTTTCAGAGGTCTCTATTATGCATTGGCCAAGCTCTACAATACCCCCAACTACAATGCGGTGAAGATGCCGGGCAATTATAGAAGTAAAATGTTCGCCCTGGCTGTCTCGAATAATTCTTCTTCGTTTTTTACATCTGGCAATGACGGGCGTATCTTCCAGGGTGACTTTGTAACTCCAAAAGTGGACCGTGTCATCGATGAGAAGAAATTTCCCAATCGAGTCTTGGCCCTGAGCATCGACGAGAAATATTTGGTCAATGGAAGTGATTCCAGCTACGTAGAAATCTTCAACCTATCCGACCAGAAAAAGGCGCCTCAAATAGTGCCTGGACACAATGGACCCGTAACCGATCTTAAATTCTTGCCTGACAACTCTGGATTCATTTCTTCCTCCTCAGACAGGACGCTGCGATTTACCAATCATGTGAATGGGCAAAGCAAACAAATTCTCCAGCTTCCCTTTGACATTAAGTCGATCGACATAAGTTCCGATGGAAAATCATTGGTTGCGGGTTCAACATCAGGCAAACTGATCCTGGTCAATCTAGCCGACAACAGTTACAAAGAATTGAGAGACGAAGCCCCCAACAGGATCCTTTCGGTGGCGTTTCACCCCAAGAAGCCAATTGTGGCCTACGGGGTGGAGCAAGTAAAGGAAAAACGTGGTATCGTGAGGTTGTTTGACATCAACTCAATGAAAATTGGAAAAGATTTGGGAGGACACCGAGCTGGAATTTCAGATCTGGAGTTCAGCCACGATGGCCTGTTGTTGGCGAGTGCAGGACTTGACCGCAAATTACAAATGTGGGTAGTCGACCAAGTGAATGACTTGCCGATCGTTATGGATAACAACAATGGCTATGTGTGGAACCTGGCATTTTCGCGCAATTCGGATCGGCTACTTGCATCTTGCAATGACGGCGAAATTCGAATTTGGCCAACTGATCCAAAAACGTTGGCCGATCAAGTTTGTGCCATTCTAGGTCGAAATATGACGGAAGAAGAATGGAGCATATATGTCGCTAATGACCTGCCCTACGAGAGAACTTGTCCCACCTTGCCATCCCCAAATAACAACTGATGGCGCGATTTATATCCACTCTTATGCTCGCCATAATTTTCGGTAATGTCTTTGGCCAAGGCCAAGATTGTGAACCAACTCTTAATCAGGCGACAGCCGAATTTGATGCGGGTAGATTTTACAGTTTGCCTTCGATTTTGAAGCCGTGTCTTGACAACGGTTTTTCGAAGGAACAGAAAGTAAGGGCGTATTTGCTACTTACGCAGTCGTATTTGATATTGAATGATCCCATTGCTGCCGAAAACAGTTACCTGAAGTTGCTCGAAGCGGATCCAGAGTATGTGGCAAATCCCACCCGAGATCCCGTTGACGTGTATTACCTGAGTAAAAAATTTACAACCACGCCCGTGTTTACTCCAAGTTTTTTTGGTGGCGCCAATGTGACTTTCCCGCGCATCCTTTATTCCACCAATACCAGTGCGACACCGACCCAATCCGACATCAAGTACAAGATTGGATATCAAGTTGGCGGAAATCTCGATTGGAATCTTACTGACCGATGGAGTATTGGCGTTGGCCTGCGTTATTCTTTCAGATCGTTCAGAACGGATTACGACAACTCGTATTCCGGTGACCTGAAGTCGTTTACCGAAAAACAAAATTGGATCGATGTGCCCCTTTATGTGAAATACACAAAAGATACCGGCGTCATGAGACCTTTCGGCTACATTGGACTTGCGGCGAACTTGCTCGTTGGTGATAACCTGACGGTAGAATCAACGGATTTGAACTCACCAATTCCAGGAGGCCGACAATTCTCGACGGGAGCCGATCAAAATATTACCAACAAACGATTTTTTTTTAACAGATCAGTGGTCATTGGCGGAGGGATAAAGTATAAAGTCGGGAAGAATTTTTTATTCGTGGATGCGCGATACATGCTTGGGCTCAATAACATTGCGAAGAATATTTACACCGACCGCAACGGCCAGTTGGATCGTCTGAACACCAATTACCAATACGCATCTGATCTTTTCAAAGTAGATAATCTTTCGTTGTCCGTTGGCTTTATCAAGCCGTTGTACGATCCGCGAAAGAAGAAACCTGTAGTTGCGGGGTTGTTGCAAAAACTGGGTATCAAGAAAAAGAAGAATAAATGAAGCGAATAGGCACCATATTCTTGCTGGCTCTATTTTTTGGGTGTGACACGTCCTCAAATATCAAACCGCCCAACAAAAATTATTTTGTAAAATATTTTGGGGGCGAAGGAAATCAGAAAGCCGTTGGACTGATTGCAAATGACGATGGCACATTCTACATCCTTGGAAATTCGAGGGTGTCGACGGGCGCGATGCAACAGGTATACTTAGCAAAAGCAACCGCGCTGGGAGACACCCTCTGGCAAACGACCTATGGTAATGCTGAGATGGACGCACGCGATTTCAAAGTGGCCAACGGATTCATCGTGGTGGCGGCAAATCGAAAAACAAATGTGGCAAGCACCGACAGCAAAATACAGCTGATTCAGTTCAAGTTGAACGGCGACACCGTGCAAAGCAAGATACTCCAAATCGATCCGGCACTGAGCGCTTCTCCGCAGAGTGTCTGGGCAAATTCCCTTACGGTAATGAAAGACGGTGGGTTTTTTGTAGCAGGCTATACCACTTACGTGGGCAATAATAATTTCGCCTACGATGCGCTGCAGATAAGGACCGACAACAATTTTAATCCCGCGTTGGCATCCTCGGGATGGATTTACGTTTCGGGTGCAGGAGTAAACAACTATGCCACTCGCGCATTTCAAGTTTCTGCTGATTCGACCTATGTTTTCGGTTACACCAATGGACCCAGTCCCCCCAGTAATGACGAGGATTTTTGGGCATTTCGATTAGATTCCAAGGGAGTACAACGCAAAACAACCGTGTTTGTGGCCAATAACTCGATCGATGAGCTATTTGATGCGCTGCGAGCCACACAAGGTGGATACCTGCTTACGGGACTATCCATTGACAACAACAGTCAGGTCTTTGGATTGAAAATTTCCAAAATGAGATATGACAATCTCTCTTTCGACTCCAACGACAATCAGTTCAGCTATGCGGGGCGTTCGTTGGGAAAGGGGGGTGATTCCAGATTTACAACGGCCTGTAACGCGGGCGATGGCTATTTTGTGTTGACCAACATTTTCAATGCGGGCGGCATCAGCGACATCCTTTTGCTTAAACTGGATGTCAATTTGCAAGAGATGTGGAGCGATCCAGTGACATTGGGCGGCGACGGCGATGATACAGCAGCGGCGGTTGCAGAACTACCCGATGGCCACATTATGGTTTTAGGGACGATGAACTTGGGTAATCCACCAGAACAGTTCAAAATCGCGCTGATGAAGCTTAATTCGGCGGGGAAACTTTCTGACTAAGGTTTTTTGCGCTTTCGACGGGTTACTTTTAGGTGTATATTATTATTTAATTTTTAGGTTAGTTGGCTTGACTTTAATCTGCACTACTTTGGGAAATTTATACCTGCACGTGTCGTTGGGGATTCGATCTCGGCTGCTTTTTGCTGCAGTTTTCTTATTTTCTTTGTCGGCAGTTACCGCCCAAACCACTATCAGCGCAGGAACCTCCGTCAACGCCAGTGCCATCACAGCGGGTAACACTATTACGATCGAAAACAATGCTACGCTCGTCATGAATGTGGCGAGGTCATTCGCCTCGATTACGACCTCAAATGTGGGTTCTGGGGTAAGTACCGTTTCAGGCCCTAATACATTAACCCTTACCGGCGCGCTAACCATAGTACCCGGCACTTCGCTCACGTTTGCAACCAACTTAACAGGAACTACCGTAGTGTACACATCTACGTTAGCCACCACTTCGACACTGACTGTCAACACCGGCTCAAACTTGATGCTTTCCAGCACGATCACGGTGAACAGTGCCAATGGAAATAGCGTAAATGCAGTGCTGGCAGGAGGAGGAACTGTGACCAGCACAGCCCTTAACTTAGGTACAAACGTTACACCCGCTAGTACGCAAACCACAGCACTGACGTATACCCTTTCATCACTTACCCTTTCTGGCGCCCTAACGGTGCGGACCGATAATTCAGGAGCTAATAACAACAACGCAACCTTTAATCACCAGAGCGGTTCAATTTCGGCCACTGGAGCCTTGGCATTGAATTTCAGTGCCGGCACCACAAGCGTTGGAACATATACCATGGCGTCGGGGGCACAAACTGGAACCCTTTTACTGGGGGCCGCTGCACCGGTATCAACAGCAGGTACAGGTACGAGTAGCATTACTTTCAATGGCACAGGATCTACGGTCTCCTATAACCGAGGCGGCGCGCAAACGGTGTATGGAGTGAATTATAACAACCTCACTTTGGCTACTTCGGGGGTTAAGACCCTTCAAGTAGCTACAACTCAGATAAACGGAAACCTCACCTTGTCTGGCACCGCCCAGGCGACCGCAGTCGTAGCGCTGGATATTAATGGATCCGTATCGCTTGGGGCAGGTACTACGTTTAGTGAATCTACCTTCACTCACACAGTAGCAGGGGATTGGACCAATAACGGTGGCGCATTTACCGTGTCGACGGGCACAATTACTTTCGATGGAAGTGGCCCACAGGCCATAAATGGAACAGCGGCCGCACAGACCTTCAATAATATTACGCTTAGCAAAAGTGCTGGAACTTTGTTATCTGTGGGAGGCAGTACCATATCATTGACCGTAGCGAACCTTACGGAAACCTCTGGCAATTTTTCCGCGCCCGCTACACTCACTGCCTCAGGCAACTTGACTGTAACCACAGGAACTTATACTGCCAGCACCAATACTTCAATTGCAGGAAATTTTTCCAATAGTGCCACATTTAACGCGGGAGGCGGTACGGTTACATTTACAAAGGCGGCTGGAACACAGACGTTGAATTCGGGCGGATCTTCGTTTTTCAATGTTTCTCACACCGGTGCCGGTATACTTCAGTTGAATTCAAATCCGCTGTCAACAACAGGAACATTTAGCAACTCCACTGGCACGTTCGATGCAAATGGCCTTGGTCACACAGTTACTGGTCTGGCAACGGTTAGTGGCGGTACTTACCAAGCAACTACTACACAAACATTCAACGGAGGATTGACTATATCCGGCGGTACGGTCACGATGGCCTCAGGTACATTGAACACGACGGACCTATCCCTTAGCACAGGTACTTTGACCGCTCCGCCAGCGATGAATGTATCTGGAAATTGGTCGAAAACGGGAGGGACATTTACACCAGGAGCGCTGGTGACGTTCAATGGGGCAGGTACGCAAACATTGAACTCGGGTGGGACTTCTTTCGTTGGTATTTCCCACTCTGGAAGCGGCACGTTGCAATTAACCTCAAATGCTCTTGCCGGCACAGCGGCGTTTACCAACTCCGGGGGACCTTTCGACGCGAATAGCCAATCAGTTACCATCACAGGATTGACCACCATAAGTGCAGGAAACTACTTGGCATCGACAGCAACACAAACATTCAATGGAGGATTGACGGTATCCGGATCTGGAGTTTTTGTCGGATCGACGGGAGATGTTTCGGTAACGGACGTCACGCTGACACTTGGTTCTTTTACAGCACCCTCGGGCTCTTTTATGGTTTCGGGAAACTGGTCAAGGACGGGAGCAACATTTACTCCGGGGACAAATACCGTCACATTTACCAAGGCAGCGGTTGGAACACAGACGTTGAATTCGGGAGGCGCATCATTTTATAATATTTCCCATACGGGCACAGGCACCTTGCAGTTGTCGACGAATGCACTAACAGTGACAGGCGCTTTCACAAATTCAGCCGGAATTTTTGATGCGAATGGATTAGGTAATACGGTGGCTGGACTTACGACAGTAAGTGGTGGAACTTACACGGCGTCGACAGCGACTCAATCGCTTAATGGAGGTCTGACAATTTCTGGAAGTGGAGTGGTCAACGGCTCAACGGGAACAATTGCGATCGCGGGTAATCTCTCGATCGCCAACGGTTCAACAATGTCAGGCACGGGAACAACCCTTACTGTCACAGGCGTCTCAACGATTGGAGGCGGTGTCAATGGAAGCCTAACGCTTGCGTCGTCGTCCACAGCGATATTCCAAGGTCCCGTTATAATTAGCGCAGGCGCAACGTGGGACTCCGGTAATTCGAGCGTTACATTTCAAGGCGGTCTGTCGCGAGGCGCAACTGGCAGTTTCAATGCTGGAGCAACTGGATCTTATATATTCGATACGAACTCGCAATCATTAACAGGTACGTTCTCAATTCCGAATATTACCGTCACTGGCGTTTCTCTTACCAACAACAATAACGTCACCGTTTCCACCCTATTGACGGGCTCTGGAAGCTTCACTCAGGCTGCTGGTTCGACGTTGACACTCGGTGGAACAACCTCAATCACCACCTTAAACGCAAGCAATTCGGGCAACACGGTTACATACAATGGGCCTTCGCAGACCATAGACGCGGGAACTTACGATAATCTTACAATCACACAGACAAGCGGAGACGCTTCCTTGGCCGGTGCGGTTACTGTAAATGGAGCGTTGACTTTGAATGGAGGAAATATCAACCTTGGAGCCAATGATTTGACAGTTGGGTCGTCGGGGTCTATTTCAGGCGCGACTTCTGCAAAGCGGATAATCATCTCCGGCGCAGGAAAGCTTTCAAAAGTATTGTCGTCATTAAACACGCTGTTCACTTTTCCAATCGGTGATGTCTTATACTATACACCAGTGGATATCACTGTTAATGGAACTGGAACGCCCTATACCCTTAGCGCTTCCGTCACTGATGCGAAACATCCATCAAACTCGAGCACGACAAATTATTTGACGCGCTATTGGTCAATCACGCAGACCGGTGTCACTGGTGCTACTGCAAATATTACTGGAACCTTTGACGCTCCATCGGATATACCAGGTGGTGGTTCTGCTGCGGCAACCAAGAGTGCACAATTGACAGGTACTTTTAACCAAACCACAAACCCATGGGTTAAATATAATGTTGCCCTTAACCCAAGCACGCTGACAGTAACGGGTGCTCCTCTAACGTCAGGGCTTCCCTCTGTCTTTACCGGAATCACTGGAGCTGACCCTACAGTCAATGTTACGGGTGGCGGCGTAACCATCTGTAGCGGGGGTTCTACGCCATTAACCGCTAATCCCACTGGAGGTGATGGTGCGTTATTTTATGCTTGGACTCCGACAACCGGTTTGAGTGCCTCTAATGTGGCTAATCCTTCTGCTTCACCAACTTCAACAACGTCATATACGGTAACAATTACCGATGCCAATGGGATTGCGGCTAGCAGCAGTGCAGCTTCAGTGACAGTGAACCAACCACCGAGTGTGGCTGCTGCTGGTTCTGATCAAAATCAATGTAATAGCGGATCTTTTACGTTGGCCGGTAATACGCCAACCATTGGCACAGGTACCTGGACAATATTCGGAGCCGCCAACGGCGCGGTGATCACAGGAGGCGAGCAAAATCTTCCGGCCGCGCACGTGACGGGATTGACGGCAGGCTCCAGTACGACGTTACGTTGGACGGTTAGCAATGCGGGTTGTACTTCGACAGTCGACGACGTTGTCTTGACCAACGACGCGGCTCCGACCACGGCGGCCGCGGGCACGGACATCAACCAATGCAGTTCGGGCAGCTTCACCCTTGCAGGGAACACACCGGCGACGGGGACGGGGACCTGGACGGTCTTCGGTGCGGCGAACGGTGCCGTCATCACCGCGGGCGAGCAGAACCTCCCCGGTGCCCACGTGACGGGCCTGACGGCGGGCTCGAGCACGACATTGCGCTGGACCGTCACCAACGGGACATGCGGCAGCTTCGACGACGTTGTCTTGACCAACGATGCGACCGCCACCACGGCGGCGGCAGGGACCGACATCAGCCAATGCAATACGGGCAGCTTCACACTGAACGGCAACACAC
>DATJJP010000024.1:0-17810 GCA_035492075.1 Cyclobacteriaceae bacterium | reverse complement strand
CGGCCTTCAGGCCGTGGATTGGCGATGAGAGAAATAACAGCGCCACGAGATAAGATTGTTTCGGTCTTCATCACGTCATGGCGCTTACGTGCAATGTCCTTTGAACAACGTGCCGGTCTTTCGTGTCGGGCAAATCACCTTCCATTGAAAGCCGGTAGTCGACACGATCTTTTTTAGATTTTACTTCCCCGAACCTAAAGGTCGGGGCTACCCTCTGGAGCCTCTCATGCAAAATGATTGATACTCGATACTTTCCTAGCTTTGCGAGCGATGATATCTTTCACCGACAACAAATCTTTCTCTCCCTCCGACTTCAAGGACGCTCCTTTTCAGAAAGGGGAGTACGAAAACTGCACCTTCACCAACTGCGATCTCTCCAATGTAGATTTCTCCGAATGCAAATTCATCGAATGTGAGTTTGTCAACTGCAATTTGAGTTTGGTCAAGCTAACCAAAGCCTCCTTTCGCGAGGTGAAATTCGTCGGGTGCAAAATGCTAGGCCTGCTGTTCGACCAATGCCACGAGTTTGGCTTGATGTTCCAGTTCGACAGCTGCGCACTGAACCATTCGTCTTTCTACAAAACCAAGATCAAGAAAACATCATTCAAAAATTCGCAACTGCAGGAAGTAGATTTCACCGACAGCGATTTGACGGGGTCATTCTTTGATCGCTGTGATTTCCTCAATGCCAAATTCGAAAATTCAAACCTGGAGAAGGTCGACTTCCGCACCTCTTTCAATTACTCTATCAACCCCGACCTCAACCGAATCAAGAAAGCAAAATTTTCGATGGCAGGACTTCCAGGTCTCCTAGACAAATATGATATTGAAATCGAAAAATGACGCCGTGCAGTTATCTTATCTCTTGCGTCTTGTGTCTCCCGTCTTTTAAAACAAGACCACCATTCCCCCGTACCCCACCGCCACGCCGGCTGCCGCGCCGATCACCACTTCCTTCATCGTATGGGCGTTCAAATACAGACGAGCAGAAATAACCAATCCCGCAATGACTGTGATGGCTGCGGTTGGCCAGAGAAGTTCGGGAGCAAATCTTATCAAGGGAAACAAAATGCCAATCCAGCCGCCCATGGCCAGGCTGTGTACACTCACTTTGATAAAGAAGGTGAGGACGGTTGCCGTGATCACAAGTACTGCAACGATGGTCATGAGCTTGTTGAAGTTGGCACTGAAAGGAAGCTTCACGTAAAACAAATAAGCCACCAGCACATACATGATGGTAATGATCACAAATGGCTGCTTGCGTTCGTGCCTCGACTCCAATTGAAGTGAGCTGATCGACCCGAGCGTTCTAAGCAACCAAAGGTTGATGGCAGGAAACAAGAAGGTAAACGCAAAAACAAACAACGCTACGAGCATCACGTGCCGATAACTGATCATCATGAGCATGGCGGGAAAGAATTTACCGATCACCAATACGAGATACGTTGCCAAAAGCAACGGGTGAAAAAGGTAAGAGATAATTTTAGCGGCAATTTTCACGACAGCGGAATTAACGGGTGACTTTTACTTTTTGTTTGTTTCAAAGGCAGCATAACAAATCCGGTGAATCAATTTGAATGAGACCTTTGGGCGAAGAGTAAGTTTGTGTGTGAGGAAAATATATGGTTTTCGCATCCTGGTCAGATACCTCTTCTTAGTCTAGCCACAGGAATATTTAATTGCTCGCGATACTTGGCGACGGTGCGTCTCGCGATATTGTATCCTTTCTCATTGAGTATTTCCTCAAGTTTGTCGTCGGAGTAAGGTTTGTTCTTGTCTTCCTGGCTTATCAGGTCCTTGATGATTTGTTTCACTTCGCGGCTACTGGCTTCCTCACCGGAGTCGGTAGCGATTCCTTCGGAGAAAAAGTATTTCAATGGAAATGTTCCGAAGTCGGTTTGCACCGTTTTGCTGCTGGCCACACGACTCACCGTTGAGATATCCATGCCGATCATGCCAGCAATGTCTTTCAAGATCATCGGCTTGAGCTTGGTCTCATCTCCGTCAAGGAAATAATCGTATTGAAATTCCACAATGGCGCGCATGGTCCGAAGCAATGTTTGCTGTCGTTGTTTGATCGCATCGATAAACCAGCGGGCAGCATCCAATTTCTGTTTCACAAAAGAGACTGCTTCTTTCAGTTTTTTATCTTTCTTGTCGCTCTTGTCGTAGGCATGGAACATTTCATTGTAGCTGCGGCTTACCCGAAGTTCAGGGGCATTGCGCGAGTTAAGGGCGACTTCGATTTTGCCGTGGTTGTTGGTGAGAATAAAATCAGGAATGACGTATTGATTTTTGACAAGGCCACTCGAGGTTTCACCGCCTGGCTTTGGGTTGAGGCGAACAATAAGCTCAATAGCGTCTTTGATGTAATCCTCATCATCAAGGTCGAGCTTCTTAAGGATTTTGGCGTAGTGTTTCTTGGTGAACTCTTCATAGCATTCGGCAATGATACGCTTGCCTACAATAACGTCTACGTCCTGGCCGTCGTCCATACGGTCCAATTGCAACAACAAACATTCCTGGAGATTTCGGGCCGCGATACCGGCGGGATCAAACGTTTGGATTTTTTTAAGGATGCCTTCAACTTCTTCCAAGTTGGTGTCGATTTGCTGGGAGAAAGCCAAGTCGTTCACAATCGATTCTAGCTCCCGACGGATGTACCCGTCGCCTTCGATACTTCCGATGAGTTGCTTGCCGATGGCTGCCTGTCGTTCTTCGAGGCCCAAGAAGCCAAGCTGGGTCATCAAGGTTTCGTGCAGCGTGGACGCTGTGGCTATGGGCATTTCACGATCTTCTTCCTCATCGCCGTCGTCGTTGTAGGTTTTATAACTGCTGTAATCATCGTCGCGGAGATAATCTTTGATGTCGATCTCGTCGTTGGCGTCGGTGGCCTCGCTTTCCGGGCTCTCCTCGTCGCTCGATTCAGCTTCGTTTTCTTGCTCTGGCTCAGGCTCCCTTTCTTCTTCTCCGCCCTCCTCCAATGTAGGATTCAATTCAAGTTCTTCTTCGATGCGGCTTTCCAACTCGGCCGTGGGCACCTGGAGCAGCTTAATGAACTGAATCTGCTGAGGCGACAGCTTTTGTTGGAGGGTCTGGCTTAGATTGAGCTTCTGCATACGATTTCAACGACAAATTTAAACCTCGAAGCCCATTTAAAAAATTTTGCTGGGAATTCAGTAAACACTACTCAATTTCCACAAACTCAGTATTGGTAGTTTTAAGAATTTGAATCGCATTCTTTATGGAAGGTTTAAGAAACTCCCACAGCGTTTTGTTATTGCAATTTCCCTTTCGAATTGTGATTAATTTGGGTGGAGCGCCGAGCTTACTTATTAACTCTGGAAAGTCTGAATCTTTCGAAAGCAATATGACGTTACCGTGAGATCTGGCCAATCGATATACTTCAAGGTCGATCATATTGTGAATTGATAAAGCATAAGCGGATTTTACCTCTTCACCAGTAAACTCTTTCATCCATTTTGCAATCGCTGGAGAGATATGGACGTCAATCCAAATCTCCCATTCAGTCGGCATGGATAATTATCGTATTCTTTATTTTCAGGGATGCGTATAAGAGCACGGCTGAAATGTCATCCTTTTCAAGCACGGGGTGTTGCTCCAAAATTTGATCTGTCGTCATGCCATTAGCTAGCATTTCAAGAATGTCGCCAACTGGAAACCGAAGGCCGCGTACAGTAGGCTTGCTTCCCAGAAGGCCAGGGACGATTGTGATTCTGTCTAATAACTTGTTTTGAGAATCCATGAGCTGACGTATACAAAGATAGCGAACTTCTTTGTTTCCCCTTAGAATTTCAAATTTTGAATGTGTAATCTGGAATTTCACTTTAGCTTTGTGCCTCGATTTTTTTATATGAAGCGAACGAAGATCAAAGAACTCCTAAACACTCCGCCTTCCGGCCAATCAGTAAAGGTGCAAGGCTGGGTTCGTACTTTCAGAAACAGCCAGTTCATCGCCATCAACGATGGCTCTACCATCAATAATATTCAAGCGGTGGCCGAACTCAATAGCTTGAGCGAGTCTCAACTGAAACGGATCACCACCGGAGCCTGCGTCTCGATCGTGGGCGAATTGATTCCGTCTCCTGCGAAGGGCCAAGCCGTGGAGGTCAAAGTAAAGGAACTTGAAATCTTGGGCGACAGCGATGCAGAGAAATTTCCTTTGCAACCAAAGAAACATTCGCTGGAGTTCTTGAGAGAAATCGCCCATCTGCGGGCACGGACCAACACATTTGGCGCCGTGATGCGAGTGCGCCATGCCATGGCTTTTGCCGTACATAAATTTTTCAACGACCGAGGTTTTTATTATGTCAATACACCTGTCATTACGGGTTCAGATGCAGAAGGAGCAGGTGCCATGTTTAAGGTCACTACCCTCGACCTCAACAAGCCACCACGCGATGACCAAGGTCACATTGATCACAAACAAGACTTCTTCGGGCGAGAAACCAATTTGACCGTGTCGGGCCAGTTGGAAGGAGAGACCTATGCCCTTGCATTGGGAGAGATATACACGTTTGGACCTACTTTCCGTGCCGAGAATTCAAACACCACTCGGCACCTCGCTGAGTTTTGGATGATCGAGCCGGAGATGGCGTTCTACGATATCGAAGACAACATGAAGCTCGCCACAGACATGCTGCAGTACCTCGTAAAATACGCGCTCGAAAATTGTTCCGACGATCTTGAATTCTTAAACAAGAGAGCACAAGAAGAAGAGGCATCAAGACCTCAAGAGCAGCGCAACGAACTCGGCCTGATCGACCGTCTCAAGTTTGTGGTGGAAAATGACTTTCAAAGACTGAGCTACACAGAGGCGATCGACATTCTGAAAAATTCCAACCCCAATAAGAAGAAAAAATTTCAATACATCATCGAGCAATGGGGTGTCGATATTCAAAGTGAGCACGAACGCTTTCTGGTAGAGAAGCATTTCAAGAAACCAGTGATCCTGTACAACTATCCGAAAGACATCAAGTCGTTTTACATGCGTCAAAATGAAGATGGCAAAACGGTGGCCGCGATGGATGTCCTTTTCCCCGGCATTGGTGAAATCATCGGGGGTTCGCAGCGTGAGGAACGCTATGAAAACTTGGTGCAACGGGTACGCGAATTGAAACTTCCTGAAAAAGATCTCTGGTGGTACCTGGACCTGCGCAAGTTCGGCTCAGCGCCACACAGTGGTTTTGGGTTGGGCTTCGAGCGGATGATCCAGTTCGTTACGGGCATGACGAATATTCGCGACGTAATTCCCTTTCCGAGGTTTCCGGGAAATGCGGAGTTTTGATTGACAATGCGGATGTCCGGTAGAATTCTTTTCTTGTTGTGCACAATGACGAACCTTGCGCTAGCGCAAGAGGCACTTATTCAAACAGATTTCGAAAAGGGATATATAAAAGACGGACAACGGATTTCCGTTTGGCAATATTTTGATCTGGCGAGGAAGCCCGAGTTGATAATCAACTACGCTTCGGGGAAGGTGATGTTTCTAAGCAAAGACACATCTGACTATTTTATTCTGAAAAATAGTCAATGGGTTGCGTCTAAGTTGGATGTGCACCCCGTGCCGATAACAGGATCGGTCAATTTTTACAATGATGTTAAGAACAAGATAATTTACCCCCAAAAAGATTTTGAGGCCGGATTGGAAGGAAAAGTGATCGTGCTTTTCGAAGTGGACACGTTGGGAAATTCGATCAACTATTCTATGGGCAAAAGCATCGGAGGCGCCTGTGACTCGGCAGTTGTTAGATGCTTGCGATCAATTGACCAAAAATGGATACCCGCTGTTTCAAAAGGAAAAAAGTATCACGCTCAATTTGCGGTTGATGTGGAGTTTAGATTGAACGAGAGAGTAGCACCCCTTGAACACGAAGAATATGAACTAAAAAAAGCAAAGCTTCTCACCTCCATAATTGTTGCTAAAGATGAAAAGGTGTTCAATTTTGTTGAAAAGAGTGCGGAATTTGTGGGTGGAATTGAAGCACTGTATAAATATATCAGCAAGAACTTACAATACCCCCCGTCGGCAAGACGACTGGGAATTGAAAGTACCGTGACAACAAAATTTATCATAGAACCCGACGGAAAAATTACTAACGGCGAAATACTTCGCGGTTTCCAAACTGATTGCAATAATGAAGCATTGAGACTTATTCAAAGCATGCCGAGATGGAAACCAGGAACACAAGGAGGTAGACCCGTAAGGCAAGCTTATGTCTTGCCAGTTAGGTTTAGATTGTCCGATATACTTTTGAATCGATAAACTTGGAAACACTAGAACTCTCAGGAATCATTGGCCTCATCGCCATCGCTTGCCTAGCAGCCAATTTTATTGTCGGCTTTTTTATCTGGAGCAGTTCAAAAATAAAACTGCCCTACGGCTTCACCTTCCTTTCACTTCACAAACTCACAGGCTATTCTGCAGCTATTGCCATCGTCGCTCACATTATCCTCATTCCTCTCGACCCTAAGTCGGAATTCACCTGGGGTGATCTATTGTGGCCACTTTGGACAAAACACCAACCCTACGCAAACACTTTCGGTGCCCTTGCCTTGTACTTAATCGCCGTGGTTGTGATCAGCTCGTATTACAAGGATAAAATCAAAGTTTCGGTCTGGCGCACTTTGCATTTTACCTCTTACTTCGCCGCCATCCCACTGATCATTCACAGCGTCTGGACAGATCCCAAGCTTGAAGATCGACCCATCGACTGGTTTGACGCAGAAAAACTTTTTGTCTTGCTCTGCTGCGTGGTCATCATCGCATTCACCTTCTACCGATTTGTTCTTTTCAAGAAGCGCACACCTTCCAAATAGTTTCGACTACTTTTGCATTACAATCCCCTTTTATGAAGACCGTTTTATGCTCCCTTGTATTTGCAATTTCCGTTCAGGCGATGGCGCAGATCAACGAATCAAAACTAAAGCAGCACATTAAGATACTCTCTGCCGATTCTTTGCAAGGCCGCGGCACGGGAACAGCAGGTGAAAAAATGGCGGGAAACTACATCACCCAGCAATTCGAGAAAATAAAATTACAACCGAAAGGCGACGCAAAAGGATTCCTCCAATCTTTTCCGTTCAAGGGGGGAGTACATGGAACAGGAACAGAAGGTACCGCCAACAATATCATTGGCTACATTGATAACAAGGCGGCGCACACCATCATTATCGGTGCTCATTATGATCACTTAGGACTGGGAGAAAACGGAAGTTCACTCGACGCCAACCCGCAGAACAAGATTCACAACGGAGCTGACGACAACGCTTCGGGTGTAGCAGGTCTGATTGAATTGGCCCGCCATTTTGAATCGAACAAAAAGAAGGAGAGTTATAATTTTCTTTTCATCGCTTTTAGCGGCGAGGAACTTGGTTTGTTCGGATCAAAATTTTTCACTGAGCACTCCACCATTGACCTGGCGAAGGTCAACTATATGATCAACCTGGACATGATTGGGCGGCTTGATCCTGCTACCAGGTCCCTCGCGGTAAGCGGCACAGGCACAAGCGATGCCTGGGAAAATGAATTAAGAAAACTTGCTACCGACCTAAAAATAAAAACAGACTCGGCCGGAGTTGGCCCGTCAGACCACACCTCATTTTATTTGAAAAATATTCCCGTCCTCCATTTCTTCACTGGATCGCACAGCGACTATCACAAGCCGTCAGATGATTGGGAGAAAATTAATTATGCGGGGGAGAAACAGGTGCTGGAATTAATTGTGAAACTGATTGAAGACTTGGATGGCACGCCCAAACTTAATTTCTTGACGACAAAAAATAAGTCAATGAGTTCGGCGCGTTCATTCAAAGTCACCATGGGCATCATGCCGAGTTACACATCAAACGAGACCGGATTGAAAGTGGACGGAGTGACCGAAGGGAAGCCGGCCCAGAAGGCGGGGGTTTTGACGGGCGACGTCATCATTCAAATAGGGGAACTTCAGATCAAAGATATTCAAGCGTACATGGAGGCCCTTGGAAAATTTCAAAAGGGAGAGACTGTGCCAGTGAAGCTCAAAAGAGGCAATGAAGTACTCACCTTGAATGTCACGTTTTAAGTTTGGTACAACTGTTGCTTTGCATTGTCCATCGTAATAACATGCGCGGATTTTTTCTTTTGAGCATTTTGATTCTTCCTTACTTCTGCTTCGGCCAGAAGAAGATAAAATTGCTGCATGCCGATGATTTCAAAGGCAGTATGAGGGGAGGAGTTCGCGTAGAGCGTTTTGTGGGAAATGTCGTATTCGAGCAAAACACCACTAAAATCAACTGCGACTCAGCCTACCTGTACAAGAAAGACAATAGGATAGAAGCGTTTGGCCGAGTGCATATCATCGATGATTCAGTCGACATCACTTCATTGCGCCTCGATTATGACGGAAACACCAAAGTCGCCCGACTTCGCCAAAAGGTCGTATTCCAAAAAACAGGAGTAGCCAATCTCTACACTGACTTCCTGGATTACGATCGCCCCAGGAATTTGGCCAAGTACTTTAACGGCGGCAAATTGGTGGATACGACCAATACACTTACGAGCAAGAAAGGCTATTACGATTTACGGTCTAATCTCGCATCCTTCAAAACAGATGTGGTGGGAGTCAATAAGGAAAACACGCTATCTTCAGACACCCTTCAATACAATTCCAAATCGAAAATTGTCTATTTCAGGGCGTTTACCAAACTGGTTGATAAGGAGGGAAAGACGGCCATCTATGAGCACGGCGTCTATGACACGCGCAAGAAAGTCTCCACCCTCGCTACCGGAGAGATGGAAACTGCCTCCTATAAGATCAAAGCAGATCAATACGACCTTGACGACAAGAAAAAATATTACAAAGTGAGGGGCCATGTGGCGATGACCTCGAAACACGAAAACATGACGGTGTTTGGCGACGAGGGATACATGGACAAGAAAACGGGTATTTCGAAAGTATGGACCAACGCCTACGCTGCCAAAGTGGACGAAGCCGGAGATACGCTTTTCTTGTCTGCCGATACGCTCGTTTCCATCGACCATGCAGAGGTACGGAAGAGACGGCTGCTAGCTTACAACCACGTGCGGATTTTTAAAAGCGACATGCAGGGACGAGCAGACTCCCTCGCGTATGTCAATGCCGACTCGATATTGTACTTCTACCGCGACCCGGTGCTGTGGAACAACGAAAACCAAATGACTGCCGATTCCATTTGGATGCTTTTAAGAAATAAGAAGATCGACCGCATTTACATGATCAACAATTCTTTCGTCGCTTCTGTAGATTCGTTGAGAAACTTCGACCAAATAAAGGGTAGAAAAATGACTACCTATTTTAAGGATAAGAACATCGACCACGTAATCGTGGAGGGCAATGGTGAAAGCCTCTATTATGCACTAGAGGAGAAAGAGGTGAAAAAAGACAGCTTGATTTTGAAAATAACTTATCTGGTGGGGATGAACAAAATGATCTGCAGCAACATCAGGATCAACTTCAAAAAAGGAAAGGTGAACAACGTCAACTCATACATTAAGCCAGATGCCTCATTTTTCCCGCCCCACGAGATCAAAGATCCAGACCGGCAGCTCAAAGGCTTCTCGTGGCGCGAAGCACAGCGGCCCAAGAAGAGCGACGTGGTCAAAAAGCCGCGGTCGACGGAGGTGAAAAAGGTGCAATAACGATTTGCTGCTATTTAAATTATTTTCTTTCCTAAGTTTTTTTTGAAATAAGTTTGACGCACTCCGTTTTTCGGTTATCTTTCATTTGTAAAAGTCTGGTTAAATGAAAGTTCGGCTTTTGTCGATGTTGAGTCTGTTGTTTGCGCTGGCAGGGCGTGCTCAAAATTTCGAATTGGTCGATCGACAAGACAACTATTCCGTAGGATTCAACCAACTGGTCAAGATCCATCTCAAGATCAAGAACAATTCAGATCGAGCTCAGTTCTATACGATTCGTAAATCCCGTAGCGACCTCAGTGACACGCAGAAAGGATATTTTTGTATGGACAATAAATGCCTTGAGTCCTCCGTCTCAGAATTTGTCAAGAAGGTAGATGCCGGTGAGACGGTCAGTTTGAACTTTACCGTCGAAAGCGGTACTCAGCCGGTTTTAAACAATATCAAGTTCGATGTTTTCCCTAAAAACAGCCCTACCGAAGTAATCGAACACATTGTCTCCCTCAATGTGGACGAAAGAGGACAACGATCTATCTATCAGAGCCGTGAGATAGTCATCAACGATGTATACCCCAATCCTGCGCAGGACATTGCCATAATCGATTACAAGATTCACAACGACCTTTTGAAAGCCAAAGTGATCGTTCACAACATTTTAGGGAGGTCGATGGGCGAATACGAACTGCCCAACGACGATAACCGAATAAAAATGTTTGTCGACGACTTTGCCCCTGGGGTCTATTTCTATACCCTATACGTCAACAATACGGGAGTTCTTACCCGTAAGATAATGGTCAGGAAATAACGGGCGCTTAACCCAAGTCTGACCTTGTAATTTCCTTGCCAGATAGTATATTTGCAGGCTTAAACCAGTCGTAAACATTGATTTTGAGCGGTTTGTGAAGAATCTGAAATCAACTTTCTATTTGATCCTTGTTCTGGCGGTGGCTGCGTCTTGCAGCAGATTTCGCAGAATTGAAAAAAGTGAAGACTGGCGTCTGAAATATGAGGCGGGCCAAGCCTATTTTGCCAAAAAAGATTATTACCACACCTCTATTTTGTTTGACCAGATTCTGCCGATCGTAAGGGGATTGCCTGAAGGTGAAAAGGTGGAGTTCTATTTGGCCTACTGCCAGTATTACCAAAAGACGTACTTGTTGGCGTCCAACCAATTCAAGGTTTTTTATGAAACCTATGGCCGTAGCCAAAATGCGGAGGAGGCTTATTTCATGTACGCTTACTCACTATATGTAGCTTCCCCTGATTCGCAACTAGATCAAAAAAGCAGTGTAGAGGCGATGAACGCCATGCAGAACTTTTTGAACCAATTTCCAGGAAGCCAGTTTGCCGACAAAGCCGCAGAGGTGGTAAATATGTGCCAGCAAAAACTAGAGGAGAAAGAATACCTCAATGCGCGGCAATACCTTCGCTTAAAGTACTATCAAGCTGCTGTCATCGCCTTCAATAATTTCAAAAAGACATTCCCCGACTCGAAGTATTTGGAAGAAATTACCTTTTTGAAATTGCAAGCGCAATATCAACTCGCTCAAAAAAGTATTGTCACCAAGCAACTTGAACGATATTCTTCCGCCTTGGATTTCTATCGCGAACTAATAGATGGGTATCCATCCAGTGCATATCTAAAGGATGCCGAGCAGATGTATACCACCAGTCTCAACCAGGTCAATTTCTTAAAAAGTAAAAACAAAAAAAGTTAAACATATGGCTACTCAACCTTCGATTATCACGCGTGATGTGGAAAAGATTGCCGCACCCACAGGCAACATCTACAAATCTGTAGTGGTCATCTCAAAAAGGGCTAGACAAATTGCAGTGAACCTCAAAGAAGAGCTCAACAATAAACTCGCCGAATTCGCAACCACTGTCGACAACCTTGAAGAGGTGTTCGAAAACCGTGAGCAAATTGAGATTTCAAGATTTTACGAGCGCATGCCTAAACCCACCACCACAGCGACAGAAGAATTTCTGGAAGGCAAACTTAATTATCGCATGCGCGAGGCAATTCCTGCGGAAGAAGGAAAAGTCGAATAATTCATATGCTATCCGGCAAGCGGATATTGTTGGGCGTCACGGGCAGCATTGCTGCGTATAAGGCGGCCTTGCTTACGCGCTTGTTCGTAAAAGCAGGAGCCGAAGTAAAAGTTGTAATGACTCCAGCGGCCAAGGATTTTATCACGCCCCTTACGCTTGCCACGCTTTCCAAGAACCCGGTGGTAAGCAATTTTGCAAAGAATGAGACAGGTGAGTGGCACAACCACGTAGAACTTGGCCTTTGGGCGGATGCGATGGTCATTTCACCCGCATCGGCCAACACGATTTCAAAAATGGCTCACGGGCAATGCGATAATCTGCTTCAAGCTGTTTACTTCAGCGCCCGCTGCAAGGTCTTTTTCGCACCCGCCATGGATTTGGACATGCTCCAGCATCCTTCTACTCAAGCAAATATTCAGAAGTTGATCACCTTTGGCAATGAGCTGATCAACCCAACTTACGGCGAACTGGCCAGTGGCCTGATTGGTACCGGGCGAATGGCCGAACCTGAAGAAATCCTTTCTCACCTGGAACATTTTTTTTCAACGACTCAAAAACTGAAAGGAAAGAAGGCACTGGTGACCGCGGGGCCGACGCACGAGGCATTAGACCCTGTCCGCTTTATCGGGAATAATTCGTCGGGTAAAATGGGATATGCTATCGCAGAAGAATTGGCCAGCCAAGGAGCGGAAGTAAACCTCATCTCAGGTCCTACGCATTTAACAATGACCAATCCTCGAGTGAAAGTGAGTAGGGTGACATCCGCAGAAGAAATGTACCGGGCGTGCGTTGACTTGTTTCCATCGATCGACATCACCGTTTTGTCTGCTGCGGTGGCTGATTTCAAACCGGTGACCAAAGCAAATCAGAAAATAAAAAAAGCAGATGCTGGCTTGACGGTCGAGCTTACAAAAACCACTGACATTGCCGCTGAGCTCGGTAAAATGAAAAAGGCAAATCAGTTTACCGTCGGTTTTGCATTGGAAACTGAAAATGAGATCGCCAATGCGGAGAAGAAACTGGCCTCCAAGAACTTCGACCTTATCGTATTGAACTCCTTAAATGACAATGGGGCGGGATTTAGCCATGACACGAACCAAATCACGTTGATCAACAAAAACAGCGAGCCCAGGAAATTTTCTTTGAAGTCGAAGAAAGAAGTGGCGCGCGACATCGTTAATGCTGTAATTGAAGGCTATGCATAGATTTTTGACGGCAGCTGCTTTGGTTGTAAGCAACGCAGTTTTTTCGCAAGAACTGAACTGCAAAGTCACCATCAACGCCGATCAAATTCAAACCTCCGATCGTACTGTTTTCAAAGACATGGAGCGATCCATTGCGGCCTTCCTCAATTCTCGGAAATGGACTCAGGACACCTATAAAACCTATGAGAAGATCAACTGCGGTATTTTTTTGAACATTAGCACGATGCCATCGATCGGCAGCTTCAAAGCCAATGCACAAATCACGGCCGCTCGACCTGTTTACGGAACGAATTATGAAACCGTGCTGCTCAACTTTGCCGACCGCGAATTTGAATTCGAATACATCGAATCACAGCCGATGGAGTATAACGACAACAATTACATCAACAACTTGACCAGTCTGCTCGCGTTTTACGCGTATACTATTTTGGCGGTGGACTATGATTCGTTCAGCGAACTTGGCGGAAATCCATATGTCCAAAAAATGTTAATGGTGGTAAACAACGCGCAGTCCAGCAACCGGCCTGGATGGACGGCTTTGGCTACCACCCGAAGCCGCTACGCCCTATTTGAAAGTATGAACAACCCGCAGCAAGCCGATCTTCGGAAAGGATCTTACAAATACCATCGATTGGGGCTTGATGCTTATCAAAAAGATGCCAATCAAAGTCAAGATCAGATGTTGGAAGTGTTGAAAAACATCAAGAAAGTTTGGAATATTTATCCGACATCCGTTCTTATCTCTTCCTTCTTTGACGCCAAGTTCAATGAACTCGCCAATGTGTTTCACGATGCTTCACTGAATACGAAACGCGAAGCCTACGACATCCTTACTTCGATTGACCCCAAACGCACCGTCTATCAGAAGATCATCTCTGATTAGTTATTGGCTGTCACTTTATTTTTCGTTTTCCTGTTGAAAGTAAAACAGCAGTCCATTAATTTGCTTCATTCATTTCATGCTCAAACACCTCTCCATAAAGAACTACACGCTCATCAGACAACTAGAGATGAACCCCTCGAGTAGCCTGAATGTCGTGACTGGCGAAACGGGGGCGGGGAAATCAATTATCCTGGGAGCCCTCGGACTGCTGCTGGGCCATCGCGCCGACGTCAAAGCGTTGTGGAATGAAAATGAAAAGTGCATTACCGAAGGAATTTTCGAAATTTCATCTTATTCGTTGAAAAGTGTTTTTGAAGAAGAAAATCTGGACTTTGAAGAACAAACAGTGATTCGCCGAGAGGTGAGCCCCACTGGAAAAAGTCGCGCCTTCATCAACGATACTCCCGTTACGCTAGATGTGATGAGGAAGATTGGGGGCCGCCTAATGGACATCCATTCTCAGCACGAAACCTTGGAGTTGGGGCGTCATCAATTTCAATTGGAGTTAATTGATTCATTCGCTGAAAATGAGAAACTTAGAAACGAATACGCATCGCGTTGGAAAGGATTTCAGCAAGCTAAACGCGACTACGAAAATCTTTCGCAAGAAGCCTCAGCACTCAGACAGGAAAGTGATTTCGTAAAGTTTCAGCTCGATGAATTGGTCAAGGCAGGCCTAAAAGAGGGCGAGCAGGAAAAATTAGAATCGGAACTCTCTTTGTTGGAGCATGCCGAAGAGATTAAAGCTAAACTTGCCAACATCATCCAGATACTCGGACAGTCGGAATATTCTGTCAACCAGTCATTGGCCGGTGTCAAATCGGATTTTCAATCGCTCGTCGGCTTTTCAAAAGAATTTGAACAGCTCTTTACACGAATAGAAAGCGCGAGGATCGAGTTGAACGACATCTTGAGCGAAGTGGAGAACGCGAATGAAAAAACCGAATTTGATCCAACGCGAGCCGAACAAGTAAGTAATCGATTAAGTGTAATTTATCAGCTTCAACAAAAGCACAGAGCATCTTCAGTAGGTGATCTGATGAAATTGCAAGAGTCCCTGCAAGAGAAAGCAAACCGGACCAGTAACCTCGACGAATCCCTTACCACAGCGGAAAAGAATTTGAAACAAAAGGAGAGTGAGTTACGAAACCAAGCAGACGTCCTCAGCAAAACCAGGAAGAAAGTAGCAATGCCTTTGTGCAAACAACTGATAAGCTTGCTGAAGGAGTTGGGAATTCCGGAGGCGCAATTGGAGGTCGTTCAATCCAACATTGAACCCACTGCTTCCGGATCGGATGATATTGAAATTGTTTTCAGCGCGAATAAGGGAATGGCTCCTCGACCGCTGGCTCAAGTGGCATCCGGCGGTGAATTTTCGCGAGTCATGTTTTCGATCAAATATGTGATGGCTGAGAAAAAATCGTTGCCGACACTCATCCTCGACGAAATAGACACGGGGGTATCAGGTGAGGTGGCGATACGGCTAGGGAATCGCATGAAGGAAATGGCGCAGCGACATCAAGTAATCGCCATCAGTCATTTACCGCAAATCGCAGCTAAAGCGGATGCCCATTATTTCGTATTCAAAGACAGCTCGTCGTCAAAAACGGAAAGCCAAATTCGTAAACTTGAAAACCACGATCGTGTAACGGAAATTGCAAAGATGATCGGTGGAGCAAAACCATCTGCTATCAATATGGAGAACGCGAAAGAGCTGATGGAAAACTAGATTTTGATTTCCATATTTAAGAATTCTCCGAAGGGCCGTGTCAGAAAGACCATTTCTGACTTTTTCATTTTCTCTTTAGCTGAAAAAAATTTTATCGTGATAGCTACGTGATTCTTTTTGATAGTCCTGAGCCAAATGCCTATCGCCTTTCCATCCTTGACAATGATGGGCCTGAAAATTCCATTTCCTACCAAAATCGATTTGGCATGTTTTTTATCGATAGTGGCACTACGATCTGCATAGCTGATCATGAACTCATCGTAAGCCGGCAAAAATAGGGGAGTCGTTTGCTGCACGTGTGCTAGCTCGGAAAAAGACCTATCAAACCAGTAAATTTTATTGCCGATATTTTCACTGGCTAACTTATCCTTCACCAAGCCTAAACCTTTCTTTGCATCAATGGCGGGTAAACCCGACCACCAGATAAAATCCTGAATGGTCGCTGGCCCATGGCTCGTGAAATATTTCTCGGAAAGCCTGAACAGCGCTTCTTCTCTCGTCATCGATTTGGCTTTCGCGATCCGTTCATCCATCAACGCGTAGGTGAACTGCTTTCCACGCCTAGGGCCATTGCACACAATCCTATTTAACTCCGCATCGAACATAATGTGTGTTGCTTGCAAATTGTCCACTTTGATCTTTTTCTTTTTCAGCTCAGCAACGATTTCCGTTCGTGTGAGGTGATTATCTCCTTCCAGCAATTTTGCGATGATGTCATTGGTTTGGCTGAAGGTCTTCTCATTCAAATTGAGCTTCGCCTGATAAGACTTCATTGCGGCTTTGATGTGTGGCGCCGTGAGGGCCAGCATCCATCGGACATCCTCGGCTAAAACAAAATGCCACGTCGGCCGCAGGACATGTGTCCTCACGATTTCGCATCTATTGATAGCGTCTTCAATGATGCCATCGGTTGGATCAAGCATCCTAGATCCGATTGCCCATTTGGCCATGTAATAGTCTTGAGCCTGTATGGCACCGAGCCAGCCGACCACTTGCTTTGGAGTCGGGAGTTTTGGTTCCACAAGCCGTTGATGGCAGAGCCTTAAATGCGCAATCTCAGAAAGGGTCATTGTTGATCACGGGTTTTGGTCTTCAGCTTCTTCTTTGAAAAGGCGGAATTGATAGTGGCCATGGATGCCAACACAGAATGAATTGTCAAAAGCTGTGGAAACCCAAGACGACTATTAAAGATAATGCGCCAGTTCGTGTACGGTAATTGGAAAGCAAGCATCCGAGGCAATCGGGAAGCCATAAAAGTAGAGATATCCGGTTGGGAAAGCTATGTGGAGATCACTAGGCGATGAGGTGGATCTCCCTAAATCCGTAAAGTTTTTTTTGTATAACCCGTTCACACGGTTATCTTTGCAGCCTGTTTTAAAGGTCCGGTAGTTCAGCTGGTTAGAATGCCTGCCTGTCACGCAGGAGGTCGCGGGTTCGAGTCCCGTCCGGACCGCGAATAATGTGGGATTGCGTTGTAAAAAACGACAGTCCCACTTTTTTTTGCCCTTTTCAGAGGCAAAAATACGCTTACAAATAGCATCAAGAAAATTCTTATCGAACCTGTTGTGGCGAGGCTAATATCTACCTTGTCAAACTCGACACTTACTGGTTTAACGCCCCCGCAAAATGGAAATTAAATCTATTATTTTTAACAGATGGATCTAAATGAAGCCAAAGATCAAGCGACCAACTGGCTGAATAGCAGACTAAAGAACCCATACTTTGGTGCCGTTATAGCAGTGTGGATTATTACCAATCGAGTTTTAGTCTTTAGTATTTTTAATTTCGATTCTGGCACCACGTTAGCCGCCAAAATTATCTACATCAGCCGTCAACTTGAGGCTTTCGATTACCTGTCATTTTTGGGTCTAACGGGATTCTATGCAACAATAGTTTGGGCGCTTGGAATGGGTCTTGTGGCCATGGTAGTATTTGACATTATCAACGGAGTTGGCAAAGCGGTCTTTAAATTTTTTAACCGAGTTCACAAGAGGCTGGTACGCCTAGTTGACCCTTCGTCTTTCGTTGAAAGAACTCTTCTTGAGGAATTGCAAAAAAAATTCAATGATGTTGAAGCCCAACTGCAAGCCAAGAAACTGGAGTCTGTAGGGCTTCAAGGAAATTATGACACAACCGCTTCAAGACTCCAGCAAGCTCGTGATGAGAAAAATTCTGCCGATCAAAAGATAAAAGAGTTAGAAGCCGAAATTAGAACGCTAACCACGAACGTTAGCAGGTTGTCAGATGAAAAGAATAAGTTCAGGG
>DATJJP010000023.1:0-38549 GCA_035492075.1 Cyclobacteriaceae bacterium | reverse complement strand
AAGCGACACCGACAGGGAATCAACAGAGAACGCCCAGCCGTTCATATCTCCGTCGGTGAGCGGGATGATCGTATTGCCAGCGAACGTTCCCGAAACTCCTTGATGGTCGATCAAAAGATCGGTGGCAGTAAATGAAGTGGCCGTGTTTTGCTTGGTTTTGAAATGCGAGGGCAAACGCACCGACAGCCGCCGCACATAAACTCCTCTCCATAGGTTGGCCAGAGACGGATCACTTTCGGCGCTGTAGCCTTTTGGAAAAATCACCCCAGGGGCGTTGCGTATATCAGAGAAATCGAACACAGCATCGGTGATGGAAAACCCAAAGCCTGTCAGCCCGTTGATTTGAAAATGGGGAAGACTAATCTGCACGACAATATCATTCCAATCGCTGATCACTGCCTGAAAAGGGGCGGTTACGTTTCCGTCTGCGGTAAAACCCTCTTTGTCTTCGGGCAAAAGCAGGTCGCGCGAAAAGCGCACCTCTGCATCGAGGCTCATCTCGCGAAAGCCGTCGCAATCCATCCGCACAAAAGTGTTGCCCCCACTGCCGAAAGCTCCCTTGAGAACCAGCTGGCTTTTGTTGCCGCTGAAATTGATGGCATAGTCGCCGGCCAGCTGCAAGGTGGCATCGCCGATGATGCCGCCGCCCCTGGAGAACTTGATACCCACACCGTGAAAAATGAGCGTCTCTCCATTCTGCGGAAGGGTGAACCGCATGAACGCGTCGATCTCGGCATAGCTCGGCTTCAACCGGATGGCGTAGATGCCGACGTCGTACCTCAGGCCGCCCACCACCTTGCCAATGCCCACGGGAAGGTGGAACTGCTGTTTGCCGCTGAGGCCGGCAATAAAATTTTTGGTGCTGTCGATTGCCTTGAACACGGCGGTGGCCTTGCTCAGCAATTTTCGGATGGAGTCGGTGGCGGAGGGAACGGCGGTCGGCCCTTCGGGATAAAGAACATCCGACGTGCGTGTAACCTCCGGAACACAGGCTGCGCAGAAGGGCTGCTTTGTCTTTGAAGAATCAGCACGATTTTTGGCTTCTATGTCATGGGCAAGAAGTGTTACAAAGACCAACAAGATGCCAACTCCCGAAACCGATGAGATCATAAAATCCAGTGTGCCCTAAAATTGTTTTGGTCATCAACCTATGAAATCGCTGTTCTGTTTTTGCCAGCCGTGATGTAAACATAGAACGTCACGTGCCACAGAAAACAAGCAATAAGCTTCCGGTGATTTGCCCGTCTGTTTCAATTATCCGGTGGCGGGGTGTTGGATGCTTGATGTAAGACGTAAGAAACTGGAATGAGGAGAAGTGCTAAATTGGAAGGCGGATGTCTTGACAAACTGTAAATGACCAGACCGACCGAATGCAAAAGCAGAAAATGAAAAATTACATTTGGACATTGCCCCTGGTACTGGTGTTGATGTTGGGCATGCCTTCCTTGTCGCCACGAACCGCCACCGACGACTCGTTCAAAGAGTTCTTGAAAAAATTAAGGCTGTACGGCAACGCTTACCATCTTGGTGATACACTTACTTCATCGACCGACCTGTACAACAAAAACCAAATCGAATCCATGTATCTGATCAAATTCAAGCTGATCGACACAACGGGTAAAGCCCCCTTCAAGCCAAAAGAACTGACTGGCTATGGATGCAAATTCATTGGGCTTTATCCATACAAAAACGTATGGTTGATACTGACTTACTCAATAACAACATACGCAGGAGATGGGAGCCCGCTTTTGACACTCTCGGTGTTCACGAACGACGGAATGTTACTTGACCAACTGAAAACTGAAGTTTACAGCATCCACGACCCGGAGTACCAACCTGAAACAAGGTTTTCGATGTCGAAAGATTTTCGAGTGGAGGTGGATCAAATTGTAAGGGAATTCCGTTTGAACCAAAACAAGACCAAGTATGTGCTGACGGGCACAACCGCAAAAATCAAAAAATACAGGATAAAGGATGATGGAAGTTTTGAAGCCATCGTGAAGGCAAAATGAGCCAGTGCGCGACCTGTGCCGCTTCAAGTTCTCAAACCATCTTCGAGACGCCGAACGAAATGAGATCCTTTTTTATGTTTTCTTCATGATAAGGCGATCTACAGGAAACTATCTTTTTGACGGGTAGCTTTTCGGTTTTTCGTCAGGCCTCCGTTTGCAGGCGATGACGTAAACATAAAAGGTAGTGAGCCTCTTCACTCACGCGGCACCCGCCACTTTGATTTGCTCGGTGGTTTCCCTCAGGTAGCCAGATGCTGGACGTAAGAAACTGAAATGAGGAGAAGTGCTAAATTGGAAGTCTTCAAAACCACCACCGACATCCATGATGACAAAACCGAGCGTTGCCCTGCTACTGATTTCTTCGGCCTGCCTTGCGCAACCACTGAAGGACGACATCAAACAGGTGTACGATTTCTCGCCCAGCCAGCTCACGCGAGAGGAGCAGGAAAAGAAGATTCCGCCAATGGATAATTTCTGGAACAAGGTGAAGGGCGACACCACCACCTATTTGCCCGCACTGAGGGCAGAGCTGCAGGCCGAAGGGAACCCCAAGTTCTTCTATTTCGAAGGGGGCCAACTTCTCCTCTCGCTCTGCAAATCTTTGAAGGGCAAACAAATTGTATTGAACGGCATCTTGAAAACCGACCTGAAAGACGTCGACCGCCGCTCACTGGTGTCTACTCTTGCCTATTTGGCCAAAGCAAAACTAAATACCACCGCGGCCGCCTTGAAAATAGTAGACGACAAGGAGTTTCGTTTTTATCTGCCCGAGCACTCGTTTTATTTCAACCAGGGCTATTGCCTTACGTATGCGTTGCTGCCCACGGACCCCGTCTTCTATTTGTCGGCGGTAATCGATCGTTTCAAAATGGAAAAAGACGTCAACGCCAGGAAGGCCATCATCACCCTGCTTTGGTTTGCCAACACGTGTGATGGAAACGAATTCCTAAAAAAATTAACGGCCGACAAGACCTCGGAAAAAGAAGTGCTGGCCTATGCAAAGGATTTGCTGAACAGGGCATTCAAAAAGGAAAAGGAGTACAAAGAACTAAACAACCTGGGTTTCGACGAGTTGATAAAAGCCCAGGATGCGTCTACCAACCGAATGAGCGATGAAGCCATTTATGAGTTGGACTACATCACCCGGCTACTGCGACAGACTCGCTGCCGAAAGTAGCGTGGAAATGGCATGAATCCGGTTTCGAGGAAGAATCAAAATAGATTGAATTAGCGTTGCTTGGTTATGGAAACCAAAGTATGGCTGACAATTCAAAGGCAAAAAGATTTAATTACACGGCATTTTTATCAATGCTGATCGTGAATCTTGTGCTGACGTGCTTGTCGTTTGTGGGAGCAGCAGCAAAGGACGGAAGGGCAATCGGACCCTAACGGGGATATCATTTGGAATTTAGCGGCGGATTGTTTTTCCGTGTTTAGATTTCCTACCCACACTTTATTGTGGGATTTCATTGCCGGTCACATGGAATTTTATTTACCTGGACTCGTTTTGAACATTGTCCTTTGGACGCTACTCGCGGAACGGATTATTACTTTTTCCTGGTATCGATTTTCCAAATCGAAATGAGCGGCGCCATTAAGGGCTTAGGCAGATCGTCAATAACACCGGGCCATACCGCTTCTGTTTTCAAACCATCTTCGCGACGCCGAACAAAAAAGAAAAAATGCCCATCACCAAAATCACCACATACCATGCATTGGCCTTGCAGTAAACCACCGACTGCTGGGGGTCGGCAGGATTGACAAACACCTTGGGGCTGGCCGGAACCTCTTGCAACTTCTCTTCGGCAGCGCTCTTCATGAAAGTTTGCCACCCTCCCAAAAGTTCCACCAAAAACACTTTGTCGCCTTTGAGCTCCACGCCATTGTATCGATAGGCATATTGCACTTTCAGTATGTGCCGCGCTTTCGTAGTGGCCTTGGGGTGGAGCGCCACTTCCTTCGAAAGGATTTTTGAAGGCACCTGATCCCATTTTTTCACTTTCAGATAAAGGAGAATAAGTCGCAGGCTCATCCAGATGGAAATGCCTCCAATGGCAAGGGCGAAGATGCCTGTAAAATAATCCATAGAAGAAAAGGTAACGGGTGGTGTTCTATTTTTTATTTAAGATAGATTTAATTTCCTTCCCTCCGTCACCAAGGGAAATGCTAAATTGGGTAACCCCAAATCGACTTTGATCATCAAAAGGTTGACCGTCCTTTTTGCAAGCCTGTGGGGCACCGTCGTGCTCGGTCAAAATCTCGACACGCTGTATCTCGATAGTTTGAGCCGGCCGGTGCACGCGCGGGCCAATGCCAGCTCTATGAGAATAATCAGTAGCTATGACCCGAACGGCGATCAGTATTGGGTCTCCGATTTTACTATCCACGGCAATAAATTTTTTGAAGGTCAAATACGGTTTCTCAACTCCGCTCTCGCCACCGGAAAATTCAACTACTTTTTCAGCAACGGCACCGTCAGCATCGAGGGCAACGTGCAGCATATCCTCACGAAGGATTTTACCTTGGTCGAAAATCTCTGGTATCCCAACGGCCACAAGCGGGGCAACATAATGATACACCGCGGGGTGGTAAAGCTGCTCTCTCACTATGATTCGCTGGGGACCATGGACGTGAACAATGGAAACGGCTTCTGCCATTGCATCGACTTTGGTGAAAAGACAATCAGCGAAGGGAAAGTGGTGGATGGCGTAAGGGAAGGAGAATGGCTTATCAAAGACTTTAAAGGTGCGCCAAAGGCGAAAGAACTCTATGCCAACGGAACGCTCGTGGCAGGGATGGAATTAAATTCGGATTCAGTTCAGTACGTGGACGAATCCATTTCCTACAGGTCGTCTACCAAAAGGAAAATGGAGCGCGCGATTAAAAGCCACCTTAGAAATTCGCTGAAGGCGCCGGTGGGGCAAAGGCGAGAAATATTTTACCTCCTTCGCGCCCAGGATAACCACATCAACGACGTTGAACTCTTGCTCGACCATTTTCTTTTTGAAAACAAAGTCGACCCGGTGGTGCCGGTCCGTGCGAAACTATCTGTAGAAATGCGTGGCAGGAAAAATGCGATGACGGCGGTGTCAAAATTGAAAATGAGATTATAATACACATGAATAAAGCAAAACCATTGAAGCGTGTCTTTGTGTTTTTGCATGTGGCGAACACAAGCATGCCATAAAGAGCCACATTCCATGGGCGTCTAGTATTTAATACTGAAGGCCAGCATCGAATTTTCGACAAAAAGAACTTTCTGAGTGATTCTGAAAGACCCGAATGCGCCTTCAGAAACAGCATTAACATGCTATTTATCCGCACCTCCTTTGGGCGATAACTTCACGCCAATAAAATCGTAACGCTACGTGAAAGTGATCTTATTCGGAGGGTTGTTGCGATGGGCATGCCGGCGGTTCTTTGCCGGCGCTATTCTCGGGCCGCCTACTTTTCTCGCTCCCTTTGTTCGCCTGCTACTCGGCCTGTTCTTGCTTGTGACTATAGTTGAATGGCCATATGAAAACCAACCTTTTAATCTCCTTTTTATCTCTCCTATGTTTAGTTAGTAATGCGGCGCCGATATCAAGCACTGCGGGCGGAGGCGCTTGGGGCACGCCGGGCACTTGGGTGGGTGGCGTCGTACCCGCACCAACCGACGACGTCATCATCGTGTCGGGGGCCACGGTTGTACTGACTACCTCTCAAAGTTGCAACAGCCTTACGATCAACGGCTCGGGTGTCCTTACCCTGAACACCAACGCACGCACTCTTACCATTGCAGCGAATCTCATACTGAACGGAACAAGTAACATTCAAGGAAACAACGCGACAAGGACCGTACAAGTAGGTGGAGATTTCTCCGTACCGGCATCACAAAACCCGACGGTACAAAACATCACGTTGACCGTGTCGGGATCAACGACCATCGACGGCACGCTGACATTAACCATCGGAAACAGCGCCTCAAAAACATTCGCCGGCACTTTCACCATCAGCAATACCGGCACCTTTGTGAACACGGCCGCCAACGTGCCGCTCACACTGGGTGGCAGCATGGTAAACAACGGCACCTTTAATCAAGGCACGGGGCGCGTCACCTTCACCGGCGCTTCCGCCTCTACCATCACTGGCAACGCAGCCGTTACCGCATTTGGTGGAGGAATCACTGTAAACAAAGGAGCCAGTCAAGCCAGTATTTTGGACGTGCAAGCGGTAATCACCATGCAGAATGGTGGGCTGACTTTAAGCAACGGAACATTCAAATTGTCGAGCGCTTCTACAATTACGCCGTTTACGTCCGATCCAAATATGGGGGCCACCGCGCAGCTGTGGTGCAATGGTGGCACGATGCTGAGCACCAATATGACTTTCAGCTTCAAAGGCGCGATTCAAGTAACCGCAGGAGCAGTCAACATCGGGACGGTTGCCGACAATTTTGTGTCGGCAGATGGCGGGTCTGTAACAGTATCGGGCGGCACGCTTACTATCTCCGGCGAGCTTAGTGACTCCGCCTACGGTCCTCCCTCGTCAGGGTTGTCTTTCAACTTATCCGGCGGAGTAGTGACAGTGGCCACGGCCACAGGAAACACGATCGATTTTCCGTTTTCGCTAGATGCCACCTATGGCTCTCAATTCAACATGACAGGAGGAACTTTGGTGATCCAAAACTTCAGCAACGTCGCTTTTTACTCTACCAATGCCGGTTTTTTTAATCATGCTGCAACAAGTTCTTTTACAGGTGGCACCCTGCAGATTGGCAATGCGTCTACGGCCGCGGGTAGCATCATCGAAATTGATTCGGGATTTCCAATCCATAATCTGGTTGTGAATAACGCCACGGCTTCCGTGGTCAATCAGCAAATCGCGGTCAATGATGTGACGATCACGGCGGGCACACTCAACACAAACACGTTTGATCTTCCCGTCGCAGGTAATTGGACCAACGACGGCACTTATAGCCATGGAACAAACACCGTCACCTTCAACGGCGCATCACTACAAACGATCGGCGGATCGACGGCGACTTCCTTCTATCGACTTGCTTTTGCAAACACCTCCGCTTCGATCCCTGCCCTCAGAACCAACGCATCGATAACAGCGACAAACACACTGACGATGACGTCGGGAATTATCGACCTTAACGGGAACACGTTTACTTTGGGTCAGGCGGCGACCGCCTCCACACTGAGCCGCGCCGGAAGCGGCACCACCAATTGGATGTGTGGCGGAACCTTCAAACGATTTTGGTTGAACGCAACAAACATCACCAGCAACAATGGAAATTTTTATGGGCTTTTTCCTATGGGTGCGTCAGCCAACGGCGCGTACAGACCATTTGAGATAAACTCCACGGCCATGCCAACCGCTGCCGGATCATACAGCGTAACGCACATCGATACTCCGGGCGTCACAGATCTAACTCCCGTTTACAATGACGGCGGAACAAACATTGTCAGAATAGACAATTCCATGTTTGTTGGTTCTATCTCCGGGGTCACCGGTGGAACTTACAACGTCAATGTCACGATGAGCGGTCTGAGCAGCACGGGGAATTTATCGGACATCCGACTGGCGATATACACGGGAGGAACTACGGCCAGCGCGGTCGGCATATACGCCGCCACCACCGGCACCGTTGCAAATCCTACGGCGAAGCGCACAACTGTATCGGTTGCCAATCTTAGCAGCGATTTCAGAGTTGCCTCTACCAACTCGTCGATTACGCCGTTGCCTATTACACTGGTTGATTTTTCTGCGGTGGCGAGCGCACAAGGTGTTGAGTTGAGATGGGCCACGGCTTCTGAAATCGACAATGATTTTTTCACCGTTCTTCGTTCTTCCACAGGAGAAAATTTTGAAAGCGTAGGTACTGTGAAGGGGCATGGCACCAGCAACTCTCCACATGCCAATTCGCTCATGGACGAAGACCCCTTCATGGGGTGGAATTATTATAAACTCATGCAAACCGATTTCGATGGGAAGACCACCAGTTCGCGCGTGATTGCCATTCAGGTCACGGAAGTTCCACCAAAGGTTAAGATATATCCCACCCCAGTGAACAGCTTGGATGAACTGATCATTGAAATTCACGGAGCCACTCCCAACGTGACGATGCGGGTGACTATTCGAGATCTGCAGGGCGCCGGCGTGACGGAATTTTCCGGTGCAACAACCAGCGACGGAAAATTGAAAATCATCTATCCGGTTCAGCTTCCGTGTGGATTGTATGTCGTCGAAATAGCACCGGGCATTTATCGCAAAATCGTTGTTAAAGGTTAAGCCGGCTCTATTTTGTGTTGCCCGGGAATTTTATACCCGCTCCAAAAAAACATTCGATGGATTTAATCTTGCCGTTGCGGAAAGTGTAATACTCCACGTTGTGCACCGTCTTGTTGTCGGTGGTGGTGATGTCATACATGGCAAAGGCGGTGTTGCCATCCACTACGATCTTAGGAAACGCAATCGTCTTAAAATACTTGGCCGTGCTCCAACATCTTTCCTTGTATTGCGCAATGTTCAAATGGTCGTCGCCATTGGGGCTGGTGAAGGTAAAGTCGTCGGCAAGAGTATTGGCCAGCGTATTCCAATCCTTTGTTTCGTAGCCGGCATAATAGGTTTTGATGATTTTCTCTGCGCTTTGGGATTGGGCATAGACAAGGATGGTGCAAAAGAGGGAGGAGAGTAGGAAGTGTTTCATGGTTTGGTTGTTTCTTGAAAAGACAATCGGAGTGATTGTTTTCCGTACAGGAGAGAAGGATTTTTGATCGCCACATAATGTTGCTCAAAGAGTGCAGATATCGACACTTGGGGATCAAAAAGAGAATGGCTGGCCCGATTACACAGAAGCTATCTACTCCTTAAGACCTTATCTGAATAACACTTCTTAAACCACTCCGGCACCTCGGATTCCTTTATTTTGTCCCATTGCTTTTTTCCATTAGTCATTTTGAAATGTGCAAAAAGGGTCGGCTGGGACTTTGAATTATCAAAAAAGAACGCCTGATGCGCAAGCTGCGAGGCTTCATAAACTAAGTCAAGTGACCGTGCATAGCGATTTCTGATCTTTTCAGTCGGCACATCATGTCCACCCTTCTCTTTTCGCAACTGCACCCTATAAACATTAATTTCGGGGGATTCGGTCGAAACAAAATAAAAATAGACCTTGTAACCCTTTTCTTTTGCTCTGCGCATGATGTCAAGCTTTGATGTATGCGAGAATACTGTCTCAAAAGAGAATTTCTTGTTTTTCTCTAATAACTTTCTTCTTAAGAATTCGGTAATAATTTGTGCAATCCTTTCATCAGCGTGACGCCTGGTCAATTGCAATTTTTGGCTTTTTTGAAAACGAAAGGATGATTTGAATTCCTTTTCAGAGAATTCGTTACCCAATAAGCCCGAGGCTATGGTAAGTTTGATGAACTCTGCTCGCGTAGTGGAGACTTCATACGTGGAAAATTTAAAATTGCCTTCTCTTAATTGAAGAACAATATCATCTGCGTTGATGTAGACACCAAAATCAATTGGAATCTCTTTAATCTTATAATCTCGAACAGCTTGGATGATGGTACTTTTGCCAGAACCATTGGGCCCAGCAAATACCCTTAAGCGAAGAGTTTCGTTTCTTTTTGTTTTAGTCAAGGATTACTTGACGGCTATGTCGACTTGAGGCCCAAATACGACCCAGATTTTTTTTACGTCCAGTGCTATCAATCTTTACGATCCTGCCATTTTCAGCCTGGATTATGTATCCCTTTAATCTCATTGCTTGCATTGAGATAGAGTGTGTGGCTTTGTCCGTTGCACGCAATAGCACTCGTTTTGTCAGGTATGCATGCTTGCTATTTGCCTTTGCCATTAACAAATATAACCATTCCAATCCTAATTCAGTTCCTCTTGTCTTCTTCGACTCAGCTCATTGTTTGAAAAGAATATAAGGGCAGTTCATCACCCTTTTATTGGAGCCGCCGGATTTCCAAACACTGTCTCTCCCGCCTTTACCGGAGCGATCACCACCGAGCCCGCACCCACGCGAGCTCCTTTGCCAATAGTAATACCTGCAACTATGGTAACGCCAGCGCCAATAAAAACTTCATCTTCCACATGCACACCTGCACCAATAATGCTTCCTGCTCCTACCTGCACAAAATTGCCGAGCACCGCCTGCACTCCCACCACGGCATTGGTATGCACCATGCAATGGCTCCCCACCTTCGCGGCGACAGCCACTTGTGCTCCTCCATCAATAAAATTGCCATAGCCGATCTCCGCCTTTGCTGAGACCAAGGCTTGTGGATGTACGGCATTCACGGGCTGCACATGACGCACGTCGTTGAGCATCTTGGTCAGGTTCTTGCGAAGTTTGTTGTCGTCCAGGGCAATGAACGCCTCGCATTTTTTGCCGATCAATTTTAAAAACCCATCGTCGTCGGTGGCACCCAGCACCGAAGCTTCGTCAATTTCTTTGTTGTGGAGTTTTTTGTCGTCGTCCAAGAATCCGTACACTACCGCTTCGTTCTTTTCAAAAATTTCCTTGGCAGCGCGGCCAATGTAGTTGGCCCCAAAAATGATCACCGGGTTTTTCATGCCGCAAAGATAGCCATTGACGTTTAACGCAATTGCTTACTTCTTTTTTCAATAAAATCGATCAGCGGATTACGATAGGCCAACATGAAAATCAAGAAAGGCAAAAACCCCACGCGATAACGCGAGAGTGTACCTAAGTTGGGCGTGGACAGGGCAAGAAAGACACAGAGCACCGTGCAGTAGCTCAGCGTGGTCAGGAGCAGCACGTTGACCCGCCCCTGAAATCTTTTTCGGTTGTGCCACACCAGCGATACGGCCAACACCAGAATCAACAAATTCTCGAGTGACGCAGCACCTCCGAGTGCGCCTTGGCCCTCGCCAATGAATGGGCGAAAAATACCCGACACTACGGCCCAGGGTGCATTTATTGCAATGCTGCCCACCGTTGGGTTGAGCGCATAGAAATGGATCACGTTCTGATCTTTTGATAGAGCCACAAAGGCATCATGATTGCTAACCACCACTTCCAAAAACTGATTCAAGTAGAAGTTCGGATGTAGGAAACTCACACCAATTCCGATCGCGGCAAAACACGCCAGGTAAATGGCGGCTAAGTATTTTTTTATTGCACCGTACTTCGTCAAGTAATTGGTCGCCAACCCTGAGATGACCGCTATGAAAAAAACTCCTGCCCAATAGTATTTTAACGCCCACAGCACCATGGCCGCGAGAACAGCTGCCATCAAGCGAGTCACCGAGATTTTCCGGCTGACTAAAACTTGTACGAACAGCCCCGCAAGAAAGTAAAGCGCCGTGAGCGCCACCGTCTCCTTTTCGATGCCGCTACTCCAGAACACAACCGACGGAAAAATCAAAAAAGCCAAAATCGCAGCGCACTTCGAATGCTCGAAATAGGTCGTGATCTTCCTGTACAAAAACCATGACGCCCCAAACGAAAGCAAGGAAAAATAGGCCGTACAGAGCCAATAGTTGTTGCCCGTGACCAGGGAAAAGAAACTCAATATTTTTATAAACACCTCCGAACGAAAATCATGTGTGGCAAGGTGGGCTGTGGCCTCGCCGGTAAAGTCGGCAAGCCCGTACATGTAGGAAACCAAATCGTGTTTGGCCAGCTGCGACAATAGGTTGGCATCTTCAAAAAAAAGCCAGGTGTCGTTGGACGCATAGTAATACGTGTAGATCAACCCCACGCTGATTCCAGCACCCAAATGAAACCCCAATGTTGACCAATACAGTTTACTGGATGTCACCTGCCAATGTCTTGCCAAAGCAAAAGCGATGGTTAGCAACAAGACCACATGGACTGCGGCTAACATAACGGAGTTGGCTTTAGAAGCGCCACGCCAATATTGCAATTGAGACACTGTCGGCCCTGGCAGAAGGCATTGTGGAGTTCAATCGTTGCCTGCGAGTCGAAGGCATTTTTGGTTTTCAACCCAAGTCCGTTCCACATTTTTGTGATCCTGTTTTCTTCGGCGGGCAATTGCTGCAGAAACTCCACCGCCCGATCAATGTATGCCTGGTCATCCTTAGATTTTCCATACGCGACCAGCAGTGGCGCCACTGTGTTAATAACGATGTTCTCGGTGCTCGTTTTCCCAAGGCCGGCCACTTTCCTTTTCGCCTTTCCACCAAAGTGATAGTGCGTCTGCCAATAGCCCGATTGATTTTGCTCAATGATTTTCCGTATGTCCGGATAGGATCCAGTGGACATAAGTTGCGAAAAAATATTTTTGGTTTGAAAAAGCATGGCTGCGAATTGCGCTATCCGCAAGGTAGGAAAATTGGCGGGTCGCAATCGGAGAAAGCGCCATTGGCTCGCACTCAATCGCAAATTGTGAAGGGCATATTTTTGGGCTATCCAATGATATTCGCGGAAAAGCGCTGACACATATTCGTCTTTTGTTTTTGTGTCGAGCATCCCCGCCTGGCCAAAAAGTAATGCCTCTACCTGCAGCAGTCCATTTTGCTTCTGAATGATTTTATAAGGAACCACCTTACTCAGCTGGAAAAAAGGATCTGCGTTCACTTTGAAGCCAAAATTTCGTGCAAAAAGTTGATAGGTCGTTTCTTCCCAATCATTGCCGTTGAACTTTAGTAGGTCCCTCACATGATCTGCCTTTTTCTCCAGCCGCTGCATCAGTGCTTTGTCGAGCATGGAGAATTTCACGACGTCACCGACTTCATAAAAAGATTTTTCGCAGGCAATAGGTGTGGAACTGTTGACTAGCCTCCGGTATTGCTGCAACAAAGAATCATTCACCTTCAGTTTGAGTTCTAGCGTGGGGACCGAAACACCATTTTGGGTAACGGGCTTATCGTTCTCCCAAACCACATGGAGGATAACGGTGTTGTAGGCCGCATCTTTTTCGTGACGGTGCGCGTACCAATCCGAGCTCTTGATATGGATCTCTACATTTCCGATCAATTCTATCCCGTCAATATTGATCTTGGCGTTGAAAAAATCAGGGCCGGCATTGGAGTTCGGAAATCCCGTCTTCAAAACACGAAGCGATTCTCCTTTGGTTGTGCGTAAATCGTTGCGATCGAAATATTGAAACTGCCATACGTAGTGAATGAAAGATTCGGTCATTTTAATAAATGAGGGGTCTCCTCAAATATTAATCGTTTTTCCAATAGAACCTTTGATTTTGAAATCCACCTATTGGGTGGCTTGTCTACAGGGACAGATGTGATAATTAACGGGGTCTGAAGGCAAGAGGTCTCACCTGATCAAGTAGCCGAAAACACAAAGTGGAGCAGAAATCTTACAAGAGATTAAAGCTTAGCATATTTGTCGAGCAGGAGGTTCATTTCCTGTTGGATTTTTTTTGCCTCTGTATGTGCCACGCCGGCAAAATCCGTGTCGGTGGACGCATAAATAATTGCTCTTGATGAATTCACAAGCAATCCGCATTGCTCGTTCATGCCCGCTCTTGACACCGCTTCCAAATCTCCCCCCTGCGCCCCGATTCCGGGAACCAGGAAAAAGTGATCCGGGGCAAGCCTGCGAATTTCTTCCATCTTGTCTGCTTTCGTCGCGCCCACCACGTACATCATTTGATCGGGGCCAGCCCATAGTTGCGAGGCGTAGATTACTTCTTCGAAGAGAAACTTTCCGTCGCGGGTCTCCAGCAATTGAAAGTCTTCTGCGCCTTTGTTAGAGGTATGCACCAGCAGGATCACCCATTTGTCTTTGAATTCCAAAAATGGTTTCACCGAATCTTCGCCCATGTAAGGAGCCACGGTGATGGCATCGAAATTCATTTGCTTGAAAAAGGCGCGGGCATAAAGTGATGAGGTGTTGCCAATATCTCCACGTTTGGCATCTGCTATCGTAAAACAATCTTTAGGGATATATTCCAAGGTTTTCTTCAAGCTCTCCCAACCTTTGGCGCCGATCGCTTCGTAGAAAGCGGTGTTGGGCTTGTAGGCCACGCAAAATTCTTTTGTGGCGTCTATGATTTGCTTGTTGAATTCAAAGATGGGGTCGTCCGCCTTCAACAGGTGCTTGGGAATTTTTTCAAGATCTGTGTCAAGCCCCACGCAGAGGTAGGATTTTTTCTTTTTGATTTGCTCGAAGAGCTGTGAACGGTTCACAAATCGTTGTTTGTTGTTGGTTGTGCGTTGTCAGTAAATGTTCTCGATCCAATCACCTAGGTACGAACCCCGAACAACGAATTTATTGTCATCTCAAATCTTCCTCTCTCACGCCTGGGAATTTCTTCTTGTCGAAAGTGAAGAAAGCGTCTTCCACCTTGATATTGGGGACGAACTTAGTGATGATGTATTTGTACCGATTCCCTCCGCGGTCAAACATCGTCCAACTGGTCACGCTTTTGTCTTTCTTGGAAATCAACATTTTGATTTTGAAATACTGTGCATCCTTCTTCTCCGGCACCAGGTCAACTTCATCGCAAAGTACTCCTTCGTCGGTTTTGTCGCCGATCAAAATGTACTTAAACCCTTTTTTATACATCTCAAAAATCTTAGAGGGATTGAGGTCTTCCGATTTGGGGTCGAAGTTGTCGATGTTTACTTCCTTTTGCTCCGGCAAGTAGGTCCACACAGTGGTGCCATTGTTGTACACCTGTTGCTCGGGCAATTCAAGTCGGTACTTATCGCCCTTTACCGTAATTTTTCCCTTGAATTCATCTTTTACTCCCGCCGATTCATTTACCAGTGTGGAGGTAAGGTTAGCCTCGAAGGAGCTTATCGACTTATATTTTTTACTCATGGCTTCCAACACCTCAAGCGCTTTAGGGTCATATTGAGCGGCGGCTGTTTTAATCAAAAGGGCTCCTACAAGGGCAAAAAGGGATTTTTTCATTTCAGGCTATTATGATTGACTATGTTTCTCTTTTAATGCACTCAATAATTGTTCCAAACTTATCATATCCGAAATCAAAACTTCACGCGCTTTGCTTCCTTCAAAAGGCCCCACAATTCCTGCCGCTTCCAATTGATCGATGAGCCGCCCTGCCCTGTTATAGCCGAGCTTCAGCTTTCTTTGAATAAGGGACGTGCTGCCCTGCTGGTGCTGTACAATCAGTTTGGCTGCTTCCTCAAACATGGAGTCGCGCTCTGAAAGGTCTACCATGGATGCCCCTCCTTCATCTTCCCCTTCAAATTCAGGTAAAAGGTAAGCCGAATCATAACCACGTTGCGAACCAATAAACTCGACAATGCGATCTAACTCCGGTGTGTCGACGAAGGGGCTTTGTAAACGAGTTATTTCAGAGCCCGCCGCCAAAAGCATGTCGCCTTGGCCCACGAGCTGATCGGCACCGCCCGTATCCAGGATGGTGCGCGAATCGATTTTCGAGGTCACCCGAAACGACAAACGTGCCGGGAAGTTTGCCTTAATCACACCCGTGATCACATTTACCGATGGGCGCTGGGTGGCCACCACCAAATGAATTCCAATCGCACGTGCCAACTGAGCCAGTCGGGCAATAGGTGTCTCCACTTCTTTGCCGGCAGTCATCATCAAGTCGGCCAACTCATCGATTACCAAAACAATGTAAGGCAAGAAGCGATGGCCCTCTTTGGGGTTGAGCTTGCGGCTCACAAACTTGGCGTTATACTCTTTCAGGTTTTTTGCACCCGCATCTTTCAGCATCTCATAACGATTCTCCATCTCGATGCAAAGTGAATTGAGTGTGTACACTACTTTTTTCGTGTCAGTGATGATCGCCTCTTCGCTATTGGGAAGTTTTGCCAGGTAATGTCTTTCGATTTTACTGAACAGGCTCATCTCCACTTTCTTCGGATCGACCAAAACAAATTTCAACTGACTGGGGTGGCGCTTGTAAAGCAGGGAAGTCAAGATCACATTCAATCCCACGGATTTTCCTTGGCCGGTAGCACCCGCCACGAGCAAGTGCGGCATCTTCGTGAGGTCGATCACAAACAATTCATTTGAAATCGTTTTTCCCAATGCCACTGGTAGTTCCTTATCGGTCTTTGTGAACGATGGCGAGGAAAGTACTGAGCGGATGCTCACCATCTCGCGATTTTTATTGGGCACTTCAATACCGATAGTTCCCTTGCCTGGAATGGGTGCGATAATGCGAATGCCCAGTGCTGCCAAACTCAGAGCAATATCATCTTCCAGGTTCTTGATGCGTGAAATCTTTATGCCGGCGTCGGGCACAATTTCGTAAAGTGTTACGGTCGGGCCGATCGTTGCCTTAATGCTGCTGATTCCAATTTTGAAATTGGTCAGCGTAGCTACGATCTTGTCTTTGTTGGCGTTAAGTTCCTCCGGGGTCACTTGGACTTTGCTCGCCTCATATTCATTGAGCAATTCCACGGGAGGGAATTTGTAACCGCTCAAGTCCAAGGTGGGGTCGTAAAATCCTTTCTCTTCCACCAATTCTTCTGAGAGTTTGTCAGCTTCAGACGTAGGTTCTTCTACGATGAGATCCAATTGCTTTTCCTCTTTCCTGGGTTCCACCTTCGGCTTCTCAACTTCAAGTTTGATTTCCGATTGCGTCCTTTCAACGATAGGTTCGTTTACCAACAGCACAGGTTCGGTTGGGGCGTCTACCGGTTTGGGCCAGTTGTCGAGGTCGTCGGTATACGTCGACGACGTCTTCTCTTGATCTACCGGAAGGGCATCATTGCCCATTGGCTTTGGATCACGCACCTGAAAGGCGTTGATGGCAGTGACGTTGAAATAATAGATGATGAAAACAAAAAGAGAGAGCACGAGAATCAAAAACGTACCCCAACCAAAGAGGCCGTCCGAAATTTTTGCCAGTTCATAGCCAAGCCCTCCGCTCAAAAAACCTATCTCGGTAACGCCGGCCATGCTGTGTGTGATGTAGCCCAACAAAAGACTGAGCCACAATCCCGAAAAGACGGAGAAGACAAATGCCGGAAACAGCCGAACCAGGTCTCTTTTGAATACCAATCGAAATCCAAGAAAGAAAAACAAGGGCGGCATAAAGAACGCGGAAATACCAAGCCATCGGAAGATCATGTAATGCGAGGTGATGGCACCCCAAAGGCCAAGCCAATTGCTGGTTTCTTTTCCTGAATCAAGGAGAGTGGTGTCGCTCAGCGCTTCGATTACGCTTTGATCGGCTTTGCCTGTAAAAAGGTAAGAGACAAAGGCGGTGAAAAGGAAAAGAGAAACGATGATGAGGAAGAAACCGACGGCGAGAATAAATCGCTCGTCCTTAAAAAAATCGAAACTGAAATTTGACTTTGACTTTCCTGCCTTCGACTTTTTTTCCTTTTCGGGCTTTTTGAAAGAGTTGGTCTTAAAAGTGTTTTCGGCCATCCGTGAATTTGGATGCAAAAATAAACAATATATCAGCGAAAACGGCAGTAGCCGCGCGATTTCTTACATTTGAATCTGCTTTTTCACTGAGTGAATTAGACTGGCATTTTTCTACCCTAACCTTCCGCCGTCTCCATGAGATTTCTGCTCTGTTTTTTTCTGGCCGCCTGCTGTTTGCCTTCGTTTGCGCAACGAACAAATGTCGACAGCCTGCTCACCATCGCAAAACATAATCAAGGTGATGCTGAAACTTTTTTTGCGCTTGAAAAATTGGCTGAGTATTACACAAAGGACGATCCCGAACTAGCGGTCAAATTCTACCGTCGTGCCATGAACTTTCCCTTTCGATCGATTTACGCCAAGAATTTTGTTGGCGCCTGCAATTCGTTGGCCGAACTGTATCAAAATCAGGGCTCCTACGATTCTTCCATGCTCCTTCATCGACAGGCGCTGGGTCTGGCGGAGAAAGTTGATTTACAAAAAGAAGTAGGCAAGGCATATCAGGGCATAGCGCTTAATTATTTCCGCATCTCGAAGAATGATTCAGCTCGAAAGTATTTGAACCGGGCGCTGGATTTATTTGATAAACTAAAAGAGACTGTACTCATCGCGGGTGTACACGTAAATCTGGGAAACGTAGCGCTCGAGGAGCGGAATTATCCAGAGTCGCTCAATCAATTCATCAAGGCGGCAGAGATTTATGAAGGCCCTGTCAACGACTCCACGGGCTTGGCGCGGGCTTGGCTCAACATTGCCAACATTGAAAATATCATCGAACAATACGACAAGGCACTCGACTATTTACAGCGGGGTTTGAAAATCGCGGAACGAAAGAAAAACTATTCTTACCTGGCGTACTGCCATAATCTTTCGGGGCGGATTTTTAGAAAACAGAAAAAATTCAAAGAAGCGCTTCAGGAATACGTGACGGCCACTAAAATCTATCGTCAGCGGGGAGATATCAGAAATGAAGCCGAGACTATTTTCGCTTCCGGGAATATCTATTCTGAACTGAAAGAGTACCAGCAGGCGATTCAGAATTACTTCGTAGCACTTGACTTGTGTAAGAAAATTGAAGCCCCTTCACTCCTTTCTTACATCTATTCCGCCATCGGCCAGAATCAATACATGATCAAGAAACCCAGCGTTGCCATTGCTTACTTGGATTCATCCATGATTTATGCGTTAGAATCGAAAAATAAATATTTGGAGATGGATGCTTACGGCGTCAAGAGCGAGATCTACAAAACGCAGAAGAATTTCGAAAGGGCGCTTTTTTTCCACGAAAAGTATTTGGCTTTAAAGGATAGTATCACCAAGGATGAAAATCGCCAAACGTTGGCCGACTTAGAGGGGAAATATCAGAACACAAAAAAGAATGCCGAGATCACGTTACTTCAAAAAGATCGGGAACTTCAAACTGTTTCCTTGAAACAAAGCCGTACGGTACAAACGGCATTGATTGCAACGGTGGCTTTGTTGATGATTATTGGGTTGCTTGTTTTCAACCGTAACAAAATGATTCACCAGGCCAAACGGCAAATGGAAATTGAAAAAGTTCGAAATCAAATTGCACGTGATTTGCATGATGATGTAGGCTCCACATTATCCAGTATCAATTTGATCAGTCAGGTGGCGTTACGGGAAAACCCTGCCGACGTCCAAGAGAAATATTTTCGGCGCATCAGCGATCAGTCAACTAAAATGATGGAGAGCATGAGTGACATGGTGTGGTCGATCAATCCCGACAACGACACGTTCCAAAAAACAGTGGCACGGATGAAGGAGTTTTCGGCCGAGATTCTTGAGCCGAAGAACATTGACTATCGATTTGAAGTGGAGGAAACACTAAATGAACTGACGCTTAACGTGGCCAAAAGGAAAAATCTGTTTTTGGTTTTTAAGGAGACGATCAACAATGCAGCCAAGTACAGCGAGGGGTCTTTCGTTCATATCACGATCACCCAAACGGTGAATGAACTGCTGCTGAAAATTAAAGACAACGGTAAAGGTTTTGATGCCTCAAACGCAGGCCCAGGAAATGGATTGCGAAACATTCGAGCCAGAGCGAGCGAAATCAACGCCCAAATCAATATAGAATCATCGGTTGGTGGCGGCACATCGCTAGTATTAAATATGCCCCTCACATGATCGAGGTATTTCATTTGAGAACGGAGTTTACGTAGTTTGTTTAGCTATTTCCCATGCCCACATCGATCATTTTATTTGAAGACAATGAAATGCTTCGCGAAAGCATCGTTCAAATGCTGTCGATCAATCAATACTTTGTTGTAAAGGGTGCATTTGACAACGTGCTGCAGTCCACGGACCTGGTCAAGTCGCTAAATCCGGATGTCGTCCTCATGGACATCGACTTGCCTGGGCTCAGCGGTATAGAAGCGGTAAGGAAAATCAGAGCGACGGGAAACAATACACCTATTTTGATGTTGACTGTCTTTGATGACAACGGCCACGTATTTGACGCGATTTGTGCGGGGGCGTCGGGCTATCTTTTGAAAAAACATCTTTCCTCACGTCTGTTTGAGGCCATCGAAGAATTAAAATCCGGAGGAGCGCCCATGTCGCCCAGTGTGGCGAGGATGGTGATTACATCCATGCACCAAAAACCGGTGCAAGAAAATCCCTATGGCCTGACGGCAAGAGAGAACGATGTGTTGACTTCGCTTTCGAAAGGCAATAGTTATAAGTTGATCGCCTCGGAATTTGGCCTCAGCGTGGATACCGTGCGCACGCACATCAAAAGCATCTACGAAAAGCTTCATGTTCATTCGCAAACCGAAGCGGTAGCGAAAGCACTGAACGAAAAGTTGGTCAATCGATAATCAACCTCACACGATCGTGTGATTTCTGCGGCTTAATTTCTACGGAAATTTGAGTCACGAAAGTTTCTAACCCGATTTACATTCATGCACACAAACCCATCCTTCCAAAGGATAGTTGGCTTTACTATTCTCTTTTTTTCAGGTGTTTGTTCTTCCGATGCCCAGGTCAAAAGCGATTTCACGTCGAATGACGACGGGTGGACTGTTTTTAATGCAGGCTCCGGAGCAACCTCCTCGCCGGTTTATAGTGGCACTGGCGGCAATTCCGGAGGAAATATTTCTTTCACCAATGCAACCACAGCTGTCAATCTCTATTGGACAGCTCCATCAAAATTTAGAGGAAACCTCGGCGCGTCCTACAATCAAAGTCTAACCTTTGATCTCCTTGTAAATGCCGCCGGTGCGGACAATTCTATCGGCGACGTCATCTTGACAAATTCAGCGACTGGCACTTCGGTTGCTTATCAATTACCGGCGAAACCTACGGCGGGTTCGTGGACATCTTATTCTGTTCCGTTGAATGAAGGCCAGTGGCATTACAGTTGTCCTACTTGCTTGGCACCAAATCAAATCGTTTTCAAGCAGGTTTTATCAAACGTGACCAATCTCCAAATTCGATTAAAATATGCCACCACGATTTTCGCTCCCTACATTAGCCAACTCGACAACGTTGTTCTAAACACCGTTTCGTTTACCGCTCCTCCAGTGGTCGCTTCCATTTCTCCTACGTCAGGTCTTGCCGGAACAACAGTGACAATCACTGGAGCAAATTTCAATTCGACTGCATCACAAAACGCGGTTTATTTTAAGGGAACGCGCGCCACCGTTACGAGCGCTACCAGCGCTCAGCTAAAAGTGACGGTACCAACAAGCGCCTCCTTTGGACAAGTGACGGTTGAAAATCTGGGCACTGGTTTGCAAGGACTCAGCCTGCAAAGTTTCAATCCCTTGTTTGACAACAACAAAGACTACGGAAGCCGAATCATTCCGTCGTCAATGAAAATGGGATACTCCACTGTATTGCCCACCAATAACGCTGCATCCAATGGTTTTGGTAATATGGACAAAGGTGATTTGGATGGCGATGGATGGATAGATTACGTGGCAACAGAAACGTCGTCCGGAAAAATTTATGCATTTAGAAATCTAGGAACCGGTGGCAATGTAGGTGTCTCGTCTTTCGCTTCAGCCATACCGCTGCCAAGTTTAGCGTCCATTCCCGGTGGTGGTGGATCACTTTCGGAAGTTATTGTGGTGGACGTCGACTCCGATGGAAAGCTAGACGTCGCCGCATCGACCAGTGGCAATTATGGCACAGGGACCGGGTTTCTCGCCGTGTACAGAAACACGAGCACGTCAGGCAATATCTCATTTGCAAGCCCCTTGTTCTTCGCTTACAATTATTACTCGGCTTTGACCATGGCCACGGGAGATTTGGATGGCGACGGAAGAACGGATTTTGCATTTACTACGGGAACGTCACCGGGCAATCTTTTCATCTCGCAGAATTTCAGTACGCCGGGAAACATCGACTTTGCATTTGGTGGTTCTGTCAGTGCCGCTACCACCAGTGGCTACAGTGATGTCGTGATCGGCGATTTAACAGGCGATGGAAAACCGGAAATTGTTTGCCCCGGCTATAACGCTGCGGTGCTCTCGGTTTATCAAAACAATTCGGCGCCTGGATCGATCAGTATGGCCAGTCCATTTACTGTGCCTGCTTCCGTTTCATATACGGTTCAGCTGGCGATGGCCGATTTCGATGGTGACAATAAACAAGACATGGCGTGGAGCGTTTATGGTGCACAGTACGTTTACTTCACGAAGAATTTATACGCGGGCGGAACCTTTGATGCCACTTCATTTGGCACCACATTTCAAGTCGCCAACAAGCTTTCAAATCCTTTGGGCATAGCGGTCGGAGATATCAATGCCGATGGTCAAGCCGATGTGATCATGAGTGGGTATTCCGACTTGGCGGTATTGCAAAATGTGAGTACCGCCGGAAATCTAAATTCATCTTCATTTAGCCCAACCGTTGTTTTTCAAGGAAGCGCAACAGCAGGCGGAAATATTTTTGCGTTGAGCCCAGTGATAGCAGATGTAGACGGCGACAATAAACCTGAAGCCGCCGTCATATCCTCAGCAGGTGGGTTGCCCGCGGGTCAAGCCGGGGTCTATATATTTCACAACGAAAGTTTCCAGCCTCCGCAAATTACAAATGTCAATCCTTCGAGCGCGTCCAGTGGCAGTACGGTGACAGTGACAGGAAATTATCTGTACACCAAGAGCACAACACCTCAGGCTACCGGCATAGGGATCGTCACGCCTGCGTCAAATCCGTCAAATACCTCATTTCAAATTAATGCTCCGGTCGGGTCATCTGACAACAGAATTTCGGCCACCCTTCATGGACTCCAAGCATTTTCACCTACACAGTTTTACACACAACTCAACGGTGGTGCCGGTGGCGCAATCAACTCGTCCACGTTCGCGGGAAGTGTTGATTACAACCTGTCTTCTTTTGCCGCCAACGCCGGTCTCGCGGTCGCTGATTACGATCAAGACGGGAAGCCGGATATTATCATTGACGATAACGGAACAGCAAAGATTTATGCTAACACAATTTCGGCTGCAGGTGCTGCCATTGTAGCGGGAAGTTTTACGAAGTCGGCAACTACCTTAGGCAGTGCCACACATTTGCGCGCATCGGATATAGATGGAGACGGAATTACGGACATCGTTACGGGTGGCAATCTCTTCGCGGGACAAGGGATCACACCTAACCCCATCGCCTTTGGCCCCCTGGCTTATTCGTCGATTAACAATGCCAATCAGCTCCTCGTCAATCACGATTTCAATCTTGATGGTAAACCCGACGTAGCGGTGGCAACAACGAGCAGCCAAATTCAGGTGTTTGAGAATTCCTCAAATGCAGGTGCTCCTTTCGTTTACAACGGCGCCTTGGCTACACTTTCCAACACGCCATTGACCTATGCAAATCCCGGACCGATCGTTGGCCTAACCGCCGCCGATTTTGACGGCGATGGTTTTGAGGACATCGCCTATGGAGTGACCGGCGCTACTTCCACCCTGAGCATTTTGCTCAATTCTGGACAAAGGCAGACCATGACCTCGGCGCAGTTCAACGGACCAACTACTTTTGCCGCGTTAACCACACCTCAGTACATCACCACGGCCGACTTTGACGGCGACGGAAAACCGGACATCGCCCTGGGCTATTATTCCACCGGCACCTTCATTTCTGTTTTTCACAATACGAGTACCATCGGAAATCTCAGTTTCACAAAACAGGATTTCAGCTCGCCTGCTTATTGCAATGGCCTCGAGGTAGCAGACATTGATGGCGATGGGAAACCCGAGATTGTTTCGATCAATAATCCGTCGGGAAGCAATGGATCGTTCTCCGTTTATAGAAATGCAAGTTCAAGCGGTACGATTTCCTTTTCTTCGGCAGTGACATTTTCCCTTGGCACAACCGTCCCAAAAATCCTGGCACTGGCAGATGTGAACCTTGACAACAAAACGGACATCGTGATATCTCGCACAGGCTCAGCAAGCGCAACCCTCTCGATCTTTCAAAATTTCATTTCATTTCCCACCATATCGATCACTACACAGCCGGGGTCAGTGTACTCTGTTTGCGACGGCGCTACTCCAACGCTCTCTGCGTCAGGTACTGGAACGACCAACATCGCTTACCAATGGCAGATTTTTAATTCTGGAGCTGGAGCGTTTGTTAACCTTTCAAATTCCGGAGGCTACTCAAATGTATCGACGGCTGCACTGACAATAAACAGCACGGGAAATTTTGGTGCGGGCACTTATCGTTGCAAAATCAGCGGTGATTTTGCTGCACCCGTCTATACGAACACCGTTTCTTTTTCTGTTAACCCGATCCCGCCCACTCCTACAGCGCCGGATGCAAATCATTGCGGCCCGGGAAACGTGATCCTCACTGCCACTGGCGGAAGCAGTGGCCAATATTTGTGGTATGATCAAAACGGATTAATCGCGGGACAAAACAACAGCACCTATTCCACTCCTTCTTTATCAGCCACAACACAATACCAGGTTGCCATCACCGACGGCGTTTGCGTTAGTCCAAAGACAAATGCAAATGCCATCATAGTTACCTCAGGTTGTGCCACCATCAGCGTCACTACCCAGCCCACTGATTTCACCACCTGCAGCGGTTCGACGGCGACCTTCACGACGGCCGCAACCGGCACGACCAACATCACCTACCAGTGGCAGTTCTCGCCCACGGGAGCCGTGGGATCCTTCAATGACATTGTCAATGGCGGTGGTTATTCTAACGTGGCGACAGCAACTCTTTCCGTGAACACTACGGCAAATTTTGGTGCGGGTCGTTATCGGTGCAAAATAAACGGAGACTTTGCTTCGACGGTGTTTACCTCTGACGAAGGGCTGTTCATTTCGGTAGTGCCTGCGGCGCCCACCGTGCAGGGGGCAAGTTCTTGTTCTGCTGCTGCGCTTACTCTGACGGCTTCGGGCGGGTCAAACGGTCAGTATCGTTGGTACACAGTTTCCTCCGGAGGCTCACCCATCTCCGGCGAAGTGAACAATACTTACGTCACGCCAACCATTTCATCAACGACAATCTATTATGTAAGTGTAGTCAACGGATCTTGCGAGGGACCGCGCGCCGCGGTGACAGCAACTATCGGTGCGGGATGCTCCACGCCAACCATCACACCTGAATCACTCGCCACTCAGGTGGGAGGGCAAATCACGATCGACCTGAAGCCGCTCATTGCCACGCCAAACAGTACCCTCGACTTAACTTCATTGCAAATCGTGATTCCACCGTCCAGTGGTGCCACGGCGAACATCAATACCAATGGAATTCTGACAATCACCTATTCGGGGATTGCTTTCTCCGGGACAGAAAACATAACGATCAAAGCCTGTGACATGAACGACAACTGTACGCAGCAGCAATTTGGAATCGCCGTTGCGGGAGATGTGACGGTGTTCAACGGAATTTCTCCCGATGGTGCCAATCCCAAATTCATCATTCAGAACATCGAGTTGTTGCCGCAAACCAAGAACAACACCGTTCATATTTTCGATCGTTGGGAAAACTTGGTTTGGCATGCTGTCAACTACGACAACAACCTCGTCGTGTTCACGGGGCATAGCGATAGCGGGGCGCCGTTGCCTTCCGGTGTCTATTTCTACAAGATTGAATTCGCGAACGGCCATAGCGCCATGACAGGTTTCATTTCCCTAAGAAGATAATCACATCGCACATGAACAAACCCTTACTTTTCAAATCCATAGTTGCAACCACCTTCGCGCTTATGTTCTTCGATGCTAGTGCGCAGCAGGATCCACTGTACGCTCAGTATTTTAATAACCCGATGCTGATCAACCCTGCTTTTGCCGGCAGCAATGAGCGGTTGTATGCGGGGGTTGCTTACCGCACTCAGTGGTCGGGTGTAGATGGTGGGCCGAAGACATTTAACGCCAACGGGCACATCGCCCTTATGAACAACAAGGTTGGCATTGGCGCGGTGTTGGTACAAGATCAAATCGGAGATATCAAGAACACGCAATATGGGGCCGTCGGTGCATACCACATCAAATTGCTCAACACCAAATTCTCGTTCGGAATGCAGATGGGGGCCACACGCTTTGCCACCGATCCAAACGCAGTGCGTGTGCAAAATCCTGATCCGCTATTTGCGCAGCTCAACGAAACAAAATTCAACACCGGCGTTGGGGTACTTCTCCAAAATGAAAGATATACACTGAGTTTATCGGTACCCAGAATTCTTTCCAGTACCGTGAGCCAAGGAGGGCAAAGCATTCAAGTGTACGGACAAAACTATTATCTATATGGTTCATATTTGATCTATCTAAACGACCTGGTGCAATTCAAACCATCCGCACTGCTTCGAATGGCCAAGAATTCAAGTGTCTCTGCTGATGTCAACCTCAATTTGATTTTCAAGAGGCTCTATACGGCAGGAATATTTGCCAGAAATCTCAACACGTACGGCGTATTGGTCCAAGCCGTGATGGGCAATTATAGGTTTGGGTATACGCTCGAGGTGCCAGGCAAAAGCTCTGCCTTGAATTTCACGAGCAACGAAATCAGTTTTGCGTTGTCACTGGATGTGCTGAATTCGCACAACCACTCTGCCTCTGGATTCTGAAAAATCAAACGGGTACTTCAACACTGAAAGTTGAGCCGTGTCCATAGGTGGATTTTACTTGAATGTTGCCCTTGAGTTTGTCAAGGGTTTCTTTGACGATGTACAAACCCAATCCCGAACCTTGCGATTTCTCTGAAGCACGGTAAAACATTTCAAAAATTTTAGGGAGGTGTTCGTTGCCGATGCCAATACCGTTGTCCTCCACCTGAATTTTTAAGTGATGATCCTTCATTCCTGCTTTGACAGACACGACCGGCGCTTCTTGATAAGGGTTGCTGTATTTTAGTGCATTGCCAATTAGGTTATTCAATATGACCTTTAATCGTGACCTATCGGTCGTTACCGTTAAATCCTGAGGAATGTCGTATTGGATAAGAATACTCTCCATTCCGTTGCCGTGACGCAATCCATCGGCGACCTCTTCCGCCAATTCATGCAAATTAAAATCTTCGAGTCTTATTTCTTGTCTCGCATTTCGTGAGTAGTCAATGATCTCTTTGATAAAAGCATCGAGGTCGGCGATGCGCGACTTCATCATCTCAAGGCAAAGCTGGATCTCCTCAGAATCTTTACTTTTTTGACTGAGTTCAATCAACCCCAATACCGATGTCAAAGGAGCGCGCAGGTCATGCGAGGCGCTGTAGACAAACCGATCGAGTTCTTGATTTGTTTTTGTGAGCAACTGGTTGTTTTGCAAAAGTTCTTTTTCCGTCTTATAGTTGATATTCAAAGAAAAGAATAAGAGAGACACCGCCACGAGAAACGAAACCAGAAAATTGGTGAACACCGAAATATTCACATAGTGTTGGGAATATTCCACCGGCTGGATGATAGGCGGTAAATCAACGTAGTACGCAACATAAAAACCAATCAACGCAAGGCTACAAAAAAAAAGTCCCCAACCAATCTCTTCGAATCCCGACAGTGTAAGTGCTATCAATGCATACATGATGAAATAGGTACTGACTCCCGTGCGATTCACATCGTTGTCAGCGAAAACGTAAATCAAGAAAACGAGCAGCAACAAGAAAATAACGTTGGCCCACAAAAATTCCCCTTTGCGGTTAATCCAAAAAACCACGGCACACAAAAGGATCAAGATAACGTAAAATGGAAGACTGATGTACAGGTCGTTGGTGAGATCGATCCCCGTGTATATCGCTCCAACCAATATCCCAAGCAAACTCAATTGTCCGCGCAGTACTGCTCTTTTGTACGTATTGCGAGACGCAAACGCATCGGATCGCAGAATCATCTTCTCCAATTTCTTCGAGCCGTCCATAGATTACAAATATTAACGAAAATTGGTGGAGAACAAAAATGCCTTTGCTATTTTCAAGTTGTGAATTCTGTCTTTAGAAAAATAGCCATAGCCATTGCTTTTTCACCCACTGCCGTGGGCATGTTAGCGGAAGCGGCGCGGCTGGCGCGATTTTTTTCTGCCGATTTATTACTCATCCACGTTGGCGACAAAACCAGTGAAGCGGAGCAAAAAATAAGCGAACTGGCAGAAGCGGTAGGGCTGACCGGCTACAGCGTGATCTGGCGGAAAGGCAATCCCGAAAAAGAAATCTTAAATGCGTGCAGGGAAAAAAATATAGACCTCTTGGTTGCAGGAGCTTTAAAAAAAGAAAAGGTAATCAAGCGTTACATCGGCTCGGTGTCACGGGCCATTATGCGCAATGCGGATTGCTCCATATACATCGTCAATAATCCATCGAAAGAACTGAAACCAATTCAACAAATTGTTGTCAATGCTGAAGACAGTGTGCATGTGGAATCTGCCATTGCAGTGGCCTGTTTCCTCGCCGAAAAAGAAAACTCGTCATGGGTACACATCGTGCGAGAAATAAAGATGATGGGACTGACTTTGAGTGCCAACGATCAGTTGACAGCAGACGAATACAGTGAAACCAAACAAGCCATGGTGCAGGAAGAGATCAACGCTGTTGAAAAAATTCTAGGAACGATTCCTCACGCCAAAACAAAAGTGAACATCAAAATGCTGTCTGGCAAATCGGGTTTTGAATTGCGCAAGTTTGTGGAGAAAAAACAAGGCGATTTGCTGGTGGTTGGTGCACCCACGCGACGACTGTCGTTCTTTGACCGAATTTTTCCTCACGACCTCGAATATATCTTTGCCGACATGCCTTGTCATCTTTTCATTGTGAATAAAAGAAGAGAGCCAAATGGGTAGGCTCCTCCATTCCGATGTAGCCCTTCTTTTGCTTCAGCTGAGCGTAATGTTGGTGGTGGCACGAGCTCTGGCCGAGGTTTCTAGAAAATTCAGGTTACCCGCGGTCATTGGCGAGATTGTCGCCGGAATTTTACTCGGCCCCACCATTCTCGGCATGATCAATCCGGACTGGTTTCATTCTCTTTTTCCTGTGCCAAGTGTCAATGCGACCATTCTTTCAGGGCTGGTTCAAGCGGCGATGGTGATGCTGCTTTTTATTGCGGGACTAGAGGTGGACTTGCATATCGTTTGGCAGCAACGAAGGCAAGCGCTGTCAACAAGTCTGCTTGGCTTAGTCATTCCCTTTTTTATTGGGTTTATTTTCCCCTATCGGTTCCCCGAGTTTTTCGGCATCGCCGACTCAGGCCAGCGCATGGTTTTCGCTTTGTTCATGGGTACGGCCATGAGTATCTCCGCATTGCCCGTCATCGTGCGCATCTTAATGGATTTAAATATTTTTAAAACCAGAATCGGACTTTTGGTAGTCACTTCGGCGATGATCGATGACGTTGTTGGCTGGATCATTTTTTCCGTGATCCTCAGTCTCATCGGAAAACAAGGCGATATTTCTGTCGGCTACACCATTGGCTTGACAATCACTTTTACAGCTGTCATGCTTACCTTCGGTCGCGGGGTGCTTAACCGTGCATTGCCATGGATCAACAACAGGCTGGCATGGCCCGGTGGAATATTGTCACTTTCTCTCTCCCTTTGCTTTCTCGCGGCGGCCTTTACCGAGTACATTGGCATCCACGCCATTTTTGGTGCGTTTATTATTGGGGTTACTCTCGGCGATTCAGAACATTTCAGCGAGCGAGCTAAGGAAATCGTTCATCAATTCATTAATAATATTTTCGCGCCGTTGTTTTTTGTCTCCATTGGTTTACGTGTCAACTTCATCGAGAATTTTGATTTACTGCTTACCCTCATCGTCATATTCATTGCCTTTGCCGGAAAAATAATAGGTTGTGGCATAGGCACCCGTATCGGCGGGTTTAGTTGGCAAGAGTCTCTTGCGGCAGCGTGCGGCATGAACGCAAGAGGGGCCATGGAAATAATTTTGGGCATTGTGGCCCTCGAAAGCGGATTGATCAATGAGAAGGTTTTTGTTTCACTCGTGATCATGGCGTTGGTGACCAGTATCACCAGCGGACCGTTGATGAAGCGCTTGCTGAGAAAGGCTTAAAGTGTCATTCGAAAAACAGGTGGGTTTAGTAGAAAATAAATCACCAACCCAACCGGGATTATCCCGATACTTAATGCGATTGTTTTTCCAGCGCTGAATTTGCGTTTCTTAATGGCCTCTATGTCGCTGTTGGTAATCGTCACGCTTTCTTGATTCCAAATATTATGTTTGAGAATCAAATGGGTTCCCACAATGGCTTCGCTATCCATCGAAATAACTTTTAGGTGGTCGATCTTGCTTCCATTCTTCATCACCACCTTAAGTACGTCGCCCGTTTTTAGCGAAGTTGAAAGGGCAGCGGCCGTGCTATTTTGCGGCAAGGGCTTATAAGACATGCATGAACCAAGCATTGCGGCAATCACTCCAATGAAAGTTCTCTGCGCAATTATGCTCCATCTAGTCATGACGTTAAAGTAAAGAGGTACTGAAGTTAAGTATTTTTTGGCAAGACATTTTTTGTGAAATAAACTCCTCCTTCGAAGCCAGGAACAGTGACCGCCCCAACTCAACTCCTTTTTTTTGCCGTTCTTGCATCGATTTTATATGATTGACGAACAACTACTCGATGAACCCGATGATGACCTCTTTGAGCATCATCGGATAGTGGCAGATGCAGGGCAAAGTTTGGTGCGCATCGACAAGTTTTTGATGGATCGACTGCCCAATGTTACGCGCACAAAAATCCAAAGCGGTATTCACGATGGGTTTGTCAAGGTCAATGACAAAAACATAAAGCCAAATTATAAAATCCACCCGAACGACGTTGTCACGGTTTCTTTTCCGGAGCCGCCGCGGGACACGGATGTAAAACCCGAAAATATCCCTCTCAATATCGTATTTGAAGATGAGCATTTACTGATCGTGAACAAGCCCGCGGGCATGGTCGTGCATCCCGCATACCAAAACTGGAGCGGCACGTTAGTGAACGCACTGACCTACCATTTTCAAAATCTCCCGCAAATGCCGGGCAATGACGGGCGCCCAGGACTGGTGCATCGTATCGATAAAGACACCTCGGGTTTGCTGGTTATCGCCAAAACCGAAATGGCAATTACGTCTTTGGCCAAACAGTTTTTTGATCACTCGATCGAGCGAACCTATCATGCCATCGTGTGGGGAATTCCTGACCCCCCCGCGGGAAGAATAGACATCAACGTTGGTAGGAGCTTAAAGGACCGCAGAGTGACGGTTGCTTTTCCCAAGGCCGACTTCGGTCGGAATGCGATAACCAATTACAAATTGTTGAAAGACCTTCGTTATGTTTCGTTGATTGAATGCAAATTGGAAACGGGGCGCACCCATCAGATTCGTGCCCACATGAAATACTTGGGCCACCCCATTTTCAACGACGAAATGTATGGTGGCAGCGATATTGTCAAGGGCACGGTGTTCACCAAGTACAAGCAGTTTGTCGACAATTGTTTTAAGATCATTCCGCGACAAGCCCTGCACGCCAAAACCGTTGGATTTATTCACCCCGCCACTCAAAAATTCATGCAGTTTGATTCGGAACTTCCCAAGGACTTCCTCGAAGTCATAGAGAAGTGGGAGCACTACGTAAAGTACAACTAAAAAAAAGCCTGCGCTGATCCCAGCGCAGGCTTCCTATATTTTTTATTGTACTGGATTATTTTTTCTTCAGCACATATTCCGCTTCGGTGGTGCTTTCCATTTGCATCGGCATGTCCTCTGGGATTTGTCCGCCGGCCAACAACATCATTTTCCCCTTGAGCTCAGAATATAACTTGCATGTTTGAGGCCACCCATGTGCGGTGGAAACTGTAATCTTTGTCACCTGTCTTCCTTTGAGATTAGCCGTTGCTTTAAATGCTCCCATCATCGGAATAACTTTCGTGGTATCTGTAGTGGAAATTACGCCATCACTTACCACAACAGCGGTTGGCTCGGTTACAGACTCGAGCGTCCAAACATTGTCTGCTTGCAAGGGCAACACATCATTGATCCCGGACACTTTTTGTTTCCAAGTAGATCCCGCCTGTACTTTTTGATCGGTGTAGTAAGCGAGACTACTTTCAATGCTTCTTTTGAATGCGACCTTGCCCAACGATTTCTCAAGCTGAGATTTCATTTGCGCAGCAACTGGATCGGCGACATTACCCACAGCAGACCATACGTTTTCGATGTTCTCTACCGACTCCACTATTCCAAATTTGGAAAGCGTGAATGTAAATTTCTTGCCTTTCATTTTACGCGCCATTTTGTTGAGTGCGCTCGTTGTGTCGCCTTCTGAATCCATCGCGACGTCGCCCTGCTGGGATTTAACATTCATTGAAATGCTGGCGTACTCAATTTCAAACTTGGCGCTATTGCCATTTGCCTCCAGCGTTTTCATCAGCATGGCTCCTTTCATTCCTATCTCATTTTTGATCTCCTGACCGGCCACTGCAATGTTTTGTGTTTGCATCACTGCTTGGCTCCATTCAAAGGTGTCTCCTTTCTTAAAAACATATCGGAGTTGAAGTTCTTTCGGAGGATGGGTGAATGCGCAGAGCGCTGCCGTCACCGCGATTGCTAAAATTCGTTTCATCTTTGGGTTTGGTTAATTTTAGAACTTCAAAGGTAGGTGGAACATCGACAAATAAAAACGAGGCGCTGGAACGCACATTCTAAATTCAATTTCCAAAAAAAAACTGGGTACGGTTTACCTAGAATTGCGCATGCGGTGTCTTCAAAATTTTCTTATCAAGCCATTGTAGCAACGCCACCATGGCAATAGCGAACACTACGAAATAGGAATAGCCCGACAAAAATTGGAAGGCCCCCACGTTGAAGGTGAATTGAGTCGCCAAAATCGCGTAAGCCGAAACACAAAGAAAAACGAACAAGCCACCGAAAAGGAAAAATTTATCCCAGTCAAACGACTTCTTCGCGTTGAAAGCTCGAATGGATACTTTTCTTGCGAAGTCATCGGGTAGTTTTTCCCCATGCTCGTTTTTCAGTGCGCGAAACACCAAACGGTAGGCGTCGGCATCTGTTCCACCCGGAGTGCCTCCTTTTTCAATTTGTTGTTGGATCAATTCGTCTTCGCTCATACTTCTTTGGCAAGATACGTTTTAACTTTTTCTTTTAAGAGTTGCCGGGCCCTAAACAGATAATTTTTGACCGTGCCCTCCGGCATGCCAGTCGCCTGGCCTATCTCCGCGTAGTTCATGTCTTCTAAATGGTAGAGCGTGAGCACAATTTTATATTGGGCTGGCAATTTATCGATCATCGACAGCACAATAGAATCCATCTCGGTTTCTTCAAACGTGTCGGCGGGACTATCCTCCGCCATAAACCGCTCTGCAAATTGCTCATCGATATCGGCTATCTCGATTTTCTTTTTTCGTAAATGATTTATGGCGTGCCGATATGCTATAGTTGCAATCCAAGTGCTCAGTTTCGATTGAAAATTGAATTCAGAAATCCTTTCATAGACTTTCAAGAACACGTCCTGACAAATCTCCTCGAGGTCCTCCGGGTTATTAACGACACGACCCACCATATGCGATACCAGACGCTGATACTTGCGTATGAGCAGCTCAAAAGCGTGTTGATTGCCTTGGGCCACATACGAGGCCAGCGCCTGATCGTCGTTCATTTTCCCGTGAGACACAGAACGAAGGTATAATGTTGCAGGGAAATACGTGATTTAGGATCGCAGATACCAGATGCCAGGTGCCACGCTCTGAAATAGCCCGAAATTCCAGAAACATTTTTTTGATCAATTGCAACATCCCGCCGATTGACGGTGTCTCACGCAGTGAAACCAAATTTTTAAACTCTTAATACTTCATATTATGGATCACAATCTAAAAGACGTTTTGATGCCTTTGACAATCATTGGAAGTTTCGGCACAGCCATTTATTTTTTCACCTGGGTGATGACCAATTACATCCTGAAAAAGAAAATGATCGACAAGGGGTTCGTTAATGATGACACCCAAGCCATTTTCAAACAGCATGCTGGCGAAGACAACAAGTATGCATCATTGAAATGGGGGTTGATTATATTCTTCGCTGGTCTTTCCTTGGTCATCATGGAATACGTTCCTGTACAACCTCAATCTCCACTTCCTTATGGTTTGTTTGCTGTGGCCGTATCGCTTGGATTCTTGATTTACTATTTCTTGGTCAAGAAGGACTTGAAGTAACAAACTTCGATCTCTCTCGTCTAAACACCAACTGTTGGAAACTCTATGAAAAAAGTCCTTTCGTTCCTATTCATTAGCGTGGGCATCAGTGCATTTGCTCAACAACAAACCGATGGCATATTGACAAAGGCTTGGACGCTTAAATCGGATATCATGACAGGTATCGGTAAGCATACATCGCTGCCGAAAGAAACACAGATCGAATTTCTAAACGATGGCACTTGGAGATCGTCCGCCCTTTGGCAAAACGTGCGAAAGGGCAAGTGGCGATTACACGACCAGAAACTTCTGATTTCCTTTTCTCCGGATGACGAAGACGAATTTCGTGTGGTCAGTTTGACAAACGACCGGTTGCGGTTGGAAACAAACACCATTACGGCAGTCTATAAGCTCGCATTCGAAACACAGAATTAACTCCGAGTCTAACCCCCAAAATCATGTTGAAAAATTATTTCAAGACTGCGGTGCGCAGTCTGCTCAGGCATCGCTTTTTTTCTGCGATTAACGTTTTTGGCCTCGCCGTCGCAATGGCGCTTTCGATGGTAATCATCATGTTGGTGGCCGACCAAATGATGTATGATCGATACAACACCAAACGTGCCCGCATCTACCGTGTCAATAGTATCCCGACAGGTCGTGATGGCGGAATGCTTAATGCAACAGCCACCACAACGCTTCCGCTTCACGATGAGCTGCTGGAAAAATACACGGGAATCGAAAAAGCCGTTCGCGTGGTACGTGGGTTCGGCAATATGTGGCTTGAAATAGAGCAAAACGTAAATATCCCCGTCGCCGGATTTTACGTCGACCCCGAAGCGCTCGATTTGTTCGAGTATGAATTGGAGCATGGCGACAAGCGAACTGCATTGACTGAACCTTTTTCTGTGGTCCTCACCAAGAAGACGGCCAAGAAATTATTCCGTCAAGAAAACCCTGTTGGCGAAAGTTTCAAAGTAGGGGAAGACGGGCCTTACAAAGTGACGGGCGTGCTAAAAGAAACGAACCACAAATCACACATTGTCTTCGACGCCCTGGCTAGCATCTCCACGGTAAAAAAACTGCAATCCTCTGGCCGTGATCGGGGCAAAGACCTGGACAATTGGTACCAATACACCGCCGGTTGGGTTTATGTACTGCTTGAGAAGGGGAAAACGGTGTCTGATATCCGGCCTCATTTCGAAAAAATTCAGAATGATCATTTTTCAAAACTTCCACACCCCGATACTCAAGTCAAAATTAACTATTCGCTACAACAACTGATGAGCATTACGCCAGGTGCGTTCATCAACAATCCGATCGGCCCTTTCCTGCCATGGATTTTTGTATATTTTTTTATTGGGTTGGCGGCTGTGGTAATGCTGACTTCCTGCTTTAATTTCACTAACCTTTCTATTGCAAGATCGCTTACCCGTGCACGTGAAATCGGTGTACGAAAAGTAACGGGTGCAAGACGTTGGCAGATTTTCACTCAATTTTTATCGGAGTCGGTGATTGTGTCGTTGTTTGCGCTTGTCGTGGCGATTGTACTCTTGATCTGCATGAAACCACTCATGGCTCAATTGAGTTTCGCGCGCCTGATGAAGTGGGACCTCGAAGGAAACTATTTTGTGTATGGTGTGTTCATCGTTTTTGCGCTGGTGGTAGGTATCATTGCAGGATTATTTCCCGCGTTGGTCATGAGTGGATTTCAACCCGTGAAGGTTCTGAAAGGGATTACCAACACCAAACTTTTTTCGCGAATGGGTTTACGCAAGAGCCTGTTGGTAGCTCAATTCACCTTCTCGTTGATTTTTATCCTTTCCGTGATTGTCGTCTTCAATCAACTGCAATTATTCTTACGGGCCGATCATGGATTCAACATGAGCAACAAAGCCGTTGTTTCCTTGAGCAACACGTCACCTCAAACGTTGAAGACCGAGCTTCTCAAATACAGCAACATCGAAAACGTAACCGTGGCTTCTCATATTCCGGCCGCCGGCACTTCTTACGGCGAAGGCTACAAGCGCTCGTTGGATGAAAAAGACTGGGCCAGCATCAACTACTTTTCAGTAGACGAAGATTACCTCAAGAACATATCTGTGCCCCTGATTGCCGGTAAGTTTTTTGAGGTCAATGCCGGCGACGCAAACAAGAAATTCATTGTGCTCAACGAGAAAGCAGTGCAAACATTTCATTTCAAAGATGCGATGGACGCCATCGGTCAGGAAATCATCCTACAACGCGATTCTTCCCGATTTCAAATCATCGGCGTAGTAAAAAACTACAATCACCAGCTGCTCATGGAGAAGATGGATCCGCTTGCTCTGGTTTATAACCCCAGTGAATATCGCCTATTACAGGTGCAGTATACGGGCTCCTTTGAAAAAGCGGGCGAATCAATCGAGGCCGCTTGGGCAAAAATCAATCCCGCCTTGAAAGTGGACTATAAAGACTTCAATCAAGAAGTGCACAAAATCTATGATATCTTTTTTGGAGATCTGGTAAGCATCTTGAGCTTGATTTCATTTTTAGCAATTCTCATTTCTTGCTTGGGCCTGCTAGGAATGGCCACCTATGCCACAGAAACGAGGATCAAAGAAATCTCTATTCGTAAAGTACTTGGCAGCAGCGATGGTTCTTTGGTATACCTGTTATCGAAAGGTTTCGTGGTGGTCCTATTGATCGCCATTTTGATCGCCGTTCCTTCCGCTTATTTCTTGAACAACCTATGGCTGGAACAACTTGCTTATCACGTATCGGTGGATGTAACTGTTATTGGGTTAGGTATCACGGTTCTCGTGCTTTTTGGAACATTGACGATCGGGTCGCAAACGTATCGGGCCGTGTTTATAAACCCAGTGGATAATTTGAAAAGCGAATGAATCAAACGGCTAGCCTACACTTAAAATTTGCGCTATACTTGTAGCGCAAATTTTTTTTACGGATGAGCGAGTTTTTTCTTTACTTCGGATTAGGCCGAGAACACATCCTTGACTACGTCAATGGCTACGATCACATTTTGTTCGTGCTCGCTCTTTGTGCCGTGTATTTGATGCGCGACTGGAAGAAGATTTTGGTTTTGGTCACTGCGTTCACTATCGGACATTCCATTACCTTGGCCCTCGCGACCCTCGAAGTGATTACCGTGAAAACCGAGTTGATTGAGTTTTTAATCCCGCTGACGATCTTCATAACAGCGTGCTCGAATCTGTTTCGCAACGAGGATAGCATAGGTCAGAAAAATATCCAAATCAACTACGTTTTTGCCTTGTTCTTTGGGCTCATCCACGGAATGGGTTTTTCAAATTATTTACGCGCTTTGTTGGGCAAAAGCGGCCATATTTTGTCCCCTCTATTGGCCTTTAACCTGGGCCTCGAGTTGGGCCAAATAATAGTTGTAACCATTTTTCTGGTAATCAGTTATATTTTGGTCGACTGGTTGAGGGTGTCGCGTAGAGATTGGAAGATGGTGCTATCTTCCGCCATTGCGGGTATTGCTTTTATCCTCATGAAAGACAGGATGTTCTAAATCAGAATCCAAATCAAAGTTTATAAAAACCTAATCCTTAATTTAAAATGAAACGATTATTCCTTTTTGCGCTGGTTGCGGTAACAGTGAATGCAATCGCACAGCAACAGCCAAAGACCGAGACCCCTCAATGGAAGGGTAAGTTCGAGCAACTCGATCAAATGCTGCCTACGCCCAATGAATACCGCACCGGCTCCGGTTCGCCCGGGCCAAAATATTGGCAACAAAGAGCTGACTACGTTATCAACGCCGAATTGAACGATGATAATCAAAGCATCACGGGTGCCGAGACGATCACTTATTACAATAATTCGCCGGATGCGTTAAAATACCTTTGGCTGCAACTCGATCAGAATATCTACGAAAAGGAAAATAATACTACGAAGACCGCGACAGGCAATGTGCGCGATTCTGTCCCGGCCAAGAGTATTGCCACCAACCTTTCGCTTTTTGATTTTGATGGCGGCTACAAACTGAAATCCGTAAAAGATGCGACCGGCAAGGCAATTCCTTTCACGGTAAACAAAACCATGATGCGTCTGGATCTGTCACAGCCATTGGCTGCCGGCCAGAAAACATCTATTTCCATAGAGTGGTCTTTTAACATCCATGATCGCATGACAGGCACATCGCCCAACGACGGCCGAAGTGGAATGGAGTATTTTCCTGAAGACGGAAATTACCTCTACATCATTGCACAATGGTTTCCACGCATGTGCGTCTATGACGACGTGGTGGGTTGGCAAAACAAGCAGTTCCTCGGGCGAGGCGAATTCACCTTGGCTTTCGGAAACTACGATGTCAATTTAACCGTGCCCGCCGACCACATTGTGGCAGGAACCGGCATGGTGAAGAATTTGAAAGAAGTTTTAACAGCAGATCAATTCGCACGTTTTGAAAAAGCAAAAACATCGTACGATAACCCAGTCGTCATCTGTACTCAAGACGAAGCTGTTCAACGAGAAAAACAGAAGTCAAAAGCAAAGAAGACGTGGAGATTCTCTGCAGAAAATGTCCGTGACTTTGCCTTCGCCACATCTCGCAAATTCATTTGGGATGCCCAAGCTGTG
>DATJJP010000022.1:0-50803 GCA_035492075.1 Cyclobacteriaceae bacterium | reverse complement strand
GGGGATACTACGAGTTAATTCCGGAGATGATGTTCGAGAAGCCGGAGGAAACAAAGGAAGGAGAAATTTTGGAGACGTTCACCAAACGACTCGAGCAAGAAATCATTCGCGATCCCGTAATTTGGTTGTGGTCACATCGCCGATGGAAATATAAACGCGAGTGATCCAGCTCAGGCAATAAATCAAACGAATGTTTCTTGGTCATCCAGCGGAAATGATTTCTATTTCCGTTCGGCGATTGATTTCTCTACCGCCAAGTTCATCGTCGTTGGAAACAATGGGCCGATCCGAACCAAATCCCTTTGCAGAGAGGCGACTGGAATCAACGCCTTTGTGGATCAGATACTCCACCACTGAGGACGCGCGTTTCAATGAGAGGGATTTATTCATGGTTGTATTTCCCGTGTTATCGGTGTGCCCATTGATTTGCACTTTCAAATGACTGTTGGATTTCAGTAAATCGAGAATTTTCTCGAGCTCGGCCACAGACAGCTGCTTCAACTCTGATTTGCCAACATCGAAAAAAATGTTTTTCAAGACGACCTTTGAGCCGACTTCAGCCGGTGCCATGATCACGTGTGTATCGATCTCTTGGTATTCTGCAAACTTTGGAAGGTTGAAATTGATCGAATTGAAAAGGTACCCTTGCTTTTCCGTTGCCACACCGTAGTTTCCTCCGTGTGGAATAATTAGCTCAAATTCCCCATTGCTGGGATCGGACGTGATCTTCGATATTATTTTTCCCGTTTCGTTATCCACGAGTGTTATTGTAGCTTCAAGAGCATGTGCATCGGTCTCGTCAATCACTTTTCCTTTTAAGAGAGTGAATATTTTCTCTTTCTTTAGCTTGTCAATGAGTGGATCAAAATAATGATCTTTTTTAGGCACCGGTTTCTTCTCTTCAACGACCACGGGTTTTGGCTTTGGCTTGAACCGAGGTTCGAGAAATTTTATAGAATAAATATCGATCCCTCCGTGGTCGCCTTCTTTGACAGTAGCGTAGTAGGCTGTTTTTTTATCCGGCGAAATACTAAAGAACCCGTCATATTCCCATGAGTTAATGGGATAGCCGATATTTTCCGGCTTGGTCCATTTCCCGTTTTTGAATTCCGTGACGAAGATGTCGTTGTTTCCAATTTTTGGATGACCATCCGAAGAAAAATAAAGGGTTACACCGTCGTAGTGAATGTAGGGAGAGTCATCATTGCCCGTGGTGTTGACGAGTGGTCCTAGATTTACGCCCCTTCCCCATTGCCCTTTGTTATCGAGTTCACTCACATAAATATCCAACTCGCCGTAGCCACCCGGTCGATTGCTCGCGAAATACAATTTCTTTCCGTCAGGTGACATACTTGCGCAAGTTTCCCAGAAATCAGACGTGTTGATGTTTTTGTTGAGAGGTATCGGTTTGCTCCAATCGGTGCCGTCAAATTTGGAAGTATAAATGTCTCCACCGTTTTCCTCATAATATAGGAACATTGTTTTGCCGTCGGGCGACAACGATGCAGCTGCGTCATTAAACTCGGTGTTGATGGTAGGCCCGAGTCTTATCGGCTCGCCCCAGGCTTTTCCATTCTTACGAGTAACATAAATATCTTCGTGATGAGGCTGGCCTTTGACAAGTTCTCCTCTATTCGAAGTGAAGAGGAGCATATTGCCGTCGGACGATATAATCGGCGAATATTCATCTTGCGCCGAGTTCACTATAGGCCCAAGGTTTTCGATGACCACATTGAGTTCATTTTGAGCGAGAGAATCGGCCACTAAACATTCGGAAATACGCTCGTTGGCAATTCCCGAAAGATTGGGATTCTTTTCCTTGAATGCTTCAAAATGTTCGATTGCCTTTTTGAAGTCATTTCGATTTTGGAAAGCAGTACCTAAATGGTAATCGATTCGGTTATCGATCTTAGGATTGAGACGATATGCTTTGTCGATAAACGCAGCCGCTTTGGATTTTGTATCTGAATAAAGGTAGGCAACACCCAACTTGAAATTGACCAGCGCGTCATCAGGGTTGATGTCGAGGGCCTTCCGAAAGGTCGCGGCAGCATCCTTGTATTTTTTCTTGCTGTGCAAGCGGTCGCCCTCGGCCATTAAGTCCTTTACTGACTGACCAAACGTAACCGAACAGGCCAACAGACAATAGAACAAAATAAGCTTGCGCATCGATCACCATTTTGTGAATTAAAGTTAGGCGCAGAAGCTAGAGAAATTTCCTCCAATTGCGAAGAGAACTTACATAGACAGGTTTTATGATTTTGGAAGCCTGAGCCAAAACGGGGTAGATTCTTCCGGGCAGAAACAAAAGAGGCTGCCCAAAAAGGACAGCCTCATGCTTGGCATCGAGCGATATTTTACTTACGTCTCATCGAATAACTATAATAATTGCCGTTGCGGATGGCCCACATATACAAATAATTGTCTGCCAAGCTATAGCTAAAAGATCCATTCAAAACAGCATCCGTATGATTATGTAGATCAATAAAAGTGATCGATCCCTGCCACACCACATAGGTGCCAGCACCAGCGGCAGGATAACCTTTTGAACCAATGCAGTTGTATTTATTGGGTGCCCCAAATGTTATTGACGTCGTGTCCATTGAGGCAGAAGAACTGTCCAATGCTGATTTGTATGCCATCCCCGAGAAAGTGCCAAAGAATGAAGTGCTGTCGGTGTGAGGACCGTGCGGAATAAATGTGGAATCCTTGGCATTCCCGTAGCTGGTGACCACAATATCAGACACGCCGTTTTTGATGGTTCCCGTTGTTCTGAATGCGATGGACAATTTACTCCCGACAGTCAACTGATTAAATCCGGAAATCCCTGAAGTAGGGTAAGCGCGACTGCCATCCTTTAAAAGAAGGACATTTGGAGATGCAGAGGTCGTGGAAGGCACGACCATACTAAGGGAATTTTGGGTGGCCGGTGTCACATCAGATGAATGCGAACAGGACATCAGCAAGCCCACAGTCCCTGCGAGCACGAATACATTTAGTAGTTTCATGTTTAAATTTTATTTGATGAATTTTTCTTTTCGGGGGCGAGTGATCACCCTTATATGCCATCAACACTTGCAAGAAGTTTTACCCTTATTGCTGAATGAATTTTAGCTCAAAGACGTTCACTTTTTACTGCACCGTATAGGTCGAGACGGCCGAAATATTGTTGCCTCCCGCACTGACAGTGAAAGTAAATTTTAAAGTGGTCGCCGTACGTTGATGTATCAGATATGTTTCAACGGATTGATCGGGGTAGGTATAGGTCAGCAGATTTTGTTGAAGCGACCAAGAAGCAGTTTCAACAATTTGAGGATCGGACGTATCGCATTTGGTCGTCCCTTCATCGTGAGTATATTTTCCATCTTTTGTGTAAATGAATAGGTCGTCAGTAGTACAGCTCGACAACGTTGAGAACAGGTCATTTCCATTAATAGTACTGCTCGTTAATTTCCATGTCTTAGCAAGCAAATCGCGGTTGGGGCCAGAAGGCGTAGGGTCTGTTTTTTTGCAAGACAACACAAACATCGTCAAGATCAACAGCCAGGGTTTTGACTAGATTTCTTTTCATCGGATGGATAGTTTTGTTTACCTAAGCAAACACCTGAGAGTGAAGTCACCCTTATTTCCCTTTTGAAAAATTAATTAGATAAAAGAGACCCACTTGCACACCGAGCCAACTTTTGACATTGGATGTTGTGGAAGGACCATATGAATTGCTCAGCGAGTAGGGTGGAGCGAGGGCATATATTTCCTTGTCTGCATTGCTGCCGTAAGGGCCAATGGGAATTGGAATTCCGTTCAAGGAATATTTCGTGGTGAGCGAATTGTACTGAATGCCACCCTGGATGGAAAGACGAGAATTTATTTTCTTCTCGACGGAGATGCCAACTCTGATCAGAGTGCCTTTAGCTACAATAATCCGGTGGCGAGCAACGATGGTGGAGTCCACGAATGTATAAGTCAGCGAGTCATAAGACCGGCTCACATTTCCGGTATTGCCATATAAATTAACCCGCCAGGTTTCATTTACTTTTATCGACGTCCCTAATCCATAGCTGAACAACCCCACGACAAAGTCCGTTTTGTAAGAGATCGTTCCATACAACGCGGGCACGCCAAGTTGAAGTGTTGATCCAAGATAGGTGGTCTCATCGGCGCCAATTCCTACTTTCATTTGTAACGGCATCCTCGCTTTGCTTTTTTCAGATTTCACTGGCGAGGGCTTCTTGCTTTTTTGAACAGCGGAGTCTTCCTTGGCTGCTGACGGTCGAGGTGAGCTAGTAGGCAATTGCCGTTTTGTTGAATCGGAAGATAGTTCTTGTTTTTTGATCGAATCGGAAATACCTATTTCTGAATCAACGGTGGGAATGGCCGTGGAATCTTCACCAACATTAGATGTTTTATGATTCGCAATCGAATCTTGTGTATTCGTTCGTGCGGCGTTATTCACTGGCGGGGGAGCAGCTTTGGAAATATCGGCTTGCTCTTCTTTTACAGTACTGGGTTTCACGGCGATTGCTTCCACCCGCTTCACCGACTTCAAGACGATATGGTTATCTGCCAGTAAATAATCGAGCCCTGTTTTTTCTTTTATAATGGATAGTATTTCTTTAAGCGTTTTCTCCCTTGTGGTGAAGGACAGCAGCAGACTTGGATTTATTTTGCGTGAGTTGTAGGAAAAGACGAGGCCCGTCTGCTTTGAGACTTTTTTTAGCAATGAATCCAGCCTCATTGTTTTTTCGGAAAAAACGACACGTTGGTTAACATCCACTTGCTTATTCTGGCCCCAAGCCAGACTACTGGACACCAGCGAGACGCAAAAAAACAGCCCTACTTTACAAACATCCATCACCGGAAAGATACACGGTATTTCCTTTTACGGTGTATTTCAGGTTCAATGATTCGGCAATTACGGTAAGTATGAAAGTCAAAGACTTATCATGGTATTCACTTGTGAGGCGGCAATTTTTTAGAGTTTCATTTTCAAACACAAATGATACCCCGAATGAGTTGCTTAAATTTTCGGCTACCTCTTTTAACGGGATATCTTCAAAGGCGAATGTGTGTGTAGCATAGCCGATGTGATTTTGGTTCTTTGACTTGCGAAGCGACATTTGCTTCGATGGCCTATCGTAACTCCCCACCCAGCCTGCCTCGATTCTGATGGAGTCGTGAAGAGAATACATCAATACTTTGCCACGGGTCACTTGAGTTTCTATAACCGCGCTATTGTTAAGGCAACTGATGTTGAACGCCGTCCCCAATACTTTGATCGATACTTCGGCACAATCGACAATGAAAGGTTGATCAGGTTGGTGGGCCACATCAAAGAATGCTTCACCAGAGAGTTTGACTGTCCGGGTTCTTTGATTAAAATATTTAGGGTAGGTTAACGAGCTTTTTTTGTTCATCACGATGGCGGTGCCTTCAGGCAATGGAAGCTTATAGATTCCCTCATTTGAATTTTTAGTAATCCATGCCTCTTCGGATGCGGTGCTTGAAGTCTGCACTAAATAAATCACAGCTCCTATTGAAATTAACACTAATAGCGTGGCGGCCAATTTCAGTGGAGTAAAAAAAGAGGACCGAGTAGATTGTACATGCGGGTGGGCAATTATTGACTCCCACATTTTCGCACGAGCTTCTGGGTTAACCGAGGTGTAGTTTTGGGAAGCGAACGTTCGCTGGGATTGATCAAACAACAATTTATTCTCGGCCGACTCATCCATCCAGTTCGTGACCAATATCGCCTCGTCGGGAGTTGCTTCTCCTGCCAGAAATTTTGCGATCATGTTGTCGTCAACCTTGTCTTTCTGGTTCATGAGTTTAAGTCGTTGTTCAATTTCTCCCTCAATATTTTCAATGCCTTACCCATTTGCGCTTCAACAGTCTTTACTGACAAGTTCATGTCCGTAGCAATCTCGGCATATTTTTTTTCCTCCATCCGGCTTTTGCAAAAGATGATCCGACATTGTGCGGGAAGACTTTCTATAGCAAGTTTAATTTTAGAGTCAAGTTCTTCCATCTCAGTGGCATCATGAAATTTTATTTCTTTGACTTGTTCGTGACCATAGGCGGTGGTGTGCACTTTTTTTAGTTTTTCATTGCGAATTGCATTGAGGCTGCTCCGATAGACGGCGGTGAAAAGATACTTACGTGCCTCCGTCAGATCGGCGATGGCTGTCCCGATTTCCCACCATTTGATGAATACCATTTGTACAACGTCTCTTGCCGTATCGTCGTCCTTCACCATACTGAAAGAGTAACGGTGCAACGAATCGAATAAACGATTGAAGCTTTCTTCAAAGACTTTCTCAAATCCCTGACTAGCGCTGCTCTTTTTGAATATCACCCTTAAATCAATGACTTTGGCAAAGCTGCCTTTCGGTTACATAACACATCCAACGAAGAATACCCTTATTGGTCATGGCAATTTTCCAATATGATTTTTCAATTATGCTACTGGCCAAGATGCTGTTGAAGCCACTGTCTGGCCTCCTCCTCATTCTTGAATGTTTTGATGGGGACAGGTGTGCCCTGATAATACAAAAACGTGTCGCTTACCGCCTGCCCAAAAATGGTCCTGGAAAACACCGCCATCGCTTTAAACACCTTTGGGATTTCGGTTGCCATTAGTTTTCTCGTGGCGTCATCCTGTTCGTAAGTGAGCGTGTTGTCAGCGAGAAGACAGACGCGTTTACCGCCGGTGATTTGTCTAATCAACTCGTAATTCATCAATTGATTTTCGTGCGTTCGCGGTACCATTTTTGACACAGCGCACAAAATCCCATGTGCATCAAACCAAAAATCCGCAAGTTCACCCTCATAAATTTTGGCGTTGATTGGCGGCGTCATGAAAATCCAGAATAGTTACCAAAGGTAAGCGTTTTTGATTTTACCTTTTGTTCTGGTGTTGTGTTAAATGGGATTGTTCAAACGGAATTCTTAGAAATCCATTTGCCGGTGGTGGGCGCTTGGTAATTTTTCATGAGCGCGATGAGTTGAGTGGCATCGTCATGTACCAAAAGCATTTTCTGATTCGCCTCTTTAAGAAATCCTTGCTCCACCATTCCGTGGACCAGTTTGAGCAAATCGTTGTAAAAACCGTTTACGTTGAGAAGTGCCACTGGCTTGGCGTGCAAACCCAGTTGCGCCCAAGTGAGCATCTCAAAAAATTCTTCCAGTGTTCCGTAACCACCTGGCAATGCAATCACGCCGTCACACAATTCTTCCATTTTCAGTTTTCGCTCATGCATGCTTGCTACGGATATGAGTTGAGTCAAGCCTTGATGTTCAAGTTCAACGGTCCTTAAAAAATGAGGAAGCACACCAATGACTTCTCCGCCTTTGCTTAGTGCGCCATTGGCCACCGCGCCCATTAAGCCAACCTTTGCGCCACCGTACACCAAAGCGATATCCTCGGTTGCCAGCAATTCGCCAAGGGCAAAAGCACTTTTTTCAAAAAGTGGATTCCTACCCGAACTTGATCCGCAAAAAACAGTAACTCTTTTCATTTGATGCAGTATAATGTTTCTGTTTTTATTCTACTCCTGGTTGCTTAATGGAATAGCCTGTTTTCTTCTTTTCGTCTTCCACAATTTTTTTTACGTCAGCGAGAAGTTTCTTTGCATCGTAGACGATTCCATCCTTGACGGTATACTTCACCCCACCCACACGAACTGCTTTGTTGTTTTCGTCTAGTTTGATCGCGCCCATACCATAGAGCACTTGCAAATTTTCCAATGGATTTTGATCAACGACTGCAAAATCAGCGAGCTTACCTACTTCGACAGTTCCCAGATCTTTATCCACGCCAAGCGCCTGCGCGCCAAATAAAGTAGCGGAGCGAATGATTTCAATGGGATGAAAGCCTGCCTCCCTTAGCAACTCCATTTCACGGATGTACGAAAATCCATAGAGCTCAAAAATAAAACCTGAGTCTGTACCGACCGTCACACGGCCACCTCGATTTTTGTATTCATTCACAAACGTCATCCACAGACGATAGTTTTCTTTCCAGGTCACTTCTTGTTCGGTACCCCAGTTGAACCAATAGGATCCGTGTGATGCCCGATTTGGCTGATAGAATTCCCATAACTGCGGAAGCGTGTATTGCTCGTGCCATTCCTGTCTGCGTGCACGGTGCAAGTCGCGGCTCGCCTCATAGATATTAAAAGTGGGATCGATCGTGAAATCGAGTTCGATCAGATGATTCATCACTTGATTCCATTTTTCCGAATAGGGTGGTGCCGCTTGCTTCCAAAGTTTTCCGGCTTCCTCGAATCGATGTTGTTCGTTTCCGTAGTTGTAGCTGAGCGGATAGTTTTGAATCGTGCTGCCCGCCAGCATCGCCTCCGGCAAACCATACCAATGCTCCATCGAGGTGAGGCCTGCTTCGGCAGACTTCACTACGTTCCAACGAGCGACATCCATCTGCGCATGGTGACATGCCGAACGGAGTCCTAATTTTTTGTTTTCGCGAAGGGCGGCGTCCATGATTTCGGGAGCTGCCCCAAAAAATTTTATTCCGTCTGCGCCATTCGCTTTGTTTTCATTCACCCACGCGCGTGCTTGGTCCGGTGTAGTAATAGGGATTTTACTTCCTTGACCAAATGCCGTATATGCCTTGAGCCGTGGCGCTGTGATTTTATTTTGGTCGCTCAATGTTTTTTCTTCGAGTACCCATTTGAGACCATTGCCGGCCGACGGATCGCGGACGGTGGTGATGCCGTGTGCCATCCAAAGTTTGAATACATATTCGGCGATAGGCGCCTGACTTCCGCCGATGTGGCCGTGCATGTCGATGAACCCGGGCATTAAATACATGCCGGTGCAGTCCAGCTCCTTTCCACCCGATTCAAGCTTGGGTCTGCGGTCTAAATTGATGGTCATGCCTGGGTTGCCCACATTTCTGATTTCAGTGATGCGATTTTGCTTCACCACAATGTCGACGGGACCGATCGGCGGTGCCCCTGTTCCATTGATCAGCGTGACCCCACGAATAATAAGTTGTGAATAGGGACCATCGCCTTCTTTTATTTCAGGCGCTTTTTTTACGACATCTTGAGCGCGCAGCTGAAGACTGATTATCAGACACAGGAAGAATATTTTTTTCATAAAGTGGCGGCGTTGTTTTTCAGATGGTCGCGTAGATCATTCGAAAGCTATCAATTTTGAAAACGATCCAAAAATCCATTTTTGGCCGCCTGATGGATGGTTTTTTCATAAACAAGGTCTAAAAAAAACCTATTTCAATAGAATTCTGTAAAAAAACGTAATTAATGGTTAAAAATATACCTGAAAATTCGGAAATTGTACTGAAATATTTGAGTAATGAGTAAGCCGAGGACCCGTTGGATCGTGATTTTTGCAATTATCTGCGCGTTGCAGTTTCTGGTATTGTTTGGCGCCGAAGAGCCCGCGGCTGATGTCAGTAACACCATTGACAAAGCGGACACGGCTTGGATGATTGTGGCAACCGCTTTTGTTCTGTTCATGACCCCCGGGCTTTCGTTCTTTTATGGCGGAATGGTAGGCTTCAAGAACGTGATCTCCACCATGCTTCAGAGCTTCATTGCATTGGGAGTGATTAGTTTGCTGTGGTACCTCGTTGGTTTTAGCTTGGCATTTGGCGACAGCATTGGCGGGTTCATAGGCAACCCGACTACTTTTTTCGCATTTCATAATGTCGGTTTAAAGCCGCATCCTTCGCTCGCCCCAACGTTTCCATTTTTATTGTTTGCATTATTTCAACTGAAGTTTGCCATCATCACACCCGCCTTGATTACGGGGAGCTTTGCCGAGCGCGTAAAATTCACTTCGTATTTGATCTTCATGTGTTTGTTTTCGTTGCTGATCTATTGTCCGCTTGCTCACTGGACGTGGCACCCCGATGGTTTTTTGCGCAAACTTGGCGTGCTTGATTTTGCGGGAGGAACAGTGGTTCACATGAGTGCTGGGTTTGCTGCGCTTGCTGGTGCCTCTATTCTTGGCAAACGACAAAACAAACAACATCATCCGGCCAATATTCCGTTCATCATTTTAGGAACAGGGATGCTTTGGTTTGGCTGGTTTGGTTTCAATGCAGGTTCTGCGCTAGCTGCCAATGGACTCGCGGTACAAGCTTTTGCGACCACGAACATGGCGACGGCTTCTGCCATGATCACATGGGTCATGTTTGACGCCTTAGTCGGCAGGAAAATCTCGGCGATGGGTGCCTGCATTGGTGCGGTAGTTGGTTTGGTTGCAATAACACCCGCAGCTGGCTTTGTGAACGTGGGGCAAAGTGTGTTCATCGGGTTTGCAGCGGCTATCGTGAGCAACTTAGCCGTTTACTACAAACAGAGAACTTCCCTGGATGATACCCTCGATGTTTTTCCTTGTCACGGTCTTGGAGGGATTGTGGGTATGATTCTCACCGGTGTATTTGCAAAAGACGTCGGGTTGATCAACGGAAAATTTCAGACTTTTCAATATCACCTTTTAGCTCTGGTGGTGGTAGGGGTGTTTACATTCGGGGGATCGTATTTGATTTTTAAACTCACTGGCCTGATGACTCGTTTGCGTGTATCACCTGAAGACGAGCGCCTGGGGCTTGACATCAGTCAGCATTCTGAAACCCTGAGTACAGGAGACTCCGAAAAAATGGAAGGCAACCAAATTGGTTTTAATCCTCAAACAACTCCAATTGTGAAGGCAGCAGTGTAAATGATCTTCTGTGATAAGGAGTAATTCCTAAAGCTTTGATTCCCTCACGATGCTCGTCTGTCGGATAGCCAACGTTGGTCGTCCATCCGTAGCCTGGATATTGGTTGGATAATCTTTCCATCAAATCATCGCGGTATGTTTTTGCGAGTACAGACGCCGCGGCAATGCTCAGGTAGTTGGCGTCTCCTTTTACGATGCATTCAAATTTTATTTCTTGATAAGGCTTGAAGCGATTGCCGTCAATGAGCAAGAGTTGCGGTCGGATGTTCAATTGATCCAGTGCCTTGTGCATGGCGAGGAAGGAGGCATTGAGAATATTGATCTTGTCGATTTCTTCGTTACCGATTTCAGCTACTGCCCACGCCAGGGCGTCGCGTTTTATTTCTTCTTGCAGTTGGGTTCGCTCTTCTTTGGTAAGTTGCTTTGAGTCGTTCAAAAGTTCGTGTTGATAATTTTTTGGGAGTATAACAGCCGCCGCCACCACGGGGCCGGCCAAACATCCACGTCCGACTTCGTCACAGCCTGCTTCGATGAGGTCCGAAGAAAAAGATGATTTCAGCACAAATGGATCGTTTCGAGTACTTTTGAAAATTCAATCACAAAATTACAACTAACAACCAATACCCGGCATCCTATGAGCAAATGGACGACGCTGACACAGGAGGACATTTATGAAAATCCTTGGATCAAGCTGGAAGAGCATCAAGTTATAAATCCGGCAGGGGGTAAAGGGATTTACGGCAAGGTGCACTACAAAAATATTGCCATTGGAATTGTGGCACTTGATAGCGAGAATAATACGTGGCTCGTGGGGCAGCACCGCTATCCACTGGACGAGTGGAGTTGGGAAATTCCGGAAGGCGGAGGGCCCATCGGAAAGGATATGCTTGAGTCGGCCAAGCGCGAGCTGGCGGAGGAGACAGGGTTGAATGCAAAACAGTGGCAAGTGGTGTTGAAGGCGCATTTGTCCAACTCCGTCAGTGATGAAGTAGCCTACATTTTCTTGGCGCAAGGTCTGCGTGAGGGGGAGCACGAACGCGAGGCTACAGAAGCTGATATGCAAGTAAAAAAAGTGCCTTTCAAAGAGGCGCTTGACTTGGTAATGGAGGGAAAAATCACGGATGCCATGAGCGTTATGGGTATTCTAAAGGTGGCCCGGATGCTTGGGATGTAACAAAATCGGTCCTGAAACGTCAAAAAACAGACATGAGTACGTAACAAAAACACGACTTATCAGTTAATAATAACTTGACTATATTCACCCCATGACCAAAATCATCGAAACCCACAACATTGCCAAGATTTACAAAATGGGCAACAACATCGTGAATGCCCTTCAAGATATTTCCATCGCTATCGACAAGGGTGAGTATGTCGCTTTTATGGGGCCTTCCGGGTCTGGCAAATCGACACTGATGAACATTGTCGGCTGTCTCGATTCACCAACGCAAGGTACGTACATGCTGAACAACCACATGGTGAGTGAGATGACAGAAAATGAACTGGCGGTGACTCGTAACAAGGAAATCGGGTTCGTGTTTCAGACCTTCAATTTGCTGCCTCGCGCCACGGCGCTCGAGAATGTTGCCCTTCCTTTGATTTATGCCGGGTACAGCAAAGACGATCGTCATGACATGGCCATGGCCGCGCTTGAAAGTGTTGACTTGGCTAATCGTCATCACCACAGGCCAAATGAACTCTCGGGTGGTCAGCGCCAACGTGTTGCTATTGCTAGGGCATTGGTGAATAACCCCTCCATCCTTTTGGCCGATGAACCTACAGGTAACTTGGACTCTAAGACTTCGTATGACATTATGAACCTTTTCCAACAGTTGCACGACAAGGGCCATACGATCATCATGGTGACACACGAAGATGACATTGCGCACTACGCTCACCGAATCATTCGCTTGAAAGACGGCTTGATCGAGTGGGATCGCGTCAATGAAAATGTGACGCGCAGCCCGATGGTGGCAGCGGCGCACTAGGATTTTCAATCTACATTACTTGTTCCTTGCCTCAGCAATTGCGAATTTTGGCGTTTGCCTAAGTCGTAATTCGCCTTTCGGCACTTTGCAATGAAAATCTACACAAAGACGGGAGATCAAGGAACCACTGCGCTGTTTGGCGGCCAGCGACTGCCAAAGTCCGATCTGCGAATAGAGGCGTACGGAACAATTGATGAATTGAATTCGCACGTTGGCTTGCTGCGCGATCAGGTGGTGAATGCGACGCGCAAAGAGATACTGATCGAGATACAAGACCGCCTTTTTACCATCGGATCCATTCTTGCCACAGAACCAGGAAACAAGAAAGTAAAAATTCCATCATTGCTAGAAAGTGACGTTGTATTTTTGGAAAAGGAAATAGACCGGATGGACGAGCAACTTCCACCGATGAAACATTTTGTGCTGCCGGGTGGTCACGTTTCCGTTTCGGTGGGGCATATCGTTCGCACGGTTTGCCGAAGAGCGGAGCGTTTAGTGATTGAACTAAATGCGCAAAACACCGTTGATGGACTAGTCATCAAATATTTGAATCGGTTGTCCGACTATTTCTTTGTGCTTTGTCGAATGATGGCGCACGAATTGAAGATTGAAGAGACTCCGTGGAAACCTAAAATGTAAATAATCGTTTTATAAATCTTTTAATGCAGCAAAACATGACCGCAGAAATCCATACCAAAAAAGGAGTGATGAAGATTAATTTCTTTGAAGAAGATGCTCCCAATACAGTTAAAAATTTCGTGACACTGGCCGAGAAGGGTTTTTACAATGGCCTGACCTTCCATCGCGTGATCCCCAACTTTGTGGTTCAGGGTGGATGCCCCAATGGAATTGGAAACGGGGGACCCGGCTATAAAATCGACTGCGAACTGGACGGCAAGAATCAATATCACGATCGGGGTGTTTTGTCGATGGCGCATGCAGGCAGAAATACGGGAGGCTCACAGTTTTTCATTTGCCACTCGCGCCAAAATACCGCGCACCTGGACCGCAACCACACCGTGTTTGGAAAAGTGTATGAAGGCCTCGAGGTGATCGACGCCATTCGACAAGGAGATGTGATGGAAAAAGTAGTAATCAATAGAGAAACGAAATAATGGCGACAGGGACGAAAGAAAAAATTTTTACTGGCTATCAAGTTTTCATCATCGCGATTTTAGCGATCCTACAGTTTAGCGTGATCTTAGATTTCATGGTGCTATCTCCGTTGGGCGCGATACTGTTGCCAACGCTGCATATTACGACGGCACAGTTCGGCTGGGTAGTTTCTGCATATGCGTTCAGCGCTGGTATTTCAGGAATTTTGGCCGCTGGTTTCGCAGATAGATACGATCGGAAAAAGCTATTGTTGTTTTTTTATGTGGGATTTTTGATTGGCACTTTCCTTTGTGCGATTGCGCCAGATTATGAATTCTTATTGGTGGCGCGCATTGTCACGGGAATTTTTGGTGGGGTAATCGGATCGGTTGGTTTTGCGATCATCAGCGACCTGTTCAAGTTTGAAGTGCGTGGTCGCGTAATGGGTTTTGTTCAAATGGCTTTTGCAGCCAGCCAAATTCTTGGACTACCGATCGGCTTGTTGCTTGCCAATCAGTTTGGCTGGCACGCGCCTTTCTGGATGATTGGTGTCTTTGGTATCTTGGTCGGAATAGTGATTGTGATTTACATGAAGCCAGTGGCGGATCATCTAGACATTAAAAACGACCGTCACCCAATTCAGCATTTGATCAAAACCTTTTCAGTTCCTGACTACGTGAAAGGTTATTTAAGCACGATACTTCTCGCGACCGGCGGCTTTATGATGATGCCCTTTGGAAGCGCATTCAGTACAAACAATTTGGGACTGACGTTAGAACAGTTGCCAATGGTGTATCTGGTTGTCGGGATTTTCTCGATCGCTACTGGGCCAATCATTGGAAGACTGAGCGACAAGGTGGGCAAGTTTAAGATTTTTGCTTGGGGCTCGGTGGTTGCATGTATTACAGTGGCCGTTTATACGCCCCTTGGAATCACTCCGGTTTGGATTGTGATTCTACTCAGCGTGATCATGTTTGCTGGTATCACGGCGCGCATGATCACTTCGGGAGCATTGATGTCGGCGGTGCCCGCGCCGCAAGACCGTGGTGCTTTTATGAGCATTACTTCGTCGGTGCAGCAAATTTCCGGTGGGATAGCGTCAGCAATTGCCGGAATGATTGTGTATCAGGCGCCAAATGGAAACCTACAGCGATACGATGTCCTGGGGTATGTTGTGATAGGCACGATGATCATGACGATTATCATGATGTATTGGATCGATCAACATGTTGAAGAGATAATGCAGCGCAGTCCTGCAGCACCAAAGCCTGTTGCCGAAGCGGTGTGAGATACTTCAAAAAACACAAATAAGGTATCATATCCACTCAAGTGAATTAACCCCTGCCTAGCCAGTCATAATACCATCTGACTCGCGGTTCCCCCGACGCCACTGTTGAAAATGCGCCTAATCACTCTTTAAGCTCTTTACGGGATTGGCGTTGGCTGCTTTAAGTGTTTGAAAGATAATGCTCGCAAATGCTGCCGATACCACGGTGATTCCCGCCGCCGCAAATAGCCACCAGGAAACGTTGATCCGATAGGCAAAGCCTTCCAACCATCTATTCATCGAAAACCAAGAAACAGGAATGGCGATGATCATGGCGATCATAATTAATACAAAAAAATCTTTGGATAATAGTCCAAGAATCTCGGGTACGGATGATCCAAGCACTTTACGGATTCCAATTTCCTTTGTGCGGCGCGCGGTGCTGAAGGCTGACAATCCAACGAGGCCCAGGCACGATAACACAATTGCTAAAACGGCGAAGCTCAGAAATAACTTTCCAAATCTCGCCTCTGACACGTATTGCGCATCATAAGCATCGTCAGCAAAAAAATAGGTCATTGGGATTCCACCGACTATCTGATTCCATTTTTTTTCGATGTTAACAATGATCTGCGCAAGATTTTCATCGGAGACGGTGAGTGAAATAAACGTTGCCAAATCTCCCATCTGAAAAGTCAGCGGCTGAACTTCTTCACGAAAAGAACGGAAATGAAAATCGCGCACGACCCCAATGATGAAACCTTCTCTTCCCCACTGAGTGAACTTCTTTCCTATTGCAAATTCGGGACGAGGATACCCGAGGGATTTCACGGTCGCTTCATTTACAATCATGGCTTCTGTAGAATCGGACGCGATATCATTTGAAAATGGCCGGCCAGCGATGATATTAATCTCGTATTGACGAAGGAAATCTTGATCCACAAAATAGGCATCCAAACGAGAAGCTTGATTCATGTGGTCCGTATTCTCGATCTCAGTGTCTAGCTTATGATTTGGTCTGCCTGGGATGCAGGACGAAATACTGGCCGCTGTCACACCTGGCAAGCTTGTCAGTTGATTCTTAATTGTCTCAGCGTGTTTTTTTACTTTGTCGTCGAATTGAAAATCGATTACCACCCTATGGTCTTTCTTGAAACCCAATTCCTGCGTTTGCATAAAATACAATTGCTGAAACACTACCAACGTCCCTACTACGAGAATGATTGAAATAGAAAATTGCAATAATACAAGAGTGCTTCTCAGTCCAGTACCTGACGAGGAAATCCATCTGCCCTTCAAACTATGAATTGGCTTGAAGCTAGATAGAAAAAAAGCGGGGTAAAATCCCGACAGCAATCCAATGGTTACTGCCAACAAAACAAACCATCCGATATCTTTGATGTTTTCTGATATGCCGAAGCCAATCATTTTCCCTGAGAGCTGCTGAAAGAAAGGCATTAGTAAAATCACCAACGTAATTGAAAGAAAGCAAGCAACGACGCTCAGCAATAGGGCATCACTCAGAAATTGAATGATGAGCTGACTTCTTAAAGCACCCAATGTTTTTCTTACGCCAATTTCTTTTGCCCTGTGCAATGAAAACGCAGTCGTTAGATTAATAAAATTGAAAGCCGCAATGAGCAACACAAACCCTGCGACTACAGAAAGAATATAAATATGATCCGGATTGCCCGTAATGGCGCTTCCCGATCTTGACCCTCGCGGCTTTCCATACAAGTAAACATCCTTTAAGGGTTCCAGTAAAAGCGTGTATTGAAATTCATGCTGATCATAATGTTTTTCCACGAAAGAGGGGAAATGCTTTTGTAAGGAAGTAGCATTCCCATTTTCGTGTAGCAATAAATAACTGCTTGCCCTTGAGCCGATCCAACGTGTGGCCATGTCGGGATTCCAGACTCCCAGTAAAGTAGACAGCGAGACCAGCATATCGACCCGAAAATGCGAATTGTGAGGAATGTCTTTCATTATGCCAGTAACATAGGCGCGATCTTTTCCATTGATCAATAACATCTTCCCGATTGGATCAGCGTCACTGAAATATCTTTTCGCAGCAGACTCAGACAGCACAATAGTAAATGGGGCATTAAGCGCTTTTTTCGGATTGCCGCTCACGAAAGGAAAAGTAAAAACAGAAAAGAAGCTCGAGTCGGCATAGGCAATTTTCTCCTCTCTGGCAGCGCCGCCTTCTTTTTGAATGATGAGATAATCCAACAGCGTTCGTGTAGCCGCTTTTACTTCCGGAAAAGCCTCCTGAATAGCTGGAGCCAACGGAACCGCTGTGCCGCGGTAATCAATTCCCGTGGACGATTTTACATCAGTGACCAGCCGATAAATGTGATCGGCATTCGCATGATAGGAGTCATAGCTCAGCTCAAAATTCACATAGAGCAACGCAAAAAATGACACGGTCATACCAAGGGTAAGACCTACCAGGTTAATTACTGAAAAAGTTTTGTGCTTCTTAAGATATTGAAACGTGGTGACCAGATAGTTTTTCAGCATCGTCAGGGAATGATGTGCAATCTAAAATACTCAACAAAAATCGCTGCTGCAACGTGAGAAATCGCTCCAAAATATCTACCCCATCTGATTCAGCCTGCGGAAATCAATCAAGTCAGGAAGCAAATTTTTTAATCACAAGTTAATCCCTCCACTTACTTCTATTCTTTGCCCACTAATCCATCGCGACTCGTCGGTACATAAAAATGCTACGACAGTCCCAACATCGTCTGCTTGACCGACTCTGCCAAGGGGGGAGAGCGCACTCAGTCGTTCTTTTATTTGCGGATTGTTGCGGATCAGGGCATTGTTGAAATCAGTTTCGATCGGACCGGGTGCAACGATGTTCGCACGGATTCCCCTCGATCCAAAATCTCTAGCCACATGCTTGGTGAACATCTCAACGGCGGCCTTCATCGAGGAATAAACGGAATAACCCGGATTGGTAAAACGGGTAGTACCTGTAGAAATGTTGATTACGCTCCCGTTGTCGTTGATGCTGTCGATCAATTTTTGCGTTAGGAAATAGACCCCCTTGAAATGAATGTTCAGGAAATTGTCAAATATTTCTTCTGTCACTTGCGGAATCATGATACTTCCTCCAATGCCCGCATTGTTGATTAGAAAATCAAATCGATCAGTAGACCAATTGGATTGAAGGGCTTTCTTGAAATCGGTAATGAAAGGATCGATCGATTTCATTTGTGAGATGTCAAACGGCAGAGCGATTGCCTTCTGGCCTTTTTTTTGAATTTCCAGAACCACTTTCGCTGCTTCGTCTTTGTTTGCCTTGTAGGTGAGCACCACATCGATTTTCTTATCGGCCAATGCGAGTGCCATTTCTTTTCCGAGTCCGCGGCTTCCGCCCGTGACCAATGCTATTTTATTTGTCATGATATGATTTCAGTTGCTTTTAAAGGAGGAACACCGTCGCAAATCAATTTAGTTCATCAACGGACAAATTTTCTAATTCGCATTCGCCTCGGTAAACTTCACCACTTTATTTGCGATTGGCTTTACCGTTTTAAGGTACGTGTAAATGGCTCCAAGGTCTTGTCTGGTCATTCCTGCGTACATCGTCCAGGGCATGTAACTGTTGTATTCACCCCGGCCAACAGATGGAAGGACGTAGGAAGAATCGGCATACATTTTGAAACGCTGTATGAAGGCCTCCTTCGTCCATTTTCCGATTCCGGTTTCATCATCAGGCGTAATGTTGGCCGAGCGAACAACAGATCCGTCGGGAAACATAAAGTCCCTTCCCCCAGAGAACATCAACTCGGGAATGATCATTCCTTTGTTGACCTGCGTGTGGCATTCGTTGCAACCGGAGGCATTGACTATATAAGATCCATACGCCAAAATATCAGAGGTGTCGGGCTTTGGTTGAAGGTTTGCCTTTCGCGGAATAGTGTTGATGATAAAGTTCATTGGGAAGTCAGGAACAGATGCGGCGATTTCGTTTTTTATCGGAGGTATGGATCTCACATAAGCAATGATCGAGTAAATATCTTCGCGATCCATCTGACCGTAGTGAGAATAGGGCATGAGGGGAAACATAGCCTGCCCTTCTTTGTTGACTCCCGTGGTAATCACACGGAAAAGTTCGCCATCGGTATAGCGGGATATTCCTTCAGGGGTGATGTTCTTCGAGATAAACACCCCCGGCAGAAGCACAGTTTGATCAAAACGTTCACCGCCTTGACCCAGCGTACGGTCAGCAAGAGGCCCTGAGAATTTCGACCAGTCTCTTTTCGAGTGACAGTCCATGCAAACGCAAACATGACTTGCTAAATATTTCCCACGCTCAACGCGCTGGTTGGTGTATTCTATCTTGACGACTTCTGGATCACCCACATTGGGCAAGGCAGTCTTAACGTAAGTGAGGAGGGCACCGACGCCGATCACGATCACGGCCAAGACGATGCCCGCGATTTTGAGGACTTTGTTCATAGGTTAGGGGTTTATGAGGGAAACTAAATATATAACCAATCCGTAGCAATGCAAATAACGGCGAATGTTTTGTAAATCGCCTTGACGGTTCATCGGGAGATTTCTATCTTGGATTTTTGACAAAGGAGGAAGCAACTTTAATCTTAAGCTATGAAAAGAAACTTTACTTGGTTATTGACGGCGGTCGTAGTGGCAAGTGCATGCACGAGAGAAGGTAGGTTCGAGACCAAAACGGGCGAAAGCAACGGCTACACGTACGAGTACGTGACCAATGATCCGCTTCAGGTGCGGATTTACACCCTGAAGAATGGGCTTAAAGTTTACTTAAGTCAATACAAAGCTGAGCCACGTGTAATGACTTCTATCGCGGTAAAGGCGGGGGGCAAGTTCGATCCTGCCAATACCACTGGCCTCGCCCATTATTTGGAGCACATCATGTTTAAAGGCACGGGAGATTTTGGCACTCAAGATTGGAGCAAAGAGAAAATTTTCCTCGACAGCATTGAAAGCATGTTTGAACAATATCGGGCACTGAACGATTCCGTACAGCGACTGGCTTTTTACAAGAAGATTGATCAGGTTTCCAACGAAGCTTCCAAGTATGCTATCGCGAATGAGTACGATAAAATGGTTTCTGAAATTGGCGCCAAAGGTACCAATGCCTACACGACACAAGACAGAACCGTCTATGTGAATGATGTTCCTTCCAATCAAATAGAAAACTGGTTAACAATAGAAGCTAACCGCTTCAAACAAATTGTGCCACGATTGTTTCACACCGAGCTCGAAGCCGTTTACGAAGAAAAAAATCGCAGCCTCGACAACGACTATTGGAAAGCCTATGACGCCATGAACACGGCCGCCTTCAAAAAGCATCCTTACGGAACACAAAGTGTGATAGGCACTATCGACCACTTGAAAAATCCATCGATCACGGAAATAAAAAAATACTTCTATAAATACTACAGACCCAATAATGTGGCGATTTGTTTGAGCGGAGACCTGGACTATGACAAAACCATTGCACAAATTGAAAAAGCATTTGGAAGCTGGGAGCCGAACAACGAATTGAAAGAGTGGCAAGCAATTCAAGAAGATGAAGTCACCGCGCCGACGAATGTTGATGTGTATGGCCCTAACTCAGAATGGCTGAACATCGGGTTTCGGTTCAAAGGCATGAATTCTCCCGATGCGCAACTATTGCGACTCACCGACATGATTCTTTCAAACTCACAAGCAGGTTTGATCGATTTGAATTTGAAGCAGCAACAAAAAGTATTGGAGCCCACCAGTTACGTGCAAAACATGAACGATTATTCCATTCATGTGTTCAGCGGCAAGCCGAGAGAAGGCCAGTCGTTGGATGAAGTGAAGAAACTTTTACTCGACCAAATTGACTTGGTTAAAAAAGGACAATTTGACGACTGGTTGATTGAAGCGGTAATCAACGACCTGAAGAAAAGCTCGATCGAACAATCACAGTACAATTGGTCGCGTGCCAATGATGAAGTGATGGCGTTCACAAATGGTATGAACTGGAGAGACTATATCACGAGAACAGACGACCTTCGCAAATACTCCAAGCAAGACATCATCAAGTTTGCCAATGATCATTATAAGGACAATTATTTTGCGATTTACAAGCGCAACGGCAAGGACCCGAATCATCAGGAAGTCACCAAGCCTTCTATCACGAAGGTCACTTTAAATAAAGAATCGAAATCTCCATTCCACGAAACACTCCTTGCCAATAAGGTGGAAAAAATTCAACCCGTCTTTGTCGACTACGACAAAGACATCCAAAAACTGAAGATGAACAATGATGTGGAGGTACTGTATACGCACAATGAAGAGAACGAACTCTTCACCCTTTACTATCTATCGGACGTGGGTACCAACAACGATCCTAAAATGAAGCAAGCGGTAGAGTACCTGGAATATCTTGGTACGAGTGACATGACAGCGGAAGATGTAAAAAAAGAATTTTATAAAATAGGCTGCAATTTCGGAGTGTCGGCCGCCAATGACCGTACGTACGTTTACCTGGATGGTTTGTCTGAGAACATGGACAAGGCCATTGCGCTATTCGAAAAATTACTGGCGGATCCTAAGGCCGATGACGAAGCGCTCAAGAAAATGATTGATGGAACGTTCAAGAAGCGCGATGACATTAAGAAAGAGAAGAACGCCATTTTGTGGCAAGGGTTGATGAATTATGGTTTGTACGGACCAAAATCGTCTTTCACCAACGTCCTTACTAATAAAGAACTAAGAGATGTGAAATCAAACGAGTTGATCGACATCATCAAAGGCTTTACGAAAATGCAACATCGTGTTTTGTATTACGGACCTAAGTCCAGCGATGAATTAGTGTCGTCGCTCAATACCGGCCACAAACTTCCTGCACAACTCAATCCGGCCCCGGCGCCTGTTGAGTTTGCCATGCAAAACATGGATAAACCAGCAGTGTATTGGACGAACTACGATATGGTACAAGCTGAAATCGTGTTTTTATCCAAAGGCGAAAAATTTGATGCAGCACGTTTACCGGTAAGCCGAATGTTCAATGAATATTTTGGCGGAAGCATGGCGTCACCTGTATTTCAAGAATTACGTGAAGCCCAAGGGTTGGCTTATGCCGCATTTGCTTCCTATAGCCCCGCTGGCAAGAGCAATGACAACGATAGCTTCTTTGGCTACATCGGCACACAGGCGGATAAGCAAGCAGAGTCCATGAAAGCAATGATGGGCTTGATTCAGAATTTCCCTCGCAGCGAAAACGGATTTGAGGTAGCGCGCAATTCGTTGATGAATCAATTGGAAAGTGAACGTATCACAAAAACGAACATTCTTTTTAATTATGAGAATGCAAAACGCCGAGGCCTTGATCACGATGCGCGCAAAGACGTTTATGAGCAAGTGCAAAACATGACCATCGAAGACATTTCAAAATTTCAAAAAGATTTCATCAAGGATAGAAAATTCAATGTGGTGCTAGTAGGTGATCAGAAGAAACTCAATTTGAAAGACTTGAAGAATTATGGAGCCGTGAAAGAACTTTCTCTGGACGAGATTTTTGGCTATGAGAAGCCCGTTACGGTAAAGATGGAGGCGCCGAATAAATAAAATCGCATAGTTCGAGGAAGCGATGAAGGTGAGACTCATAATAGTTTTCTCGTTAGGATTTGTATTTTTCTCGTCAGTGCATGCCCAGTTCACTGACGAGAAATTGATTCTTACCAAGGTCACTGGATTCAGACCTTTTTCTTACAGCAGCATAACTACCAAGGCAACCAAAGAAACCGGATTCAAAGGTTTGCCGGCAGGGCTCAAAGATTATATGATAAGAGAGGCTAAAATTTTGCCTTCGCTGGCTGAGGAGAGATATCAAAAATATGTGAAGGGAGAAATGAACGCGGAGGCATTTGTGGCTTTGTACCCAAATGCGAAACGCATCAAAAAAACGCTTGAGAAAAGGAAAATAATCTTACTCGTCGCGGAAAATATGGACGGTCAGAAAATTATTGTCGTCGACACCAATTATGACAAAGATTTCGGCAATGACCAAGTGTTCAAATACCCTGGAACACCCGATCTTACGCGAAAGGGGGATGGTGATTTTGTGAGGGATGAGAAGTTCAAAAATTTACTTGATGTTTTGCCGTCCGTTAGAGTGCCAACCCAAAATTTTGATGGCGAGAAACTAGTAGACAGGGATCTTGCCGTAAAATGCGTCCCTTACCGATCTGGTGATGGGTCAAAAGATAAGCGAGACGAAGACCTTTATGCTGAGATCTTTTTATTTGAATATAGGACCGGCGGCCTGATGACTGAGGAAAAGAAATACAAAATTGCTACTGACCCAACGATGGGGCCGACGCCTGCTTTTCGGCCTGACCTGCATGCGATTGAATTTTTGATCTGCGAAGATTCAGGCGACGGCCTATGGAAAAACCCTGTCAAGGGGCCGCATCGTCGCCCGTTTGTCTTGGGTGACTCATTGTCCATTGACGGTTCTCAATTCATTTTGAAATCGATCTCCGCCTTCGGTGACACGCTCACCATTTCGAGAAAACAGTCGGTCAACTAATTTTGTGCTAAGGCACAGAAGCCTCAAACGGTGAGGCCGGGAGCAACTCTCTGTTTACGAGGTTTGCACCGATTGGATTGTCTGCCCACGCATATCGCACGAACTGAGGATTCGGAACGCGCTCGCTTGTGACAACTACTTTATTATCTTCAATTTTTGCCTCGGCCCACACAAATTTTTTGTCCGCACCGGCAATTGAAAAATAGTTGAGCTCATTACCGAAAAGGGGCTTCAGACCATCATCGTATTTAAATGAAATAATAAGCCTGTCTCCCGATTTCTTCACTGACTTAAAAAGCGGACCTGAAGGGACAATATTCTTTTCGTGATAGCAGACATCCATCGCTTGCAGCGCCAAGCGTCTTCCCACTTCCTTTTTATTCAACGGATGAACATCATTCCATTCACCTAAGTCAATGGCAACAGCGAGTCCCGTGTTTGGGATCTTAAGTGTATGGAGCTGTGCCTGTCGCACCTCCGCCCAGGCGCTCTCCGCTGGCTCTTTCTTTTCTTCCATGAAATTAGCAAGCTGAACAAGGAGAAATGGAAAATCGCCCTCGCCCCATTTAGCCCTCCAGTCGCCGATCAGTGTTTGCATGAGGGGGAAATACTCGGAGGGATTTTTAGTGTTGGATTCACCTTGATACCAAAGGGCGCCTTTGATCACGTAGTTGGTCAGCGGGGCGATCATGGCGTTATACAATCCCACTGGCTTCCACCGAATCGTCGTGGACCCGGCCAGCGGCTTCATCTCCGCGCCTAGTTTATATTTCCAATTTCCTTTGAGGTCAATGGAATCAGTTCCGACGATCAAAGAGTAGGGTTTGTCTGGCACAAAACCACCTTTGCCCGAACTATTGATTACACGAACGGCAATTACATTTCTTCCTTCTTTTAAAATGGAAGACTTGAGCATGTAGCGTCTAGGTGGATATAGATAACTTGTAGCGCCGACGAACTCATTGTTGATGAAAACAGAATCGGAATCGACAATTCTGCCGAGTAGAAGTTTTGCCGCTATGCCCGTCATCGACTTTGGCACATTAATTTCCTTTCGAAACCAAACGGCTCCATTTTTATTTCCTAGTGGCCCGTCGGCCCAATATCCGGGAATGTTCAAGGCGGGCCAATCACTGTCGTCGAAATTTTCAGTCGACCAAAGTTTCAATCCGTGATCTGTTTGGTTTAGGAATTTGAACCACTCGCTGCTATTTTTTCGATCCGCGGTTTCAATCTCTTCAATCAATTTTTTGTTCTTGAATTTAATCAGCTCTTCGTAGTGTTCAGGAAATTTCTTGATCGCGCCTTCGCTGATCCACGCATCGGCCGGCGAGCCCCCTAATGCAGCGTTGATTAGCCCGATGGGTACTTTGTATTTGGCATATAATTCTGCGGCAAAAAAGAAACCAACAGCGCCAAACTTCGCAATGGTTTGCTGATTGACAGACAACCACTCTCCGTTGCTTACATCTTCATTTGGTTTTTCAAAATCGTATGCATCGGGAACAAGAAATTGTCTGATCTCTGGGTTGCCCGCATTTGCGATGGCATCCGGATACTTGTCCCTTAGGCGATCCATCGTAAGTTCCATATTCGATTGGCCGCTGCACAACCAAACATCACCGAATAAAATGTTTTTCAATTTGATTTCGTTCGAAGCTGAGAATGCCATGTCAAATGGTCCGCCAAATTTTTGCTTTGGAAGAACGATCACCCAATGACCTAACGCATCGGCCTCGGTCTTCAATTGCTGGCCCGAAAATTCGAGTTTGATTTTTTCATGAGGTGTGGCCCAACCCCACAATTTCACTTTTGCATCGCGTTGCAGCACCATGCCGTCGCTGATGAGTTTTGGCAATTTGATTTGCCCGAGGGAGGTGACGCCAACGAAGGCAAGGAAACAAAGGAGCGTTACTCTCATTTTTTTGTTAGACTGGATCGAAGAACTTACGAAGCTTTGATACAGCGGCTTCAAGATCGTTCCATCGTTTTCCTTCTACCACCGAATTGGATATCAACTGTGAGCCCATGCCCACGCAATAGACGCCAGCATCAAACCACGCTTGCAAATTTTCATTCGATGGCTCGACACCGCCCGTGGGCATCAATTTCAGATCGGGGACGACGGCCAGCACCGACGATATGAATTTAGGTCCCAATACTGATCCAGGAAAGATTTTTATCAGCTCAGCTCCCGCATTTTTGGCATTGACAATTTCTGTAAGTGTTCCGCAGCCCGGTACCCAAAACTTTTTATGCCGTTTGCATACCTTGGCGACTTCCAAATTTAAAATGGGTGATACGATAAAATCTGCTTCGGCAGTGATGAACAGTTCTGCAGCTGCCGTATCGATGATTGTGCCGATGCCGAGAAGCGCATCAGGAAATTTTTGACTGTATTTTTTTAGTTCCAAAAAAACATCGTGGGCATTTTCGCCGCGGTTGGTAAATTCAAAAACACGGAGCCCTCCTTGATAACACGCTTCAAGCACCGATTTTGCCACCTCAACATCCTTGTGATAAAATACGGGGATGATCCGAGAGCGATTGATTTTGTTTAGAATATCGTCACCTGAAAGCTTCATTTTCAACGTAAAAGTTTTCCAATGTTTTCACCCCTGACCAACTCATGAATTTCTTCGGCTGAAACCCGATTGACATCACCGGGAATCGTATGCTTCAGGGCACAAGCAGCGACGGCAAATTCCAATGACTCTTGATCTGACTTCGAGTGAAGAAAGCCATAAATCAACCCGGCAGCAAATGCATCGCCCGACCCCACTCGATCGACGATGTTGGTCAATTCAAATCCTTTTGATTTGAGAAGAGCGTTCTTGGCCCATAGTTTTCCAGAAATTTTTTGGCTTGAGGCGTGAACGGATTCACGTTTGGGATTGCCGATTATTGTTACGTTTGGAAAGCGCTTTTGGAGTTTTTTACATCCGTCAGCAAAATCGTCGCCGTGGATGCCAGCGCAATTTTCAAAATCGGTTGTCCCCCCAATGATGAGATCACATTCGGAAATCAACGAGGGCATAATGTCAATCGCCTTCTTTCCGTATCCCCAAAGGTTCCTTCGATAATTGATATCGCCCGAAATTTTTAAGCCGAGCTTCTTTGCTGTTTTGATCGCATCGGCACACGCCGTGGCTGCTGCTTCCGAAATAGCTGGTGTGATGCCACTCCAGTGAAACCACGTTGCTTCTTTTAAGATTTCCGTCCAATCATAAACGGCAGGATCCAACTTTGCGAAGGCAGAATCGAATCGGTCATAAATCACTTTTGAAGAACGGTAGTCGGCGCCATGCTCGATAAAATACAGACCTAACCGCCCTTCTTGAAATTGGATATGCGAAGTACCGACACCACTTGAGCGCAATTGAGCTTCTGCCGCTTCACCAAAAGCATTTGCGGGAAAGCAAGTGACATGCTCAACTTGAAAACCCCAATGGGCCAGTGATACCGATACATTGGCTTCGGAACCACCATAATTGATGTCGAAGGCCGAAGCCTGCGAGAAACGTTGGTATCCCGGTGGCGACAGTCGCATCATCACCTCTCCCAAGGTTACGATCTTGTTTTTCTTTGACGACGTTGTTTTCATCTTGATAGATATCTATCAAAGATATTTATTAATCAGGGTTTCAAAATACTCTTGCTGCCCACTGATCTGATCTGGTTCTCCATTCGCAAGCGCCAGAGAGCGCAAACTTTCAAGCGACAATTTGCCGTTTTCAAATTGCTTGCCCTTACCGGCATCAAAGGAGGCATACCTGTCTTTCAGTAATTGTTTGTATTCCGATTTCTCAAGGATGTCATTGGCTATCAATAGCGCTCTTGCGAACGTGTCCATTCCGCCAATGTGTGCATAAAAAATATCTTTCAAGTCGGTTGAGTTCCTCCTGGTCTTAGCGTCAAAATTGATTCCACCTGTTTTGAATCCGCCAGCCTGAAGAATAACGAGCATCGCTTCGGTCAGCTCATAAACATTGTTGGGAAACTGATCGGTGTCCCAACCATTTTGATAGTCGCCTCTGTTGGCATCCATGCTGCCAAGCACGTTGGAGTTTGCGGCCACTTGCAATTCGTGCTGAAAGGTGTGATGCGCGAGCGTGGCATGGTTTACCTCGATGTTTAATTTGAAATCATCCATCAAGTCATATTCACGCAGAAAAGCAATGACCGTGGCAGCATCGAAGTCGTATTGATGTTTGGAGGGTTCCATTGGTTTTGGTTCGATAAGGAATGTTCCTTTAAAACCATTTTTTCTTCCGTAGTCTTTGGCAGCATGCAGAAAACGCGCCATGTGATCGAGTTCGCGTTTCATGTTTGTGTTCAGCAGGGAGATGTATCCTTCGCGGCCTCCCCAAAATACATAGTTGGATCCACCCAGTTCAATGGTCGCATCGATGGCATTTTTCACCTGCGCGCCGGCATGGCAAACCACGTTGAAGTCTGGATTCGTGGCGGCGCCATTCATGTAGCGCGGATTAGAAAACAAGTTGGCCGTGCCCCAAAGCAATTTCACGCCTGATGCCTTCTGCTTGGTCTGCGCGTAGGCCACAATTTCTGTAAGCCTTTTTTCTGATTCTTTCAGCGTCGGTGCCTCATCGACGATGTCGTAGTCGTGGAAGCAATAAAACGGAACTCCTATTTTGGTGATGAATTCGAAAGCGGCATCCATTTTTTCTTTCGCGCGATCCAATGGATCAGTGCTAAGTAACCATGGAAAATTTTTGGTCGGTGCACCGAAAGGATCGCCTCCCGTTCCACAGAAGGTATGCCAGTAAGCAATGGCAAACCGAAAATGGTCTTCCATTGTTTTCTTACCAATTTTTTTCTTTGCATCGTAATATTTGAATGCAAGTGGGTTGTCAGATTCTTTTCCTTCATATTTGATTTTCTTCACTCCTTTGAAATATTCCCTGTCGCCGATTGATGTTTTCATCCTTCATTAAATTTTAGTTACTCAAATTATTTCGATGGCATTATTCAATATTTTTCTCCAGCGCTCAAATGCTTTAGCGTACCCTTCTTTTTTCGAGTCGTGAGGTTCCTCTACGCCAATCAGTTTAAGCCCACGAAAGGCTTCTTTATAAGAAGAATAAATTCCAGCGCCCACGCCTGCACCTAATGCAGCACCTCGCGACCCGTCGGTTTCGTAGAGTTCGAGCCGGGCATCAAGTGTGTTCACAAAGGCTTCACGAAATACAGGACTCAAAAACATATTCGCTTTTCCAGCTTTGATCACTTTTGTCTTCAATCCCATTTCCGACAAAATATCAAAACCAAATCGGAGTGCAAACACAATTCCTTCCTGGGCAGCCCGTAAGACATGGGCTTGACCATGGGTATTGAAATTCAGGCCCTGTATGGAACCTCCAATTTCTTTGTTGCCTAGGATTCGTTCGGCGCCATTGCCAAAGGGCAGCACGGTTACACCGTCTGAACCGATGGCGACTTTAGAAGCGAGTTCGTTAATCTCGGTGTAGTCGTTCGCGGAATTGCCGCGTTTCATATTTTTTCGAAGCCAACTGTTTTGAATGCCCGTGCCGTTGACACAAAGCAACACACCGTTTCGAGGCGCACGATGATCATTGTTGACATGAAGGAAAGAATTCACCCGAGACGCTATGTCGAAGGCATTTTTTTCGGTGACACTATAAACCACGCCCGACGTCCCGGCGGTCGCTGCCGTTTCACCCGGACTGAGAACGTTCAGCGAAAAGGCATTGTTGGGTTGGTCACCCGCGCGATAGGCAATGGGCGTTTTGGCCGCAAGCCCTAATTCACTGGCAGCTGCTTTGCTCAATTCGCCTTGCTTGGAAAACACGTGGACGATTTTCGGTAGGAGAGACGATTCGATGCCGTAGTAATCGAGCAGCTCTTTTGAGACTTCTTTCTTCTCAAAATCCCAAAAGATCCCTTCCGACAAACCTGTTTCAGTAGTGGCCACTTCTCCCGTCAGTTTCATGGCGATGAAATCACCGGGCAACATGATTTTATAAATGCGCCCGTAGACTTGGGGCTCGTTGATTTTCAGCCATCGCAATTTGGAAGCCGTGAAATTCCCAGGTGAATTCAGATAATGTTGCAGGCAATGATGCTTGCCCAAATCGGAGAATGCCTTTTCGCCTATTTCTACTGCGCGGCTGTCACACCATATTATAGAGTTATACACCGGGTTCAATTCGCGGTTGATTGCTACGAGTCCGTGCATTTGATAGGCCACACCTATCGCGAGCACGGCGTCGGGCTTCAATGCCGATTTTTGCAAGCAAGCCTTCACGCTTTTCACTACGTGTTCCCACCAAAGATTGGGATCTTGTTCTGCCCAACCTGGTTGATGCGCAATGATCTGCATTTCTTCCTGTGGAGACTGAGCCGAAGCAATACGGTCACCGCCTTCGATGGAGATGAGAGAAGCTTTGATGGATGAGCTCCCGATATCCAGGCCTAACAAATAGCCGGGGTTAGTCATGGTGATTGTTAATTGTGTGTCCACCAAAGCAAATCATTGGAATCGCAAAAATCATTTTAACTAAGTTGTATTGAAATGCCTGATTGACCATTGATGGCAAGCACATCAGCGGTCAAAATCCAATTGAGTTTCCACCGTCTACGGGAATTACAGTACCTGTAATGTACGCGTTTTGATCGGAGACAAGAAAATACGCGGTGTTGGCCACGTCTTCGGGCAGGCCTAATTTGCCCATGGGAGTTCGTTTGAGTACACGTTGTTTTCTCTCGGGGTCACTATTCAACGCAGTTGACGACATAGCGGTCTGAATAAACCCGGGAGCAATGCAGTTGACGAGGATGCCGTGAGGCGCAAGTTCAACGGCCATTGTTCTGGTCATTCCTTCGATGGCAGTCTTGGAGGCAGCATAGGCGATGACTTTGGGCAACCCGTATTGAGCTGCCATAGAGCTGATGTTTATGATCATTCCTTTCTTTTGGTGAATCATGGCCTTGGCGCATTCACGCGACATGACAAAAGCGCCTGTAAGGTTGGTGAGAATGATTTGTTGAAACTCTTCTGTAGTGACGTGGGTCATTTCTTTTTTGAGATTGATGCCGGCGTTGTTTACGAGAATATCGATTCTTTTATAAGTGGAGAGAATTTTTTTGATCTGGTTAGGGAGGCTGTCGAGTTTGTTGATATCCATTTTTATAGGCACGCACAATTCGCCCAGGGAGGCTTTCGCGGCTTTCAGTTTTTTGGTGTCACGGCCGGTAACGATTGTTGTAATCCCATTAGAGACAAATTTTTGAGCGATGGCGAAGCCTATGCCTGACGCACCTCCCGTGATCAAGGCGATTTTCTTTTCGGATGATTTTTTCATTGGAACAAGTTCAAGTTTAACGGATTCAGCGTTCTAAAAATAGAGCCTTTTGCCAAATTTTTGATATATCGATTGCATTGCAAATATGCGTAATAATTGAAAATAATGAATTTATTAATAAAAAATAATGCAATCGGTTGCATAATTTAATTTAATAACTGACCTTAGTACAGGCGTAACCATCGACCACCAAAGCTTAAACCAAAAATCTATGGAAAAAATAAGTCTACGAACAGACACACGTTTGCCTAGTCGAGCAGGAAGTTTTCGAAGGATGATTCTCTTGGTGTGCACCATTCTCCTGAGTCACTATGCGCTCTTCGCGCAGTCGACCATCAAAGGCAAAGTCACCGATGACTCCAATACAGGGATCCCCGGTGTGAACATTGTAATTAAAGGCACTGCGCTGGGTACCACTACCGACGCGGAAGGAAATTATTCATTGGAAGTACCCAACGAGAATAACAAATCTCTTCTCGTTTTTTCTTTCATTGGGTTTTCCACACAAGAAATTTCTATTCAGGGACGAACGATCATCGATGTGAAGATGGCCGTAGACGCCAAAGAGCTCAGTGAGGTGGTAGTGGTAGGGTATGGTACTCAATTAAAGAGGGACATCACGGGCGCCATAGTAAAAGTGAATTCGGAGGTGTTGCAGCAGACGGCTGCAGCGAACGTATTCGATCAGCTAAAAGGGCACGCTGCCGGCGTTGATATTATTTCTGCAAGCTCAGTGCCTGGAGGCCCCACTCAAATAAGAATCAGGGGAAATCGTACGATGACCCAAAACTCGGCGGGCAATGCGAACAGTGTCACCTCCACGAGCGCATCCAATGACGCCGCCACAGCAGACAATGCAGATCAGCCATTACTGGTGGTTGATGGAATTCCCTACAACGGAAATCTAAACGACATCAGCCCAAGTGATATCGCGAGCATGGAAATTCTGAAAGACGCTTCCGCGACCGCAATCTATGGCTCGAGAGGTGCCGGGGGTGTGATTCTGGTTACCACCAAAAGAGGCAATTCCGGAAAAACCTTATTTAGCTATGATGGATACGTCGGTTTTTCTTCCGTCATGAAGGAACTGCGGGTTTTCAACGGAGCGGAATATTACCAGTTCAAACAAGATGCGGGCAACGGGCTCGGCACTGGTACTTACCCTATCGCGCAATCAGAACAAGATAATTTAAACGCAGGGGTTTCTACCGACTGGCAAAAGTTGATCTACCAAAGCTCGCCAATGCAAAACCACACGCTGAGTGTGTCGGGAGGTAACGACAAGAGCAAGTACTCGTTGAGCGGTGGATACTTCAAGCAAGGCGGAATTATCCCCAACCAAAATTTTACACGATACACGATCAGGAATACCATGGATCATCAGGTCACTAGCCGAATCAGAGTTGGGCTTAATACCTTAAATACGGTTTCTTATCAAAACTTGCCCGGCGGATCTGGCGTGACTTCAGGATTGATGCAATTGAGCCCATTGGCGTCAGCATACAATTCCGACGGCACAGTCAACCTGCAACCTCAGCCAGGTCTCGATGCATCTAAAATCAGCCCGCTTACCTTGAAGACAAAATCGGGCTCCATTCTTAATAGTAGCCGAAGACTAAGAACTTTCAACAGCTTCTATGGCGAAGTTGACATTATTAAGGGACTGAAATACCGAGCAAATATCGGCCTCGATTATTCGCAACAAAAAGATGACTACTACGCAGGCCCGGCTACGTGGACAAACAACGCACTCAGTCAATCGTCATCGCAGGCAAGCACCAGAAATACAGAAAACTGGCAGTATACCGTCGAGAACTTGCTGATCTACGATCGCACCTTTAATCAAAAGCATAAGATTGGGTTCACAGGGCTGTACAGTTTCCAAAAATCGCATGGACAAGCGAATTATGTTGCCGCTATTGGAGTTCCCTTCGACTACATGCAGAACACCAACTTTTATCCGGCGCAGAGTGTGAACGTGGGTGGAAATAACGACAGCTATCTGTGGGAACGCGGCTTGATTTCGTACATGGCACGTTTGACGTACAGCTTTGAAAACAGATTCAGCGCAACGGCGACTTGGCGTAGAGACGGTTCCTCTGTTTTGTCAGTGGGCAACCAATATTATTCTTATCCCGCTTTTGCTGCGGCATGGAATATTATCAATGAAAAATTCATGAGTTCATTGCCTTTGATAACCAATCTGAAATTGAGAGCAGGTTGGGGGATCACCGCGAGTCAAAACATAGATCCTTATTCAACGCTCGGCTTACTTGGAACATCGGCTTACAATTTTGGGCAGGGCACCACGGGGCAGCAGGTAGGAACCACGCTGAGTAATTTGCCCAACCACTCCTTGAAGTGGCAGAACACCGCGCAATGGAACATCGGTTTGGATTTTGGAATTCTTGAAAACCGAATCACGGGAGCTATTGAATATTATCAACAAAAAACTTCAGACATCCTTTTGCCGATCAATCTACCCATCAGTAACGGAGCAAGTTCAACAATTATCAATGCGGGGAAAACAGAAAGCAGAGGTCTTGAACTAAGTATCAACAGCGTGAACGTGAAAACAGAGAGTGGGCTGACTTGGTCTACCGAATTCAATTATTTTTTTAATAGGGAAAAAATCGTCGCACTTACATCAGGCCAGTCGTATGATATCGCGAACGGATGGTTTGTGGGACAACCACTTTCAGTAATCTATGATTATAAGAAGATCGGCATCTGGCAGACCAATGACTCGGGACTTGGTACTCAAGCATCACCAACACAACAACCGGGTCAGATCAAAGTGCTTGACTGGAACACCTCTGGTGCAGGACTCGTATCGAACGCCGCTGGTTATGGAGTGCCTGACAATAAGATTACACCGGACGATCGCATGATCATTGGAAATTTCCAACCCAAGTTCGACGCTGGTATGACCAACCGAGTAACGTTTAAGAGATTCGACCTTTCGATCAGCGTGTATGCACGGATGGGTATGAAAGTAGTAGTGCCATATGTGGCGAGCGAAGCGGGGGGTGCAAATTACACGGGTTATAACTTTTTCAATTCAGGCAGATCCAATCAGTTGAAAGTCGATTACTGGACTCCGACCAATCCGACGAATGCGTTCCCACAACCTACCAGTGTTGGTGTTCCTTATTTTGGATCCACACTTTCTTATGTTGACGGATCATTCATCAAATGCCGAAACATCAATTTGGGATATGACATTCCTACAGCTGCGTTGGGCAAGGCGGGAATCACTTCCCTTCATGTGTATGCATCTGTTGTCAACCCATTCGTGATCTGGGCCCCATTTGTGAGAGATCATTATGGACCGGATCCTGAAGGCAATGGGTATGGCGGCGCGATTTCCTCTTACGGATCAGGTGGGCAGAATGCGGTGGCAGGACGCCAAGTCACTGTCAACGCCAATAATCCAGCTACTCGACAATTCTTGTTTGGCGTAAATCTTAAATTTTAAAAATCCGACGAATATGAAAAACAAAAAGATCATAAGCAGTGCACTTTGGATAGCCGCATTGCTGCTTAGTAACAGCTGCACGGATTTATTGAAAGAAAACCCTCAGTCGAAAATCACTCCTGCTTCTTTTGCAACTCCGTCCGGCATACTTAGCGGGATAGCAGGAGTTTACAATGATATCCGTGGCACTTGGGGCACAGAAGGATTTACCGTACAACAAGTGACAGGTACCGATGAATGCCTCGAAGGAGGCGGTGCTTCAAACTATCACATTCTTTGCACCTATAATGGAATCACCGGATCGACTTTTAGCGGCGGATTTGGTTTTTATTCCGATATCAATGTGTTGAACGGAATTCTTTCGCTCGGCCCCTCAACGCAAGGACTCGATGCTACGACGTTGAAAGCGTATTTGGGGCAGGCGCAGTTCCTCAGAGCTTTCCTTTATTTTTATTTGGTGCAGACGTATGGAAACATTCCATTGCACACGACTTTCATTACCACACCTTCGCAGGCGGATGGCCCGGCTGACCCTAAAGCAGTGTATGCGGTGATCGTAAGCGATTTGAAGAACGCGATCGTTAATTTACCGGCCAAACCCACTGCTCCTTTTTTGGGTAAAGCGGCTGCAGCAGGAGCCGCAAAATGGTTGTTGTCAAAAGTGTATTTAACTAGGGCGTGGCTGACCACGACGTCCGCGGATTACGACAGTGCATACAATGCCGCAAAAGACTTGATCGACAACAAGGCCACCTATGGATTTGATTTGTGGCAAGATTATGCCAGTGCGTTCAGTCCCGCGAATGACTATGATAAAGAAACGATTTTTGTAAGTGATCACAGCAACGATCCTAAATACGGATATTACACGCCAGGGGGTGGACAAGCAGGTGGTGCGGCCATCAACGTTACCCCATGGATGGGCTTGAATAATTTGATTTCCAATGTTGGAGTGGATTCTAAAATAGATGCCACAAAAATAGTTTCGGATCCAACGAGCTTAGCTTTTAATCCGGCGGGTTTTGTCAGCGGTGGTCAGTTGCCGTTGATGCGTGATGTTCAGTTTGGAAGACCGTTCGGCCGTATCAGGCCAAACATAAACTATCTTTTGACGCAAGCTTTTGCCGATCGCAAGAACGATTCACGATACGACAAAACATTTCAAACGGTTTGGTTGGTGAATGGCGGGCCACCCAGCGATCCAACATCCACCAGAGGCGGTCAGCAAGCCGTCACAGGAAAATATAGCGGGGATGGACCGACTAGCTCTCGTGGACTTTTGAAATGCGGCGTCGATACCGCCATTTGGTTCCCCGACTATGAGGTCGTTGGTGCTCCACAGAAATTTGGAACGAGGGATTTCAAAGGAGTCATTGTTACTCCGAGCATGCAGTTCCCCAACGCTTATCCCTATATGAAGAAACAAGCCGACCCAAGTCGAGTGAACCAAAACGATCCATCCACAAGACCGGTCGTCATTGCACGGTTCTCTGAAGTTTATTTGATTGCGGCTGAGGCGGCCCTTATGCGTGGCGACAATGTTAATTCTGCGCTTTACTTGAATGTCATCAGGCAGCGTGCGGCCTATCGCTCTGGGGCGGCATATGTGGCAGGTGGCGTGTTTGGATCGACCACACCGGCGACGATGGTGGGCGACCCATATCCTAACGGAGTGACTTACGCTTCTGCAGTATCTGTGCAAACCATAACGCCAGCTCAAGTAACACTCGATTTTATTTTGGATGAGCGCACGCGGGAATTTTATGGCGAAAGCTTGCGTTGGCAAGACCTTGTGCGCACACAGAAATTGGTGGCCCGAGTGACTGCGTGGAATCCGGCAGCCTCTCCTAAAGTGACCACGGATTTTATGTTGAGACCTATTCCTCAGGATGAAATAGACCGCGTAAGCGTTGGCCCGAAATACCCTCAAAACCATGGCTACTGATTAGGGTTTCTTTAATAGGAAGTGCAATAGCGAGAGCGGAATTTTTCGCTCTCCTATTTTTTATTTGAACTCTCAGCAAATACAATTAATTTTTAATCTATGTTTTTATCGAGGATGAGATGTCGAGTTGGAATAAGTGTTATCGTGGTGCTCAGCACCACTCTCGCCCGTGCTCAAAATTTTTATTTCTCTTCGTCAAAGAAGGCACCGGCCGATTTTGCCATTACCGGTGCGGGCAAATCTACTGCACTGCTAGTAAGTACGAAAGATTTCCCCGGTGTATTGCGTGCGGCAAAAAACCTGAAAGCTGACATCGGCAAAGTCACGGATGTAGAACCCGAAATTCTTTTTGATCAAGAACCATCGATGAACGAAATCATCATTGTAGGGACAATTGGAATGAATCCATTGATTGATCAAATGATCAAGAGTAAAAAACTCGACGCTGCCAATCTTGAGGGTAAATGGGAATCCTTTATTATAGAGATTGTAGAAAAACCTTTTCCCAAAGTGGCTCGTGCTTTGGTCGTTGCTGGCAGTGACAAGCGGGGAACGACATTCGGAATTTATGAAATAGCAAAGCAGATCGGTGTTTCGCCCTGGTATTGGTGGGCGGATGTGCCCGTCAAAAAAAACAAAAATGTTTTCGTGTCTTCAGGCAAATTCGTTTCGGGTGAACCTGCCGTGAAATACAGAGGGATTTTTTTGAACGACGAGGAGCCATCGCTCGGCCGCTGGGCCGTTGAAAAATACGGTGGCTTCACGCATGAATTTTATGAGAAAGTTTTTGAGTTGTTGCTTCGGTTGAAAGGAAATTTTCTCTGGCCTGCGATGTGGTGGGCCGCCTTCAATGCGGATGACCCGCTCAACGCCTCTCTCGCCGATGAATATGGAATAGTAATGAGCACTTCACATCACGAGCCAATGATGCGAGCACATGCCGAATGGAGAAAATTAAAAGCAGGGGATTGGAGCTATGAAACCAATGCGCCGACGCTTCAGAAATTTTGGCGCGAAGGCGTAGAGCGAATGGGGTCAAAAGAAAGCATTGTCACTCTGGCGATGCGAGGGGACGGAGACATGGCAATGTCCGCAGAAACGAAAACAGCTCTTCTTGAAAAAATTGTAAAGGACCAACGCGATATTATTGCTGATGTCACGAGAAAGGACATCGCGAAAACGCCGCAAGTGTGGGCTATCTATAAAGAAGTGCAAGACTATTACGACAAGGGAATGCGCGTGCCTGATGATGTCACACTCCTTTTTTGTGACGACAACTGGGGCAACATCCGCAAGCTTCCCAACCCAAACGATAAGCCACGGGCCGGTGGCTACGGAATTTATTACCACTTCGATTATGTTGGAGACCCTCGCAATTACAAATGGCTCAACACTAATCCCATCACCAAAACGTGGGAGCAAATGCACATGGCCTATGAGTATGGCGTAGACCGTATTTGGATTGTGAACGTGGGTGACTTGAAGCCAATGGAATTCCCGATCAGTTTTTTTTTGGATTATGCATGGAACCCCAAAAAGTGGAATCAGAATAACTTACAAGAGTATACCCAACAATGGTGCGAGGAACAGTTCGGCAAAACATACGCCAAAGAAACTGCGGACATCATTTCAAAATACTCGAAGTTCAATGCGCGCAGAAAACCCGAATTGCTATCGCCCGAGACTTACAGTTTGGTCAACTATCATGAAGCAGAAAGGATTGTGGCGGAATACCGTGCCCTAACAAAAAAAGCACACGACATTTTTCAAAAAATCGATCCGTCACTGAAAGATGCGTTTTACCAACTGGTAATGCATCCGGTCAGTGCTTGTGCAAACTTGACCGACATGTACTTTATCCTTGGCAAAAATAAATTGTATGCATCACAAGGTCGCCCATCTACCAACGAATTAGGTGAACGAGCGAAAGAGCTTTACCAAAATGATTCTTCGATCTCCGCTTACTTTAACAAGACATTGGCGGCTGGAAAATGGAACCACATGATGAATCAAATTCACATTGGTTATACCTATTGGCAAGATCCACTGGCGCGAATAATGCCTGAAATAAAAAAGATCGACTTACCATTGGCAGGGGAAATGGGAGTCGCTATTGAAGGCGCTACAGAATGGTGGCCGGCATCTTCAGAGAAAGCGATTCTTCCTGAATTCAATTCAATCGACCAACAACATTATTATATGGAGATTTTCAACCGCGGGAAAACTCCCTTTGATTTCACGGCCGTTGCAAATGTCCCCTGGATCAAGTTGTCTAAAACCAATGGCAAAATTGAAAATGAGCTCCGCATCGACGTTTCTGTCGACTGGTCGTTGGCTCCCAAGGAGTCAGCTCAAACCAATATTGCTATTTTAGGTAACGGCAAACTTGTCAATGTGATTGTAAATGCAAACAGACGGTCGGTGCCGAAAGATTTCTTTGGTTTTGTTGAGACAAATAAATACATATCCATCGAGGCAGAGCATTTTGATAAAGCGGTGGGTAGCAAAGAAGTGAGCTGGCAAACCCTGCCCGATTACGGTCGCACGCTATCTGGAGTTGAGCCATTTCCGGTAACGGCGACGGCGCAAACAATATCTGCGACGAGCCCACACCTCGAGTACAATTTGTTTTTGAGCGATACTGCTTCCGTCAATACCCTATGGTACTTAGGCACAACGCTGAATTGCAATGGAAGCAAAAGCTTGCGAATAGCCATTTCTATCGATGACGAGACACCACGGGTCGTCTATATTCATGAAAACGAGACGCAGAAAACTTGGGGCAAGACAGTGGAAGACAATATGAGATTGATTTCTGAAAAATGGAAAGTATCTTCTTCAGGTAATCATGTACTGAAATATTGGATGATCGATCCAGGTGTAGTGCTGCAGAAAATTGTTGTCGATGCAGGCGGCCTGAAGCCGAGTTATCTTGGCCCGCCGGAAAGCTTTAGGGTGAAATAATTTTTTAAACACATAGAACTATAGATCAAACTAAAGAATGCGTGGGAATTTCTTTTTAGATAAAATCAGAACACTATGCTTTACATGTGCTTGCATGTTTGGTGTCAACAGTCAAGCACAGGAATCCAAGGGATTGAAAGACTACTTTCAAGGATTTTTCCCCATCGGAGTTTCAGTCTCTCCGCAGTCATTAAAAGGAGACGAGGCGAAGTTAATCTTGAAACAATTCAACAGCCTCACGGCAGAAAATGCGATGAAGCCACAACCCATCCATCCTGAAGAGCGCCGCTACCACTGGGCGCCCGCTGACGAGATTGTCGATTTCGCACAAGCCAATGGATTAAGAATGCGCGGTCACACGTTGTGCTGGCACAATCAAACACCGGATTGGTTTTTTAAAAGCGAGAGCGGAGACCAGGTAACGAAAGAAGGCTTACTCCAGCGACTGAAAGATCACATTACATCAATAGTTACCCGTTACAAGGGAAAAGTCTATGCGTGGGATGTGGTAAACGAAGTGATCTCCGACAAGCCTGACGAATATTTTAGAAAAACGAAATGGTTTGAAATCTGCGGGGAAGAATTTGTGGCGAGGGCCTTTCAATACGCGCACGAAGCAGATCCTACTGCTTTACTTTTTTACAACGACTACAATGAGATCGACTCAACGAAAAGAGAAAAGATTATCAAAATGGTGCAAGGCCTGCAAAAAGCGGGAGTTCCAATTCACGGCGTTGGCCTGCAGGGGCACTGGGCAATAAATGAACCTACCCGAAGCCAATTGGACAAAACATTAAAGCGATTCTCTGATCTGAAATTGAAATTGCAAATCACAGAACTCGACATCTCCGTTTACCCGAAGGAACACCACCCGCGTGAAAGAAAACCAGGCGACAATGATGCAGCATTCACTCCCGAAAGGGAAAAGAAACAAATCGAGGTCTATAAAATGTGCTTCGAATTATTCAGGATGTACAACGGCTCAATTTCTGGCGTTACTTTTTGGAACGTATCTGACCGCCACAGTTGGCTCGATAGCTTTCCTGTGAAAGATCGGAAGGATTACCCGCTGCTCTTCGATCAAAACCTGAAACCAAAAAAGGTTTACGCGGAAGTCGTTAATTTTTAAGCAAAATAAAAAGGTCATTGGAAATCGCTTCCGTCATTATTGTCGGTGGAAATATGATAATTTACAGGATGAATAATTCAACACTGATCTTGATCAACATTTAGTCTAATGAGAGATTCCGGCAAATACAGATGGGTAATTGTGGCGTTGCTTTTCTTCGCGACCACAATCAATTATCTCGACCGGCAAGTCATCGGTTTGCTCAAGGACAATTTGGCTTCAGAATTGAATTGGTCGGAGCAGGATTACAGTGCCATTGTGATGGCATTCACTGCGGCGTACGCGGTAGGCTTGTTTCTATTTGGCCGTATCGTGGATTTCGTAGGAACAAAATGGGGCTACAAAATTTCGATCATCACCTGGAGCCTTGCCGCCGTCGGGCATGGTTTTGTGCGGTCGACTTTTGGTTTTGGATTTATGAGGACGATTTTAGGTCTGGGCGAAGCGGGAAATTTTCCGACCGCTATCAAGGCCGTCGCCGAATGGTTTCCTAAAAAAGAGAGAGCATTTGCCACCGGGATTTTTAATAGTGGCACAAATATCGCAGCCGTATTTGGACCATTTCTGGTGATGTGGATTTACAGCCAATACGGCTGGCGTGAGGCGTTTATATGGACCGGTGTGCTTGGATTTATTTGGCTGATTCTTTGGCAACTGTATTACGATGTTCCTCAAAACCAAAAACGATTAAGCAAAACAGAGCTGGAATACATCAATAGCGATCCCGAGCCGTCGCAAGAGAACAAAAACAGAAGCAAACTTTCTGTGCTCTTTTCGAAAAAGGGAACGTGGGTTTTCTCGATGGGAAAATTTTTTACTGATCCGATTTGGTACTTCTATTTGTTTTGGATTCCAACGTATTTCAACAGTACCTACCACATCGATCTGAAGAGTTCATGGATCTATGTTTCCACGATTTATTTTGTGGCAAGTTTTGGTAGTATCATTGGAGGGTATTTTTCCGGGCTGTTAATTCGCAAAGGCTGGCCAGTAATGTTGGCACGAAAACGTGCCATGCTCATCTATGCATTCTTTGCGTTGCCAATTGTTTTGATCCGCTTTACAAGCGACGCGTGGGTTGCCGTTGCGTTAATCAGTTTAGCAGCAGCCGCTCATCAGGCATGGAGCGCAAATATTTTTACAACCGCTTCGGATTATTTTCCTAACAAAGACGTCAGCACCGTAGTGGGTATCGGCGGCATGGCGGGATCGGCCAGCGCGATCGTGTTCCCTTATGTCATTGGTATCGTACTAGACCACTTCAAGGACCTCGGCAACATCAGTGCTGGCTACAATATTATTTTTGTTTTCTGTGGCTGTGCATATCTGTTTGCATGGACAGTGATGCATTTCGTAGCCCGGACAAAAAGCTGACTGCTATTTTACGGTCAACGTGATCTGTTGCGCTTTTGCAGCGCCTAATGCCTCACTTCTGTTTCCTGGCAGTGATCCGCCGACCGAAATCTTGAAATCACCCGGCTCCACAATTGATTCACCCCTGTCAGTGATAAGCGTCATCATTTGCGGTGTGATGGTGAACCTCACTACTTCGGTTGTGCCCGCATTCAATTTTATCCGCTTTATTCCTTTCAGTGCATACAAAGGCGTGCGCGCGGTTGCCTGCACATCGGTAATGTAAAGTTGAACTACTTCTTCTCCATTTGCAGTTCCATTGTTCGTGACGGCCACTTCAACCTCCGTCGATTCGCCATTTTTAAGTTGCGGTTTTGAAATTTTAATATTTGAGTAAGTGAATTTGTTGTAACTCAAACCAAACCCAAATGGATAAAGCGGTTCGTCTTTCATGAACCGATAAGTCCTTCCGTTCATCGAATAATCTTCGTACGGTGGCAATTGGCTAAATGATTTTGGAAATGTGATTGGCAATCTTCCTGATGGCGACGCTTTTCCGAAAATAATGTCAGCTACTGCGTTGCCACCCTCTTCACCGGGATACCATGCGAGTATCACTGCGTCGGCCAGCTCATGCACCTCCGCTAAGTTCATAGGACTGCCACCTGTCACAATAGCCACGATGGGGCGAGCATTGTCTTTGCGCAATTTTTTTAGAAACTCGATTTGATTTTTTGGAAGGTCATAATCCAGCCGATCGCCGAAATGTTTTGAAGCGATGGATTCACCCTCTTCGCCCTCGATCAAACCAGTGATTCCGAGCACCACGAATGTAGCATCGCACTTTGCTGCCAGTGAAGTAGTCCAGTCGATCGGATTGGTGTTTTCCGAATCGAGCAATGTGCCAGGCCGGTATTCCATTTGACTACCGGGTTGCAGCGCTCCCGAAATTCCCTCGAGGATCGTCACCATTTTTGGATTCACGCCATAATAATTCCCGATCAAGCCTTCTACGCTCGACGCGTTGGGCCCCGTAATTAAGTATTTGGATAGATCGTTTTTTAGAGGAAGGACGCCGTTGTTTTTCAGAAGCACAATGGATTTCAGCGCCGTCTCTTTCGCCAACTGACGGTGCGCCTCACTGTTGATGACGTTCACCGAAATTGAATTGTACGGATTTTTCTCTTTCGCATCGAAAAGGCCAAGACGAAACCGGCTCCGCAGAAGAACCGCTAACGAATTGTCGATTTCTTTCTCGGTGATCAAGCCTTTTTTCACGGCCTCGACCAATGCAGGATATTCATCACCGCAATTCAGACTCACTCCACTTTTGACTGACAATGCAGCGGCTTCAGCTTGAGTGGCAACCGTTTTGTGGCCGCCATAAAAGTCAGCGATAGCCCAGCAGTCGCTTACGATGTGTCCTTGAAACCCCCACTCTTTGTGTAGCACTTCAGTGAGCAGGAAATTATTTGCACAGCAGGGCTGCCCATTGGTACGATTGTAGGCGCACATCACCGCTTCCACTTTTGCATCGACCAAGGCTTTGAAGGCGGGCAGGTACGTCTCACGCAAATCTTTCGGCGAGGCCTGTGCATTGAATTCATGACGTAGCCGCTCTGGTCCACTATGCACAGCGAAGTGTTTTGCGCACGCAGCCACCTTCAAATAGTTTGGATCATCGCCCTGTAAACCTTTTACGAAAGCCACGCCCATGGTTGCGGTAAGAAAGGGATCTTCGCCGTAAGTTTCCTGGCCGCGGCCCCACCGTGGATCGCGAAAGATATTGATGTTGGGAGTCCAGAAAGTCAAGCCGCCGTAATGTTGGTGATATCCTTTTTCAATGGAAGCGTTGAACATTGCCCGTGCTTCATCAGAGATAGCCGTTGAAACCCGGAAGAGGAGATTCTCGTCGAACGTGGCGCCCAAAGCAATAGCCTGTGGAAAAACAGTAGCGACACCCGATCGGGCCACACCATGTAAAGCTTCACTCCACCAGTTGTATGCCGGAATTTTCAACGAAGGAATCGCGGGGCTGGCGTAGTTCATCTGACTGACTTTTTGCTCAAGACTGAGCCTTCCGATGAGATCATTCACCCGCACATCAATGGGTTTGGAAGAGTCGAGGTAAGGCGCTGTTTGAGCGGTGCACGTCAGGTCGAGGAGTAGACAAAGGAGGCTGGAAAAAAAAGCTTTGCACATAAGGATGGATTGTTTATTGCTGCCGAAATGGACAGGCAAGGTGCAAAAGTTAAATTTTTATTGCAACCGATTGCATAGAAAACTTTCAAAAATGCTTTTTTTAATGCATTTTTGTTGTGTTTTGTAATGAAAACGATTGAATGAATCAGAGCAAGGAAGTCACGATTTACGACATCGCCAAGGTCTTGAATGTGTCGCCGGCCACCGTGAGTCGCGGACTTAAAGATCATCCCGGCATTCGAAAAGATACAAAAAAAAGGATCGTGAAGACAGCCGAGAAAATGGGCTATCAACATAATTCCTTCGCAAGTAACCTCAGAAAGAAAACTTCAAAAACAGTGGGCGTCATCGTGCCACGGCTCGACAGCTATTTCATGTCGAGTGTCATCGCGGGTATGGAAAAAGTATTGAACGGTGCTGGTTACAATCTCATCATCAGCCAATCACAGGAATCTGTAAAAAAAGAAATCGCAAGCACACAGACTTTGTTTCATGGTCGCGTGGATGGGTTACTGGTTTCTCTCTCATCGGAAACAAAAAACCTCGATCACTTTGATCTGATTTTCAAAAAGAAGATCCCACTGATTTTTTTCGACCGCGTGATCGAGTTACCACATTGCACAAGTATTATCATTAACAATGAAAAAGCAGGATATGATGCCACCATGCACCTCATCGAAAACGGGTGCAAACGTATTGGTCACATCACGGGCAGCTTGAATAGAAATGTTTATGCCGATCGGTTGAAAGGTTTCAAGAAAGCGCTTTCCGAAAAGAAAATTGCATATGATCCAAAACTCGTTTTCACTGACAGCCTTACCGATGCCGCCGGAGCCGACGTAGCAAACGAAATTTTGTCGATGTCGAAAAAACCGGACGGCATCTTCACGGCCAACGACACATCCGCCGTCGCGTGCATGCGCGAACTGAAAAGAGCCGGTATTAAAATCCCCCAGGACATCGCTTTTGTAGGATTCAATAATGATCCGATTTCGCGAGTGATCGAGCCCAATCTTACGACAATTCATTATCCCGGAGAGGAAATGGGGGAGATGGCCGCCACGACGCTGATCAATAGCCTCAAGCATTTATCGGCCGGAAAGCTGAATAAGGTGATCATCAATCACGAACTTATTGTGAGACAATCGTCGGTCAAAAAAAAATAATCATGGCACAAAAATTTTATTGCGAATGATTTTGATGGAGCAAACCATGCGTTGGTTCGGACCCAAAGATCCCGTCCGCCTTCAAGATATCCGCCAAGCCGGTTGCACAGGCGTGGTCACAGCACTTCATCATATCCCCGTCGGCGACGTGTGGCCGATCGAAGAAATCCGAGCAAGAAAAAAAGTGATCCAAGAAGCTGGCTTAACATGGACAGTAATCGAAAGCCTGCCTGTTCATGACGATATTAAAAAGCAATCACCTAATTTTCAAAGATACCTTGAGAATTACAAGCAAAGTTTGCGCAACGTGGCAGCAGAGGAACTGAAGGTGGTGACCTACAATTTTATGCCCCTTCTGGATTGGATGAGAACTAACCCGGAATATGAATTGCCCAACGGAAGTAAAGCATTGCGCTTTGAGAAGGCCGCTTTCATTGCGTTTGATTTGTTCCTGCTGAAGCGCCCAGGTGCTGAAAAAGATTACACGAAAGACGAGATTGAAAAAGCGAGAAGTCGTTTTGCAAAAATGGATGACTCGGAAAAAGAAAGGTTGTATCGTCATTCTTTGCTTGGCTTACCAGGAAGCGATGAGCCATTTACACCCCAGCAAATTTTATCCGCGCTCAAAACTTACGACGGGATTGACGATGCGAAATTGAAGGAGCATTTATTTTATTTCTTGAAACAGGTAGCGCCTGTGGCAGACGAACTTGGACTAAAACTGGCCATCCATCCCGACGACCCACCTTATTCAATTTTGGGATTGCCGCGCGTGGTGAATACCGAAAAAGACCTGGCAGAGATAATTGCGTCAGCTCCTTGTGCGGCCAATGGTTTGTGCTTCTGCACGGGGTCACTTGGTGTGCGATCAGAAAATAACTTGATAAAGATGATCAAACAATTCGGCGATCACATCCACTTCCTTCATTTGAGGAACACCAAGCGCGATGAAGAAGGAAATTTTTTTGAAGCGAATCATTTGGAAGGAGATACGGACATGTACCAAGTGGTGAAAGAAATATTGCTGCTCATGAACCGCACGAAACAAACTATTCCGATGCGACCCGATCATGGGCACCAGATGTTGGATGACCTCAATAAAAAAACATATCCTGGATATTCCGCTATAGGTAGACTAAAAGGATTGGCTGAGCTGAGAGGACTTGAACTAGGTATTTCAAAATTCATTTAACCGGTCCGCACATGAGCCATCTTGTTTTTATAGACTACGTGATCTTTCTCATCTATTTTGTTTTGGTGCTCGGCTACGGGTATTGGATTTATCAACGAAGAAAAAAGCAAGTCACCGACACCAAAGATTTTTTCTTGGCAGAGGGATCGCTAACGTGGTGGGCTATTGGCGCGTCCCTTATTGCGTCAAACATTTCCGCAGAACAATTCATCGGCATGAGCGGTGAGGGTTATTTTGTCGGAATTGCAATCTCCGTTTACGAATGGATGGCAGCTCTTGCTTTGATCATTATCGCGGTTTGGTTCATGCCCATTTATTTGAAGAATCGCATTTATACGATGCCCCAATTTCTGAAAACGCGATACAACGAATCGGTGGCGCTGATCATGGCTATTTTTTGGCTCTTCCTTTATGTGTTTGTCAACCTTACTTCGATTTTGTATTTGGGTTCTGTTGCCATCAACGGATTGGTCGGCGGGCAGTCTCTGCATGTTATCATGATAGGGCTCGCCATTTTTGCTTTGGTGATTACTTTGGGCGGCATGAAGGTAATTGGGTTCACCGACGTAATTCAAGTAGCTGTGCTCATCATCGGCGGACTCGCAACCACTTATCTTGCACTTACCTTGGTGAGCGAAAAGTTTCACTTGGGGGGAGGAGCGTTGGCCGGATTTAATTTCTTGATGCAAGATGCGCCCGAGCATTTCAAAATGATTTTGGACAAACCGGCACCGGATGCTCCGATGATAGAAATCCAGCGCTATTTGATCACCCCAGGTATCACAATGTATTTCGCGGGGCAGTGGATTGTGCATTTGAATTATTGGGGCTGCAACCAGTACATCACACAACGGGCCCTTGGCGCTGACTTGCAAACTGCGCGTACCGGAATCCTGTTTGCCGGATTCCTTAAGTTATTGATGCCTGTCATTGTCATGCTTCCGGGCATTGCCGCTTACGTGTTGTATAAGAATGGACACCTTCCGCAATTGGCGGGTGGAAGTAAAGACGGGGCATATTCTTCCATACTTGGGTTTTTGCCGAGCGGATTGAAGGGACTGTCCGTAGCAGCGCTGACGGCGGCAATCGTGGCGTCACTGGCCGGAAAAGCAAATAGTATCTCCACGATATTTACCCTCGACATTTATAAAAAATACCTGAAGGCGGATGCCAGCGAAACCCAACTGGTGTGGACAGGAAGAATCACTGTGTGGGCTGCCCTGATTGTTGCCATTTTTTTTACATGGAACGATATGCTCGGTATCGGAGGTGAAGGCGGCTTTACGTTCATTCAGAAATACACCGGTTTCATCAGCCCAGGTGTTTTCGCGATGTTTATATTAGGCATGTTTTGGAAACGAACTACCGGAGCTGCGGCGGTTGTGGGAGTGGTCACTGGTTTTGTTCTGTCTGTTATTTTCAACAACTATGCCCCGTCTTGGTTTGGAAACGAAGCACTTCTTTACACCGCATATCCCAATGGCAAAGGCGGTTACGAAATTCCATTCCTTATTTGTATGGGGTGGTCGTTTTTCTTTACTGTGGTATTGATGGTGCTGGTTAGCTTAACGGGGCCTGCGATTAACGAGAAGGCATTTATTTTTGAAAAAGGTATGTTTGCCGTAGCACCTCGAACGAAAGTCATGATTGTGATAACACTATTACTTTTATCGGCGCTTTACATCAAATTTTGGTGATCCATTTGAAAGAGACATGGGAAAGAATTTTTTAGACGATGATTTTCTCCTGGAGTGTGATACAGCCTCTGCCCTTTATCATGACTATGCGTCAAAAATGCCGATTTTTGATTATCACAATCACTTGAGCCCCAAAGACATTGATGAGAACAGAAAATTCAAAAACATCACTGAAGCTTGGCTTGAGGGAGATCACTACAAATGGCGCGCGATGCGCATCAACGGCATTGCAGAAAAATTTTGTACGGGCGACGCATCGCCCAAGCAGAAGTTTTTGGCATGGGCCAAGACTGTCCCGTATACATTGCGAAATCCATTGTTCCATTGGACGCATCTGGAGTTGAAAAATTATTTCGACGTACGTGACCTTCTCAACGAACGGTCGGCCGATGATGTTTATGAAAGGTGCAATTCGAAACTACAGCTAGAAGATTTTAGAGTGCAGCCGCTGCTTGCAAAGATGAACGTCAAGGTGGTTTGCACAACGGACGATCCATGTGACGACCTCAGCCACCATCTGCAATATTCGAGGCAGTCAGGTAGCGTTATGATGTTCCCTTCGTTCCGACCGGATAAAGCGTTGATTGCTGATAACATTGATACGTATAATAAATATATAGATCTCCTCTCAGCAGTTTGCCATAAGCCGATTGACTCAATGGACGATCTACTGCAGACCCTGAACGACCGGGCGATCTATTTTAAAACCCTTGGCTGTCGCAGCGCGGATCACGGCCTAGAGTTTCTTTATTTCGATAAAGATGCGTTAACCAAGGCCCCATTGCTTTTCAAGAAAGCGCGCGAAAGAAAACTGCTTACTCCAGAAGAGAATCTTCAACTCAGAAGCGGTATTCTTATCCACCTGTGCAAAATGTATCACGCACTCGGATGGGTACAGCAATTTCACTTGGGCGCATTACGCAACAATAACACAAGGTTGTCGAAAATGATCGGGGCAGACAGCGGTTTCGATTCGATCGGTGAGTTTCCGCAAGCATTGCACATGTCTCGATTTTTTGATCACCTCGACGAAACGGATCAACTTTCTAAGACAATTATATATAATTCTAATCCGACCCATAATGAGGTGTTTGCATCCATGGTGGGAAATTTCAATGACGGGTCTGTTGCCGGAAAAATTCAGTTCGGCACGGGGTGGTGGTTTTTAGATCAGAAAGACGGAATGGAAAAACAATTGAACGCGCTATCCAATATGAGCTTGCTCTCACGATTTGTTGGAATGGTCACTGATTCGCGCAGTTTTCTCTCGTTTTCTAGGCATGAATATTTTAGGCGCATACTTTGCAATCTCGTCGGAAAAGAGGCCGAGCGCGGAGAATTGCCAAATGACCTTCCTTTTTTGGGTAAAATGATTCAAGACGTTTGCTATTACAATACCAAGAACTACTTTTTCCCCTTGTAGGGATATTTTGACCGGCCACTCGCTTCAGCGATTCTCCTTTAGTATATTTGGTTAGCTCGTTCTAGCAAACACAAACCAAAATTTATATGCAACCTATTCAATACTATTTTGAGATGGTGGAGCGCGTCATCACGGAGTTTAAAGTCGATCCGGCGCTTTGCCGCGGACAGCAGTTGGGTCAATGGAGCATGAAAATCGGCTCGGCCAATATGTGGATTGATGTTTTTCAATCCAAAGACCAGCAAGGCAACTACATCAACTCAGGTTATTTTCAAATCATGGCGCCGATTATGGCCATTCCCACAGATCGCCAACTTGAGTTTTATCGTGAGCTGTTGGAGATCAACCACAAACTTTACGGTGTAGGCTTCACCAAATTCGACAACAATATTTATATCAAAGCGATTCGCGAACTCGATGGGCTTGAGCAATCGGAAATTATGAGCGCATTCAAACGCATTGGGTATTATGCCGACGATTATGATGATATGCTGAAGGCGAAGTATTCTGTTGCGGGGCGAGATCCGCAAGCGTAAAAATTAGCGCTGCCCGATCCAAGAATTGGGGCAGCGCCAGTACATTATTTCATATACACCAATATCACCGCCGCTACCAACACCATTATAAAGTGGTAGCCGGTGTTAATTCCGAAAAGTTTCCACGAATGTTTTTCCCAGGCAACACCGCCAAGATCCATGGGGAGGTAAAAACCGAGCCATGTAAAAATAGAGGCGCTCATAATATTGGAGCTCGCCGACATTTGGTCTGCGCCGGGCACGTAACTCCAAGCAGCCATGTTGTGAGCGAAAACATAAGCCATCAAAAAATTGCCGATGACCATGAAGATCATGCCTTTTGCAAGGTCCCCGGCGGCGGGTTTTACGCTGGTGTCGAATCCTTTTTCTGTTGCCCAGGCTTTGCCGAACAAAGGGGTGTACCAGATAAACCCCACAATAAAGTTTGCCACCACGGCCACAATCACAGCCATCATATTAATCTGTACTTCCATAAATAATAGGTTTAGTTTTTTGTTTTACTAAAATAGTAAAATGGAGAGTGCTGTTGGCGCTATTTGATCACGCCTTTTTGCGGTTAACTAGGTAAAATTGTGCTCGAGCTTTGCGTAGACTTAAAGTTTTGACCATATTTGCAGCCCGGTTTTTGAAAAAAAGGCATCCATGGTTGAAATCCACGGATGGCAAGCCTAAGTGGCGGAACTGGTAGACGCGCACGACTCAAAATCGTGTACCGAAAGGTGTGCCGGTTCGATTCCGGCCTTGGGTAC
>DATJJP010000021.1:0-41380 GCA_035492075.1 Cyclobacteriaceae bacterium | reverse complement strand
ATAGACATAAACTCGTTTCTCTTTTGTCAGGTAACGAAGGCTGCCGACCACAATGTCCTTGAACCGATCCTCCGAGAGAACATGTACCCATTCCAAACAGGTCACCGTAATAAATTCGGGGTGCGCCTTTGCGTAAACCGTTTCCTCCATTGAGGGCACAAACTACTCATAAGGCGTCGTTGACACGGTACCTGTGGATGGTGAACCTCTTCACCCTATACACATTTTTCTATTTCACTGAGGGTGGAGTCGGGATTGGTTTCGGTGTGTTGTTGGTGAGCATTCGCACCTTCCTGCGCACAACACCAACAAAGGCGATAATCACCGCCTGGCCGCGCATCCTGCACGAGATATGCCAAAGCGCTACTACGAATAGAAACCTTACTTATTAGTCGGCCGGCGCCTAAAGAATTTCTTCTTTCCGCTTTTGTTTGGCGGCGCCATTGACCTTGATCTCTCGGGGGTATATTCAAAGGATTGGCCGACTTCAACGGGCAGCGGAACTTTTGTCACTTCCCTTCCAATCAATTTTTCAATTTGGTGGAATCGGCGTTGGTCGTGTTCATTCACGAAAGTAATCGCATGCCCCGTACTTTCCGCTCGTGCAGTTCTACCAATACGATGTATGTAATCTTCCGGATCGGGAGGAACGTCGTAGTTCAATACGAGGCCAATTCCTTCCACGTCAATCCCCCGCGAAAGGACGTCGGTTCCGATGAGGAACTTCAACTGCTTGTTTTTGAATTCACGCAAAATGTCTTCCCGTTCATTCTGCTCCAAGTCCGAGTGAATTGCTTTTGAAGGCAAACCAATTCGCGGCAGCACACGGCCAAGGTGTTTTACTTTTTCCTTCGTAGAGGCAAAAATGATAATGCTCGAATACTCCGATTCTTTTAAAATTTTTGTCAGCAACTTTTCTTTCGCATCGTCACGAACCAAAAACGCCTCTTGCACAATTCCATCGGCGGGTTTGGAGATCGCAATGTTTATTTCCCGTGGTTCCTTTAATATCTGGTTGGCCAAAGAGCGGATCCGCTGAGGCATCGTGGCCGAGAACAAAAGCGTTTGCCTCTTTGGAGGGAGGAGCTTAATGATGCGTAGGATGTCGTCATAAAAACCCATGTCGAGCATACGGTCGGCCTCGTCAAGGACCAAATGCTGAACATACCTCAGATCGATCACGCCGGATGCCAGCTGAGCAATCAATCGGCCCGGCGTTGCGATCATGACATCCACCCCTGCTTCGAGTGCCTTTTTTTGTTGCTCCCAAACAGAACCGTCGCCTCCACCATAAATCGGGATGGAGCTGACCCCCGTGAAGTAAGCGAATCCCTCCATCTGCTGATCGATTTGCTGCACGAGCTCACGCGTCGGTGCAATAATCAATGTATTCAGGTGCCGATGATCGGAATGAATGATGTTATTGAGGATGGGAAGCAAGTATGCCGCCGTTTTGCCGGTGCCGGTTTGGGCACAGGCAATCAAGTCGTGCTTCCGCATGATCACCGGAATGGCTTGTTCTTGAATGGGGGTTGGTCTGTCATAGCCCATCGACGATAAACCGTCTTGAAGGCGAGACTCAAAATGAAAATCTTCGAAAGTCAAAGGAAAAGGCAGTTACTCGGTTTCAAACACAGCGCAAGTTAGGAAGAATTTCCAAGAGACCACCGTGTATAAAAAAACTACGTCAAAAGCCGTTTGATTTACTACTTTTCCGAACCTAACACTTACACTCATGAGGTTACACATCATGCTTGCTCTGGTGGGCATTGCCGCCACTTGCCACGCTCAAAAAAACAAAACCGTTTCCGCCAGCGTTCAGAAAAAACCATTGTCCCACACGGAGTATGATTCTTGGAAGGACATTCCCTCCAAGCTGATATCACCGGACGGAAGTGTAGCTGCCATCGTCATCAATCCACAGGATGGAGATGGGAAAGTGGTGTTCTATCACCTAAAAACGAACCAGCAAGATTCGGTGAAACGAGCAGCCGACATCCAGATTACTTTCAATAGCCGGTATGCCGCGTTCAAAATCAAGCCTCAACAAAAGCTGATCAAAGAGTTGCGCAGGCAAAAGAAAAAAAGAGAAGATCTCCCAAAGGATTCGCTCGGTCTTTATGCTTTCACTTCGCGAAAAACAGAAAAAATACCGGATGTAAAGTCTTACAAAATACCGGAAAAAGACGGTGGGTGGATCGCCTATCAGTTAGAGGCCGTCAAGGAAGTCAAACCGAAGGTCACCGCTCCGAAACCCAACGAAGAAAAGAAGGAAGAAAGGAAGCCGGAAAAACCGAAAAAGAAAAAGATTAACAATGATGACAATGGCTATACGCTGGTGTTGCGAAACCTGCTTACTTCTAAAACGGTTTCATTTGGCTTTGTGAAGGATTATACGTTCGCCAAATATGGACAGGGGTTGCTGTTTGCATCCTCCGGCAACGACAGCACCATGAAAGCCGGCGTATACTGGTACGATTTGAAGAATGAAAAAATGCAAGCCCTATATGAAGGCAAGAGCAAATACAAATTCAAAGGACTTTCGATCAGCGAAGATGGAACACAAACCGCTTTCCTGGTCGACACCGACACCACCAAGGCACCTCTGCATTATTATCGCATGCACTATTGGAAAAACGGAAACCCCTCCGCCTCTCTCTTAGTGGACGAAAAAAATCCCTCCCTGCCAACTGGATGGATTGTCAGTGAACATGCCACTCCCCTGTTTGCCAAAGACGGCAGTAAATTATTTTTTGGAGCTACGCCTAAGCCGGTCCTTCAAGATACCGCCTTGCTTGCCGAGGAAATCGTAAGCGTGGAAGTGTGGAATTGGCAAGACGACTATATCTACCCGCAGCAGAACAAACAGCTGGACGAGGAAAAGAAGCGGTCTTACCTTTTTACCATCAACCCTATAACAACAAAAGTAACGCAGCTCGGCAGCAAAGAAATTCCCGGCATTGAATTGGGCGATCAAGGGAATGCCGACGTTGTACTCGGAGAAACCAACGTGCCTTACCGCGACATGATCGTTTATGATCCTGCCGCATTCAGTGACTTCTATCTTTTCAATATCAAGGATGGTACAAGAACAACAATTGCCACCAAGGTCAAGGGAAATGCTTCGCTTTCCGCCAAGGCAAATTATGTAAGCTGGTACAGTCAACCGGACACCGCGTGGTTTGCGTACCACATTGCGAATTCCAAACTCATAAGATTAACCCAAAAGATGAAAGTGAGTTTTGCCGACGAAGAAGACGATCACCCGGATTATCCCTCCGCTTACGGCTCTGCAGGCTGGACTGCCAATGACCAACAGCTCTTGATTTACGACCGCTACGATATTTGGGCCTTCGATCCGCAGGGCAACCAGGAACCAATCAACCTCACAAAAATCGGCCGCCAGGAAAAAACAGTATTCCGTTATCTACGTCTCGACGCCGAAGAGCGATTTATCGATCCAGGCAAGGAGCTGCTACTTTCTGCCTTCAATGAGACAACGAAGGCATCGGGATACTACAAACTCTCCCTAAACGATATGAAACTGACACGCCTTGTAATGGATAACTGTCGGTTCGGTGGACTGGTGAAAGCAAAGGCAAGCAATCAGGTGCTTTACACCCGTGAGACCTTCCGCGAATTCCCGGACGTATGGACATCCGATTTAAGTCTCGCCAACTCAAAAAAGATCTCCGACGCCAATCCGCAAATGAAAAATTTCTTTTGGGGCAATGTCGAGATTGTGAATTGGATTTCTGCCGACAACATTCCGTTACAAGGATTGTTGTACAAACCGGAAGGCTTCGACCCAAAGAAAAAATATCCGATGATTGTCAACTTCTACGAAAAAGAAACGGACAATTTGCATGCGCACACCAAACCGGAACCGCTACGATCAACAATCAACAAAGCCACCTATGTGAGCAATGGCTATTTGGTTTTCGTGCCCGACATCGTCTACAAAATCGGGTTTCCCGGTGAGAGTGCGCACAACTGCATCCTGCCTGGCGTCACCTCGCTTATTGCGAAAGGATTTGTCGACGAAAAAAATATCGGGATTCAAGGGCACAGTTGGGGCGGCTATCAAATAGCGTATCTCATGACGCGAACCAATATGTTCAAAGCAGCTGAAGCGGGTGCACCGGTAGCGAACATGACCAGCGCCTATGGAGGGATCCGTTGGGAAAGTGGGCTGAGCAGGATGTTCCAGTACGAACACTCGCAAAGTCGGATCGGGGGAACCCTCTGGCAAAAACCTATGCTTTATATTGAAAACTCTCCCCTCTTCTTTATTGACAAAATCCAGACACCGATGCTTTTGCTGCACAACGATGCCGACGGTGCCGTGCCTTGGTACCAAGGCATTGAAATGTACATGGCCATGCGCAGGCTGAGCAAGCCGGTGTGGATGCTCAACTACAACGGCGAGCCGCACTGGCCTGTGAAACGTGAAAACCGAATGGACTTCCAGGTGAGGATGATGCAGTTCTTCAACCACTACCTGAAAGGAGCTCCCGCACCGGCATGGATGACGAAGGGCGTGCCTGCGGTTGAAAAGGGAATTGTGACAGGGTACTAGAATGAAGGCAGGACGGTAGATGCTGGGTATTCGACTTGGCAACGAGTCTGCCTCGAGTTTAGATCATCCCTGTAGTTTGCGACCATACTTTTTTCGTAGCGCGACGCCGTGCACTGCTTTCTTCAAAAGCTCGTAGTACAACGCGACATAAAGCGCTATCGTCATCAACCAGATCACGGTCAAATTAAAATACAGGGTGTCGAACTTATAGCCGGCAAAATATTTTACGGGGATGTAAAAATTATCTCGGAAGTCGAACAAATGTTCAGGACGATGTTCGTTGAAATAAATGGGGTATATTTTTTGAACAAGTTCACCCTCCCATTCCACAATGCGCCTCGGGCTCTGCGTATTCTCTACCATGGTAGTAACAGCTTCATTCAGGAACCGCATTTTTTGTTTTTCGTAAGCTTCTTTTTTGTGCTCATCATCCGTCAACTCCATCATCAATTTCTCTCGCCCTTCTTGCGCTGCTCTAGCTCGAATGGAATAGAATTCACGGAGTGCTTTCAAAAATTGATTTGCTTTCAAGTAGGCCGCGGAGTCAAACTTTCCAATCATTAATGCTTCAAGCTCGGGCATGTCTTTCTTTACATTTAAAGACTCGCGCGTGAGTTCGTTACGGAGCAAATCCAAGTCAAGCTTCACTTTATTGTCCTCTCTGTCGGCCCGCCAGCCTTCGCGATGATTGATAACGTACGATAGACGCGATTCCAATTCTGGCAAATAATAATCGCGCTTGTATTGAGCCATCTTCCACCTCTGATCGAGTGTGTAGAACTTCTTCTCTAGTGGATTGTCTTTGAACTGTGTGACCATATAAGCTTCGAATGCCCACCGCGATGCCATCATCTCACCAAGCAATGGAATTCCGTTCGGCGTTCCTACTTTGGGATTGAACTTGTCAAAGTTGATCACGACGCCACTCAACAATAACTGCGGGATGATCAAAATCGGGATCAAGATGTATATCGTCACTGCAGAATCAAACGCAGAAGAAATGTTCAGGCCAAGCACGTTGGCAAAACAAGAGCAGGAAAACAAAATAAGCCAATAGCGCATCTCATCGTAGGGAATTTTGAGCAGCGCGTTGCCGACGAGTATATAGGTAATGGTTTGAATCGCCGAAAGCACAAACAAAATTGACACCTTGGAGACGAAGTAACTGCTCCTGCTCAGGTGAAGAAACCGCTCGCGTTTCAAAATCTTGCGATCACGAAAAACCTCTTCGGCACTCACGATCAGCCCCACAAAGAGCGACACGACGATACTCATGAAAAAATAAACCGGGATATTAGCGTTTCCATAAAAAGTGTACTCGGCATCTTCCACACCGATCGCATCAAAATACCTGACGAAGTAACCAATGAACAAAGCCAACAGCGGTGTGAGCAGCAAATTGATAGTTACATATTGGTTGTTTGCCAATTTTGATTTTACATCACGGGCAATGAAAATTTTCAGCTGCTGCAGCCAGTTGGGAATTTTTTGTGTTGCTGGCAGCGGATCGTGCACCTCCTCGACCTTTGGGATCTTTATTTTTTGCTTAAAGTATTGATACCATTGGCCAGGGGAAACTTTGCGGGTATGGGTGAAGCGGCCATACTCATTCACCACTCGCGTTTCGATAATGTTAAAGACCTGTTCGGGATTGATGTTACCGCATTCAGGGCAAGCACCGGGTGTCTTGTTGGCTGCGTTGATGATATTCTGAAAATAATTGACGGATTCGATGGGATGACCGTAGTAGATCTGAAACCCACCGACATCCAGGATCAACAGGTTGTCAAACATCTTAAAAATATCGGACGAGGGTTGGTGGATCACCACAAAGATCATCTTGCCCCGCAGCGACAATTCTTTGAGCAAGTCCATTATATTTTCGGAGTCGCGCGACGAAAGGCCCGAAGTGGGTTCGTCGACAAACAAAATAGTCGGCTCGCGCAGCAACTCAAGTCCAATATTCAGTCTTTTTCGCTGACCACCGCTGATGGTTTTCTGCAACGGCGAACCTACCCTGAGATTTCTGGTCTCCGATAGCCCCAAGTTGGCAAGCACTTGCTCTACCTTCTTTACGATTTCATCATGTGAATAATGTCTGAAGCAGAGGCGCGCGGAATAATATAGGTTCTCGTACACGGAAAGGTCTTCCATCAAAAGGTCATCTTGAGGAATGAATCCAATCACGCCCTCCACCTTTTCCGGGTGCTCGTAAATGTCAATGCCGTTCACGAGTACCCGCCCACTGGAAGGCTTATCGGACCCATTGAGCACATTGAGAAGTGTGGATTTGCCGGAACCACTTCCGCCCATTACTCCAATCAGTTTTCCGCCCGTTTCTGCGACACTGATATTTTGAAGACCGGCCCGTCCGCTTTTGAAGTGGAAGAATACGTGGTCTGCTACGAAGCTAATTTTGGAAGTGCTTTCCTCCGTCAAGAATTTGCCAACAATGTCGCTGTAGTAAATCGATTCAATCTTCGATCCGCGAATGGTGCTTCCGGTCGGAAATACGTCTACTCGCCTCGACTTCAGTGGCAGGCTGTTTAGATACAAAGGCGTAATGCCGAGGTATTTGATGAAGTAAGTCTCGATATCCGTTAAACGCAGTATCGCAATCAAGCCAGAGAGATTCTTCGCCACCAAATGTGGGCCTTGATGGGTATAACTGTCCGCGCCTTCATCAATGATTAAAATATTTTTTGACGCCAACTCCTCGGCATCATGTCCAAGCACAAACGCCCGCATAGAACGAAAATCTTTTGCAGGAATCTTCAATGCTTCGCCAATATAAAAAATCAAATTGCTCTGGCGCTCCGACAATTCATCACCTACGAAAACAAGCTCGATGATCTTGATCACCAATACCGCCTTCTGTTGAGTAGTCAGCGATTGATTTACTTTTCGAGCTATTTGAATGATTTGTGACCAATCGTCTACGAATTCCTGAGTCGCTTCATCGACGTTGGAGATGTGCGCTTCGGCCGGCTTGTTGGCCTTGCAAAAATCATCAAACAAAGAAAGGTAATAGCGAACTCCGTCTTGGTTAAGGTGCAACGCCAAGAACTCCTTGATAATCGAGCGCTCCTCATCGGTAATACGCTCTTTTGCCACGATGGCAAAAAATTGAATAATGGCTTTTAGAAGTTCTTCACTCATGTCCGGTTAATTCGCAGCAACTATCTGCAGTAATCAAAATACGTACTGCCGATCGCCCACAGATTTATCAATGCTCCTTTTCCCCATCTAATGAAAGAACATATCTCGCCATTTTTTCGGCATCGGCCTGTGATATGTCTGCATGAGCGGTCATGTTGATTGGACCCCAAACGCCCGAGCCTCCCTTGATGATTTTCCCGGCAAGCATCTTGACGTTGGCCTCGGTAAACTCATATTTTTTTGCGACATCGGTATGTGAAGGGCCAATGATCTTGTTGGTTGCATGGTGGCAGGTTTTGCAATCACTCGCCTTCACCAGTGACTCCCCTTGTGCAATTACGTCGCCCGCAACTGGCGTTGCCGATTCTTCGGTGGGTGTTCCATAATCTTCACCGGATTTCTTTTCTTTCTGGTTGCATGAAAAACACGCACAGGCAATTATCACCGCTGCCACTAAATTCCCTTTCTTCATTTTGTTGTTGTTTATCATATTCCTAAGATTTTCTTGTTGAGTTTTGGATCTTTTCCCGCAGACGCAAAATCGTCGAATGCTTTCTCAGTGACGCGGATCATATAGTCTTTAATGCGCTCCGCTCCTTCTTTCGCTCCCTGCTCGGGATGTTTGATGCAACACTCCCACTCCAACACCGCCCATCCGCTGTAATTATACTGTGCCAGTTTTGAAAAAATCGATTTGAAATCAACTTGACCGTCTCCCACTGACCTAAATCGGCCCGGTCGATCGATCCAATCCTGATACCCACCATAAACACCACTTTTGCCAGTGGGGTTAAACTCTGCATCCTTCACATGAAACATCCTGATAAATTCATGATAGAAGTCGATGTACTGCAAATAATCCAACTGCTGTAAAACAAAATGGCTTGGATCGTACAGAATGTTGGCTCGGGTATGTTTTCCTGTAGCCTCCCAAAATCTTTCAAAGCTTATACCATCATGCAGATCTTCTCCGGGATGAATTTCATAACAAACATCAACACCTGCCTTGTCAAAGGCATTTAAAATTGGAAGCCAACGTTTCGCCAACTCTTTGAATCCATCTTCTACCAATCCTGATGGTCGTTGCGGCCAAGGATAAACCGTGTGCCACATCAACGCTCCCGAAAAAGTAGCGTGTGCTTTCAGTCCTAAGTTCTTGCTTGCTTTGGCAGCCAATTTTAATTGATCGACCGCCCAGGCGGTTCTCTCTTTTGATTTGCCGTGCACACTTTTCGGTGCGAATGCGTCGAACATTACATCATACGCAGGATGAACAGCGACCAGCTGCCCCTGAAGATGCGTAGACAGCTCGCTGATCTGAAGACCGCACGACTCGACGGTTTCTCGCAAGTCATCGGCATACTCTTTACTTTCCGCCGCAAGTTTCAAGTCGATCACTCGAGCATCCCATGATGGAATTTGCACACCTACAAATCCAAGTGAGGCCGCCCACTTGCAAATGGATTTCAAACTATTGAACGGTGCATCATCGCTAAGAAACTGGGCAAGAAAAATAGCAGGTCCCTTTATGTTCTTCATCGCCACAAATTACAGCAAAAGATCAACTATGAAAAGGGACCGGGATAGCATTTTAAAATCTTTGCGGAGAAAAAAGGACTTGGTACTCTTTGCCATCGACGACCTGTCGGATGGATATGATCGAAAAATCAGACGGAGAGTAACCTATGGAATGGCAACTCTAAAAGACCGCCCTAATCACCTTGCGTCTACTACTGTCAACGACCAAAATCATCTTGCACTCTCACAATATCGTTTTCGTCGGAGGGGTTTGCTGCGTCGGTATGCCGCCAAATCTCCGCAATCACTCCCCAGCCTTCGGGCAGACCAATCAAGCGATGACGTTGCCCCTGTTTCAGCTGAATGATTTCTCCCAACTTCAGTTTGTGTAACGGGCCCTCCACATCGGTATCGCTCGTGATGACACCCGCAACGCCTGCAATCAATTTCCAAATCTCAGCCCGCCTATGATGATACTGCCAAGACAGTCGCTGTGACGGTGCAACGACCAAAATTTTCGGACTCAACTTCCCGGCGATTCGAAGGTCGGCCGCTTTCAGGTGTGGAAAGTAAAGTTCAATGAAATGATCCGCCTGCGACTCGTCAATAACAAAAAAACCTCCCCACGGGCGGGTGAAGTCGTGAGCGGCTACATTCAACTTCTCCTGAGCGAGATAACGCTCGACTGATTTCTTTACTTCCTCTTTTGAAGAGGCGGTCGTATTAATAGTTGTCATTATATCTTTTTTCTAGTCAACCCAGTCAGCCACGAACAAATTGGTGTTCCGAGTGCCTCCATTATTTCTGTTCGATGAAAAAATAATTTTTTTTCCGTCGGGAGAAAACATGGGGAACGAGTCAAACACTTTGTCGTAGGTAATTTGTTCTAATCCTGTTCCATCCTCGTTGATCATGAACAAATTGAACTCAAAGCCGCGTTTGCCTTTGTGGTTCGAACTGAAAATTATCTTTTTTCCAGCAGGGTGATAAAATGGCGCCCAGTTTGCCTTGCCTAAATGGGTAATTTGTTTCAAGTCGGATCCATCGACGTTGCAAGTAAAAATTTCCATGGCCGTTGGCGCAACCAATCCTTGTTTCAAATACTCCTGGTATTCTTTTTTCTCTTCATCGGTTTTAAATCGAGAAGCCCGAAAAACAATCTTTTTTCCATCGGGAGAAAAGAAAGCGCCGCCGTCATAGCCGAGTTCGTTGGTGATTTGCTTTACATTCTTACCATCGATATCCATTACATAAAGATCGAGGTCGCCATTGCGTGTAGAGGTAAAAACAATTTTATCCCCTTTAGGCGAAATTGTTGCTTCGGCATCGTACCCTTTTACGTCCGTCAACTGTTTCCTTATTTTTCCTTTCAAGTCGGCGGTGAAAATGTCGTAAGTATCATATACCGGCCACAAATATTTTCCGTGCGACCGATCGACATCTTTCGGGCATTCTTTCCCGCCCAGATGAGTGGATGCATATAAAATTGATTTTCCATTTGGCAAGAAGAAGGAGCAAGTCGTTCTACCCAAGCCCGTGCTAATCATTTGTGGCTTCCCTCCTTTACTTAAATCGGTTCCATCTACGGACATGTAAAAAATCTGGTCGCAGTTTAGTCCCCATGCTTTGTTGTTCGACTGAAACGTGACGTTCTTTCCGTCAAAACTCCAATACGCCTCGGCATTGTCGGCACCAAACGTCAGTTGACGGACGTTCTTAAAATGTTTCTCGCGCGCATAATGGATAGAGTCTGACTGAGCAAACAGTGGTGATAAAAAAAGTACATTAAAAAGGACTAGAACTGACTTCTTCATTGAATTTGACTAATTGAAAATTTGATAGTTAATCAAGCTGCCTTTGCTTCTTCTTCTTTCAGCACCCTTCGCAAGATTTTGCCGACGTTAGATTTTGGCAGCTCCGTTCTAAAAACAAAATACTTGGGAACTTTGTAGTTGGTCAAGTTTTCGTGACAATATTTTTTCAGTTCGTCTTCCGACAAGCTCTGATCGCGTTTCACAATAAAAACCTTGATGACCTCCCCCGATTTCGCATCTGGTATTCCAATCGCCGCCACTTCCAAAACTTTCGGATGTGATGCGATCACGTTCTCTATTTCGTTAGGGAACACGTTGAAACCTGACACTTTAATCATGTCTTTTTTGCGGTCCACGATTTTGAAGTACCCATCTTCATCCATGAAACCGATATCACCGGTGCGGAACCACTCATTATTAAAGAATACGCCTTCATTGTCTTTCTGCCAATAGCCGCGCATCACTTGTGGTCCACGGGCACAAATCTCCCCCGTCTCTCCCTGGGGTAATTGATTTCCATTGTCGTCGAAGATGGCTACTTCAGTGCTCGGCATCGGTAGCCCGATCGTCCCGCGCTTATGCTTACCATCTAGCGGATTGCAGCAGAGCACCGGCGAGGTTTCACTCAAACCATACCCTTCCACCAACGGACTCTTTGTGATCTCCGCCCATTTGATGGCAACAGCATCTTGCACGGCCATGCCACCCCCAACCGCCCCCTTCAGATGAGAAAAATCCAAGGTCTTAAATAAAGGATGGTTGAGCATTCCATTAAACAAAGTGTTCACGCCGAGAATGACAGCAAACTTATACTTCTTCAACTCCTTCATGAACCCTTCCATGTCACGCGGGTTGGTGATGAGCACATTTTTTAGCCCGCTATAATACATCAATGTCAAATTCACCGATAATGCAAAAATGTGATACATCGGAATAGCCGTGATCACAATTTCCTGGTCGGTCCCCGTCAACAGAGGGCCGAACCAATACCTGATCATTTGATTGTGCGTAATCAAATTGCGATGAGAAAGTTGCGCTCCTTTTGAAATACCTGTAGTGCCACCGGTGTATTGCAAAACCGCCACGTCCTCGCTCCCCACATTCGGCTTATCCAGCGAAAGGGTTGCGCCCGTTTTCATCGCTTTCTTGAACGAGATAGCGTGAGGTAAATGGTACGCGGGCACCAGTTTCTTGATGTACTTCACCACGAAATTCACAAGCGCGCCTTTGAATCCGCCGAGAAGGTCACCCATGTCGGTGATGATATAATGCTTGGCGGGGATCTTCTCGACAATGGCTTCCAGGTTGTGGGCGAAGTTGGAGACGATGACGAGTGCGGAAATGCCGGCATCTTTGAACTGATGTTCCATTTCCCTGGCGGTGTAAAGTGGGTTTGTGTTCACCACAATGAGTCCCGCTTTCAACGCACCGATGAACGCCACGGGGAACTGCAGCAGGTTAGGCATTTGAATCGCAATACGCTCTCCTTTTTTCAAACCCAGGCCTTTCTGCAAGTAGGCCGCAAAATCTGTCGACAATTTATCGACCTCTCCAAACGTCAGCTTTCCGCCCAAGTTCTCATAAGCAGTCAGGTGATGATATTTCTTTGTCGACGTCTCGAACAACTCAATCAGCGAGTTGAATTCAAGAGGCCCAATTTCGTGCGGTATGCCCGACGGATATTTCTTAAACCAAGGGAAGTCCTTCATTTTCTGATTCACCATTCTTTTATCCGAAATTTGAAATAGGGAAAAAATTAATGGATTAGCAACGTTTAACTATTTAGTAGGCTATGTATCAATTCAATTCATTTTTTTAAACGGAACGCGTTGAGCCCTGTCTACGCTGATGGTAGCTCCGGTAATTTGATTCTTCTTGTCCCTAAGAAACTCGAGCAGCCAATAATCTTCATTGACAAATGCATCCTTAAAAACCGGCTTTAATTTTTCTTTGGTGTTTGGGTCGCGCCAGTAATAGATCGCTGTTCCGTCGGCCAATATTTTGAAAGTCGTTTCTGCCTCTTCGCTATAGTAGCTTCCCACCAACGATTTCAAATTCGTCGCAGATAAGTCTGGTGGTGGTACTCGTTTATAAGTGCTTGTATCGCCAGCTCCATTGATTGTCAGCAGATCATTTTTCTTCCAGGTCAATTTCACCCAGGAATTCAATCTCAAAGTGTCTGAGTGAATGGCTTTCACTTCTGTTCCATCCGAGATCATTTTTCCATTCTCTACATTCAACGAGAAATAATTGGCATCGCCTTTCTGGCGATAGAAACCGCTCCATTTTTGTTGCTCGTTTGAAGCGAGGGGCACATATTTTATTTCCTTTTGCGGTTTCTCCTCAGGGCCGCCCAGAAAAAGTTTAGCTATTCCCTGAGCATATTTTCCAATGTCAAAACGTGAATCATTGCTTAAGAAAATGATTGATAATTTTTGCTTTGGATAAAATGCTAGCCATCCGCGATAGCCCGCCGTTGCACCGCTGTGCGAGATTTCTGTTTGACCGTTGAAATCGTTTATGTTGATGCCTGAAGCGTAGCCGAGGCGTTTGCCATTTTTTAGCACACCTTGTTTCTTGCGCCAACGGTCTACGCGCTCGCCCAAAAACACCGGGTTAGCCAACAGCAAATTCCATTTTAGCAGGTCCTGTGTAGTAGTGAGCAGACCACCATGGCCATGCACATTTTCGAAAGGCATCATCTGCTGGTATTTGTCCGAGGAAGTACTGTATGCCACCGCCCGACCGCGAAGTATCTCCCTGAAATTGTCGCGCCATTTTGTTGACGTCATTCCAAGAGGCTTGAAGAACACGGAGTCGGTAAAACGTGCCAATGTTTTTTTGGAAACACGCTCCACTATTTCGGTTAGCAGCGTGTAGTTGGAGTTGCTATAAGAATATTGAGTGCCGGGGGTAAAGTTGGTCCTTTTTTGCAGCGTGATAATGTGAATTGCCAGGGCATTGGTATAGGCCCGAGTAGTTCGAGGCCATCCCGTCAGCGCCCCAACACTTCCCCAATCTTTCAGTCCACTGGTGTGGTTCAAAAGGTGTTGAATGGTTATTGGTGCATCATACACCGGAAGTTCGGGGATATATTTTCGCACGTCATCTTCCAACGAAAGTTTTCCCTCACGAGCCAGCACTAGGATTGCCGTGGCAGTAAATTGCTTTGAAACTGACCCACACTCGAAAATGGTTTCGGTAGTGTTGGGAACGTTGTGCTCCAGGTCCGCCAATCCGAACGCCTTATGATAGAGTATTTTGCTCCCTCTAGCTACTAGAATGGAAGCACCCGGAGTAGCATTGCTATATCCCGAAAAAAGCTCGTCAATTACTTTTGTGGTGTCCACTTGGGCAAACGAGCTAATTGGGGCTAGAAGGAGCAGAAATTTCCAAAATCGTGCGGGCATAGGTTTTTCGTCAGGTCCGAAATTAACTCAAAATCAACGATTTCGCGTTCTCTAAATTCCACTTCAAAATCTGATAATAATCTGACCGATGGAACCTTCAGGTTTAGAAATTGTTGTAATTTTGAGGGTTTTATTTATAATTAGTCTAATTAGGTGAAATGACCAAGGACAATCAGGTTTTAGAAGAGATCACATCGAAGGAATACGAGCATGGCTGGACAGTGAACCTCGAGGCCGATGAATCTCCAAAAGGCCTCAACGAGGGCATCATCCGCTTTATCTCTTCTAAAAAACAAGAGCCCGAATGGTTGCTCGAATGGCGCTTAAAGGCGTTCCGGTCTTGGCAGAAAATGACGGAGCCGAAATGGGCCAACGTGAAGTATCCCGAGATCAGATATCAAGACATTATTTACTACTCCGCACCGAAGCAAAAGGTAAAGGCAAATAGCCTGGATGAAATTGATCCAGAGTTGATCAAAACATTTGAAAAACTAGGCATTTCACTTACTGAACAAAAACGACTCACCGGTGTAGCGGTGGATGCTGTCATAGACAGCGTTTCGGTTGCTACTACCTTTAAAGATAAGCTCAAAGAGTTGGGCGTCATCTTCTGTTCATTCAGTGAGGCCGTTCGCGAACATCCTGAATTGGTGAAAAAATATTTGGGAAGCGTAGTCCCAATGAACGACAACTACTTCGCGGCGCTCAACTCTGCGGTGTTTAGCGATGGTTCGTTCTGCTATATCCCTAAAGGAGTGCGTTGCCCAATGGAGCTTTCAACTTACTTCAGAATTAATGCAGCAAATACGGGTCAATTTGAACGTACCCTGATTGTTGCCGAAGAAGGCTCTTATGTGAGTTACCTCGAAGGCTGCACGGCTCCCATGCGTGATGAAAATCAGCTGCATGCTGCCGTCGTTGAGCTTTACACCATGAAAGACGCCGAAATCAAATACAGCACGGTACAAAACTGGTATCCCGGCGACAAAAACGGCAAAGGTGGCATCTACAATTTTGTGACAAAACGCGGCCTGTGCGCAGGCGATCATTCAAAAATTTCGTGGACGCAAGTAGAAACCGGTTCGGCAATTACTTGGAAATATCCCTCATGCATTTTGAAAGGCGACCACTCGATGGGTGAATTCTATTCCGTTGCGGTGACGAACAATTACCAGCAAGCCGACACTGGAACGAAGATGATTCATATCGGAAAGAACACACGGTCACGGATCGTTTCGAAAGGAATTTCTGCAGGAAAATCACAAAACAGCTATCGGGGCCAAGTGCATATCCTGAAACGCGCCACTAACTCTAGAAACTTTTCGCAGTGCGACTCCTTGCTGATGGGCGATAAATGCGGAGCACATACATTCCCTTATATCGATGTCGAAAACAGCTCTTCGAAAATTGAACACGAGGCGACAACCTCGAAGATTGGCGAAGATCAAATCTTCTACTGCCTACAGCGCGGAATCGACGAAGAAGCAGCTGTCGCCCTTATTGTCAATGGCTACGCCAAGGAAGTGTTGAGTCAATTACCAATGGAATTTGCCGTAGAAGCGCAGAAACTCCTTGCGTTGACGCTAGAGGGAAGCGTTGGGTGATTTAGATGAACAAGGATCAACAAATTCAGATTTAAGAACTATAGAGGATGCTATCAATCAAGAATTTAAAAGCAAGAGTAGAAGACAAACCCATCCTGAACGGGATCAACCTTCAAGTAAATGCAGGTGAAGTGCATGCAATCATGGGGCCAAATGGCTCTGGCAAAAGTACGCTCGCGTCGGTACTTGCAGGTCGCGAGGATTACGAAGTAACGGAGGGAGAAGTGGTTTTCCAGGGAAAAAATCTTCTTGAACTCGACCCCGATGTTCGCGCCTGCGAAGGCATTTTTCTCGCCTTTCAATATCCCGTGGAGATCCCCGGCGTGAGCACCGTCAACTTCATGAAGACGGCGATCAACAAGATAAGAGAGCACCGCGGACAACCCGTACTGGATGCCGTTGCTTTTCTTCAACTGATGAAAGAGAAAATGAAACTGGTTGAAATCGATCAGTCATTGCTGAGCCGATCCCTCAACGAAGGTTTCTCTGGAGGTGAAAAGAAACGCAATGAAATTTTCCAGATGGCGATGCTGGAGCCAAGGCTCTCCATTCTCGATGAAACGGATTCCGGTCTGGACATTGATGCGCTTCGCATTGTGGCAAATGGCGTAAACAAGCTCCGCTCGAAAAACAATGCAACGATCTTGGTAACGCACTATCAGCGATTGCTGGAATACATCGTCCCCGATTTTGTCCATGTGCTTTACAAAGGGAAAATAGTAAAATCAGGCGGAAAAGAATTAGCGTTGGAGCTTGAAGCCAAGGGTTACGATTGGATTAAGAATGAAATGGAACTCGTGTGATGACTGCCCTTGCCATAGATACTGATTTAAAAGAGAAAATCATCAAGTCGTTTTCTTCAGACGACGGGGGACGAAAAAACGCCCTTGAGGTATTCAAGGAACTAGGGTTGCCTGCCGGCAAAGCCGAAGAATATCGCTTCACTCCGATCACCAAAGCGCTGGAGAAAAATTTCGATTTCGACGTTGCAAACTCGAGTTCGAATTTTTCCTCCATCGATTCATTTTTGATCCCTGGATTGGAAGCAAACGTGATTGTATTTGTCAACGGGAAATATGCCGCGCATTTTTCAAAAAAAATCAGCCCTGATCGTGAGGTCAGAATTTCATCTCTTCCAGCCGCTATCGAAAATGGAGATGCGACCGAACATTTCGAAAAATATTTAAAAACATCAACAGATGTTTTCTCCGCCATGAATTCAGCTTTTTGGCAAGACGGCGTTTTCATCAAAGTCCCTGCCAATACCAAGGTCGAGAAACCAATTCTGATACTTCACATCAACGATGCGGGCCAATCGCAATCGGTTTGTCATACAAGGTTGTTGTTGATGTTGGAGGAAGGGGCCAATTTGACGCTGATCGAACGGTCTGCTTCAATTGGATCAAATCCTATTTTCCACACCTTCGCGGAGGAAATTGTCATTGGTAAAAATGCCTCGTTGGATTATGTGAAAATCCAAAACGACGAGGGCAAACTTCATCAAGTGGCGAATTCACTGTTCCATCAGTCTGACAAAAGCCGCCTTAACACCTTCACACTTACACTGAATGGCTCGCTGATCAGAAACAATTTCAATATCGCCATCGACGGTGAAAATTGCGAGTCGCATTTCTATGGATTGTATTTACTGAATGGAAATACCATGGCAGACAATCACACGGTGGTGGATCACATCAAACCAAATTCCTTCAGCAATGAATTATACAAGGGTGTGATGGACGGAAATTCGAAGGGCGTATTCAATGGAAAAATTTTCGTGCGACCCAATGCCCAAAAGACCAACGCTTTTCAATCCAATAGAAATATCCTTTTGACCGATACCGCCACCATCAACACCAAGCCTCAACTCGAGATTTGGGCCGATGATGTAAAATGCTCTCACGGATGTACTACGGGGCAATTGGATGAAGAAGCTGTCTTCTATTTGCGTTCGCGCGGCATTCCAAGCAAAGAGGCAAAAGCAATGTTGCTATATGCTTTCGCCGCGGAAACCCTACAGCCAATCAAAAACATGGAACTGAAAAACTATTTGGATGGTTTAATTTCACAGCGATTGAACAAAGTGTAATATGCAAGCCACGACGGCAATCGATATTGAAAAAATAAGGGCCCAATTCCCAATTCTCGGTCAACGAGTAAACGGAAAGCCGCTCATTTATTTCGACAACGCCGCTACGAATCAAAAACCCAAACAAGTAATCGACGCGTTGGTAAATTATTATCAAGGGTACAACGCTAACATCCATCGCGGGATCCATACACTTGCCGAAAAAGCAACCAAAGCCTTCGAAGAGACACGTAGTACGATGAAGCAATTCATCAATGCAAAGAGTAGTGAAGAAATCATATTCACGCGTGGCGTAACCGAGAGCATCAACCTCGTTGCGTCTTCTTATGGTCGCACCTTTTTGAACGAAGGTGATGAGGTCGTTATTTCGGGGCTAGAACACCACTCGAATATCGTTCCTTGGCAGATCGTATGCGAAGAGAGGAAAGCAAAACTGAAAGTCATTCCTGTGACCGAAATGGGAGAGCTCGATCTTGATGCCTATCGTAACCTTCTTTCTTCCAAAACAAAAATTGTAGCTACTAATCACGCCTCCAATAGTCTCGGCACTATCAATCCGATTAAGGAAATCATTCGCCTGGCACACGAAGCTGGTGCTGTGGTGTTGATCGATGGCGCACAAGCGGCCGCTCATTTGGAGATCGATGTGCAAGATCTCGACTGCGACTTCTACTGCATCTCTTCACATAAAATGTATGGGCCAACAGGCACCGGTATTTTGTACGGCAAGAAAAGTCTGCTCGAAAAAATGCCTCCCTACATGGGTGGTGGTGAGATGATCAAAGAAGTAACGTTTGCAAAAACTACGTATAACGACCTCCCCTACAAATTCGAGGCAGGAACGCCAAATATCGCCGACGTGGTTGCCCTAAAAGAAGCCGTTCATTTCATTGCATCCATTGGCAAAGAACAAATCGCCGAATATGAAAACGAATTGCTTGCCTACGCGGCAGAGAAACTGTCGGCAATTCCATTCGTGAAATTGATCGGGACATCCAAACTCAAGGTGGCCGTTCAATCTTTTGTAATCCAAGGGATACATCATTTTGATGTTGGACAGATGCTCGACACACGTGGTATAGCAGTGCGCACGGGGCACCACTGCACGCAACCTCTAATGGACACGCTCGGAATTGAAGGAACGGTACGCGCTTCTTTTTCCATATATAATACCAAGAAAGAAATCGACGAGTTGGCTGAAGGAGTGAAAAGGATAGTCAATTTCATGAAGCCATGACGACAACCGAAATCCAAGATGAAATCATCAATGAGTTTTCACTTCTGGATGGCGACATGGAGATGACTGTCTTGTACATCATGGAATTGGGACAGAAACTCCCGGTGATGCCTGAAAATGACAAAGTCGAGGAAAATATCGTGAAAGGCTGCCAATCGAAAGTGTGGCTTACGGCGAACATGAAAGAAGGAAAGATTTTTTTTACCGGCGATAGTAATACCGCGATTACCAAAGGGCTGGTCAGCTTGTTGATACGAATATTCAATGGCCAAAACCCTGAAGCCATTTTGAACACTGATTTATATTTCATGCAAAGAATAGGAATGGAGCGGTTCATCGGCACGCAACGGTCCAATGGATTCGCATCTATGATCAAGCAGATGAAGATCTACGCGCTCGCATTCAAGTCTCAGTTGATTGAAAAACCATGAACGAAACCGTTTCAACAATAGAACAGAAAAACGGGTCGACCGACAATAACTTGCGCGACAAGGTGATTGCTGCGCTGAAGACCGTTTATGACCCTGAGATTCCAGTCGACATTTACGAACTTGGTTTAATTTATGAGGTCAATGTGTTTCCCGTCAATAACGTTTTCGTTCTGATGACACTCACATCGCCCTCCTGCCCTTCTGCCGAGGTGATTCCAAGCGAAGTGGAGCAGAAATTAAAGGCGATTGAAGGCATCAACGAGGTAAAGGTAGAGCTGACCTTCGATCCGCCCTACTCGCAGGATATGATGAGCGAAGCGGCCAAGCTGGAACTAGGATTCATGTAACTTTGTTGTACTCTTGAGACTATAGAACTTGGAACTTTAAACTGTAAACGCATATATGTATCCCGAACAATTAGTGGCCCCCATGAGAAATGATCTCACATCGGCGGGCTTCAGAGAACTGAAGACTTCAGCCGACGTAGATCAGGAGCTGAAGGATCAAAAAGGCACAAATTTGCTGGTCATCAATTCAGTGTGTGGCTGCGCTGCGGGCGCGGCACGTCCAGGAATCAAATGGGCGCTCGAGCATACCGCGAAGAAACCAGGCAAGCTGACCACCGTTTTTGCAGGCGTCGATAAGGAAGCAGTTGCTAAGGCACGTGAATATACCCTTCCCTATCCTCCATCTTCTCCGGCCATCGCCTTGTTCAAGGATGGGGAATTGGTTCATTTTGTGGAACGCCATCACATCGAAGGTAGAAATGCACAAATGATAGGTCAGCACTTACTTGAAGTGTTCGACGAGTTTTGCTGATAAAGCCCTGAAAAGAATCTTGAAGCCGCACCGGAAATGGGCGGCTTTTTTTATTTTGTTATTTAACCTTCGAAAATGATAACAACGTGGCCCCGCAGATATCCGGCGAGTTTTCAATTGAAAATCGCATATAGTAAATGCCCGATGAGGAGCATTTATAGGTCAACTTTGAATACTTCTTTTTGCCCGTCACGGAGGCAACCAATGCTCTTTTCGAATTGAAAATCTCGATTTTCAAATCCTCTTTTGCGTTGATGCATGCGCCAATATTGTAGCGAGTTCCCTTGGTCAAAACATAGGAGCATTCGGCATACGTCTTATCCTTCCTGCGCGCCAACGGGAAGGTTTTCAGGACGCTAAATTTTTTAGGCATCTGGCGGACGCATTCATCGGCCATTACCGAAATATCACAATTATCGGGTGAAAAAAAGATCGCCTGCAACGACAGAATAATGAGCTTGATCATAGTCAACTATATTAAAAACCAAATCCTTCAAGATATTGAAGCCAACGATGAGCAGGTTAAAATGCCTAGACGAGCATTCGGACGCAAAATGAGAAAAATTTTAGATTCTTTTGCAACCCGATCAGGCTGATGTTTCCAATATCAACCGAGTTTCCTCCAAGTCAAGTTCGTATTCTATTTTCCGGACTGCTTCTTCGCTGATTTTCCCCTCACGGTGAAGTTCGTTCAACATGGAGCGCTCCACCCTAATAATCTCCTTTTGCACGCGCAGGAAGTCAGAAACTTGTTCATCACTGATCCTTCCCGCGGTTTCTTTCTTGATTCGCTGGACACGAATTTCATATTTTGTCTTTATTTGGTTAAGCACCTCGTCGCTTAATCCGATGGAGTAATTTTCTTCGATATGCTCGATCACTTTGGTGACGATTCGCATGCGCGCATCCCGCTCTTCCCGCATCTCTTCATCGCTTGGCTTGATACCCAGCCACCGTACCAAGGGTGGCAACGAAATCCCTTGGATGACCAGCGTTGCAAAAATGACCGAAAATGTGAGGAAAATAATTAAATCACGATGAGGGAATGCTCTGCCATTTACGGTAAGCGGCAATGCCAATGCGGCTGCCAAGGAAACGACTCCGCGCATTCCACTCCACGCAACAATGGTCACGGATTTAATGTCCGGTCGAGGCTCTCGTTGACGGATCCGCTTGCTAAACCACCGTGGCATATACGCCCCTGGAAAAACCCAGATCAATCGCAGCACGATGGTAGCGCCACTAATTACCGCGCCGTACAGCAGCAAGGTTAAAAGGGAGTGATCTTTGATATGGTGCAAAATCACCGGCAGTTGAAGCCCTATGAGGATAAAAATCAGCCCGTTCAAAATAAATATTACCGTCTCCCAAACAGACCATGCGCTTAGCCTTGATTGATGGTTGATAATTTTAGATGAATTCCAACTGAGAAATAGGCCGCACGCCACCACAGACAATACGCCCGAAACATGAATCTGCTCCGCCAGGAGATATGCCGTGTAGGGTGCGATGAAGGTGAGAGTTGTGTCGTTCACTGGATTGTCGGGGGTGATCATATGTATCCATTTGAACAATTGTCCCAGCACAAGACCAACTACAATTCCTCCAATGGCCACGTAGAAAAAGTTGACGCTCGCCAGCCAAAGAATAAAAGTACCCGAGGCGGCAGCAGCAATCCCATACTTGTAGGCTATTAGCCCCGTGGCGTCGTTCACCAAACTCTCCCCCTCCAGAATGGTTGTGACTCGGCGGGGTATGCCCAGACCCTGTGTTGCGGCACTCGCGGCCACGGCATCCGGTGGAGAAATAATTGCGCCCAGAACAAATGCCTCAGGCCAGCCAAATCCGGGAATGAAATAATGGGCAACAACGGCAACCAAGGTCGTCGTGAACAACACGCAACCGATAGCAAGCAAACTGATGGCCCGGCTAGACCGTTTGAAATCCGGCCACGATGTTGTCCAAGCTGCGGAATACAAAACCGGCGGCAAAAAAATGAGAAAAATGGTTTCAGAATCTAAAGTTATCGCTGGCAACCCAGGCACCAAACTCACGCCAATACCTACCAACACGAGCAGAATAGGATATGGAATTTTCACACGATCTGCCACCTCGGCCAGCGCCGTAATAATTGCCAGAAGTAAAATGATGATCGTAATGTTTCCCATTGTATAATCTAAGATTGCGCAGCGTTACGTTAAAGGGATGAAATTAATTAACCACCGCAATCCTGCAAAGGCAATCACTGGTCAAAATCAATCATTTAGCCAAATTTTCTCGCGACGCGAATAAAAAAAGTTTCCACGAACTTTTTTGATACCTTGATGTTATTAACCGTTAATGAAAGTAGCCGCCTCTCGCAAGGAACATTTCAATTCGGCCCATCGGTTGTTCAACCCCGAATGGAGCGATGAAAAAAATAGCGAGGTTTTCGGCAAGTGCAGCAACCCAAATTACCATGGGCATAATTATGAGATGATCGTGAGTGTAATTGGAGAACCCAACCCGGAGACCGGTTACGTTTACGATTTGAAAACGTTAAGCGATCTGATAAAGGAGCACGTGATAAAACACTTTGATCACAAAAACCTTAACTTGGACACGGCGTATTTCAAGACGTTGAACCCCACGGCAGAAAACATAGCGGTAGTGATTTGGAGAATACTGAGACAGCACATTGACAGTCAGTACGAACTTAAAATAAAACTTTATGAGACAGAAAGAAATTGCGTTGAATATCCAGCCCATTAAACCTGTCCATGATGATGACGAGCATCCTGTCTCATCATACGAAACACCTTTGCGAGAAGACGCCTTTGCGCTTTCCGATGAAGAGAAAATTGAAAAAATAGAAATTCATTTTCGGGAGATCATGACTACACTCGGTCTCGACCTCAATGATGACAGTTTAAATGGCACTCCGCACCGCGTCGCCAAAATGTATGTCAAGGAAGCATTTAGCGGCCTGAATCCTGTGAATAGACCCAATCCCCGGTTGTTTGAAAACAAATACAAGTATGACCAGATGCTGGTAGAGAAAGAGATCACTTTCTACTCCCATTGCGAACATCATTTTGTTCCTATCTATGGCAAAGCACATGTCGGTTATTTTTCTTCCGGTAAAGTCATTGGGTTGAGCAAAATCAATCGCTTCGTTCAATACTTTGCCAAACGGCCGCAAGTTCAAGAAAGGCTCACCGTTCAAATCGGTAAAGAGCTGGAACGTGTGCTCAACACTGCTGATGTAGCCGTTGTCATAGACGCAAACCACATGTGCGTGGCTTCACGTGGCGTGGTAGACACGAGCAGCAAAACGGGCACCGCCTACTTCTCTGGGAAATTCAAAGACGAAAATACCAAGCGCGAATTCCTAAATTACATCAATACAAGATGATTCCCCTTCAAGATTCTAATACAGAATCTAGAGCACGCTGATTGAATTTTCGAATATCAAATCTTGAAATAACTATCTTTGCGGCTTGGCTATGAAAAAGGTCGCTTTTTATACGTTGGGGTGCAAACTCAACTACTCTGAAACATCTACGATCGCGCGGAAATTTGAAGAAAAGGGATATCAGAAAGTAGAGTTTTCCGACACACCCGATGTCTTCATCATCAATACCTGTTCCGTCACAGAAAATGCCGACAAAAAGTGCCGAAAAGTGGTCCGTGAGGCGCGAGGCATCTCCCCTAATGCGTATGTGGCCATTGTGGGATGTTATGCCCAATTAAAACCAAAAGAGATTTCTGAAATCCCCGGAGTAGACGCGGTTCTTGGAGCGGCTGAAAAATTCAGGCTATTAGAACTCCTCGACGGGTTCGTCCGTCCTGAGAAAGCTGCCGTTTTTAGCTCGGAAATTGAAGAAGTCAAAACCTTCAACACCTCGTATTCCATGTTCGATCGCACGCGTACTTTTTTAAAAGTGCAAGATGGCTGCGATTACTCTTGTTCATTCTGCACGATTCCTTTGGCTCGAGGCAGCAGCAGAAGCGACAGTGTGCAAAACATTATCAAAAGCGCGCAGGAGATTGCCAAGACCGATGTGAAGGAGATCGTACTTACGGGAGTAAACACGGGTGACTTCGGCTTGCAAAACGGGGAACGCAGAGAACGTTTCCTTGACTTGGTACACGCGCTCGACCAAGTTGCCGGTATCGACCGATTTAGAATCTCATCCATAGAACCCAACTTGTTGCACGATGAAATTATCGAGTTTGTTTCTAAGTCGGAAAAATTTGTGCCTCACTTTCACGTGCCCCTACAATCAGGCTCAAACAAAATCTTGAACCTCATGCGCAGAAGATACCTGCGGGAGCTTTATGCGGCGAGAGTCGAGAAGATAAAATCGCTGATGCCGAACGCCTGCATCGGCGTAGACGTAATTGTAGGATTCCCTGGGGAGACGCACGACGACTTTCTGGAAACGTACCAGTTCCTTAATGAATTGAACATTTCTTACCTACATGTCTTCACCTACTCAGAGCGAGACAACACGCTGGCCGTTACATTGCCAAATCCGGTTCCGATGAATGAACGGCATGAACGTTCTCGTATGCTGCACATCCTGTCCGACAAAAAAAGACGGGCGTTCTATGAGTCAAATCTAGGAAGTGAGGCAACCGTACTTTTCGAAAATGATATTGAAGATGGCATGATGCATGGGTTCACAGAGAACTACGTCAGAATTGCGGCGAAATATGATCCCCTGCTCGTCAATGAACTAAAGCGCGTACGACTCACTTCGATTTCTGAAAACGGGACAGTACTGGTTGAAGAAGCCTTGGATGAAATAATACAACATCGCTAATTGCCAACGGGAAAAATTATTTCATAACTAGGCCAACATCACGCCATCTTTGATTTCCAGTTTTCGATCCGCCATAGAAGCAAATTCCTGGTTGTGAGTAACGATCACAAACGTCTGACCAAAATCCTTTCTCAATTGAAAAAATAATTGATGAAGCTCGGTTGCATTTTTGGAATCCAGGTTGCCACTTGGTTCATCGGCAAATATCAGCAGCGGTGAGTTGATCAGAGCGCGTGCTACAGCCACTCGTTGCTGCTCCCCTCCCGACAGCTCCGAAGGCTTGTGTGAAATCCGGGACTCGAGCCCCAACGATCTCAGCAATTCCTGGCCGCGCGTTTTTGCATCGCCTAATTTGTGCTTTGCAATAAGTGCAGGGATCATTACATTCTCCAACGCAGTAAACTCAGGAAACAAATTATGGAACTGGAAGACAAACCCAAGGTTTTTATTCCTGAAGTCGGCGAGTGACTTCGCGTTTTGCAAAGCCAGGTTAGTGTTATCGATCGTCACGGCACCTTCATCCGGTGTATCAAGCGACCCGAGAACGTGAAGCAGTGTGCTTTTTCCGGCGCCTGACGCACCGACAATTGCCACCACTTCACCTCGCAGGATCTCAATGTTAACTCCTTTTAACACAGGTAATGACCCGTATGATTTTCTTATCCCCTCTGCTTTGAGCATGAATCGATGGCTGTAAAATGCAAGTTGAAATCGCGAAGCAAATACTGTCAAAAGTATAATAATTCGCTTGGTGATTCCATGCGGCCGCAAAAAAATTAACTATTTACAGATGAAATAAAGGTTTAAAAAACTAGCTTGCTTCCAAAACCTAACGACATGAACATTCACGAATATCAAGCCAAAGAAGTATTGAAGAAATATGGAGTTGCTGTTCAGCGAGGCATCGTAGCCGATACTCCTGACAAGGCAGTAGCTGCGGCAAAATCACTGCAAGCGGATACAGGTTCAAAATGGTTTGTCGTGAAGTCACAAATCCATGCGGGAGGACGCGGAAAGGGAACAGTGAAAGAAACGGGCTCGCGTGGTGTCGTTCTAGCCAAAAGTTTTGATGAAGTTTTTGAAAAGTCGAAGGCGATATTGGGTGGCACACTGGTAACCATTCAAACAGGACCATCGGGGAAAAAAGTAAATAAGGTGTTAATCGCTGAGGATGTCTATTATCCTGGCGAGGCCGAGCCGAAAGAATATTACATGAGTATTTTGCTTGATCGCTCCACAAGTATGCCGGTGATCATGGCCAGTACAGAAGGTGGGATGAATATCGAGGAAGTTGCCGCCACACATCCAGAGAAAATCGTGAAGGAGTGGATTGACCCTCGTATCGGTTTGCAACCCTTTCAGGCACGAAAAATCGCCTTCTCTCTTGGACTCGAAGGAAATGCGTTCAAAGAGATGGTGAAATTTGTCAATTCGTTGTATAAGGCCTACATCGGGCTGGATGCATCGATGTTTGAAATCAATCCCGTGTTGAGAACGTCCGACAGCAAAATCCTGGCCGTCGACGGCAAAGTGAATCTCGATGACAATGCTTTGTTCCGCCATCCTGACCTGGAAGAGCTTCGCGACATCACCGAAGAAGATCCGCTCGAGGTAGAGGCAGGGAAATCAGGACTGAACTATGTAAAACTCGACGGCAACGTGGGGTGCATGGTGAATGGCGCAGGTTTAGCGATGGCCACCATGGATATCATCAAAATTTCAGGTGGCGAACCGGCCAACTTCCTTGACGTGGGTGGTGGTGCCAATGCAGAAACGGTTGAAGCTGGATTCCGAATCATCTTGAAAGACCCTAACGTGAAGGCAATTCTCATCAATATTTTTGGCGGGATAGTACGGTGCGATCGGGTGGCTAGTGGCGTGGTGGAAGCCTACAAAAAAGTGGGCAATATTCCGGTGCCCATCATCGTGCGTTTGCAGGGGACCAATGCCGAAGAAGGTGCTAAAATCATTCGAGAGTCAGGCCTGAAGGTTTTTTCCGCCATCCTCCTAAAAGAGGCAGCACAGAAAATCAAAGAAGTATTGGCTTAGATTTTTCTGACATCTTAAAATTCGCTGCAGTACGCTGCAGTAAGTAAAACCTAAATTTGAACCCAAATCGTAGTTCTTATGGGTTTCCTTATTGCATTTTATTGCATAAATTGCTGCTTAAAGTCGCATGAGAAGAATTCTACTGTTAACGTGCTTGGTACTGCCGGGACTTGGCATAGCTCAAAGTTTCTTTGGGATACGTCAGGATAGAAATTTGACCCTTACGGCAGGCACAGGCACAGCAACGTATTTCGGTGAGCTTTCAAATCCAGGTTCAATCATCAACCTGCAGCCTAATTTGAATGTTGGGTTGTTATACCATGTAGCTCCCAGGATCGCCGTTCGGACAGAACTGAATTGGTTTGTTTTGCACGGTGATGATAAAAAGGCCGATACCGAAGCACGAAAGTCACGCGGACTTTCTTTTAGATCCAACTGTTTTGAGATCAGTGCAATCGGCGAGGTAAGCATTTTCGCTAATGGCAATCGGTATTACCGAAGGCCAACCATCAACATTTATGGTTTTGGCGGTGTCGGTTTACTTTATTTCAATCCTGTCGCTGACTACAATGGAAAAGCTTATTCGTTAGCGCCCCTTAAGACGGAGGGTGTTAGCTATAGTAGAGTTACACCGGTGATCCCTATGGGGCTTGGAGCAAGGCTTAAGCTGACACCAAACATAGACCTCGCTATCGAAGGGGGGTTCAGAAAAACATTTACCGACTATCTGGATGACGTAAGCGGTAGGTACACTGCACCTGATGCGTCCGACCCGGTTCGTGCCTATTTCCAAAACCCAGGTAATCCAGCCTATAATCCCGCTGCCACAGGCACGACGAACAATTTCAACGCAGGAAGCATCCGTGGGAACCCTAAAACCATGGACTCCTATTTTTTATTAAATGCAAAGCTTGAGTATTACCTCCCCATGCCCAGCCGTTCTGGTTTGCACAAAAGCAAGGGGCTATTCAAGCGTAAGTCAACCTACAGATACAATAAGCGGGGTGGTATAAAGCGACGTTAGCGATAGTCGGACTTATCGTCGAGGACCTCGTATCTAGAATAATTGCTTCTAAACTCCGGTACCAGCTCTTTCATTAGAGCCACACTCTTTAATTCATTCTTGTCATAAATCAAATCCTCAAAGAGTTCCACATAGCGATTGACTTCTTCATAGCTGTAGTGTTGCACTTTGGCGATCATGATTTTCTGATGATGTGTCCGGGTGGTGTTTTCGTTATCGTTGAGCAATTCTTCGTAAAGCTTCTCACCTTCTCGAAGGCCAGTGAAAACAATATCCACATCCCGACGAGGCTGAAGGCCAGATAGCCAAATCATTTTTTCAGCCAAATCAAGAATCTTGATCGACTTGCCCATATCAAAAATAAATATCTCGCCCCCTTTCCCCATGGTCCCTGCCTCCAGCACCAATTGGCAAGCTTCCGGTATGGTCATAAAGAAACGGGTGATTTCAGGATGAGTGACAGTGATTGGCCCTCCATCCTGGATCTGCTTTTTGAACAAAGGAATCACTGAACCGTTGGATCCAAGCACATTACCAAAGCGAGTAGTCACGAAAGCGGTGTGCGGCCCACCTGACTTTTCTAGATAATCGTTGTATGATTGAACGTAAATTTCGGCGATACGCTTCGAGCAGCCCATCACATTGGTGGGCTTCACTGCCTTGTCCGTCGAAACCATGACGAATTTGGACACACTGAATTGCACCGCCAAGTCAGCAACTGTCTTGGTGCCCAGGATATTGCATGTTATCGCCTCCGCAGGGTTGTTTTCCATCATGGGCACATGCTTGTACGCAGCAGCATGGTACACCACCGTTGGCCGATGGGCTTCGAAAATGCTCCGCATTCGATCCTTGTTGTTGACATCTGCCAAATACCAATACAACCTGGCGCTCGTTTCCAGTGATCGCGACTCCAATTCAAGTTCGTACAGAGCGGATTCGGCTTGATCAACCAAAATAATTGCTGCTGGATTGGTGGCTGCAACCTGTCGGAATATTTCTGACCCTATTGAACCAGCGGCGCCTGTAATCAGGATCTTCTTCCCTCGCAAATCCGTTTCAATACTTCTATTATTAATCTTGATCGCCTCTCGACCAAGCAACTCCTCGATGTTGATCTCTTTGATCTGATTCAGACTTAACTCACCCTTCACCCACTTTTCAACCGGAGGGACAGTTCGCACTTTCACGTGGCTACGCATGCAGGCGTCGACTACTTCATTCTTCCGCTCAAGAGAAATGTCCTTGGGTGTGAAAATCAGTTCATCGATCGAAAAATCGTCAAACAATCGCTGGAGGTCAGAAGTCTTTGCGTCAAAAATAGAGATGCCGTCTATTACTTTACCAGTTTTGTCTTCGGCATCTTCCAAGAATCCGACGACTTTCATCCGCGGGGTTGACTCCAACACATGACGCGTAATAATGCCGGTCTGGCCCGCGCCAAAAATCATGACTCGCGATTGCTTGATCATGAAATTACGGTAGTAGGAGAAAATATACTTTACGAGAAGACGGTAGTTAAACAGCAACAGGAATGAGGACAGAAGGGTTATGAGGATGACAGAATAAGGCACCGCATTTGCCCTATAGCTCAAACTAAAAGCCAAATTAGTCGCCGAGACCAACGCCACATTGACGATGGTCATGTAAAAAATCCGAACCCCATCTTGAATTCCCGTGTAACGAATAATTCCACGATGGCTGTTAGTGATCAGAATCGAAAGCAGCCCACAAGAGGCATAAACAATTATCCCGTATTGAAAGCGATGTGCCTGAAGCTCGGGAACTGAAAAATTGAATCTTAGCAAATATCCCAACAGGGCGGAAAACCCAATCACAGAAACGTCAATGAAGACGATCACCCACCAGGGTAAGATCCGGAGGTTGCGGACGAACCGAACAAAGAATCGTATCACTGTTGCTTGCCTTTTTTCTTGGGGTCGAATAATTTTTTTAACCCATAAAGCCCGCCTAGACCAATTAAATATTCAATGCCTGTAATAGGGACAGATCCTGGCTTTTTACCGCCATTGGGGTTTCCAGGGGGCTGTGAATATCCAGCCACCGCCGTGAGAATAAAAACTGCAAGTCCCAAAATCCTTATTCTCATTTCTTAACAATTTTGATCGACCTCGTTCCTTTATCTGAGACAAGCTTCAACACATAAAGGCCGCTCGACATACTTCCCATGCTTATCGTTTTCTCATCCGCTTGTAAAATAGCTTTATTGTCTTCGCTAGAAAACACGGTTAATCCTCTTGAATCAAAAATATGTATTCCCTGGAGAGCCCCATCGTTCGCCGCATCCCACGAAATTGAAATCAAGTCGTGTGTAGGATTGGGGAAAACAGACGACGTTTCATTCTCTTCATGGATGGCAGTGACAACCATCACCTTCGAATCTGAAGTTCCCGAGCATCCGTTCGGGTCAATGGTTTGCACGGAGTAGTCTCCCGATTCTTTCACCACATAAAACCTTTGTGTCGCACCCGATATCGGTTGGCCATTCTTATACCACTGGTTATCGGTTTTCTGACTGCTGTACAGTGTATCCGATGATGAAGTTATTGTCGGAATTGTCGGAACAAATACATTGGCAACAACCTCTTTTCTTACACTGGCACAACCAAATACATTCAAGGCACTCACGTAATACGACGTGGTGGTGCTTAGACTTGGCGTGGCAAAAGTTGCTCCTGTCGCTCCTGCCAGTGGATTTGATGCATCCACTTTGTCATACCACAGATAGCTTCCATCGGTCGGCGCCCCTGTTGCGGCCAGCGTCACGTTTCCAGAAGTGCAAACAGAGCCGTCGGTGGTTGAGGGTGCGGTCGGAATTGCTTTATTGGTAATACTCACAGCACCACTATAGGTCTTGGTGCTGCAATTGTCAGGTGTGAAGGCTTTGACATCCAAAGAATTTACGCCGTCGGTCAAGGCCGTTCTAGGAACTTGCAGACTGACCTGAGATCCAGTACCCGTCAGAACGTTCCCAACGGCCGTTGCCCCGCTGAACAGCTGATAGTTCACACCCGTTTGCGTAGTTAAGCTGACTGGAATGCTGCTTGGATCGCACTTGTTATCGATTGTATACGTAGGCGCTACTAAATTGATGGACGGAGATGCAGTGCTGATTTCAAATCGAGCATCACCGGTTGATAAAGCGTTAGCCGTGACAGAAAAAGAATAAGAATCACCGTTGTTAATCGGAACGGTGGTAGACAAGAAGTGATCAATCAAGGTAACGGTGTACCCCAAGCTTAGGGTCTCAAGATCGGTGAACGACAGGGAATAATTACCTATCGGAGTATCGGCCAACTTGAGTTTGATATTTCCTGAGCAAGATGCTAAAGGTGAAATGGCGTTAATCGCGAAATCGCTGGCAGAATTCACGTTGTAGCTGGAAAGGTTTACGTAACTGTTCATTCCTGTGCCACTATCAAAGTCGCCGTTCTTACGTTTTATTGCATCAAATCCGTCCTCGTAATTGACCGTCGCTCCATCAACGAAATGGATGACGGACTCATCTTTCTGTGTACCATAGTTAAGGGCGATCCTCACCAAATTTGTAGGAGCTTCTGTCCTTAAGAACTGTGAAGTATTATTTGTTTTTGCGCTTTGGGCTAAGCTGATCGTGCTTGCGGCTCCGTTAGACTGTGTCCAAAAGGATTGACCAATAGCGACCTCGCCGGTCCAGCCACCAGGGCCATTGGTTGCGACTCCAGAGCCGTGCACGTAGGAGGCAAAGCTATTGTCGGTTTGTCGAATCCACATTTGATCTTGCAGACCTGTCACGGTCGGCTGGATGTTATCCCAGTCGATAGGTGAAGCATGAGGATTAGGAATAAGATTGTAATTGCCATTCGTATTTGATATCGCAATGGAACTCACCGTTCCTCGCGCTATATTTCCCCTTACACTGACTACTGAGTTAGCCGTGTTATACGAATAGGCTGAGTACCCGACGTTGTTGCTGAGTGTTACGCTCGTTGTTGCTTGCGCGGCACCGGAAGAGGAGGGTACTTCTATCCAAGCTTGGGTGGGTGCATCCCAACGATAAATGGATGGCGATGTACTGTCGACGATGTTTGAGTTGTCTGTTGGTGTGCTGGGGTTCGTGAAATTACCCGTCACATAAAAACCGCCTGTCTTCCAGCTGTTGGCTGTTCCAGTGGTAATAGGCATTGCGAGGTAGCGCCAGTTATCAGGAGAGTCGATGTATCTTTCGATTGTAATCGGTACGTCTGCAAAACTTCCCGTTGATGGAATTGCAGCAATCCGTCCTCCAGAACTAACACCCGTCGACTTGACTGTCAAGACACCGGATCCTGTACCATCTGCATCGAAACTACTAGAGCTTGATGTTACGGTTAGTACTCCAGACAAATTCATATTTCCGTTGATACTAGCTGTGCTTCCAGAATTGCTGATGTTAACGTTGTTTACGTTGACGGTACCGGTAATTGATTGATCGGTGGTACCATTAAATGTAAGCGTACCTGAATTCGCATTAAATGTTCCGTTGTTAGCGAAGTTACCCGCTACGCTCAACGTTGCTGAAGGAGCGGTGAGGTTACCAACAGTTGAATTAATAGTCACGTTATTAAATGCAGAAGAACCAGTCATCGATACCGCACCATTTACTGTAAGCGTACTGCCGGACCCCCCCGTAAAAGTGATCGTTCCACCGTTACTATTGTCAATAGTGCCACTGTTGATGGTGACATTTTGAGATCCTAGGCTAAAAGTGCCTTGAGAAATAACAACCCCATTTGAAACTGTAATTGCTTTGTTAAGGGTAAGTGTGCCTGCAGTTTTGTTTACGTCAATACCGCCGGAAAAATTAATCGAGGAGCTTCCGCTAACCGATTGTGCACCTGTGCCATTAAAGCTCACGAGATCTGTTGGTGTCCAAGAACCTGCATTTGAAATATTGCCGCCTACGTTAATTGCCGTCGCTGCATTGGTGTTGAAAGTAATCGATGCCGAATTAATTGTGAGGTTTCCAGAGATATTTAAGGTATTGGCGCTTACAAGAGTTTTTGTGCCTGATCCATCCAAAATCAAACTACCGTAACTTCTAGAGTAAACGTTCTGATTTGCAGCGGCTTCGAAATAGATGCTACCACTGATTGTTCCTCCCGTTGGTCTGGCACTTTGATACCAAAATCCTTCAGTTTGGTCTGTACCATTGAATGACGTATGGATAACGCCAGTTGATGGAACGTTGCAAGTATTACAGTTTATGTAACTACTAGTGGTGATTTGCCCAGAGTTACTAAAATTCGGAATCAGCGCCGTTTGAGCTGCCCCGCCTCGGATAGGTACATCACAGTTAAATGACGAAGTAGACACAAGTGACAAAGACGTGGTTGCAATGATTCCAGTTCCAACAGGACTGATAGGAAAATTGTTGATACTTGAACCGAGAATGCTGTTTCCTGTAACCTGTAATTGAGCGAACTGTACGTTGCCTGTCGCGTCATTATCTATCGTATAAGTGGACGTGTTAGGTGTATTTATTACCGCCCTAGTGATTGGAGCTGTACTGTTCCAATTAGAAATTAATTCATTATCAAATAACGTTCCTCCCAGACCATCCCAATTTGCCGCTGTAAAAGTGAAGATCGAACTACCTGACAATGTATTGACTGTTGGTCCAGCCATTATGAGATTAATATCATCCCAGCCAAATAGAGTACCTGTAACGGTAACCGACCCACTGGTAAAAGTGAGGCCAGCTGTCGTCCCCTGAGAAACAGCCAAATTCTTGCAAGTGACAACACTACTTATGGTAACATTCTTCCCATTCGTATAAACGTCATCCAGAGCCGTTGGCGTAGCGGCTGATCCAGCAACTCCCCCTGGAGTCGAGGCCCAAATTCCGGTGGTCCAATTTCCATTTATCACCGCATACCTTTGGGCCAAGGCCGTACTTGCAAAGCAGAAATTCAAGAGACTTAGCAGGGCTGCTACTTTCAGGGTTGTTCTCATAAGCTTAAGCCAACTTCAGACTTGACATGTTTTTAGTCACACGTTACAAAACTACGAAATTTACATAGATTAAATACATTTCGGGCCTTTGGCGTAACCCGTTTCGAGCCTACAAATGCTCAGGTTTGTCAAAAATGCCTTCCTTTCAAAAAATTAACCTCGGTCAGCTTCTTTTTTGTTTTGCCCTTTGGAAATAGACGGCCGGTATGAGCAATAACATCAGCGTAGGATTGACGATAATACGATGAAATTGTGACAGCAATGGCATGGAAACCTCAGAAGCGCCTTCGAAATGCAGTTTTACGACCAGGTAAATCGGCAAAAGTATCAAGCCGTCAATCAACTGGATTAAAATGGCCAAACGGGTCACTGACTTGTCTCTGAACCAAGCGCCAACAAGCACCAGCATGAAAAGATCGTTCAGGGCCACACGAAAAGCCTTTCGCACCACAAACTCAGCCCTTTCCGACAAGCCCAAGGCTGCCGCAAATTCCATATCCTGTAACAAATAGGTACACATGACGCCTGCAATTCCTGAGGCAATCAAAAGGACGTTCATCCATCCGCGTCTCTGTACATTGTTCATTGCTTTACCAATCGAACCCAGTAATACCACAGGACAAAAACCATGACGTATATAATTCCTGTAAATAAGTATTTGTGGAAAAAATAAAGTTGATCGGGAAAATAGGCTCTCACCCCGTAAAGAGCCACCACGCGCCCTAAGTTCAGCAAATGAATGCCTGCTAATCCGCCGGCGAAGAATTTATAAAATAGTTTCAAAGGCCCTTTGAATGCCACGAGAAAACTCAGATAGACAATCATCACGTTAAGGCCATTGCAGCCTTCAAAAACATATATCATAGTTTCCCTATCGTTGATAATTGCGATATCCTCGCTGACGGAAGATGGGATTGCCTTGACACTTGAATCGAAAAGCGACAAGACCGTGGCAACCTGAGTTGCAACCAGGCGTGTGAACGGGTCGGACGCAGGGTAATAAGACTGAATATAAAGTCCATAGCAAGTGTTTAGGGCGAAATACAAAGCCGTAAACACCGTGAGGAACCAAATGGCCTTTTTGTTTTCTCCAATAAACTCGGTATTTATCATATTGCTCGAGCAGGCACTCCTATGATTCGCTTCCCACTTTCAAATGATTTATTGACCACGGCGCCGGCCCCCACGAGCGAGTGATCTCCAATAGCAACGCCTTGCAGTAAAATCGCTCCCGCGCCTACATACACACCTCGGCCTACTACCACATTACCTGAAATATTAACCGCTGGCATCAGTGAAGAGAATTTTCCCAGGACACAATCGTGACCGAGTGTGCATTTGAGGTTGACGATGGTAAATGGTTGGACTGTTACGTTTACAGTCATCACCACATCAGAGCAAATAATACATCCCTCGCCCACGGCGCAAGTTTCGCTGACAGTAACCGAGGGGTGAATCAACGCAGGGAACTCTAGTTTCGGATGAATAAGTTGTTGCCTGATTTTTTCACGGACGCTTGGGTCAGCAATTGCAATGATCACACTTAAGCCTTGGGGCGATGCGTTTAGGTAATCCATTCCTCCCAATACAGGGAGTCCATCGATGACCTCTCCTATTGATTTCCCGTCATCGCAAAATCCAAGCACATTCCACTTAGCCGACTGGCGATTGATCTGATCGATCAGCAAACCCGTCTCTCGGCCAAAACCCCCGGCACCATATATCACTATGTTATTCATCCAACTTAAAGCTACCGTTTATTTTTTTGAACAAACACCTTTAGCGAATCGACAATCATGTTCAGTTGCACCTCTGTCAGGCTGGTTCCAGAAGGGAGGCAAAGCCCTTTTTCGAACAACGATTCTGAAACGCCATTCAGATAAGCGGGAGCCCCTTGAAATACCGGCTGCAAATGCATGGGTTTCCAGAGGGGTCTGGCCTCAATATTCTTTCGTTCCAACTCTACCCGCAATTCTTCGGGCAGAATGGTCGTTCGTTCTAGCAACACCGTGGTGAGCCAACGATTGGAGAATGATTCGTGTAATTCAGGTTGAAATGAAAATGAACCTGTCTGGAGTTGTGATCGGTAGAAATCAAAAATCGCCCTCCTTTTTTCCACGCGCGCTTCCAGCATCTTTATCTGTCCCAAACCGATGCTCGCACAAATGTTGCTCAACTGGTAGTTGTAGCCTACCTCTTCATGTTGAAAATAAGGGACGGGGCTCCGTGATTGGCTTGATAAAAATCTCGCTTTTTCAATCCATTGTTTTTCATTGGAAATCAAAGCACCTCCACCCGAAGTAGTGATTATTTTATTTCCATTGAAAGAAAATATCCCGATGTCGCCTATGGTTCCCGCATTTTGGTCCTTGTATTTTGAGCCCATTGCCTCGGCGGCATCCTCAATGACATGTATTCCATAGCGCCGAGCAATTTCCATAATGGGGTTCATTTGGGCGGGCATCCCAAAAAGGTGGACGACGATTATTGCTTTCGGCTTTTTTCCGAGCCTCAACCGAGCTTTTATAGCTTCTTCCAATAGTTGCGGATCCATGTTCCAGCTTTGCAATTCAGAGTCTACAAACACGGGCGTCGCGGCTTGATAAATAATGGGGTTACACGATCCTGAAAACGTAAACGTGGAACAGATCACTTCGTCGCCCGTCTTCACGCCCAGTACTATTAGCGCCAAATGGATGGCAGCCGTGCCGGAGCTTACGACTAAGCAATTTTCAATCGAGCAGTTTTCGGCGATTTGCTTTTCGAACTCTCCGATTGCGGGCCCCGCCGGCGCCACCCAATTAGTGTCGAGTGCTTCTTTTATGAAACGAATTTCTTCGCCTGATAAATGCGGGGGTGAAAGGTAAATTCGGGGTTGCATGTGCGTGAAAAAAGCTGAACGCAATATACATCACTCAGGGGACGAAGAAGTGCCTTCAAACTTTTTTTCAGAGAGGGAATTATCTTTTCGAAAGGACAACAAAAGGGAGATGGTCTTCAGGGCAATCTTAATATCGAGCGACAAAGACAAATGTTTTGTATAGTAAGCGTCAAGTTCAAATTTTTTTTCCCAGCTGATTTCATGTCGGCCGTTTACTTGTGCCCAGCCGGTGATCCCCGGCCGTACTCGATGGCGGCTCCGCTGCATTTCGTTCATGCGCATGAGATAATCGACAGGCAATGCTCTGGGGCCGACCAAAGACATCTGTCCCATTAGCACCTGCCAGAGTTGAGGAAGTTCATCCAAAGCGAAAAATCGGAGAACATCTCCAAACCAAAATCTCCTTTCATTCACTTGCTCACTCGAAGCATTTCGCAGTGTACGGAATTTGTACATCAAAAACGGTCGGTTGTCCTTCCCTATCCTTAGCTGTCTGAAAAAAATTGGAAACCTGAACGTGAAAACATAAATCAACACAATGATCAGCATCAGCCAACTGAAGGACACCATCAACAAGAGCGAAAACGCAACATCACACCATCTTTTTATCACACGGCCGTACATGCTCATTCTTTTACGACTTGAGACTGTATTTTTGCGCGCACTTTTTCACGAACAAAAAGATAAGCTACCACAAAAAACAAGGTGACGGCGAAGACCAGCGCGTAATTGAAACGTACCAATCCAATGATCAACACCACATTGATGAGTGCTTGTGCCACCGCATAGCCCGACGAAACCAACAAGTGTGAAATCCCGAGTTCGTTACAAAGATATTGGTACAGATGTGAGCGATGAGCTTTGAAAATATTCTCTCGTCGCCTTATGCGATAGACAATCGTGACCACGGAGTCAGTTCCATACACCAAGAAAACCAGCGGCCATAGAAAATTACCGGTAGCGCGGATCAACTGGAGTAAAACAAAGATCAATACTAAGGCGATCGTTACACTGCCCACATCACCGGCAAAGCATCGCGCTTTACTTCTGAAATTGAAAAAAAGGAATACCAACACGGCAACTATCATCATCCACAAAAGACGATCGTCGGTGAACTTGACGATTGATTGATCGATGAACAAAAACGACGTCAACGCTACGAAAGCGTATGTTCCAGCCATGCCGTTGATTCCGTCCATAAAATTAAAGGCATTCAAAGTGCCTATGCACACCACTACTGCCACCAGAATCAGATAGGCCGGCCAAGGCAATGGCCATAGTTGATAAATGACCAACACGACAGCCACCAGATGAAACAAAAATCGAGCACCCGCATGTTGGGGCTTGAGATCATCAAGAAAACTGATGATGGCGATAGTTACCACCGCTGCAAAAAAGAAGGGCCACAAGAATTTGCTTTGAATAAACCAAAGGACCATTCCGAACAAAAAGATGATGCCGCCTCCACGGATGATTGGGTTCACGTGCGAGCTACGCTCGTTGGGTTTATCAATGATATTCAGGCGCGATGCTACTTTAAAATACGCTAGTTCAGCAACGATCATCGCGATAGCGGACAGGGCCCAACTTAACCAACTACTTTGCATCGAACGATTGGATTGTTTTTTTTAAACCCTCTTGTAGACCCACGGGTAGCGTGCGGGACAAGGCCGTAACTATTTTTTTATTTGACACCATCATATCTTCCGTCAGTTTTGACACCATCTTTTTTTTGCCCACCATCGACGATAGGGCCGCGATAAATTCGATCGGCAATTTCAACACGAGAGGTTTCCTCCCTATCGCACTTGAAATCAACTCAAATAGGTTTACAGTGGAAAGAAACCCATCGTCAGCCAAATGATATATGCCGGAAGCTAAATTCATTTCAACAACCGACTTCACGATAAAACAAAAATTGTCGATGCTGTGAAATGAACGCTGGTTGTGGTACGCACCGAATGGGAACGGGATGCCTGATTTCGCAAAGCGGTACAAAAGGTTGAGGTTACCCTTGTTTCCGCTTCCGTGCATCATCACAGGCCTAAGAATATAAAACGACTTCCCGTTCCAGTTCAGTGACTGTATGTATTCTTCCGCTTGCAATTTCGATTTACCATAATCGGTGACAGGATTAGGATGCATCGACTCGTCAGCGGGCGTAGAGGACGTGTCTAACGCGGCTTTAATAGAGCTCACAAAAATGAATTTGGAAACGCGAGAACCTAACACCTCGTCGACCAATTTTCTTGTCCCTTCGTAGTTCACGCGATAATAGTCCTCCGGTGTATATTGATTGCTGAGGTCATGGGCGATACCCGCGAGATGTATAACGACGTCAATTTCATTGTCGATCAATGTTTGAGTTTTGTAATCCTTGAGCATCATCAGCCCGGGAACTTGCTTTCGTCCGAAGCCAAAAAGGAGTACTTCTTGGGAGTCACTGAAATAACGAATCAAGTGTGTTCCCACAAAACCTGATGCACCGGTGATTAATATTCTGGTCATTGGAATAACTCAAACAATTTCCTAAAATATTTACTGTACACCATGAACACATTGGTATAAATCCCATTCTCCCTGCATCCTCGAATAATTTCGCTATTCAAAACAACGTTGCTCATCAGGTTGCGAGAGCTGACCCCGCCCTTGCGCATGATCACCATTTTCAACGGAAGGTACTTGTACTTTAGCCGGTGCACGTAAAGGAAGCGGATCAACAACTCGTAGTCGGCCGAGATTTTGTAGTCTGTTTTAAAAAGACCGAATTGCTCATAATATTTCCTTCGGACAAAGAAGGTGGGGTGTGCGGGCATAAATCCCCACGCGAACTTTTTGGGATTCCATCGTGACGACGAATAGGTGCGAACCACTTTGGATAAATTGTTGGGGTCGACAAAAACCAGATCACCGAACACCGCGTCGATCGACTGGTCTTCAAACACAGTCATCACCTGGGAAATGATGGTCTGATCGGCATAAAAGTCATCCGAGTTCAGGATGCCAACGACTTCCCCTGAAGCCATTTTTACGGCTTTATTCATCGCGTCATAGATGCCTGCGTCGGGCTCGCTAATCCATTTGTCAATGTCGCTTTTGCTGGCACGAATAATGTCGAGGGTGCCATCTTTCGAGTTTCCATCGACGATAATGTATTCGATGTCAGGATAATCTTGGGAACGGACGGACGAAATGGAATCCGCGATCGTCGCTGCAGAGTTGAACGTGACGGTGAGCAGTGAAACTTTCATCGCCCCTATTCAACTTGTTTAAAAAGATAACGCCCATCAAAATCAATTTCGAATTCTTTTAAAAGATCAAGGTATTCGTCTTGAAACGACATATGCATATGATGAATCTCCTGATTTTTAATATAGTTAATGACCGTTGCTACTTGAGACTTCGCATACGAAAACGCGCCGTACCCTTCTTGCCATTCAAAATGCCCATTCACCAATCTTTGATCGTTAATAAACTTAGATGAGCTCCCCTTGATATCTTGCATCAAATCCGAGAGGGCTTGTGTTGGCCGCAATCCAAAAAAAACGTGAACATGGTCGGAGACACCGTTGATTGCCAACACTTTGTGGTTGTTTTTCTGGATTATACCGGTGATGTACTTGTATAATTCGTTCTTCCATTCACTTTGGATTAGACACATTCTCTTTTTAACCGCGAACACTGCTTGAATATGAATTTGGGTGTAGGTATTTGCCATAGAATTATTTCTAAAAATATTAAAATCCATCGTCGCTTCCGACATGGTCCATCGCCATTCCGTCCCTAGCGGGACTCGTTTCTTTTCCTACTACCGACATTCCGTCCCTAAAGGGACTCGATTCATTTCCTACCGACATTCCGTCCCTAAAGGGACTCGTTTCATTTCCTACTCTTTCTTTTTCGTTTCATCCCTACCGACATTCCGTCCCTAGCGGGACTCTTTCTTTCTCGTTTCATTCCCCTA
>DATJJP010000020.1:0-36370 GCA_035492075.1 Cyclobacteriaceae bacterium | reverse complement strand
AGCTCTGCCATGACTTTTTAGAATTCTCTGTAAAACCAACGCAAAGCATTCTGGAAACCGGCATCGATCAAACCGATAACAAGGGCAAAAATCAATGAGGCTACCAGCACCAAAATGGCGCTGCTTTGTAGTTCATTGAATTTCGACCAAGAGACCTTGTTTCTGATCTCATCAATCGAATCGAGGATATAATTCTTCAATTTTTCCATCAAATTCGCAGTTTTTTGCACGGGTGGAGAGACTCGAACTCCCAGCCAACGGTTTTGGAGACCGCTACTCTACCAATTGAGCTACACCCGTAAATACCTTTGGCTTTCCTCCTGACTCTCTACCCTAAATTCAAAAGGACTGCAAATGTAGAGCAATTGGGAAAGAAAACAAAAGGCTGGCAAGAAAATTGTTGATAGTGCCCTGTGTTGATTATCAGATATTTACAGAATATCGGCTCGGCTAAAGCTTTGGGGTGCTATTCGCGCCCTTTTTTGTTTATGAACAGTCGGTAAGAGTACAAAATTGGTACCAAGACGAGGATCCCCATGATTATAAACACGACAGTCAAGGCCACATCGAACTTGAAAAAAAAGCAAATTACGAGGATTACGATACCACCCACTAGCCAAAATCGTCCCGCAACAAGGTGTGTCTCTCGCCAATTGGTTTCATCTTCAAGTGTCCAAGGGGTTCTAATCCCTATAAGAAAATTGGGCTTAATGTTTCTCATAAAGTAGCCCGACAAAAAGGTAATGATGCCAACTCCGACCGACGTTAAACGCGGGGTTCCCATCGACTGATTTTTTATCGTATACATCATAAGCGTGATTGTCAAAGAGACCACCAGCATAATAATTAGTTTTATTACTTGAAATGCGTTGTTATTTCTTAAAGCATCAGTTTTAGAAACAATCAAAAGAATCAGAAATAGAAAAATCGGTACCACGATAAAGGGAAGCAATTCAATTCTGTCCCCCCAATGATCTATCTCTCCCTTGAAGTTAAAATGCGTGGGGATTTTGGAAGGCAACTCATTCCAAATAAGGGCCAAGTAAAGGGCTGGCATTGACGCGATAAGAATAAGGGATGATTCCTTTTTTAGAGACATTAGTTTCTGAGTTTAAGAATGTCCTCAAACCTCAGGTGATTTTTAATTCGAAGTATAATTAGTTGTCGGAGGAATTAATCAATTTGGCTATTCACTTATTTGCCGACATATTTACCTTATCCAGCAAAGACAAATCGCTGGTCCATTTATTCAATCGTGGACAAAAAAAATCGCTCACCATTCGATGAGCGATTTTCATATTGATTAAGAATTGCTTCTTAGTCGAGGATCTCAGTTACCTGACCAGAACCAACGGTACGGCCACCTTCGCGGATAGCGAAACGCAATCCTTTCTCCATAGCGATCTTGTTGATCAATTCCACTTCGATAGATACGTTATCACCAGGCATAACCATTTCGATGCCAGCGCCCAATTTCACTTCGCCAGTAACGTCGGTGGTGCGGAAATAGAACTGAGGACGGTATTTGTTGAAGAATGGGGTGTGACGACCACCTTCTTCTTTGCTCAATACGTAAACTTCAGCTTTGAATTTAGCGTGAGGAGTTACAGTACCAGGCTTGCAAATAACCATACCACGGCAGATTTGCTCTTTTTCAATACCACGGAGCAACAAACCTACGTTATCGCCGGCTTCTCCTCTGTCAAGGATTTTGCGGAACATCTCCACACCAGTGATGGTAGAAGTCAAGTTCTCAGCACCCATTCCAAGGATTTGAACTGGATCGCCAGTCTTGATCACACCGCGCTCAATACGGCCGGTGGCAACAGTACCACGACCAGTGATTGAGAACACGTCTTCCACAGGCATCAAGAAGTCTTTGTCGATCAAACGAACCGGAAGAGGAATGTACTCATCCACTGCGTTCATCAATTCTTCAACTTTAGTTACCCATTTAGCTTCGCCATTCAATGCACCCAAAGCAGAGCCGCGGATGATTGGCATAGTGTCGCCAGGGAACTGATAAGAAGAAAGGAGTTCGCGAACTTCCATTTCAACGAGGTCAAGCAATTCTGCATCGTCAACCAAGTCAACTTTGTTCATGAACACAACAAGTGCAGGTACACCTACCTGACGAGCCAAAAGGATGTGCTCGCGAGTCTGAGGCATAGGGCCATCAGTAGCGGCCACCACGAGGATAGCTCCGTCCATCTGTGCAGCACCGGTAACCATGTTTTTCACATAGTCAGCGTGACCAGGACAGTCTACGTGAGCGTAGTGTCTTTTTTCCGTAGCATACTCTACGTGTGACGTGTTGATAGTGATACCACGTTCTTTTTCTTCAGGCGCGTTGTCAATTGAAGAGAAATCTCTCATTGACGCAAGTCCTTTAGAAGCAAGTACTTTCGTAATTGCGGCAGTCAAGGTAGTCTTACCGTGGTCAACGTGACCAATGGTTCCTACGTTAACGTGCGGTTTCGAGCGGTCAAATGTTTCTTTTGCCATATTTGAAAATCCCAGTTAAGTGTTTAAAAGTGTATAATTAATTTAATTCGGTTACTTCCTTCAGGCTTCTCCGTCTGAGAAGCTTATACACCCTAAACATGTTAAGCCTTTCGAATAAGGGTTATTCGATGAGATCTTCGTCACCTTGAAGATGGTCGCTACGCATCGGTGATTTGAGATATCCGTTTCAAAATTTCAAGTTCCAAAATTCAAAATTGACTCATTCGTCATTTTTGAAACCCATTCCCAAATCTTCGAATTTGGAATATGGAATTCTTAAATTTCACTAGAGCTGTCGATGAGGATTGAACTCACGACCTTCCCGCTCTGGCGGGATGCTCTACCGGTTTCTTCAGTAAGCCATCAACCATCTCTTTTAGAGCTGTTGATGAGGATTGAACTCACGACCTTCCCGCCCTGGCGGGATGCTCTACAGGCTTCTCCAGTAAGCCATCAACCATCTCTTTTAGAGCTGTTGATGAGGATTGAACTCACGACCTCTTCCTTACCAAGGAAGTGCTCTACCACTGAGCTACAACAGCATTCATGCGGTTGTTCGTTCATCGTTGTCGGTTGTTCGAAATACGAACAATGGATGACGAACAACTATCAACGACTCTGAGCGGGAAACGAGGTTCGAACTCGCGACCTATAGCTTGGAAGGCTATCGCTCTACCAACTGAGCTACTCCCGCTTTTTAGTGGGGAGAACAGGATTCGAACCTGTGAAGACATAAGTCAACAGATTTACAGTCTGTCCTCGTTGGCCGCTTGAGTATCTCCCCTAGATACTGACGCTTTGGTCAGTATCGAGACGTTAACCGTCTCGATTTCAATCTTTCCTAGAACTATTTCCCACTAATCCAGAAGAGCATAAGGCCATTCCCGAAAAATAGGAGTGCAAAATTATACGGTTTTTCGGTACTGGCAAACGCCGAAAGAAACAAAAATGGGCTACATCAGGACGATCTCCTTTAAAACGTCCTTTCCAAACTCGTTTTCCAGCGTTTTTAGGAGGTGGTTCTTGTGGAAGCTCAAGTCGCTTTTCATCGATGGGGAATCCAGCTCAATGAACAACACTTTGTTGCGCACGTAAATTCTCTTGGTGTGACGGGCTACGGGCTTGCCGACCAGCTTTTCCCAAGAGGCAACGACACTTGCCTCGTCAAATTTGGGTTTGAGGTGGTACTGTTTGAGAAGGCCTTTTATGGCATCTCCAATGTGCTGAATATCGTGGCGGTCCTGAGGCATGTTCGTTATGTAAACTTACCATTTTCTATGGTGACGATGTTTGCCTCCAGTTTCATGTCCTTCAGAATTTCCCTGCAACGATCCGGTCGTGCGTCGGTGATAAATAGTTGACCAAACATCCCTTCGGTAACCAGCTTTAGGATTTTGTTGATTCGCTTGTCATCAAGCTTGTCAAAAATATCATCGAGCAGAAGTAAAGGCTTGAATTTTTTCCTTTCGGCGATCACTTGAAATTCGGCCAGCTTCAGAGAAATCAAAAACGACTTTTGCTGACCTTGCGAACCGTATCGTTTCACTTCGTTTCCATTCAAAAGAAACAAAAAATCATCGCGGTGAATGCCCGCTGTCGTTCTCTGCAACATCAGATCGCGCTCCAAGTTTTTGCCAAGGGTTTCTCGAAAGTCAACCCCGTCCAGATCAGAACGGTATTGGATATCCATGATTTCCGTTTTCGAATCGGAAAGGTTTTGGTAATGCTTTTGGAAGGTGGGGATAAATTCCAGAAGGAATGCTTTCCGTTTGGCAAAGATGGCTTCTGCCGCGGGGATTATTTTTTGATCATACCCCGCTAACAAATCGCGGTCGGTTTTTCCGCGATCGGCAAACATTTTTAATGCGCTGTTACGTTGCTTAAGAAATGAAGAGTAAGTAATGAGTGCCTCCAAGTATCGGTGATCAATCTGCGACAAGAGACTATCGAAGAATTTCCGTCTCACTTCGCTTCCATCCCAGATCAACTCGATGTCCTGTGGGGCAATTAATACCACCGGGTATTTACCTACATGTTCAGAAAATTTTGTGCAGTCGAGGCCATCGTCGCGAATGGTTTTTTTTTGCCCTTGTTGAAAAGCGCAAATGACTTCGTGGGATTTCCCATTCGCAGACGAAAAAACTCCTTTAATCATGAACTGATTCTCGCCCAACTTGACGTTCTGTGCATCTGCCGGGTTCACGGCACTCTTTGTAAACGACAAATAGTGCATGGCATCGAGCAGGTTGGTTTTACCACTGCCGTTGTTGCCCAGAAAGCAAGTGAGTGGCTGGTCGAACTTTAGGCTAGCCTCGGCATAATTCTTAAAATTGAAGAGTCGTAGTTCTTGGAGAAACACCTTTTTTGATTCCGATTATTCCGTTCCCAAATGTTAGTTTGGCGATTGCCCCGCCATCGCGTATTTTCGCAGTTCGTAAAATTCAAAAGTAACACTTATGGCAGCGACCGCCCAAGCAAAGGCAAAAACATCGAAAGCAGAGTATTCGAAGGAGACGTATATGTTTTGGTTTGAATCGATGTTGCTCATGCGAAAATTCGAAGAAAAAGCAGGGCAGCTTTATGGAATGCAGAAGATCAGAGGGTTTTGTCACTTATATATTGGCCAAGAGGCCTGCGCGTCGGGTGCAGTGTCAGCCTTGAAGAAAGGGGACAAATACATTACCGCCTATCGCGATCACGCCCATCCGCTGGCCCTTGGCACAAGTCCGAATGCAGTGATGGCAGAACTTTATGCAAAAGAGACAGGGGTGAGCAAAGGCAAGGGTGGCTCAATGCACATCTTCGATAAAGAACATGGATTTTTTGGCGGTCATGGTATTGTTGGTGGACAGGTTCCGTTAGGTGCGGGCATTGGCTTTGCCGAAAAATTCAACAAGACAGGCAACCTGTGCATCTGTTATATGGGTGACGGTGCCGTTCGCCAGGGTGCTTTTCATGAAGCATTGAACTTGGCCATGCTTTGGAAAATCCCCGTGATTTTCGTGATTGAAAACAATGGTTATGCGATGGGTACTTCAGTGAAGCGTACTTCCAACGTAACCGAGCTTTATACGCTGGCTGACTCCTATGATATGCCATCCGAACCCGTAGACGCGATGAACGTAGAGGCCGTTCACGAGGCGGTTGCCCGAGCGGCGGAACGTGCACGTGCAGGTGATGGACCTACACTTCTGGAATTCAGAACCTACCGCTATAAAGGCCACTCGATGAGCGATCCGCAAAAATACCGCTCGAAAGAGGAGGTGGAAGAGTACAAGCAGCGCGATCCTATCGAACAAGTTAGAAAGGCGATTTTGGATAAAAAGATCGCTTCAGAGAAAGATCTTGAGGTCATCGAAAGCAAAGTCAATGCACAGGTGGAAGAAAGTGTGAAGTTTGCAGAGGAGTCAAAATTCCCTGATCCTTCGGAGGCGATGAAGGACATTTATATGCAGGAAGATTATCCGTTTATCACAGACTAATTCTGTTTTTAATTCAAACACGGAATTCTTAGTTTTGCGACCCCGTCACCTGGCGGGGTTTAATTTTTAACAGAACATGGCTAAACAGGAAGAAAAAAAGGACTTGCTCGAGAGCTCAGAAGCACTGCAGGAGAGATTTGAAGGATTTGAACATTGGATTCAATCTAACCCGAAGATCATTATCGGGGTTGTCGCTGCTCTCGTGCTCGCGGTGGGCGGATATTTTGGCTGGAGATATTATATCGATGGTCAGGAAGCCCAAGCGCAAAAGGACATGTTCCAAGCCGTACACTATTTTGAGTCGGATAGCTTGGATCTTGCCTTTAATGGCGACGGAAACAATCTGGGTTTCAAGCAAATCATCGAAGATTATGGAATGACCCCTGCCGGCAATCTGGCAAACTTCTACGCGGGTGTGATCCACTTGAAACAAGGGAAATTCCCACTTGCCATTTTCTATCTAGAGGATTTCAAGGCTAACGACATGCTGGTGCAAGCTCGGGCCTACAGTTTGATCGGAGATGCCTATATGGAGCAGAAAGATTATGCGAACGCATCTACCTGGTACAACAAGGCTTCTGAATACCAGCCAAACAAAGAGTTCACTCCTTCTTATATGATGAAGGCGGCCTTGGCTTACGAGAAACTGAATCAGAACGATAAAGCGAAGGAAGTTTACCAAAAAATCATCGACACGTATTTCGAAAGCAGCGAAGTGCAGAACGCCAAGAAGTATAAGGCGAGGCTGGAATCGAATTCCTGAAAATTAATTTGACGATATTTGGAAGGGATGGTTCGCTGTCCCTTTTTTATTTAAGACAAGGATTATGGCCGGCATTCTAAAATCAGTTTCGGGAAAAGGAAAAATCGATCTTAAGAACAAAAGATTCGCCATCGTGGTGGCCGAATGGAATGACGAAATCACTGAAGCGTTATTCGATGGAGCTTATCATGCCCTGATTGAGTTGGGCGCGAAGAAGGGAAATATCACTCGAAAAAACGTGCCGGGAAGTTTTGAGCTTCCGTTGGGAGCTCAGCAAATGGCCGAGCAAAAAAGTATTGATGCTGTGATTTGCGTTGGGTGTGTAATTCAGGGTGATACACCTCATTTTGATTATATCTGTCAGGCCGTTGCTTATGGAATCATGAAAGTGAATTTGAAATTCAACAAGCCCATTGCATTCGGTGTGTTGACTACGTTGAACAAAAAGCAGGCGCTGGAACGTGCCGGTGGCAAATTGGGAAACAAGGGGGAGGAAGCGGCGGTCACGGTGGTGAAGATGCTGTGATTCGAAAACATCTTTGGGAATCACTTTTTGATAACCTTTAATGCGTGCGTCCCTCCTTCATCGCTTATTCCCAAAACATAAAGCCCCATTGAAAATCCCCTCAAATCAATGCGATATCCTTCCTTGTTTTTTTCTACCGTGAGAACATGCGTTTTCCCTGCACTGTCCATCAAGGAGAGTTGAGCAGCTTCGATTCCGGAGACCGTAAAATAATCTTCCACAGGATTCGGGTAAATAGAGATTTTTGGATCCGTATTTTTTTCTATCGCTGTTATTATCACGGTGGCATCTACCGAAAATTCGCTGAAGCAATCATCTTCATGGGTTTGTACTTTGTAAGCACCTTCCGTTTTGACTAGCAATTTTGTTTGAGTTGCATCCGTGATTTCATTTCCATTGAAATACCATTGATTGTTGGACGAGGCGCTGGATGTAAGTATTGGTGAGAGGCTTAGTTCATCGGCTATAGTGATCTCCGGCTTCATTGGATTGATACAAAAACTTTGGCCGACGGGGACGGCCGCATTATAATTTTCGTTCCCAAGTTGACTTGCGGTGATCGAAAGTCTCCCCGCTTTGATTATCGCAATCTCGTTGTCAATGATGGTCACTTTATCCGATGTCGTTGAATATTCAATTGCTAGACCTGAAGACGATGTTGCCGTTGCTTCAAAATGTGAGTCGCCCAACGTTTTGTCAGCGATTAAACTAAACGAAATAGTTTGATTCGCTTTGTTGATTGTGATCGTTTGGTCAGCATCTGGTGCGGCGCTGAAATCTTCATTGCCCGTTTGACTTGCAGTGACTTTTACAGAACCTGCTCTTAGAATCGTAGCGACGTTTCCGTTGATCGACAGAATTGATGGATCCGCACTAGCGTAAGTGATATCCAGCCCTGAGGAAGCCGTAGCCGAGAGTGCAAAGTTGGGGTCACCATACGATTTTGGGGACGGCGAATTAAAAACCAATGTCTGGTCTGCTTTAGACGAAAGCAAAAACCGCGTCCACACGGGTAAATGATCGGAGGTGGTGTTGATGTAGTTGCTGATATAACTTCGCGGGTCCTCTACGGTCGCCGAATTAATCACAAAGGCGTTGACCAACTCATTTGAAACGATGACGTTGTCAATGAAACTATTTGATCTCGGAAATGTGCTTGCCCCGCTCGTGTTCAATTCATAGGTGATCGCTTTGAAATTATTGACATCGTCTACCAATAATTCATAAGATGACGGAACGCCAAGGGTAATAGAGCCATTCACTTGATCATTGAAGTCGCCTATCAAAATGATATTGTCATGGGGGTAATTGTTGTTCAGTGAGTCGCGAAGCACTTTTACATCGTACACCCTTCTATCATAACTCTGTTGATCCGAGCCAGATTTTCCATGGATATCGATGACGCGAATTCTTCGTTTCGCTCCATCTATTGATACATCGAAAGTGGCCATGAACGGAAGCCTCCCGGAGGACCAAAAGCTGGTGCTCGTTCCCGTGGGATAGGAGGGCAATGTTTTCATTCCGGCGACTATCGAGTCATACGTTTTGGCAAACATCACGCGAGAACTCACCAACTGTACTCTTGACGTATTGTAAATGAATCCTGTTTTTTGCGGTGGATAATGTGGATCGGGCGGCTGCCATGAATACGACCAGCGATCAGATACGATCTTGCTGTATCCAGGCAGGTTTGATACGAGTTGATCAAATGCATTGTCGTCGGAAATCTCTTCTACGGCAAAAATGTCGGCGGAAATTGTCTTCAGAACTTCTAGTACGTTGGCTATTTGCAGCGCATCATTGGTCGGTCCAAATTCGTTGTTGTTCGCGTCTTTTACGTCGGTGCCAAAGAATTCCAAATTATAGGTGGCTATGTTGAACGTCTCTGCTTTAGGATACGATGATCCAACCAACGAGCCGATGAAACTGTTCAAGCCTGCGCCACTGAAATTGAAAGCCCCTTCATATTTTAATTGCTTGGTTGGTGGCGTGAAGCGTACATAGATCGTCTTGCCTGCTGATGCTTCGGCTTGCGGCACCAGCACACTTGATGAAAATATGGTATTGTCTAGCGACACTTCGAATGCCGTCGGCGCCGAAACGGTGAGGTCACCGTACCCATTGGCACTCAACACAAAGTTTTGTGAGGACGATGAATGCCCGGTCGTCACCTCTCCGAATAAAAAATCGATTGGTGATGTGTTAAGGTAGCTTGGTACATTCTCCACTTTCCAATCATCAAGGGTCCACCGCGAAGCCGAGGTAGTGTTGGAGGTGTAAACAAATCCTACGTAAAGGACACTCTTTGGCAAAATCACATTTGACGAGGTGGTCCAGACGGATGAATTTGACGAAGGGAATTTTCCATCGACGGTAATCCAGGTGGCAGCGGATGGGTCACCGCTTCCTGCATAATCGGTAGAGTATTTCAACTGCAGCACATCACCCTCAAAAGCAGAAATAGTGGCAAACGAAAGTGCGGGATAGTTGGCAAAAGCGGTGAGGTCAAGTTGAGGAGAGATCAACCAGTCTTCATTGTTTTTCGGTGCGCCCGAATAACCATTCATCTGGACGGCTTTGTCCACTGTAGTGCTGTTGCATCCGGTCAGACAGGTGTGCCCGAAATTGGTGGAGCTCCACGTTTGTGCTCCCGTGATGCTGTGCTGCGTCCATCCGCTGTTCGTCAGGGACATGGGGTCATTGAAATTCTGATTGAATGGATCGATTGAGACGGCGGTCAACGATACCGTTTGATCGGAGGCACCTGAAGTAGAATGAGTAATTATTCCCGTGCGTGTCCCAACATCTTCCGATGGGTTGAATTTTACAAAAACCGTCTTCGGGGAAATCAGGTCGGAAGCCGGAATATACAAGGAGGTATTGAAGATGTTGTCGTCGGAGGAAATGAGAAAGTCTCCGGAAGCACTCACGTTTACATCAGCAATTAGATTTGCCGCCGCAATCGTGTATGAGGTGGATGCCGACTGTTTTGATTTTTCCGTGAAGCCAGCAAACGTAAATGAGGAAATCGAAGGTGTTAATGAAGGTGCAACATTTGTGGTTACGTCCATTAGTAAAACAGTCGTTTGAAGGTTACGTGCAAGATCCTCGGCTACCACATAGACGTCATAATTTGTTCCGGAGGAAAGACTTGATACTGTCGTAAAGAAATTGCTCCCGCTCGCCGAAATAGGAATGGACCCGGCCGGTGCAATTGGATTGCCGTAACTATCATGGCCTGCTTTGACTTGCGCGGGCGTTGGGGCCGCTGATCCGTCCGGGAGAGCCACGAAGTAAACAGTTCCTGCCTCATTCAAGTTTGCGATCAAATCGAAACTGCTGCTTGAAACATTTGAAGATTGTGGAAAGGTCGGTGAAAATGTGGGAGGGATAACATCTGGCTCTGGAATGTTGGAAGAGTTTTGTGGTTCCGCGGGGCGGGGCACAAAGTCGGCGCCGTTTTCGTTGCTGTCGTAACCATTGCCTGCGAGACGGTCGGAGCCGCCGGTTTGCATTGAGGCGGAGGTAGATGAAGCATTGGCTTTACGCTCTATGGAATTGGTATTTGATGGTGCTGGTGCCGCGCCGGTCCCTTCGAAAAAATTCGCCGTTCCAAAACCTACTAAGTCGATTATACTGACGGAACTCGGGCTCGCTCCCGAGAGCGCAGTGGCGTTGGACACTATTGCTACTTTTCCCGCCGTGGCTGCCAAGACGATTGTTCCAATGGCGTCTGGTGTCGGCAAATTGGTAGTCCCTCCGGTGCCGGCGGCTTGCTGAACCAGGTAATAACTTCTAGGGGCGATCGTACCAGAAAGGTTTGTCTTTTGCCACGTGCCGGTGCCTGCAGCAGAAATGTATTGGACGCTCCATCCGGTGATATCAATGGATGAAGACGTGGGGTTGTAGAGTTCAATAAAGTCGTTCTTATAAATCGAGCCTGAGTTACCACCGCCTCCGTAAATCTCACTTACCACCACACTTTGCGAAAGGAGGTCACTCTCTCCAAACAAAAAAACAGTGATAATAGCTAGCCGCAAAAATTTCATCATTGCATCGTTTAGTTGTTATTTAGTACGCAGGTTTTGTTGCCGCTTTTTATGAGGCACAACTTTTGAACACCACGGAGGGTGTTCTTTGATTCACGAAAATCTTCAATCTGTACTTGCCGACAATAAATGACTTATCAACAGGCGGATTTGACTTACGCGCAAGCGCATTTCCGTGAGGGCTCAGTCGTACTTAACAACTTGAAATCCTGCATCAGGTCGCGGCGCTTATGCAATGCTGGGGTTTGGCGGTCGGGTGGAGAAAGTTTTCTAATTTTAACCCGGGCCGCGTGGGCCAGTGGGGTGGTAGGTCGCGCAAGTCATTCGTTCCTCATTTAACTTGCGCTCCCAGGCCCAGCACAGACATAAGCACAGTTACGTTGTGCGCAAGCCTTTTCCTCCGCCGTCGTTGGCGTTGCGTGCAGGAGGGGCTTGAATGTTACCAACCGCACGCCGAAACTAATCTCCAACGCCGCCTCCGTTGACAATATATTCTTGGATAAGTAGTTTTGCGTCGGCGATCTGAAACATGGATCCAGCATTAGTTTCGAGCTCGGCCTTAGAATCTCAGTTTACAGCCAATTGAAAGCCCCATGGCCGGTGAGATGGCGGCTAAGGGTTGCATCACTAGATCATTATATCGTGCGACCGTTTTACGTTTCACAACAGTGATTGATAGATGATACAGTTCATTGAAAACCAGTATGCCAATATAGGCGTAAGCAATTCGTTGGAACTCGCGTTGAGTGTAAGGGCAATTCAATTGCGCATTTATCAAGTAAAGAGTCTCAGCAATGAAAATCGGTTTGAACAATTCTCTCATGGTGCGCACAGTCTTCACTTTTTTATTGATGATCCTGTCATTGACTGACATCAGGGGTAAGACTATTTCTTCATACTTCACACGTTTTTCATTGAAATAGTATTTCCCATTCTCAACCACGATCGGAGAAAGCGTCAGACAGATTTGTTTGTAGTGAGAGGTGTCTGGTTGCAATGGTTTTCTGTAGTACTGTCCATGCAGGCAGACGGAAACCATCAGAGTGCAGAGCAGGCTGAAGCATTTCATCAACAGCACTTCTATTCTCTATGAATCAAGGCCAGTACGATGTCAATGATACGTGCAGGACTATCTGTTGGCAGGCTGAAGGTTTGGCTGACCCCTTCTCTCATTCCGCCCTTCGGAGAAGTATAGATGAAGATGCTGTACTCTCGCCGCTCTTGTAAGCATGACAACTGTTGGACCCGTAACGTCTGACGAAGTATCCGAGAATTGATCTGGGCCATCGCCGCGTCTTTCGACATCCCTTTTGCCGAGTACTGCATTATTTCCTTTATCACTATCTGGTTAGCTGCTTTCAGCTGCACACTGTCCATTACCTTGAACCCTTCTTTCTTCAGGCTGTCTTGCAATGACAGGATCAGTGAGTCCACAGGGCAAGGACTCATTTTCTTACCGGCTTTACCCGTCACGTAGACAGGGTACCGTTTGTCTAACCTTAGCTCAGGGCTGGTTGCCTCTTTTGCTTTATTTTTCTTCGATTTCTTCTGAGCCTGTGCGGTTGAGATGCTCAAGACAACGATTAGAAAAAACAGACGAAGGATCATTTTTGGTTGTTATGACTGGAGTTGGAAACGCATTCTATGAAACAAACACATATTTGCTTTCATAGAATGCTTAATAAAATCACTCAGTTCCTTTACAGGCCCAATATGCGCCCCATGCTGCAGTTTCACAAGCAATGTAGTCAAAGTCCTCATCTTCATAGTACTGTTCACTACAGAACGAAACCGATGTGAAGTAGATGTCTTCGCAATACACTTGCATTTCGGTTTCTTCTTTGTTTCCTTCCAATAGGTGAAGCGCTTCGATAGTCACAACCCTGCTTTCCTTGGTTCCATTGAATAGGTCATACGTTTGTCTGAGATACTTGACTTTCTCAGCAAAGCTGACTCTTTCAGAGGCACTCAGGGTGCCGAAGTGTTTTGATTGAGAAACCAGATCGATGAAGGCTTTGTCAGTGGCTATTGATCTTACACAGTTTCCATTTTTGACAAATGAGCTTGTCAAGATCAAACAGACACCGAGAGTTATTAATGCTTTTACTTTCATAAAGGTTAGTTGTTTAAGGAGTTTAACATGAAGCCGATTTATGCATCTTAAATAACAATTTTTATCAAAACTGGGAATTACTACCAGTGTTTTCGTGCATTGAAACCATTGATACAGTAGTTTTTTTGACCAGTTGGGATGGCTTAAGCCCTTGGGTCTCTATAGCTTCATTTGCGTTGCGTGCAGGAGGGTGGGAATGTTCACCAACTGCACACTGAAACTAAACTCAACGCGCCTTCTTTGATAATACTCTTAAAGAAGCCAGTAGCAATCGGTAAGTTTGAAAGAGTTCGTTTCTTAATTTAGTTTTGTCACGACCGACGGTAACGAGTTTCAAAAACCCAAGCCGTCATATGCATGGGTCGTTGGCAGATAGCTACTGAACAATTATGACCATCTACTGTTCAAAAAAATTAGAGGCATTCCTGGGACAAATTACCCGCACAATTCATCTGACAGAGTCTTCAAACCTTGGGGACTGGAACGGGCATTTATTCACCGTCGACAGAAAGAAGTGTTTGATAATCATGAACAACAAGACATGTTATTCGGTCGTGATGACAAATGTTTTAAAAAAGGACTTAAAGGACCTCGGACAAGCCTTCAAAGAGCGGCTCATCCGACAACTCGACCATGACTTAAACATAAACGAACAACAAGAAATAAAATTTAGAAAAGAACTTGATGTCATTAGACTAAGTAAATCCAACAACGACAAAAAGATAATTGGGACAATTAATCACCACGTGGACAATTTAAAACATAACAATTACGGGGGTGGTGTAGATTCTTGGGACGAAGTAAACGTAACTGGAATCTTAAATGACTATTTAGTTGGGACAAAGATATTGAGCGGCAGAAAAAGAAATCGGGACTTTTTTAAACCAATTGAATTAATGAAGGAGTTAATCAAGTAGCGACGGCTGCCAGGATGGTGTTTATGTCAGCTGCTGGTGCAGTGTTGCTGTAAGTTCAGTTTCTTAATTTCGCACTCGCGGACAAGGCGCAGCTTCGAAAACCGCAGCCGCCATAAACACAGGCCGTTGTGTGCAAGGCGCTGGACAAATGAGAACTACTTTAACTCTATTGACTTTCGGACTGTTAATTTCAATTTTGTCATGTAGACAAAAGAATGATGTCAGACTATTGAATTACACTAAGATTAATTTGTGTGATAGTGTTAAGCCAAACTTTTCACCAGTTTACCCGACATTCAACAACAAGACCTTAAGGAACGGACAACTCAATTTATCTATCAGGCTTTTAGCTAACTGCACGGACGACTATTACGGACTCTTTAAGACTGACAGCGATACTCTGAAACTCTTCTATCTTCCAAAAGGTCTTTTCCCTGAGGAATTTAGAAAGGGTTACATAATTGAAGACGGATATATTCCTGAAATAAAGAAAGAAGTAATGTCAACCTTCTGTGACTGTTATTTTGAAATGACGTATGAAATTGTTGGACTAAAAGAAATCCCGAAATTCATAAAGATTAATGGACAGAGAATCAGACAGGGTATTTATTCAGAGTGATTGAGCTGCCGACTTTTAAAACATTTCGGCCCGTGGTTGGTGTTGTCGCCAATCACAGGCGCGCAGCTCTGGTCGGTGACAACACCGACCAGAGGCAGGGCCTCGCGGACCCTGCGCTACCTTCACCAAATCTCCTCGTAAAACCGTTTTCTGGGCGATGCCTTTTCTACTTCAATAGCCACGGCCTTCAGGCCGTGGATCAAAGAATAAAATCGACAGCGCCACGCAAAAAAATCGTTAATCATTCATCTTGTTATGGCGCTTACAGCCCACGCGTTTTGAACAACGGGCAAATCTTTCGTGTCGGATTATTATGGCCTTTCATTGAAAACGCCCAGTCGACACAATCCTTATTCGCTGATCTTGAATCCCGACCTAAAGGTCAGGGCTACTCACAGGCAATGATGCCGACACTAGATCGAATAACATGAACATGTGATTACCTATTCAGTACTCGTTACCAACCAACGAGTACACGTAATCGAGAAATGAGTTCACGTTACTCGATATCGCCTACTGTTTATAAGCCAACGAGTATTTGCAATCGAGAAATGAGTCTACGTCACTCGATATTGCCCACTGTTTATTAACCAATGAGTGCTCGCAATCGAGTAATGAGTTCACGTTTCTCTATATCGTCTACTGTTTATAAGGCAACGAGTACTTGCAATCGAGTAATGGGTTCACGTTACTCTATATCGTCTACTGTTTATAAGGCAACGAGTACTTGCAATCGAGTAATGGGTTCACGTTACTCGATATCGCCTACTGTTTATAAGGCAACGAGTACTTGCAATCGAGTAATGAGTTCACGTCACTCGATATCGTGTACTATTTGGTTGATAAACCTTGCAAAACAATGAATCTGGCGTCCCTTGCCGTCGAATGACAATGTCCTTTTGCATGATCGATTAACATCAAGCGCAATGCATGATTCGGCCTGGTCGTCATCCCATGGCTGAGAAAAACTGTTGTCGACGGGATCAGCAGCGAATTAATTAGTAGATGGCGTTTCTGTTTATCGGTTGGCATGTCGTGTCGAAAAAACTCCTTGTATTATCGCATACCTATTCAAAAAAATCTAAACTAGATAAATATGGGACGAACCAAGAAAAACAACTCGCACTACAATGTTGCGTTCAATCGGTTGGCAAACCTAAAGTCAATCTCGCCCACCCTAGATCTGGGCAATGGGCTCACCGCTGTGGCTTATGACACAGCTGTGAACGCTTTTCGTCAAAAGCTGGAAGACTACAACATCGCGCTTTCCATGGTGGACGAGAAATACAATCTGGTGCAGGACGCGGAAAAAAACCTGCGCGATTTAAGCGAACGCATGCTGGCCGGCGTGGCGGTCAAATACGGAAAAAACTCCCACGAATATGAGAAAGCAGGTGGTGTACGAAAAAGCGAGAGAAAGAAACCAACTAGAAAATCAGATTCAAAAACGAAAGCGTGACCTTTCAGTAATTAAAAAAGAAAAGGTGCCCTAAGTCAGAGCACCTTTTTTGTTGTCTCGCGTCTTAAATGTCTCACATATGCTTCACCACTTCCTTACCGAATTCAGAGCATTTGAGAAGTGTAGCGCCCTCCATCAAGCGGTGAAAGTCATACGTTACTTTCTTCGCAGAAATGGCTCCTTCCAGTCCTTTCACGATCATATCCGCTGCTTCTTGCCAGCCCATGTATTCCAGCATCATTACACCTGAAAGGATCACTGAGCCGGGGTTCACTTTATCTTGGCCTGCATATTTTGGAGCCGTGCCGTGCGTCGCCTCAAAGATCGCATGGCCTGTCATGTAGTTGATGTTTCCACCGGGTGCGATTCCAATCCCGCCTACTATGGCCGCGAGTGCATCTGAAATATAATCGCCATTCAAATTGAGGGTGGCAGCAACTGAATATTCGTCTGGTCTCAGCAGTATTTGCTGCAAGAAAGCATCCGCAATAGAATCCTTAACTACGATCTTGTGGCCATTGTGATTGATTTCTTGCCAAGGTCCGCCATCAATTTCTTTTCCACCGAATTCATTTTTTGCGAGGGCATATCCCCAGTCGCGGAAACCACCTTCGGTGAATTTCATGATGTTGCCTTTGTGAACCAGCGTGACACTTGGCTTTTTCTGGGCGATGGCAAACTCAATCGCAGAACGAACCAATCGCTCCGTTCCTTCTTTCGACACGGGCTTGATGCCAATACCTGATGTCTCAGGGAAACGAATCTTTTTATACTGTTTTGGGAAATTGTCTTTGAAATAGGAAAGGAACTTTTTGTTCTCTTCCGTTCCTTGTTGAAATTCAATACCCGCATAAATGTCTTCCGTGTTTTCGCGGAAGATCACCATGTCCGTTTTGTGCGGCTCTTTGACAGGTGAAGGCACGCCTTTGAACCAACGAACAGGCCGAACGCAGGCATATAGATCCAGCTCCTGGCGAAGCGCCACATTCAGTGAACGGATCCCCCCGCCCACGGGTGTGGTCAACGGTCCTTTGATTCCGACCAAATAATCGCGGAACACATTCATTGTTTCATCGGGCATCCAATTGCCAACCTTGTTAAATGCCTTCTCGCCGGCGAGTACTTCCTTCCAATTTATTTTTTTCTTGCCTTTATATGCTTTTTCAATGGCCGAGTCAAACACATATTTCGATGCGGGCCAAATATCCACGCCAGTTCCATCCCCTTCGATGAATGGAATGGTTGGCATATCGGGCACGTTCAATTTCCCGTTGCTGATACTGATCTTCTGGTCACTCATAGTCTTGGTTATTAGTAATTTTTGCGAGCCTCGAAATTAGAAAAAAATCAATTACAAAGGCCATAATTTGTGATGCGCGCCGGGGTGCTTCGAACCTCCCCTAAAGTGCTCCTGGCAACGGGTTTCTGACAACGTTTGCGGAACAGTTCCACCTAGAAATGCCGCCAATCAGAAATTTTTTCCCTACATTTATTATCCATGATGAAAAGACTTGGCGCATTGCTATTGCTTCTGATTTTTGTGCTGAATGTATTCGGCTACTATGGTCTTTTTATGGGCGCGCGTTTTCAGGCAGGCAAAGAAATTGAGGCCGGTTTTGATGTAGATAACTATCAAGGTAGCCCTGAAATCACTTTTCGAGTTCCCGTGACGTTGCCTTATGCCTCCGACGTCGGTCAATACAAGCGTGTAGATGGAGAATTCGATTTTCACGGCGAGGTATATCGCCTAGTCAAACAAAAATTTGAAAAAGACGCGCTGTTTATTGTGTGCGTCAAAGATACCCGATCAAAAAAAATAGATCGGGCGCTTGAGGATTACGTGAAGACATTTACGGACGCCCCATCGGGTGAAAAAAATCACTCCAAGACGAGCGCCAATGGGATCGACAAGGACTACCTTTCCATCTCCATTTCCATTGAGAAAAAGCAGACGGGCTGGGAACATTCTTTCCAATGGCCCGAAGTTGTTCCAGGAGAAATCTCCTCGTTTCATCAGCTGATCGCGCAGCCACCTCGAGCCTAATTTCATTTTACTCTCTTGACAAGGAGATCGCTTCGATTTTTGAAAACGACGTGATCGAACGCTTGTTGACACAGCCACGGTTCGCTGTGCTCATCACTTTTTAAATAACTAATTCAAAATTCATTTATGAAAATAAAACTACTGGGGTTTCTCTGCTTGTTGCTGATCCAACAGCTTCATGCGCAAACACTCACGGATGGTCTCATGATGTCGAAGAAAAATTTATGTACCGGCTTCGTCTATTCTACTGATTCTTGGAAAAACTATTGGGAAGGTTCCGTGAAGCGCGATAATTTAAATATTGGTACCATCACCACCAACAGCGCCATATGGATGGGAAGTTACGGTCTCACTGACAAAATCAATCTGATCGCTATGGTGCCCTACGTCTCGACAAACTCAACAGGGCCAACCCTTCATCCGATGCAGGGCGTTCAGGATCTGACGCTCGGAGGAAAATATAAATTGCTGAATGCAGCATTGGGGAGTAGCTCGATTAGTGCTTTTGCAGGGGCTTCCTTTTCAATTCCGCTCACTAATTACACACCCGATTATCTTCCTTTGTCAATCGGTCTTTCCAGCAAGACATTGGCCATCAGAGGTACTGCCAACTACACACTACGTAAAAGTTGGTATGCCGGAATCTCAGGTGCCTATGTATTCCGCTCTAACATCACATTGGATCGACCATCTTACTATACCGATGACCAGCTATTCTTAACCAACGAAGTAGCGATGCCCAACCAGTTTCAATTAGTTGGAAGCATTGGGTACAAAAAATCCAATTGGCAGGCGGAAGCGAATTACAATCAACAAAATACGTTGGGGGGTGGAGACATACGCAGACAAGACATGCCCTTTGCCTCAAACCGAATGAATTATTCAAAGCTCGGCGTATTGGGGATGTATTATTTGCCAAAACCGAAGGGGCTCGCCGCCCGCGTTTCCGCCTCATATACCATTGAGGGCAGAAACGTTGGTCAGTCCACGACGTACACTGCAGGCTTGTTGTACACCATTCAGTTTAAAAGAGAAACTCAAACGAATTAGATCATGAATCATAACTACTTCAAATCGATAGGCGTTTTGTTGGCGGTGATTTTGTTGCCGCTGAGCTGCAATAAAGATGTTGCCTCTCAAGAAACGCTGTACCCCTTGGTGCCCAAAGACGTAGACGCAACGGCCGGCACTTGGAAACCCATGGGTGTGACGAGCTACACCAAGTATACTGCGAGCGTACCTACACCCGCCGATCCTTCTACTCCCGCCTACCAGGCGGAGCTTGCAAGCATCAAGAATCTCCAAAGTGTTCTCACCAAAGATCAGCAAAACATCATTAGCTATTGGAGTGGTGGAGGCGTGCTGCGATGGAACCAGATTTTTCGTGAACTGGTGGCCCGTTATAATTTGCCACCGGCTCCGTTGGCCAACGGCACTTACATTTTCCCCGACGCCAACAATCCGTTCGCAGATCCGCAATTTCCTTTCGCCAATCCCCCCTATGCGGCGCGTGCCTATAGTTATGTGAGCGTCGCCATTTTTGATGCTTTAAAGGCTGCCTGGTATTACAAATACCAATACAACAGACTATCTCCGTACGTCAATGACAATGGGGTAAAGTCGTTGATGCCACAAGTAAACATCCCTTCTTATCCATCAGAAGAGGCCGTGATGTCTGCCGCGGCCCAAACCATTTTGGTGGCGTTGTTCCCCGCCGCCTCTAATGAAATTCTTGATAAGGCCGGACAGCAGCGATCTGCCGCATTGCTTTCGGGAAAAGCTTCTGCAACGGATATTTCTGTTGGCATTGCGCTTGGTAAAGCCGTGGCCGCTGATTTCATAACGAGGGCGGGCGGTGATGGTATGGGTGCTGCTGTCGGCAATGCGGCACAATGGAAAGCATTTCAAGACACCGCCAAAGCACATGGTCAAATTCCCTGGTTGAGTTTGGACCTCCCGTCACGGCCACCCATGCTTCCCTTCTTTGGCAATGTGAAAGCGTGGATGTTGACGCCGCTGGATGTGGCGCACGTAAGGCCTTCTCCTCCACCTTCGACGGCATCAACCGAAATGACGGATCAAGTAAACGAAGTAAAATACTACTCAACCAACCTGACAAGAGAACGTCACGCGATTGTGATGAAATGGGCGGATGGAGCGGGCACATATACGCCCCCAGGACATTGGAATGATATCGCTGAAGAATATATACGCGATGCCAAATTCAGTGAAGTTCGGGCGGCTCGCGCATTCGCTTTGCTTAATGCCGCCATGCACGATGCGGCCGTGACTTGCTGGAACACGAAGTATTACTATTTCAATCCCAGGCCTACGCAAATGGATCCTTCGATTAAGACCGGAACCGGTATTCCCAATTTCCCTTCGTATGTAAGTGGACATTCTACGTTCTCGTATGCTGCCGCCGCTGTTCTGTCTTATTTGTTCCCAGAGCACGAAGCCTACTTCTTTACGCAAGCGAACGAAGCGTCGCTGTCTAGGTTGTACGGCGCAATTCACTATCGAATTGATGTTGAGGCCGGGAGCCAGCTAGGCTTAAATACCGGTGGCTTTACGGTGGGCTTTGCTCAAGGCGATGGTGCCAATTGATTTCGCCGCCACGCATGAGGCAACAATTCATCAAGTGCAACCGAAATCATCGTGTATGATTTAAGAAGAGACGGTACAATTCCTATGGAATCAACGCACGGCTGCTTACTTGTGCGTGTTTAGAAAAGCAACCGAAGTCATTATCATTTATGTTGGATTTGTAGCCTAAGTTTTCAAACACTTTGGCTACATTTCTAATATAATTCCCCTGCCTTGCAAGATTATCTGATTGCCATCGACGTTGGAACAACAAGCGCGAAGAGTTTTTCCATCTCACCAACCGGCGATGTTCTTGCTTCTCACCAGGAATTTTATCCTACTTCTTTCTCAAAAAATGGTTTTGCCGAGCAAGATCCCGAGCGAATTTACAATGCGGTCGTAGGGCTCATCAAAAAATCGCATATTTCTTCTGCGCGATGCGTCGGAGTAAGTTTCAGCGCGGCCATGCATTCGCTTATGGCAGTTGACGACGAAGGCAAGGTAATCTTGCCGCTTGTTATTTGGTCGGACACACGAAGTAAATTCGAATCTCGAAAAATCATTAATGCTGGTTTGGCTCAAAAATTTTATGAAATCAGTGGCACACCGGTCCACCCGATGTCGCCGATGTGCAAACTCATTTGGTTGAAGGAAAATCAGCCTGATGTTTTCAGGCGGTCGTACAAATTCCTCTCTATCAAGGAATACATTTTCTTTAAGCTGACGGGTAAGTTTGTGGTAGATCATTCCACCGCCTCTGCCACGGGGCTTTTCGACCTGAAAACTAAAAAATGGTCGGAGGAAGTACTTTCATACATTGGCGTTGACGCACGGAAACTCTCCACTCCTGTCAAGGTTGACAGTAAATTTTTTCTGCAAGGGCCATTGGCTTCAAGTTTACATCTCGCTCCAGACCCACCCCTTGTTGTTGGCGCCAGCGATGGTTGTCTTGCTCAGCTGGGAAGCCGTGCGTTGGGGGAAGAGGACGTTACCCTTACCCTCGGCACCAGCGGAGCTGTACGTGTTGCTTCTCATTCACAAAAAAATGATCCTGACGGTTTAGTTTTCAATTACTTATTAAATGATCAATTATTCGTCTGCGGCGGTGCTACCAATTCCGGTACTGTACTCCTCGACTGGTTCAAAAAATCGATGGACTCCAATGCTCCGGATGATATCGATGAGTTTGTAAAACAAGCATGTGAAGCGCCGCCGGGTTGCCATGGTTTACTTTGCATTCCATTTCTGTTAGGTGAGCGTGCCCCGATTTATGATCCGGATGCGTCAGGAATTTTTTGGGGTGTGAAAATACACCACGGTAAAATTTACTTTCAGCGCGCGCTTCTAGAGGGGATTTGCTTTGAGTTAAAATGGATTCTCGAAACGGTAGAAAAAAATTTCGGAGTTCGAAACAACATCATCCTCAGTGGTGGTATCACCCGCTCCACAGCCTGGGTTCAACTATTATGTGACATCCTTGGTAGAAAAATTGTAACTCGTCAAGAGGTCGATGCATCTGCGATGGGCGCGGCAACGCTTGGTTTTGAAGCCCTGAAAATTAAATTCGAAAGCACGCCGGCTAATTCAATTGCATATCTCCCCGACCACGGCTCGAATCAATTACATGAAAAACACTTTATTATCTTCAAGGAAATTTACCGGCGACTCAAAGACCTCAAATTGGAAAATTAAATAAACGATATGCCTCTTCTCATCGTGGCGCTCGGGGTTGTCCTTTTGCTTGTTTTGATCTTGTTCAAAGTCAAACCCGTATACGCGCTGCCTATCGTCAGCATTGCGGTGGGCGTGGCAGAAGGCCTAAGTTTTGCGGCTACCGTTCGATCGGCAGCGACGGGAATATGGATTACGCTTTACAGCACGGCATTAATTCTTTGTCTTGGGGCCATGTTAGGAAAAGTAATAGAAATAAGTGGCGCCGCTCTTCAAATCACCAACACGTTGATCGGTTGGTTTGGCAAGAGACATTTGAAATGGGGAGTAATGCTCACCGGCTTGATCGTGGGCATCCCCATGTTTTACAACGCCGGCTTTGTGATCCTGGTCCCTTTGATTTTTTCAATTGCCTCGTCTGCCCAGATGCCGGTGTTGTTGGTGGGTATTCCGATGGTCGCGTCGCTCTCGGTCACACATGGTTTTTTGCCTCCGCATCCGGGGCCAACAGCCATTGCACAGATGTTCAGCGTTGCGCCAGGTAAAGTGATGGTCCTTGGATTGATTTTAGCGATACCAACGGTGATTCTCGCAGGCCCCTTGTTTTCAAGTCTACTTGGTAGACTGAACGTTTCTTCTACGTCTACAGGAAATCCTACTCCACGCCTCACTGTCCCATCGGCACCCGCAAGTTTCCTGGTTGCGCTTCTGCCTGTATTTATTATTTCGATCACAACGCTATTTTCACAATCAACAAACCAATGGACCGAATTCCTGGGAAATCCATCGGTCGCCTTGGGACTGACGCTTCTCCTTGCACTCACGATATTTCAACAAGACATTCAGAAATCATTCAATGACCAAGTGAAAATGTTGGCGGATGCGGTAAAAGAAATTTTGATGATTCTACTCATCATCGCCATGGGCGGTGGTTTCAAAGAGGTATTGATTGACAGCGGGGTAAGTAATTACGTTAAGGAATTTGCCAGCGGAATGAATTACTCGCCCCTGTTGCTGGCTTGGTGCGTCGCCGCTCTTCTTCGTGTCTCGATCGGATCGGCTACCGTTGCTGGCCTTACAACTGCCGGCATCATGCTCCCTTTGATTTCATTGCCGGGTGTGAAACCAGAACTCATGGTATTGGCGATCGGATCGGGCAGTTTGATGTTTTCCCACATCAACGATACGGGCTTCTGGATGTTTAAGGAATATTTTAATTTGACCCTCAAGCAAACATTTCTCTCCTGGACGATGATGGAGACCATTGTTTCTATAAGTGGATTGATTGGTGTACTTATCTTAAACCAGCTTATCTAATATCGCTATGAAAATCGGACTGATCGGACTCGGTAAAATGGGGTACAACCTGGCGCTCAATTTTGTAAGCAAAGGCGTTGACGTGGTTGCCTACGATTCCAAAAAGAAAAGTTCAGGCGATGGAATAAAGGTGGCATCCTCCGTGGCTGATCTCTGCCAATCTTTGACTGGGCAAAAAATTATTTGGCTGATGGTGCCGGCCGGCGATGCAGTCGATTCGGTGATTAAAGAATTGACTTTCCATCTGCAGAAGGATGACGTTATCATTGATGGGGGAAATTCTCATTACAAACAAACGATCACACGGGCTCGGGAATTAGAAGCCCAAGGTATTCATTTTCTTGACTGTGGTACTAGCGGTGGAGTGAATGGCGCACGCCAAGGAGTTTGCACCATGGTGGGTGGGAAAAAAGAAGTAGCAGAGCGATGTGAAAAAATCTTCACATCGATTTCTGTTGACAACGGTTATTTGTATTGTGGCAAAAGTGGAAGTGGACATTTCGTGAAAATGGTCCACAATGGAATCGAATATGGGATGATGCAGTCCATTGCCGAGGGCCTCGAAGTACTGCATGCTTACGATGATCAAGTCGATCTCTCGGCCGTAACGAATTTGTGGAACCATGGCTCGGTGGTGCGCGGATGGTTGATGGAGCTGGCCCACAACGCACTAACCAAAGATCACAATCTACAATCGATAAAAGGAACAATGCATTCTTCAGGCGAGGGGAAATGGACGGTGGAAACTGCCCTGGAAATGGGTGTACCCGCTCCTGTCATAACGATGTCCTTGTTGATGCGCTACCGGTCACAAACAACAGATACTTTCTCGGGGAAAGTGGTGGCTGCTTTAAGGAATGAGTTTGGCGGACACGCCGTGGAAAAAAAATGATCAGTATTTTTCTTCCTGATTAGGGAATTCCTTCGCTTTCACGTCAGCCACATATTTGTTTACGGCATCGGTGACTATCAAATTCAGATCTGCGTACCTCCGCAAAAACCTTGGCTTAAATTCTTGCGTGATCCCAAGCATATCTTGCATGACCAACACTTGACCATCTACGTCTGCGCCTGCACCAATGCCGATCACTGGAATATTAAGTTTTGCGGACACTTTTTTAGCCAGTTCTGCCGGAATTTTCTCCAACACGAGGCCAAAACATCCACACTCCTGCAACAACTGCGCATCTTCGATCAGTTTGGTCGCTTCGGTTTCTTCTTTGGCGCGCACGGAGTAGGTCCCGAATTTATAAATCGACTGCGGCGTCAACCCAAGGTGACCCATCACTGGAACGCCCGCGCTTAAAATCCGTAGGACTGAGTCTTTCACTTCTGCTCCACCTTCCAGTTTCACCGCGTGAGCTCCCGATTCTTTCATGATTCGAATAGACGACCTAAGCGCTTCACCGGAACTACCTTGATAATAACCAAACGGAATATCAACTACCACCAGGGCGCGATTCACGGCTTTGACAACTGAAGTAGCGTGATAGATCATTTGGTCTAGTGTAATCGGGAGCGTCGTCTCATTGCCCGCCATTACGTTGGAAGCCGAGTCACCTACCAAAATCACGTCTATGCCAGCCCCATCGATAATCTTCGCCATACTGTAATCATAGGCCGTGAGCATCGCGATTTTCTCTCCACGATTCTTCATTTCCTGAAGCTGGTGTGTGGTGATTTTCTTGACTTCGGTTTTCTTATGAACAGACATGGCCCTTGATGTTATGGATTTAGAATTACGACTCCGAAATTCTTTGCACTATCTCAAGTACACGGCGCCTTCCTTCCCAAGCTTCACTTCCACGTGCTCAGTCAGCGTTGTAGACAGCTCATATCCCGTATACGTCGGCACTATTGGGAACAAAGTATGACTTCTGTTCACCAGTACTGCAACTTCTATCTTCTTTACTTCGGCCAACAAAAAGGGTTTCATCCCATAAGCCAATGTCCGTCCGGAGTTAAGAACGTCGTCCACAAGGATAACGCATTTCTTTTTTAGATCCTTTGCGCTACTGTCAATGACAACTTCACTTTGAACAGGTGCGAATTTGTCCAACGACACCTTAACCAAACGTGTCTTTATGCTTGAAATGGAATTCAATTCCTTTTCCAAGATTTTCGCAAACGCATAGCCCTGCCCATCGATACCTGCAAACACGATTGACTTTTCCGAGAAATTGCTTTCATAAATCTCGTAGGCAATCCGGCGGATTTTTTGGCTCACTTGCTTGGCATTGAGCACCAGCGATTTCTTTTCTTTAGCCAGGGTCATGGCAACGGAATAACCCGACTGTCTTTAAATGTAGACAAGATGACGGTCGACTGCATGTTATCAACCACTTCAATGTTGGTCACTTTTTCCAGCATCAGGTTTTGATAGGCTGGAATGTCAGGGGCGACGATCTTTAGGATGAAGTCAGCTTGACCTGTCACGTGATGGCACTCGACCACTTCAGGAATCTTACTGATCGCCTTCGTGAATTTCTCGATGTTTTCCTTGTTGTGACCCTTCAATGACACCATCACAAAAGTAGAAACCCCAAGGCCAACGCTCGCCATGTCCACTACGGCATGATAGCTTTTTATTACCCCTTGTGTCTCTAGTTTTTTCACACGCTCCAAGGTCGGTGCAGGCGACAACCCAATTTCCTGCGCAAGTTGTGCGTTGGTGATGTTGGAATTGGCTTGCAGTAGTGCAAGGATCTTTTTGTCGATGGCGTCAAGTTTGATCTTCATAATCAGAATTTTTTTCCAGGAAAGTAGGCCGTCTCCCCGAGTTCCTCCTCAATACGAATCAATTGATTGTACTTTGCCATCCGATCTGAGCGCGAAGCAGAACCTGTTTTGATTTGCCCCGTATTCAAAGCTACTGCCAAGTCTGCAATCGTGCTATCTTCTGTTTCGCCCGATCGGTGTGACATGATGCTCTTGTAAGAATTTGTTTTTGCCAAATTCACCGCGTTGATAGTCTCCGTCAACGAACCGATTTGATTCACTTTCACTAATATTGAATTAGCAACACCTTTTTCAATTCCTTTGCGCAAGAATTCTACATTGGTCACAAACAAATCGTCACCAACCAATTGTACTTTCTTTCCGATTTTATCGGTCAATCCTTTCCAGCCGTCCCAGTCCTCTTCCGCCATTCCATCTTCAATAGATATGATGGGGTATTTCTTCGCCCAAGTTGCCCAATAGTCAACCATCTCGGCAGACTTCAGTTTCTTGCCGGACGACTTTTTGAACACATATGATTTCGTTTTCGCGTCGTAGAATTCAGAGCTTGCTGCATCCATTGCGATGAAAATATCTGAACCTGGCTTAAACCCTGCCTTTTCAATGGCGGTCAACACGATTTCAATCGCTTCTTCATTCGATTTGATGTTAGGGGCAAAGCCACCTTCGTCGCCGACGTTAGTTGAGAAATTCTTGTCGTGCAATACTTTCTTTAACGTGTGAAAAACTTCCGTTCCCATACGGAGTGCATCGCTAAACGTATCTGCTTTCACCGGCATTACCATGAACTCTTGAAAATCAATGGAGTTGTCGGCGTGGCTTCCTCCGTTCAAAATATTCATCATGGGCACCGGCAATGTATTTGCGTTCACACCGCCGATGTACCTATACAGCGATTGACCTGCCTCCATCGCGGCGGCGCGTGCCACTGCGAGTGAAGTTCCCAGAATCGCATTCGCTCCGAGTTTTCCTTTGTTAGCAGTGCCGTCTAATTCGATCATTACTTTATCGACCAAGTTTTGATCAAACACAGAAAGACCTACCACTTCTGCCGCGATCTTCGTGTTGACGTTGTCAACCGCCTTCAACACGCCTTTGCCCATAAAGACTTTTTTATCTCCATCCCGAAGTTCAACGGCCTCATGCGTTCCGGTAGATGCTCCTGAAGGAACTGCTGCCCGACCAAAGGCTCCATTCTCGGTGAATATATCTACTTCAATAGTTGGGTTGCCACGGCTGTCAAGAATTTGGCGGGCGTGAATGCTTTCGATTAAACTCATTTAGATTTTAGATTTGAGATTTAGGATTCTGTTTAGCTAACTAATTCTTTTTTGTTCTCCTTCACCAAACTCACAAACTGATCAAAAAGGTAAGCAGAGTCATGAGGCCCAGGTGACGCCTCCGGGTGATATTGAACAGAGAATGCTTTTTTATTTTTCAGTCGAATACCCATGATCGTATTGTCATTCAGATGCAGGTGCGTCACTTCCACATTTGGATTTTTTTCGATGTCTTTTTCACTTACTCCGAAGCCGTGATTTTGCGACGTCATCTCTCCTAATCCAGTAATCAGGTTTTTCACGGGATGATTGAGTCCGCGATGACCATGGTGCATCTTGTAGGTCGAGATTCCGCACGAGAGTGCCAATATTTGATGCCCAAGGCAAATACCAAAAACCGGTTTGTCTGTGTTCAAAATATCTTTTACGGTTTTGATCGCATACTCCATCACCGAGGGATCACCAGGACCATTGGAAAGGAAGTATCCGTCAGGATTCCATTTTTCCATTTCACTTAACGTCGTCTTCGCGGGAAACACTTGCACATAACATCCACGTGAAACGAGATTCCTCAAGATGTTGGTTTTGATTCCATAGTCAAGTGCCGCGATCTTGATTGATGAATTTGCGTCGCCAACGAAGTACGGTTTCTTTGTGCTCACAACGGAGGACAGCTCGAGACCATCCATCGAAGGGACCTTCTTCAATTCTTCCTTCAGTTGCTCCGGTGTATGTGCGGATGAAATAATCGCATTCATGGCGCCCTTGCTACGGATATGACGAACTAGCTTGCGCGTATCCAGATCTGCAATACCGACCACGTTGTTCCTTTCAAGGTAATCCTGCAAGCTCTCCGTAGACGTCTTGCGGCTGAATTCATTCGAAAAATCGTTGACTACTATCCCGCTGATTTGCGGATTGGCCGATTCTTGCTCTTCGTTTAAGGTGCCGTAATTTCCGATGTGGGCGGTGGTTGTCACAACAATCTGACCATAGTAGGAAGGATCGGTGTAGATTTCCTGATACCCCGTCATCCCTGTATTGAAGCAGATTTCGCCTCCCGATGTGCCCCGTTTGCCGATTGCTCGGCCTTCCAACAACAATCCATCTGCCAAAAGGAGGTATGCTTTTTCGCCCATAAGAAGTTAAATTTTGCAAAAATAACTCCTGACACCCTAATCGAACAGGTATTTTTTTTCGAAATTTATGCTAACGATTTCGCTCTAAAAATTGCCTAAATGAAAAGGACGCTTTTGATCTTATCCTGTCTGTTGTTGGCGGTCACTGTAGCTTTCTCTCAAAGCAGAGACAAGAGAATGAAGGTCAAGAAGCTGTCAAAGTCCGATGCAGCCACGATGACCCAGGAACAGCGCCTGGCGCACGAAAACGATCGCAAGACCAAGTTGGGAAAGAAAAAAATGTCTACCAAGCAAAAGGCAAAGACCCAAAGGAAGCAAGACCGCGCCGCCAGAAATACAAAGGTTCCTCAATCCGGACCACGGTCTAAACCAAAGAATTAAGGATAAGAAGTACGATCGACAGGCCAAAAACAAAAAGGATTGAACTTCCGCTCAATCCCTTTCTTTATTTCAAGAATCAGTTGTATGACTATTCTTTCTTTTTGGTTGCCTTCTTAGCCGCCTTCTTGGGTTTTTCTTCGGCGGTTTCGGTTGAAGTTGCTTCAGCAGCGGCTTCAGCACCTTCCTTCTTTCCTCCGCGGCCGCGGCGGGTCTTGCCCTTCTTCGCCGAACCATCTTTCTTATAAAGATCGTTGAAATCGACGAGCTCCATCAAGCACATATCAGCGGCGTCGCCCAAACGAGGATCGCTCAATTTGATGATACGTGTGTAGCCACCCGGTCTATCTGAAGTGCGTCCGGCCACCTCTCCAAACAAGGTTTTTACAGACTCTTTGTTTTGAAGGTACGAGAACACGGTTCTGCGTGAATGCGTAGAATCCTCCTTTGCTTTTGTAATCAAAGGCTCTACATATTTTCTCAACTCCTTCGCTTTAGCTACCGTGGTAGTAATTCTCTTATTGAGAATCAGCGATGAAGCCAGGTTGGAAAGAAGCGCGTGCCTGTGGGCAGACGTCCTTCCTAAATGGTTTATTTTTTTACCGTGTCTCATTAGTCTTCTTCCAGTTTATATTTGGCCAGGTCCATTCCGAAAGTCAGGTTTTTGTCGGAAACCAATTGCTCCAATTCAGCAAGTGACTTCTTTCCAAAGTTTCTGAATTTCATCATGTCAGAAATATCGAGTTGTACAAGGTCACCCAATGTCTTCACATCGGCAGCCTTCAAGCAGTTGTAAGCACGAACAGACAGATCGAGGTCGTGCAATTGCGTCTTCAACAGCTTGCGCATGTGCAGCATCTCTTCATCTACTTGCTCTACTTCTGCATCCTTCGATGTCTCAAGTTCGATTGATTTGTCAGAGAACAAGCGGAAGTGCTGGATCAAAATGAATGCTGCGCCTTCCAACGCTTTCTCTGGGTGGATCGATCCATCGGTCTCGATCTCAACCATCAATTTCTCGTAGTCCGTTTTTTGCTCAACGCGGGTATTCTCCACGCTGTATTTTACGTTCTTGATCGGTGTGAATATGGCATCGATCGGAATGAAACCGAAAACCTGTTCGTTCGGCTTATTCTCTTCCGCCGGAAGATATCCACGGCCTTTTTCAACGCTCAATTCGATTTCGAAATGAGCCGATTCGTCCAAGTTACAGATGACGTGATCTGCATTGAGGATTTCGAAACCAGAAGTAAACTTGGCAATATCGCCAGCCTTGAACTGTTTCTGCTTCTTGATGTTAACAACGACTTTCGTATCGTTGGTGTCTCCCACTTTTCTAAAGCGAACCTGCTTCAGGTTCAAAATGATTTCAGCAACATCTTCCACAACGCCCTCGATTGTAGAGAACTCATGCAATACACCCGGAACCTTAATTCCTGTGATCGCATATCCCTCCAACGAAGACAACAAAATCCTTCTCAACGCATTGCCGATCGTTACACCGTATCCTTTTTCCAAAGGTTTGAAGGTGAACAGGCCGTGGAAGTCATCCGACTTTTCCATTACCACCTTATCGGGCATTTGAAATGCTAGTATTGACATAGGCTTCTTACTTTTTTATTTCTTTTTAATGATCAATCTCAAAGTGCAATATCGACAGCGTAGCTAGCGAGATTACTTCGAGTACAATTCAACGATCAACTGTTCGTTGATGTTTTCAGGAATATCTTCCCGAGGCGGAAGGTTGATCAATTTACCTTCCAATTCTTTCGCGTCCCACTCCAACCAGTTGTACTTCTTGACACCTTGAATTGAAAGAGAGTTATTGATTGCTTCTAAAGATTTCGATTTTTCGCGCACTGCTACTTTATCCCCTGCTCTAAGTGTAAATGAAGGGATGTTCACCACATCACCATTCACAAGGATATGCTTGTGCACGACCAACTGACGAGCCGCTCTGCGCGTAGGCGCAACACCCAGACGATAAACAGTGTTGTCAAGACGGGCTTCCAAAAGTTGAAGCAATACTTCGCCGGTCACACCTTTCTTGCGGGATGCCTTGTCGAATGTATTTTCAAACTGACGCTCAAGCACTCCGTAGATGTACTTGGCTTTCTGCTTTTCAGCCAACTGAGTTGCATATTCAGAAAGCTTTCTCTTTTTGGTCTTTCCGTGCTGGCCAGGCGCATAGTTCTTTTTCGCCAGAGCTTTGTTCTCGCCCATCACAGGCTCGTTGAACTTTCTGGAGATTCTTACTTTGGGGCCGGTATATCTTGCCATTTCTATTTTTGATTTACGATTGACGATTTACGGTTTCTCCTTTATCGGCAATCAATTTTCAATTTTTTGTCTTTTTTTGATCTTAGACTTACCATCGTAAATCTAAAACCGTAAATCACTTATACTCTTCTTTTCTTAGGCGGACGGCAACCGTTGTGCGGTAGCGGGGTCACGTCATTGATCTGCATTACTTCAATCCCTGAAGCAGCGATGCTGCGGATCGCTGATTCACGACCTGCACCAGGTCCTTTTACGAACACTTCCACCTTGCGCAAGCCTTGTTCAAAAGCTTTGGAAGATGCTTCTTGTGCTGCTACCTGAGCCGCATAAGGAGTGTTTTTCTTCGACCCTTTGAACCCCATTTTTCCGGCTGACGCCCAAGCCACAACTTGGCCCGTGCTATTGGTCAGAGAAATGATGATGTTGTTGAAGGTTGCATGCACGTGTGCTTGGCCAATCGCCTCAACCACTACGGTGCGTTTTTTACTTTTATCCTTCTTCTTTTCAGCTACAGGTGCTTGTGCCATACGAAAAGTGTTATTGTTTCAATTACCCTTTAGTTGCTTTCTTTTTATTCGCTACGGTCTTACGCTTACCCTTGCGAGTACGAGCGTTGTTCTTCGTAGTTTGTCCACGCACAGGAAGGCCTTTGCGATGGCGGAGTCCGCGATAACATCCGATATCCATCAAGCGCTTGATGCTCAATTGGATTTCAGACTTCAACGAACCTTCAATGCGAAATTGCTCTGCAATGATTGCACGAACTGCGTTTGATTCATCATCAGACCAATCTTTCACTTTCTTATCCCAATTCACGTTTGCTTGGGTCAGAATTTTTTGGGCTGATCTACGACCAAGTCCAAAAATGTAAGTGAGACTGATTTCGCCTCGCTTGTTGTCCGGAATATCTACACCTGCTATACGTGCCATATATTATCCTTGTCTTTGTTTATACCTTGGATTCTTCTTGTTGATGACATACAACTTGCCCTTGCGTCTGATGATCTTGCAATCAGCGCTGCGCTTTTTAATTGATGCTCTTACTTTCATGACCTATTTATATCTAAAAGTTATTCTTCCTTTTGTCAAATCGTAAGGGGACATTTCCAGCCTTACTTTATCTCCCGGCAAAATGCGGATGTAATGCATCCTCATTTTTCCTGAAATATGAGCCAACACTTCGTGGCCATTTTCCAACTGCACCTTAAACATCGCATTGGACAAAGCCTCGAGTATTGTTCCGTCTTGTTCTATGCTCTTTTGCTTCGCCACTTGAACTTATAACTTTCTTCGATGTACTCGTGTGTTGTTACTATTTCCGTTCTATCCTCAAAGATCGCTACCATGTGCTCGAAGTGAGCTGATGGTTTGCGATCACTTGTTCTAATCGTCCAGCCGTCCTTTTCTTGGACGACATTTTTTGTTCCCATATTGATCATCGGCTCGATGGCAAACACCATCCCCGGCATGATCTTCGGCCCCTTACCTCTCTTACCGTAGTTGGGTACCTCCGGTTCTTCGTGCAAGTCCTTCCCTACACCATGGCCGACCAACTCGCGAACCACTCCGTAACCGAACTGTTCCACGTAGCTCTGCACCGCATGGCTCACGTCTCCGATTCGATTCCCTGCCTTCGCTTGCTCGATGCCGAGATAGAGGGATTCTTGCGTTCGCTCCAATAATTTCAACACTTCTTGGCTCGCACCCTCCAGAGGATAAGTGTAGGCCGAGTCACTGTGAAATCCCTTGTATTTGACCCCGCAATCCACCGTTATGATATCCGTTTCTTTCAACTCATAACCACTTGGAAACCCATGTACCACAACCTCATTGACTGAGATACACAAGGCAGCGGGAAACCCATGATAGTTTTTAAAACTTGGTGTTCCTCCGCAATCGCGAATGTATTCGTCGGCAATTTTGTCGAGGTCCTTGGTTTTCACTCCGGGCTTAATCGCCTTGGCTACTTCTCCGTGCGCTTTTCCTAAAATCTGAGCGCTTTCTTTGATGACCTCTACTTCCTGTGCCGACTTATAGCGAATCATTCCACTTAAGCCGCAGCAAACTGAGAACGTCCTTTCACCCTGCCGGATTTCATCATCCCTTCGTAGTGACGCATCAACAAATAACTTTCAATCTGTTGAAGTGTATCGAGTACCACACCCACCAAAATGAGGAGTGAAGTACCACCATAGAAGTAGGCGAAGTTCTGCGTGATCCCCGCCTTCACAGCAAATGCAGGAAGGATAGCGACCATCGCCAAGAAAATTGCGCCAGGCAAAGTAATCTTCGATAAAATTCCGTCTATAAATTCAGCTGTTTGTTTGCCCGGTTTGATGCCAGGTACAAATCCACCGTTTCTCTTCAAGTTGTCAGCGATGTCGTTCGAAGGAACCGTGATCGCTGTATAGAAGAAGGTAAAAATGATAATCAACGAAGCAAACAACAGGTTGTATTGCCATGAGGTAAAATCTGCAAACGTAGTTCCTACATAGGCACCAAGGTCACTGTCTCTCCAGATGCTAGCCATCAACGGAGGAATGAACATCAACGCTTGAGCGAAGATGATTGGCATTACACCCGCTGAGTTCAATTTCAATGGAATGAAATCGCGCTTGCCACCGTAAAGTTTGTTTCCAACCACTTGCTTTGCGTATTGGATCGGAATTTTTCGTGTCGCCTGTGTCAGCGCAATCACTCCCACCACTACGAAGAACAAAGCGAGAACTTCAATGATGAACAACAACAAGCCATTCAACCCTTTTGATTCAATTTCCTGAAGGATGGCTACCGGGAAGCGAGACACAATACCGATCATGATCAACATGGAGATACCGTTACCAATACCTTTGTCAGTAATACGCTCACCCAACCACATACAGAACATCGTTCCGGCAACAATGATAATCATCGAAGAAACCGTGTAGAACAATCCGGGCTGAATGATCGCCTCTGGATTAACAATTGACTTCAAATACCCGAATGATTGAGCCGCTGTAATTACAATGGTCAATACGCGAGTGAACTGATTCAATTTCTTTCTTCCGCTTTCGCCTTCCTTTTGAAGTTTAGTAAAGTGAGGAACTGCCACCGTCAACAACTGCACTACGATAGATGCAGAGATGTAAGGCATGATTCCGAGTGCAAAAATGGAAGCACGCGTAAACGATCCACCCAAGAAGGTATTAAGCAGATCAAAAATCCCGCCTGAATTCCCCGTGAGTTTGTTAGGGTCGATTCCAGGCAACACGATGTATGAACCTAATCTGAAAATGATCAGGAAACCGATCGTATTGAGGATTCTCACTCGGAGATCTTCAATTGAAAAAATGTTCTTTATGGTCGTTATAAAACGCTTCATTATTTCACGATTGTGACGTTGCCGCCAGCCGTTTCAATTGCTTTAGTTGCAGTAGCTGAAAAAGCATGTGCTTCGACAGATACTTTTGACTTCAATTCACCTCTACCTAATACTTTCACCATGTCATTCTTACCCACGATACCATTATCGCGCATCAGTTGAATGCTCAATGATGTAGAATTGGTCGTCTTTACAAGCTCTTCCAAAGCGTCAAGGTTGATCGGTTTGAAATAAACTTTAAAGTTGTTTTTAAAACCAAATTTCGGAACGCGTCTCTGCAATGGCATCTGACCGCCTTCGAAACCGAACTTTTTGTGGTATCCTGAACGAGACTGAGCACCTTTGTGGCCACGTCCGGCAGTGCTACCACCACTTCCCTGACCACGGCCAAGGCGCTTGTTTGTTTTTGTCGAACCGGCAGCCGGCTTCAGTGTGTGCAGCTTCATCTTATAATGCGGTTACAGATACTAAATGATTAACTTTCTTCACCATTCCCTGAATCTGCGGTGTGTACTCCACTTCTACAGAAGAATGTACTTTACCAAGACCCAACGACTGAATCGTTCTCAACTGGGTTTCAGGTCTTTTAATGGTGCTACGGATTTGGGTAATCTTCACTTTTGCCATAACTCTTATCCGTTAAAAACTTTTGACAATGATATTCCACGATTGCGAGCGATGGTTTGAGGATCGCGCATAGTAGTCAATGCTTTGAAGGTAGCTTTCACCACGTTGTGAGGGTTGGATGAACCTTTTGATTTTGCCAACACGTTGTGAACGCCTGCGCTCTCCAACACCGCACGCATTGCACCACCGGCAATTACACCCGTACCGGGAGAAGCCGGCTTCAACAACACAAAACCACCACCGAATTTGCCAAGCGACTCATGAGGTACAGTTCCTTTAATGATTGGAACTTTCACCAAATGCTTCTTTGCGTCATCAATTCCTTTTGTGATCGCATCCGTTACTTCGTTGGCTTTTCCCAATCCATAACCTACCACTCCGTTGCCATCGCCTACTACGACAATCGCTGCGAAGCTGAATCGGCGTCCACCTTTCACCACTTTAGCTACACGCTGAATGGCTACGACTTTTTCTTTCAAGTCGATTTCGCTGGCCTTTACTGCGCTGACGTTACT